>CAYYTU010000005.1:0-89667 GCA_964474655.1 uncultured Anaerolineales bacterium
GGGGGCGCCTGGTCGACGTTCATCCTCAGCGTATCCGAATCAGCGCGTTGCTTTGGTTGGGCGGGTGACGTCGGAGATTCTTCCTGGAACGTCAGCTTGACCGCTGTGCCCAGGCCGATGACGTTCCCGGGTTCCAGGGTGTGGGGCCCGGTCAGGCGCCTCTTGCCGACAAAGGTGCCATTCGTGCTCCCCAGGTCCTCCAGCACCAGCCACTTGTCTCGGCGGGTGATGTGCGCATGTCGACGCGAAACTTGTGGATGGTTGACGACCACGTCGTTATCCGGGGCTCGTCCCAGCGTGATACTTTCTTTATTGAGAGGGAACCTCTGGCCCGAATGAGGCCCTTGTGTCACCATCAAGTGGGCTGTCATAGCCTGCTCCTTGCAGATACTTTCGCTTGAAAGCAGTATACGATTTTTGCCTTTGGTTGTCAAACAGGCATCTTGTGGTACACTCTATTGATGCTTAGGGATACTTGACGACGGAGTGTGTGAATGTTCATCATAGATGCTCACGAGGATATTGCCTGGAACGCGCTCGTTTTGGGACGGGACGTGCGTCGCAGTGCGTTGGAGACCCGTCGCCAGGAGGCGGCGACGGATATTCCAGAGCGCAGTGGCCTCTGCATGGTGGGGCTGCCGGAGTGGTTGGAGGGAAGGGTTGCCGTTCTGTTTGGGACGATCTTCGTCTCTCCCGCCGGTCAGCATGAAAGTGAACCGGAGCGCTATACTTACTCCAACGCAGAGAAAGCACATACCCTGGGCCAAAAGCAGCTGGACTATTACCATCGCCTGGCGGATGAGAGTGAGCAAATCACCCTGATCGGTAATCGGGGCGACCTTGAGGACGTCTGGACGGCGTGGGAGGGCCATGCTCCACAGGTGGGGCTGGTGCCGCTGATGGAGGGCGCCGATCCCATCCGCGAGCCGGCTGAGGCTGAGCTGTGGTTCGAGCGGGGCGTGCGGATCGTGGGGCTTTCCTGGAAGGCCGGGACCCGTTACGCCGGCGGGGACGCTGCTCAGCGCCCGTTGACCGACGCTGGGCGCGAGCTGTTGGAGGTGATGGCAGAGCTGGGGCTGGTGCTTGACGTCAGTCACTTGGCCGAGGAGGCTTTCTTCGAGGCGGTGGATCGCTTTGAGGGGCAAATCATCGCTAGCCACGCCAACCCTCGCGCCCGCGTGCCTGGACCCCGGCACCTTTCTGACGAGATGATTCGTCGCCTGGCTGGGTGCGGTGGCGTGGTTGGGATTGTGCCATGCAACTATTTTCTGCGGCCTGACTGGCGCAGCGAAGGCGCGACGATCCACGATGTGGCAGCGGCCATTGATCACGTCTGTCAGGTGGTGGGTGACGCAGCACACGTTGGCCTGGGGTCCGATTTTGATGGTGGCTTTGGGGCCGAAAACACCCCAGTGGAGATCGACACCGTCGCTGACCTACAGCTGATCGCTCCAGCGCTCGACGATATGGGCTATGAGGAGGAGCACATCGCTGCCATTATGAGTGGCAACTGGCTCTCCGTATTGCAGAGAACACTGCCGAGTACCTAGCACCGATGCGATTTGACGTCTTCACCCTATTTCCGGCTATGTTCGAGAGCCCGCTGGAGGAAAGCATCCTCAAGCGAGCGCAAGAGGGGGGCCAGCTTTCGGTGGCGCTTCACGATATCCGGGATTATGCTACTGATAAGCACCACGTCACCGATGAACCGCCCTACGGCGGCGGGGGGGGAATGGTGATGAAGACAGAACCGATCTTCGACGCCGTGGAGTCGGCTTTGGGGTCCGAAACGGACATACCGATTATTTTGTTGACCCCGCAGGGACGACTTTTTACCCAGGATATCGCCGTCGAGCTGGCGCAATATCGGCAAGTGGCGATGATTTGTGGGCGGTACGAGGGGGTTGATGAGCGCGTGCGACAGCACCTGGCGACCGATGAGCTCTCGATCGGCGATTACGTCCTCACCGGCGGCGAGCTGCCCGCGCTGGTCATCATCGACGCCGTGACTCGCTTGCTGCCAGGGGTGCTGGGCGACCCCACGGCTACCGTCGAAGATTCCCACGCCCAGGGCCTATTGGAAGGGCCCCATTACACTCGCCCGCAAAACTTCCGCGGCTGGGAAGTACCGTCGATACTCCTCTCTGGCGACCACGGCGCCGTCGCTCGCTGGCGACGTGAGCAGGCCCTTCGTCGCACATTTGAGCGCCGACCTGACCTGCTGGCTGGGGCTGATCTGACCGCTCGCGATCGTGAGATTCTGGCCCGTTGGCTTGAGGAGGAGTGATACGCGTGATGAGCAAGGCCGTTGGTCGGAGAAGAGCCTCAGATTAGCCCTTGCGGAGTTGTTTTGCTAATTTCCGTTCGGCATGCTATAATCCTACTGAAATTTTGCCATCTTGCAGTAAAGGCCCCACTCTGTTTGGATCAGAGGAATTGCTGAAGAGGCCTAAACCATACGTCAGTAAGTGGTAAGATGTGAGATAATTAATTTGGTACTTTATCCAAGGGGTGTTAAATGGTTGATCCTCAAAGTGGTCGAGATGGGAATATCCTGCTCGACGTTAGAGACCTCAAGACGCGCTTCTACACCGACGATGGCGTCGTCCACGCCGTCAACGGTGTTTCCTATACCCTTAATGAGGGGGAAACACTGGGCGTGGTGGGGGAGAGCGGCTGTGGTAAGACAGTACACGCGCTCTCCATTATGCGTTTGGTACCGAGCCCGCCGGGCAAAATTGAGAATGGAGAGGTGTGGTTCGGGGATCGGGACCTGCTGGAGATGAAAGAGCGATCAATGCGCCACATCCGTGGGGCCGATATCGCTATGGTCTTCCAGGATCCGATGACCTCCCTCAACCCGGTCTTGACCGTGGGGTTTCAGATTGCGGAGGCCCTGAAACTCCATCAAGGGATGGGCGATCAAGCAGCATTGGAACGATCAGCGGAGTTGTTGATGATGGTGGGGATTCCAGAAGCGCGTCAGCGTCTGGACGACTATCCTCACCAATTTTCTGGCGGTATGCGCCAGCGCGCGATGATCGCGATGGCGCTTTCCTGTAACCCGCAGTTGCTCATTGCCGATGAGCCTACCACAGCTCTGGATGTGACCGTCCAGGCCCAGATTGTGGACCTGGTCAATCGGCTCCAGGATCGAATAGGGATGGCGGTGATGTGGATCACACACGACCTGGGCGTGGTGGCCAGCATAGCCGAGACGGTGAACGTGATGTACGCGGGTTATATTGTGGAGCGCGGGCCAGTGAAGCAAATTTATGGTGCGCCGCGTCATCCCTATACGATTGGTTTGTTGAAGTCGCTTCCTCGTCTGGACGAGTCTCCCGGCACCAAACTGGCCTCTATTCCGGGTCTGCCCCCCGATTTGATTGATCTGCCGGAGGGCTGTCCATTTGCAGCTCGATGCGACTATACACAGGACCAATGTCTAGAGGTGACGCCTCCATTGGAAGAAACCGATAACGATAATCACACCGTGGCCTGCTGGCGGTGGGAGTATGTGGCGGGGAGGACAGAGTAATGGCGGCTGAGCGAGATCCCTTAGTTAAAGTTCGTAGACTTAAGAAGTATTTCCCCATCACCCGTGGTATCTTTCAGCGCCATGTGGGTGACGTCAAGGCAGTAGATGACGTCAGTTTTGACATTTACAAAGGAGAGACGTTAGGCCTGGTTGGGGAGACGGGGAGCGGCAAGACGACGGTGGGCCGGACGATTCTGCGACTCTATGAGCCGACCGAAGGGGAGATAATTTTCGATGGAACCGGCCTGAGGGGGCTCTCAAGCGGCGAGATGCGTCGCATACGCCGTCAGATGCAGATCATATTCCAGGATCCCTACGCCTCGCTCAACCCGCGTATGACGGTGGGCGGCATTGTCGGGGAGCCATTGGAGGTACACCGGGTTGCTCGCGGGAAGAAGAAGCGGGAGCGTGTGCAGGAATTGCTCAGGCTGGTAGGCCTCAATCCCTATTTCGTGAACCGTTATCCCCACGAGTTCTCAGGTGGTCAGCAGCAGCGCATTGGCGTTGCGCGTGCATTGGCCTTGAACCCCGACCTGATTGTCTGCGATGAGCCCATCTCGGCTCTAGACGTCTCGATCCAGGCCCAAGTGGTCAACTTGCTGGAGGATTTGCAGGATCGGCTGGGATTGACTTACCTGTTCATCGCTCACGACTTGAGCATGGTGCGCCACATCAGCGATCGAGTCGCCGTGATGTACCTGGGCAAGATTATGGAGCTGGCGAGTCGGGATGAGATCTATACGACGCCGCTCCATCCTTACACCCAGGCGTTGATGTCGGCGGTGCCGGTTCCCGATCCCGTGGTCGAGGAAAAACGCCAGCGCATTATCCTGGAAGGGGATATTCCCAGTCCAGCCGACCCGCCGGTGGGATGTAACTTCCATACCCGTTGCCCCAAAGCGATAGATATCTGCTCCGAGGCAGAACCGGAGTTCATCGAAGTGAGACCGGGTCACTTTTGCGCCTGTCACCTGGTAGAACCAGAATAGGCCGCTCGGCGCCCGGTGGCTTACACATTTTCGCGTCTAGGGAAAGGAGGTGATGTGCGGAGGAGAATAGCGAAAAGACCCAGACAGATCAATCTAGTGGTACAAGTAACGTTTGACATAGCATTACCATATAGGAGGAGAAATGCTTAATAAGAAGCTGTATGTTCTGATGGCGATCGCGATGGTCGTCAGCACCCTGTTGGCTGCATGTGGGCAGCCGGCGTCCGAAGAGGTCGAGGTCACCAGGGTCGTGGAGAAGGAAGGCGAGACCGTGGTAGAGACCGCGGTCGTCACCGCCACCCCCGAGCCCGAACCAGAAGAGCCAGTGACGCTCAACTGGAACCTGGGCACTGAGCCGCCGGAGGTTGACCCCGCGCTGTCAACGGACACCACCTCCGTTCAGGTCGATGAGGCGCTTTTCCTGGGCCTGACCGACTTCGACGACGAGACCAGTGAGGTAATCCCCGAGCTGGCCACTGATTGGGAAAGCAACGACGATCTCACGGTCTGGACGTTCTATATGCGCGACGACGTGCCTTGGGTGAAGCACAATCCCGGCACAGGCGAGCCCGAGGTGGTTGAGGATGAAGAAGGTAACCCCGAGATGGTTACCGCTCACGACGTCGAGTATGCCGTGAAGCGCACGCTCAACCCGGAGACCGGTTCCGACTACGCCTACGTGCTCTACCTCATTGAGGGGGCACAGGACTTCAACACTGGCGAGGAAACGGATGCGGACACGGTCGGCGTTGAGGCGCTGGACGACTACACGGTTCAGTTCACACTGACGAAGGCTGCTCCTTACTTCCCCGCCATCGCCAGTATGTGGGTCGCCCGCCCGGTCTACCAGCCGGTTGTCGAGGAGTGGGGCGAGCGTTGGGTCGAGCCCGGCTTCATCGTCACTAACGGGCCTTACGTGATGTCCGAGTGGGCTCACCAGGATCATATGGTCTTCCTGAAGAACCCGCACTACTACGACGCCGACTCCGTGCAGATCGAGAAGGTTCACGCCGTTATGGTCACCTCTGAGACCACGGCGATGGCGATGTACGAGAACAACGAGCTCGATGAGAACCACAACCCGCCGCTTGAGGAAATGGATCGCATCCGGGAGGACCCCGAACTCAGCGAGCAGCTCTACATCGCGCCTGATCTCTGCACCTACTACTACGGCTTCACCAACAACAAGCCGCCGATGGATGACCCTCTGGTTCGCAAGGCGTTCTCAGCGGCCATCGACCGCCAGAGCTTGATCGACAACGTGATCAAGGGTGGGCAGCTGCCGGCCAACACCTTCGCGCCCGAGGGCATTTTCGGCAACGCCGCGCAGGACCCGGACATCGCTCCGTGGGCTCTGGACGCCGAGATGGGGCAGGAAATGGCGCAGGAGTGGCTGGCTGAAGCCGGCTATCCCGATGGCGAGGGCTTCCCCTCCGTGACGTTGATGCACAACACCAGCGAGGGACATCGCTCCATCGCCGAGGCTATCGCCTCGATGTGGAATGAAACCCTGGGCGTTGAGGTCGAGATCCAGAACCAGGAGTGGGGCGTCTACCTGGAGACCATCCAGGCTTCTACTCCGCTGGAGGAGGTCCCGCACGTCTGGCGCCTGGGTTGGTGTGCTGACTACCCCGACCAGAACAACTGGGTCCACGAGGTCTTCAACGCCGAGGAAGGCGCGAACCGCCTCCGCCGCAACTGCGTGGATGAGACTTGCACCGAGGTCGAGCCCAGCGAATTCGACGAACTAACGTCGCAAGCTGCTATGACCACGGACTCCGAGGAGCGCAAGGAACTCTATCGCGAGGCCGAGCGCATCTTGGTCGAGGAAGAGGCCGCCTACGCTCCGATCTACTACTACACCCGTGTGGTGCTGAACAAGCCCTGGCTAGAACGCTCCTATCAGGCGCTTGGCGGTGAGCACTGGGATCTGTGGACGCTCGACTGGGAGGCCAAGCAGGAAGCTCTTGGTAACTAGACTAGTCGTTAGTCAGAACCAGTAGAATCGAGTAACGTGCCCATGCAGCCTTCAATCTTTCGTCTCATAGGAGAAGGCTGCATGGGTTTCTGTCTCTAAGTTCGTCTGTCACCGCCTCAGAAGTAATCTGGGCGGTGGATCGTTTTCATCTCCAGTGAAGTCTCGTCGGAACGTGACTGGGGTGTTGAATGTAAGCATTTGGCCCTTTGAAATTCGGGTGGGCGGTGCCCAGGGCAGAGGTCATGTGGGTGTAGAATTGCTTCAGCCCGGATGTGGCGAGTGCCACACGAGTTCGAAGGGCGGTGTAGATCGAGTTTGTTGGAGGGGATATGATTCAGTATATCGTCCGCCGTCTTTTGCAGTTTATCCCGGTGCTCCTGGCGGTGACTATTTTTACGTTTGTCCTGGTACGAGCCATTCCCGGTGGCCCTTTTGATCGGGTTGGAGATAAGTCATTGCCGCCAGAAATCGTGGCAAATCTGGAGGCGAAATACGATCTAGATAAGCCTATATGGCAGCAGTATTTAAGTTTTCTTTGGGATCTGTTACATTTCGATTTGGGGCCCTCGTTTGCCTACCGCACCCGGACTGTGAATGAAATTATCGCTCAGGCCTTGCCGGTTTCTGCGCAGCTGGGGGCTATGTCGGTCGTGCTCGCCTTGGTCATCGGCATTCCAGCTGGGTGTGTGGCGGCTCTTAAGCACAACACCTCTTTGGACTACACAGCTACTTTCATCGCTATTGTGGCCCAATCTATTCCTAATATCGTGTTGGGCCCAGTTCTGATCTGGGTCTTTGCTTTGAATCTGGGCTGGTTCCCGGTCGCCAGGTGGGAGGGGCCGAGGTATTGGGTCTTGCCGGTCTTCACGTTGGGAACCGCTTACTCGGCTGGTGTTGCCCGCCTGACGCGGGGCAGTTTGCTGGAGGTGCTGCGAGAGAACTACATCCGTACAGCTCGCGCCAAGGGGCTGCGCGAGATGATCGTGGTGGCGCGGCACGCATTGAAGAACGCTATGATTCCAGTCATCACCTATCTGGGGCCCATCCTGGCTGCGGTTCTGACGGGTACCTTCGTGGTGGAGATGATCTTTGGCGTTCCTGGATTGGGGAGGCACTTTATTGAGAGCGTCGGCAACCGCGATTATCCGTTGGTGGTGGGGACGGCGTTGTTGTACGCGGTCTTGTTGGTCACTGCTAATTTGTTCGTGGACATCACCTATGCCTGGTTGGATCCGCGCATTCGTTACGAGTAGAGTGGAGCAGACGTTCGTTGTTGGAGGGAGTGTGGACGAGTATGACGAAAGAAACCAATAAACGCAAAACAGGGGTATCTTCAGGCTTGTCGCGTAAGCCGCGGAGTCCGATGCAGGATGCTTTCCGCATGTTTCTTAAGAACAAGGTCGCCGTGGCAAGTGGTATCTTCCTTATTCTGCTGACGCTAGTGGCTGTATTTGCTCCATATGTTACGCCAGAAGGCATTGACGAACAGAAGCTGAAGGATAACTATATGGAGCCGGGGGAGAAGTATCTCCTGGGCGCTGATCAGTTTGGGCGGGATATCCTTAGCCGGGTGATCTTTGGGACGCGGGTTTCCCTTTCGGTGGCCTTTGCCGCTGCTACGGTTAGTTTGATTATCGGGGTAACTTACGGCCTGGTGGCGGGCTACGTGGGCGGGCTGGTCGATAATGTTATGATGCGCATTGTCGATATCATCTACGGCTTTCCCTTTTTGATCTTCGTGATCTTGCTGCAGGTCTACTTTAAGGCCGTAGCTGCAAGAGGGGAAGGAGGGTTTGCAGCTCCTTTGGTCGCCTTGGACAAGAGTCTAGGGGGGATGTTCTTCATCTTCGTTGCCATTGGGGCTTTTTATTGGATCGACCGCGCCCGCATTGCACGAGGGCAGACGCTTTCTTACAAGGAGAAGGAATTCGTCATGGCGGCGCGTAGCATTGGGGCTACAGACACCCAGATTATCTTCCGGCACCTGTTGCCAAATATCTTGGGGCCTTGCATCATCGCCGAGACGATGGCTATTCCCGGGTATATTTTCACGGAAGCCTTTCTGAGCTTCATTGGCCTGGGAGTCAACGCTCCCACGCCCAGCTGGGGTATGATGGTCAACAATGCCCAGCGGGCGATGCGAGCCCATCCACACGTGCTGTGGCCGCCGGCCTTCGCGTTGACGATCACCACGCTGGCCTTTAACTTCCTGGGCGATGGGTTGCGCGATGCCTTTGACCCACGTTTGAAAGGGACGACGTAGTTTAGCCTTCGTGGAGAGCTCTCATATCGCGTTCAACTGCGATGCATACAAGTGTGTTGGCGCACCTATGACAAATATGTGAAACGTCAATCTGTATGCTAAAGGCCTGGCAAAAAACCGCCAGGCCTTTTCATTGTCAAGAGGCTCAATCACTTGAGGTTCACATTGGCGAGTTAGCCTGGATTGAAGAAGCGCGGAGCGTAAAGTACCGCCGTCAGCAGGCCGTCGGTGATGGCGAAGATCGCATACGCTTTGAAGAGACTGGGCTCCTCTGTCCGTCGCCAGTATACGTAGATCGCTGCGATAGCCAAGAGCAGAATCAGGATTGGAACGGCCAGGAATAGAGCCTGGCGCATCTCCGCTGGCACCTGGTAGAGTAGGGGCGTTCCCGCGGCAAGCAGCCCCGGCATAAAGAGAATCTTGGATGCCACGTAGAGTACAATCGCAACCACGAGGCTGATTTGGCCTGCGAGCCGATCTAGCTGCTCCTCCCTGCTGAAGAGGTAGAAGACCACGAGCCATATCGCGGGAATGATGTTCCACATCATCGCGATCAGGCTGAGACCGATGCCGGAGAGCATGCCCCAGATCAGGTTGATCGCTTCGTCCATAACGTCGCTGACCGTCGTCCGATCAAGCCAGGCACTCGCCTCGGGGGCGGTGGTGGCGTAGTGGACTTTGTAGTTGTTGTATCCTCCCACGTCGAGCCAGGCCAGATGGAGGTTGCCGTCGGGATCCGCCGCGAGCGTGGAGAGTATAGAGGCGTTGGTCGTCCTGTTGGCCATCTGATAACCTTGAAGCTCCCCCTCGGCGAGGACGACCATAGCGATCTGCGTCGATCTCTTCGATGCGGACTCGACGATCAGGCTGAGGGTGATCGGCAGCTCGCTGGCTTGATGTTGCACTGTGGCGGGAGCGTTTGTGAAGTCGCTGGTATGGAATTGAGACGGTAAGATAGCCAACCGACTGATGGTGTAAGGGCTTTGGTGGTCCGTGTAGTCGGGGCGGGTGGTCGTGGGGAGTTTGAGCAGGCGGGGAGATAGAAATTCGCTTGTTCCTTTCTGGAAGCTGACGTAATAGACGAAAGCCTCGGCCGGTCGCAATCCGCCTCCCATATTCTGGATCGACCAGAGTATGTAGATATGCTGATCGTCGGTGCCAATGATGGGTCCATAATATGTCGCGCTTGAGGCGTAGTCGAACTTGCTTACGCGCTTTCCCTCAAGAGGAAAGCGTTGATCCTCTTCCAGCGTAGCGTAGTAGACGTCGCGGTTTGAGTAGCTCGAATCATACAGCCAGGTCAGATGCGTCAGGCCCGTGCGATCGACCACCACCGCCGGGTCGATCCCCTCTTCGACGATCTGGGTGGGAACCTCGGCGGTCTCTAGCGAGGTCTGGAAGATAGCAGAGGGATTCTTCTCATCCTTCCCGCTCCAAACGAATGATATGTTCCCTTCGCCCGAAACGTACATCTGGAAGCTGGAGACGTCTTCCTCACGAGAGATAGCCGTGGGCTCTGCCAGTTGACCTTCTTTATCAATCAAAGTGTGGTATAATTTTTGTGTGCTCCCGGTGCGGGAAAGCCAGGCCAGGTGGAGGCGATTGGTCTGGTCGACCAACAGCTGCTGGCGGCGTGGTTTGAGATGGGGTATGTTAAGCGGCTTGTCGAGTGTGACTCGCCCTTGCTTATTGAGCTGGATGTAATGGAGCCTCTCCTGCCCGCCCGCCGGCGTTTCGTGCCAGAGAAGATGGACGTTGCCTTGAGCATCGGCCTGTAAGGCCACCGGTTGTTTGATATCGCTCGTCCCCAGCAAAAGTCCCCGGCTCCAATCGCTGGACGGACTGGCGCTCCGAGTGTACTCTGGTCTGCAACCGCTTAGCAGCGTCAGGACGATGATGAGCAAAGCATAGGCAAAGCGTCGATAGGTTTTTGTCGTGGACAATCTTACCTCCGGGATTATCTTCAAGTGATGAGGATAATTATACCATAGACGGTCGATTCGGGAATACGCGCGCTGAAGCAGGCATCTGGCGCTGACGTCAAGCTGTATTGAGATGAAGTTGTTGTCGTGGAAAAAAATGGAATCTACAATCGAGGAACGATCAGAAGAAACGTTTAGTGAGAAGGGGGGAGGGCGACGCCGATTTCGGCGGATGCTCGTCAGTCTGGTGACCTTTGCCGTCCGACGGCTGGCTTTTGGCCTGGTAGTTCTGCTGGCTATCATCTTTCTCAGCTACCTGGGCTTGGGGATGGCGCGGGGGACGCCCTTTTACCCCGCGTTGGGGACCTCATTGATCAAAACGGGGGAGTATCTGGGGCAATTAGCCCGCGGAGAGATGGGGCTCTCGGTGGCTGGTAGCGTGACGAATGCGCCGGTCCCCGTGACGGAGGTGGTGCCCGCTACGTTGAGCAAGAGCTTGGGGCTATTGGCTGTCTCGTTGCTGGTGGCTATTTTGCTCGGTGTCTCGCTGGGGTTCTGGACGGTGACACGCCGACGTTCCGGCTGGTCCTTGTTGAGCACCCTGGTTTCTATTACTGGCATATCTATCCCCAGCTTCTTCGCTGCGTTATTGTTACAGTGGGGGGCGGTCAAGTTGTCGCGCGTGCTGGGGTATCGACTGGTGCCCGTGGGCGGCTTTGGATGGGATAGACACCTCATCTTGCCTGCTCTGGTGCTGGCGGCCCGTCCGATCGCCCAGCTCTATCGCGTCACTTTCGTCTCTGTGGGCGAGGTTCTGGATCAGAACTACGTGCGTACCGCGCGCAGCAAAGGATTACGAGAGCTATTGGTCATGGGCCGACACGTCATACGCAACGCTGCAATCCCAATTCTGACCACGATGGGGCTTTCGTTGCGCTTTTCGCTGAGCAGCTTGCCGGTGGTGGAGTTCTTCTTCGGCTGGCCAGGAGTCGGCTTCACGTTGTTGAAAGCCATCTCGCATCAGGATGACAATCTGACGGTGGCGCTGGTGCTCTGCCTGGGAGCGCTATTTATCGGGGTCAACGTCCTGTTGGAGATGGTCTATCGCTTGATTGATCCCCGACTGAGGGAACGGGCCAACCACGCGCGGCGGAGTGGACGGTTTGAGCTGAGCCAGCTCTTCAAAGATCTGGTGATGATGGTACAAGATTGGCTGGAGCATAACCCGCTCTCGCGTCGGCTGGTCAATCGGGAAGAAAGCGATCCCTTTCAGGCCTTGTTGGAGGGGCATAAGGGAGAGCACGACGTATCCCCGGCGAAATATCGGCAGGAGCGGATCCGGGTCTGGCTGCGTGCGACGGTCAATAATCTCCCATTTATGATCGGCGCTGTGGTGGTGACTGGGCTGCTGGTGGTCTTTCTGTTCGGACCGCGCCTGACTCCCCATAGCCCCTATACGACGGCGACTCTGGCCTATGAGGATGGTCAACTCAGCGTGCCGCCCTTTGAACCCAGCGAGACGTATCCCTGGGGCACGGATGTGCTAGGCCGCGATGTTATGAGTCTGGTCCTGGCCGGCGCTCAGCAGACGTTACTCCTTGCCATCCTGGTCGTCGCGGCGCGTGTTGTGCTGGGCTTCGTGCTGGGAGCGCTGGCGGGCTGGCTGAACGGGACAATGGTGGATAGAGCGTTGATGGGCCTGGCCGAGATGGTGGCCGCTTTCCCCTCCCTTTTGCTGGCTATGATCTTCATCCTGGCGCTCGGCATCCGCGAGGGCTTCCGTCCCTTCGTCATCGCGCTCTGCCTGGTCGGTTGGGGTGAGGTGATGCAATTTGTGCGCGGCGAAGTGATGAGTATCCGCCCCAAGATGTTCATCGAAAGCGCGGTCTCGTTGGGATTGACCACACCGCGCATTATCCTCAACCACGTGTTGCCCAACCTCCTTTCATCGCTGATCTCTATCGCGGCTCTGGAGATGGGCGCCGTGCTGATGTTATTGGGCGAGCTGGGCTTTGTGGGCATCTTCATCGGCGGCGGGGCCTTTGCGCAGCTGGAAATCTTCGCTCCCCCCTACCACTACTCCGACGTCCCTGAGTGGGGAGCCTTGTTGAGCAACGTCCGCCGTTATGCTCGTTCCTATCCCTGGACTGCTATCTATCCCAGTCTGGCTTTCTTCATCTCCATTCTGGGCTTCAACTTCTTGGGTGAAGGCCTCCGGCGTCTGATAGATAAGGTGGGCTACGGCGTCACCCGGCTGGTGAATCGATATACCATCGCTGCTGTCCTGGTGGTGATCCTGGGCGTCGGATGGATCCAGGCGAACAGTGGCCCGATGGCCTTCTATCGACAACAAGCGGTCCAGTTTGAGGGCCAACGCGCGGTGGATCAAATCCAGGCGTTGGCGGATCCGGCGCTGGAGGGGCGAGCGCTCGGCACGTCGGGTATGGACGAAGCGGCCGACTGGATCGCCCGGCAGTTCCACGAGCTGGGACTCGACCCCGCCGGCGAGAGCATGACCTATTTCCAGACGCGCGAGCGATCCTTCGAGCAACTAGACGCCGTGCCGGAGCTGGCGATCGGGGATGGAGCCAGCCTCTTGACCTACCGCGAGCATTTTGCCGAGTACCCGACTTACGCGCGCAACCGGGGGCAAGCTCAGGGGAACGTGCGCTTCGTCGCCCTGGGTGAGATCGTGCGAACCGGGATGATGGTCAGGAGTTACGCTGCTCTGGAGACATTGGATTTCTCCGACGAGATACTGTTGGTGCTTTCTGAGGAGGATGCCGCCTATCTGGCAGAGGTGCCTCACTCTGGCCTTCTCGTCATAACCGATGACGCGAGTGACTTACAGTCTCGTCGCACTCTCTCCTCGCGTGCTCCGCGCTACCATACCTTTGGCGCCGGGGATGAGGAAGAGGGTGACCGCCCTGTGTTTTGGGTGGACGAGTCCACCGCCGAACGTCTGCTGCAAGGCACGGAACACACTTTGCACGATCTGCGCGCCCGGCACGAGGACCTGGGCGTGAACGAGATGTTCGATTTCTCGACCGGCGTCGAAGCCTCGCTGCACATAGACGGGACGGTTCACGACCGCGTGCCGGTTCGTCACGTCATCGGCAACTGGATCGGTGTGTCCGATAGCCGTTACGGAGGGCTCAACAATCAAATGGTGGTCGTGATGGCCCAGTACGACAATCCCCCTCCAACGCCTGACGAAGCAGCTTATCCCGGCGCCAACGATAACGCCAGCGGCGTGGCCGTGATGCTGGAGGCGATCCGTGCGATACAGGCGTCGGAATACCAGCCTTACCGGTCCTTTCTCTTCGTGGCTTACGCCGGGGAGGGGCTGGAGGGCGGCGAGCCGGTCAACCCGCCCGACGTGGAGCGCTTTCTGGAGGCCAAACTCGGCTTTTCGACCAACTTCGATATTGAGGGGGTGGTGGATCTGCGCGGTGTAGGTAGCGGGGAAGGCGACCGCTTGCTGATCTCGGCCGGTGGCAGCATGCGCCTGGCCGATC
The DNA here is from genome assembly GCA_964474655.1 of uncultured Anaerolineales bacterium. GTDB lineage: Bacteria > Chloroflexota > Anaerolineae > B4-G1 > B4-G1 > CAYYTU01. The sequence goes on from CAYYTU010000005.1 coordinate 14,209, forward strand.
TCTTCGAGCGAGCAGCCGATCAGATGAACGTCAAGGTGCGGCGAGGCGGCGAATCTGTCGATCTGGACATTCTTTTCGAGGAGAAGAGCCGCTACGATAGCGGACAAGTCGCCCCGCAGGTCGGCTTGCGTTGGGATGGCTGGGTGGCCTCGTCGCGCACGCCGGCCGATGACGTCGATTCGATTCCTGAGCAGAAGCTACAACAAGCTGGCCGGACCCTCAGTCTGGCGCTGATGACCCTGGGCCGCGAAAGGCAGTATTGACCCCGACGCTCGCATTAAAACCTACCAAGCAGCATTGGGCATTAGAAGATGTCTTTTTCTCTGATAACAGTGTTGGTTCTACTGGGGGCCAGTCTGGTGGCCCTGGCCGTGACTGGCCTCTCCATCTTTGCCCGGCTCAGCTACCTGTGGGCTTTCTTATTGCTCGGGAGCTGGGTCTGGTCCAGGCTGGCGCTGCGTGATCTGAAACTCCGACGCCGAGCCTCGACCGCGCGTGCCTACGTGGGCCAGATGTTCGAGGAGCGTTTCGAGGTTCACAATACCGGTCGTCTCCCGCGTCTCTGGGTAGAGGTGCGCGATCGGTCGGACCTGCCGGGCTCCCGTGGGTCGCGCGTGCTGACCCAGCTGGGGAGCGGGGAGCGACGATCCTATCGGGTGAGAACCCGTCTGGTGCAGCGCGGTGTCTTCTCGCTCGGTCCGACCACCTTCGTCTCTGGTGATCTTTTTGGCCTGTTTCCGGTCGAGCGAGCTATCCCGGCCCAGTCCTCCCTGCTCGTTTATCCAATGCTGGTCGAGCTGGAAGACTTCCTCAGCCCGCCGGGCTTGCTGCCGGGTGGGGAAGCGCTTCGGCTGCGCACCCATCAGGCGACTCCTAACGCCTCTGGCGTGCGCGAATACGTGCCGGGCGATGCGATGAACCGCATTCACTGGCCGAGCACGGCTCGCCATCGCCAGCTGATGGTCAAAGAGTTCGAGCTGGACCCGCTGGCTGACGTCTGGCTCTTGCTGGATGCCGAGCGGAGCGTGCAGGCCGAGCGACCCCACTTGCTTCCGGACCAGGCCATTGGCTGGCAGCCCTGGGATGAGGTAACGTTGCCCCCCTCGACCGTGGAATACAGCGTGAGCATTGCGGCCTCGTTGGGACGGTACTTCCTGCGGCGCGGACGGGCAGTGGGGTTGGTCAGCTGCCCATATGCATCTGGGCAGGGGCTGCAAGTTCTGCCCCCCGATCGGGGCGGGCGGCAGCTGGGCAAACTGTTGAACTTGTTGGCCCCCCTGCGCGCCGAAGGCGATCTTTCCATTGGGGCTTTGGCCGTCGCCCACGCCCAGTACATGCCCCGGGGCAGCACGGCTATCCTGATCACCCCATCAGTCAGCGATGAGACGGCGCTTGCCGCCGACTTCTTATCGCGCCGCGGTGTGCATCCGGTGGTCGTGCTGCTTGATGCGGCCTCGTTTGGGGGCGCTGAGGGCACCGACGCATTGGAGGACGAGATTGCGACGCTGGAGGTCCCGTTCTGTCGCGTGGAGAACGGCCAGGATCTGAAGGCGGCGCTGAACGTCAATGCGCGTGGCGCTCGCCGGCGCACCGTGATTAGGAGGGCGGTCTCCGTTGAAGGTCGCATGGCGAGGGGATGAGATGAGCGAGACATCGCGCTGGTGGGACCTTCCAGCTGTGCTCTTGCTGCTGATCGCCTTGTCGGTGGCCACTGGGCGTCTGGTGGCTACCGATTGGGTCGATCACCTGAACCGTATTCACACCGTCGTCTTCCTGGGGGCTCTGTCCGGCTTGGCGTTGGGAAGAAGCCGCTTTTCCTCGACTGTGGTTCTCCTCTTCGGCCTGGCCTATGGGATATTCGTCGCCCCGTGGCAGCTTGGCCTTATGCTGGAGAACCTGCCGCTGGAGACGTTATGGCGCGAGCGCCTGCTCTTGCTGGGGACCCGTTTGAGCGTCACCATCGGTCAGCTGATGCAACGAGAGCCGGTGGAGGATCCGATACTCTTCTTGAGCATTATGACCCTTCTCTACTGGGGTTTGAGCGTCCACGCCGGCTACAACCTGACTCGTCACGCGCGTCCCTGGCGGACTATTCTGCCCTTTGGCTTGGCGCTGCTGATCGTCCACAGCTACGATCCCCACGTCGCGTCCAGGAGCTGGTACGTGGGCGCTTATTTCCTCTTTGCTCTGCTTTTGGTGGCACGAGTCATCTACCTCCGGCTCCGTGCGCGTTGGCAGCAGGAAGACGTTCGAATGCCATCCCTGGTGGGGTGGGATTTCACGTACGTGGTCGTGATCGCCACCTCTGCTGTCATCTTGCTGGCCTGGACGATGCCTTCACTGGCCGAAACCTGGCCTCGCGTCGGGGAGACGTGGCGCCGGGCGGTTCGGCCTTGGACTGATCGCTTCGATGACGTCTTCGCCTCCTTACGCCGTCGCGGCGGGGTTCTCACCGTGGCGGACTATTACGGCGATAGCTTCTCCCTGGGCCGTGGTCGGGAGCTGACGGACGCTCTCGTATTGACCGCTCAGGGCGGGGAAGTAGGGAACGGTCGGCGTTACTATTGGCGCGCCCGCGTCTATGACCACTATGAGAACGCCCGCTGGAGCAACCAGGCGCTTTCCGCCACGCAAACCGTCAGCCCTGTCGGATTGGGCCTGACGTTTCCCGATTTGGAAGGGCGGCGTCCGTTCACGTTCACGATCACCACCCACGATGTGGTGGTCACCCTCTACGGGGCATCTCAGCCGCGCTGGGTCGATCGCCGCGTGGAATCCGACCTGGCCTACAACCCCGATGGCACCGTCGATCTGGCGGCCTGGCACGCCACCCGCCCTCTGGTCCCGGGCGAGATATATCGCGCCCGCTCGGACGTCAGCGACGTGACGGTGAGTCAACTGCGGGCCGCTGGCACCGACTATCCTGCTTGGGTCACCGAGCGCTACTTACAGTTGCCCCCCACCATCACCTCTCGCATGCAGGAGCTGGCGCAACAGATCACCCTCGATCGGGAGACGCCCTATGACGTGGTCGCTGCCGTCACCCGCTTCCTCAGGACGACGATCGATTACAGTGAGACGATCGCTTCCTCTGCTCCCCCGGAGCAGGAGCCACTGGATTGGTTCCTGTTTGATCTTCAAGAGGGCTTTTGCAACTATTACGCTTCCTCCGAAGTGATGATGCTCCGTTCACTGGGCATCCCGGCGCGCTTGGCCGTCGGCTTCGCGGAGGGCGAGCGTCAGCCAGGTACCAATACTTACCTGGTTCGTCAGGAACAGGCTCACGCCTGGCCCGAGGTCTACTTCCCTGAGATAGGATGGGTTGAATTTGAGCCCACCACTTCGCAAGATCCACTCCAAAGACCATTGGGCGAGGTTGACTTCGAGGGCGGAGAGAGTGATGAAAGCACCGCCGGGGCATTGGAGGGCGAGGATGGGCGTCAAGATGACCGCATGGCTGAGCTGGAGGGCTTGGACGATATTTACCCCGATGTTGGGCCGTGGAGCTTGTCCAGCCTATCCAGAAGGCTGATGTCTCCGTTCTGGTTGTTGTTCATCGCAGGTTTAGCGCTGATTGCGCTCGTCTGGCGCCTGCGTCGGCGAGAGATCGTTCCCCCTCTGCCCGTCTTGCTCTCGCGCGGCGTGCGCCGGCTGGGCCGCCGTCCGCCCACCTGGTTGCGGCGGTGGGCTACGCGGTCCGTGATGAGCCCGATGAAACGCGCTTATATGACCATCAATCGGGCCTTGGTGCGCCTGGGAGCATCTCCCGCGCCGGCCGATACGCCGGTCGAGCGGGCGGAGGCCTTGACTGACCTGCTCCCGGCCGCCGCCGAGCCGATCCGGCGCTTGGTGCTGGAGTATCAGACTGCAGCTTATAGCCCTCGCCCGGGTGATGTGGATCTGGCTCAGCAAGCGGCGCGTGCCATTCGGAACCTGTCCTGGAAGGCGAGGGTGCGTCGGGTCTTTGCACGCAGCGGTTGAAGTCTGCTTCGTTTGTTTGCCTCCATATCGGATTTGCGCGGTCTGTTTGACGGTGTTATACTCACCTGAACAGGGGATGCATAGTTACGTGAGGAGAATCAAGCGTTGGATTCTTTCGTTATGAAACGCCGGTTGTCAGCTGGAGGGATCGTTTTGGCGGTAGCGCTTATCATGCTCGCGGCCTGTACACCTCAAACCATCACCGTGAGAGTGACAGCGCCGCCGGAGACTGTCATAGTCACCCCTTCTCCTGCTCCGCCATCATCATCGCCGGAGACGAAAGAACTGACCATCTGTCTGGTCGGCGAACCGGACACGCTCTACCTTTACGGCGGCTCTGGCTTGCCCGCTACGCAGCACGTGATGGAGGGGCTTTACGATGGCCCCATTGACCAGTCGAACTACGACTACCAGCCTGTCATCCTGGAGAAGCTGCCCAGCATCGCCGATGATGAGGTGGAGGTCAGACTGGAGCTGGTACGGGAGGGCGATCGCGTTCTCAATGCGGCTGGCGAGGTGGTGGAGTTGAGCGAAGGCGTCCGTATCCGCCCGCGAGGGTGCTACACTGACGGTTGTGCTGTTGAGTACGAGGGCGGATCAGCGTGGATGGAACGCCTCGAAGTCATCTTCACACTGCGGGATAGCCTGACCTGGTCCGATGGCGAGCCGCTCACGGCGGAGGATTCGGCGTTCGCTTTCGAGGTGGCCTCGGACCCGGCCACGCCTGGTCATCGCGATCTGACAGAGCGGACAGCCCGTTATCGCGCCCTGGATGAGCGGCGCCTGGAATGGATTGGGATACCTGGCTTCATCGACGAGACATATTTCTTGAGCTTCTTCCCCCCATTGCCGCGTCATCAGCTGGAGGGTCGCTCACCGGCTTCTCTGGTGCAAGCCTCGGAAACGCGGCGCTATCCATTGGGCTGGGGCCCTTTCGTGGTTGAGGCGTGGGATTTGGGTCAATCGATCACACTCGTTCCGAACCCTCATTACTTCCGCGCCTCGGAGGGCTTGCCGCGTCTGGATCGCGTGACTTATCGGTTTATGGCGGATGGGGCCGATGTGATGGCGGGGCTGTTGGTCGGCGATTGTGACATTGGTACGCACGATGCTGGACTCGATTCCCAGATGTCGCTGCTGGTCCACGCCGAGGAGCGCGGTCTGTTGGATTTGAAGACCGCCCCTGGCACCCGCTGGGAGCATATCGAATTTGGCGTTCAACCCGTTGACGATTATCGCCCGGCAAGCATTTTTGGGGACATCGAAATGCGGCAATCTGTGGCCCGCTGTCTGGATCGAGAGGCTATTGTAGACGAGGTGACCTATGGACGCGGGCATGTGCTGGATAGCTACCTGCCGTCGGTTCACCCCCTCCACGCCGGGGATGGGCTGGAGCGGTGGGATTACGACCCGGCTGCCGGTCGGATGGCGCTGGAGGAGGCCGGCTGGCTGGACGAGGACGGGGATGGCGTGCGAGAGGCGGTTCGCGTCGCGGACGTGCGGGACGATACACCGCTGACGCTGCATATGTTGGTCTCTGCGGATGATTCCGTCTCTCTGGCGATAGCGCGGATGATAGAGGCCCAGCTGGCCGATTGCGGCGTGCGGGTCGATTGGGAGCCGTACGCTGAGCAGGCGCTTTACGACCCTGGGCCGGATAGTCCCCTCTTCGGGCGACGGTTCGATCTTGCTGAGATCGCCTGGCAGATCGGCGCCCGTCCGCCCTGTGAGCATTATCTCTCGTCAGAGATTCCCGCTTCTGGGCGCTGGGACGGCGATAACCCCAGCGGCTATAGTAACCTCGATTACGACGATGCCTGTCAGGCAGCGCTTGAGGCCTTGCCCGGTGGGCCAGGTTACGGGCCAAGCCATCGACGGGCGCAAGTCATCTTCTCCCAGGATTTGCCGGCCCTCCCCTTGTTTATGCGGCTCCGAGTCGGGGCAACGAGTCCTCACGTGCTGAACTATGCGATGGATGCGACGGCGCCGAGCGAGCTGTGGAACATCGAGATGCTGGACGTGGAGGCGGCTTCGGCGCTTGATTGACGATGGTGATACGCGAACCGCAGCAGACGGCGACCCCCCGCATCCTGATCGTCGAGGACGATCCAGAGATGTTGGAGTTTATGCGGGTGATGTTGGACCAGGCTAACTGCCAGATACAGGTAGCCCATTCGGGGGAGCAGGCGCTGGAGATCTTGCAGCAGGAGCAAGCGGCCGGCAATGAGATCGACATGGTGCTGCTGGATATTATGATGCCGCGGATGGATGGCTACGAAGTGATCGCCCGCGTCAAGGCAGACCCCGATCTACAGAACACCTCGTTTATCGTCACCACGGCGCTCGATTCGGTGAGCGATAAGACGCTGGGGCTGGGCATTGGCGCCGACGATTACCTCACCAAACCCTTCGATCCCCGCGAGCTGCTGGCCCGGATCGATGCCGTGATGCGCATTCGGCGCAGCGAGCAGGCCTTGCGCCGGCGTAATGAAGAGCTGGCGGCGCTGGTCGAGATCAATCGCGTGGTCACCTCCAGTCTTGAGCTGGACGAAGTGCTGGAAGCTACCATGCGAGGCATCCGCAAGATTATGCAGGTCGAGACCGGCGTCCTGGTGCTCCTGGACGAGGAGACGGGTGTGTTGACGTTTCGCAAGACGTTGAGCCCCGAGCACGGCTGGGTCACGGGCCAGACCGTCCCGCCAGGTGAGGGGGTGGTGGGGCACGTCGTCGCGTCCGGCGAGCCCATGTTGATCAACGACGTCGAGCGTGAGCCGTATTTTTCCGACGAGATCGACCAGGAACTCGGGGGCGTCTCGCCGGAGACTATCCTTTGTGTGCCTCTGATGATCCATAATCGCGTGATCGGGGCCATTGAACTGGTCAATAAGCTCGATGGCCAGTTCAACGAGCAGGATCTGGATCTGTTGAACGCGATGGCGGCCTCGGTGGCGGTGGCGGTGGACAACGCCAATCTCTACGCCGAGCTCAACGACTTTGCGGAGGAGCTGGAACGATCCCAGGCCCAGCTGGTTCAGGCGGAAAAGATGGCGGCCATCGGGCGCCTGGCCGCGTCACTGGCCCACGAGATCAACAATCCGCTTCAGGCGATCCACAACACCCTCCATCTCAGCTCGCAGGCGGCCCTGGGAAGCGAGAAGCGGCTCCAATACTTGGACATGGCTCAGGACGAAGTACAGAATCTGATTGAGATCGTGCAGCGGATGCTAGATTTCTACCGGCCTTCCCGCGGCGATGCCAGGCCCACCGACGTCAATGAAGTGGTGGAGCGGGTGCTGGCGCTGGCCCGCAAGCGGCTGCGTCATAATGACGTAGAGGTGCATACTGCCTTGAGCGATGATCTGCCCACGCTCTCCCTGGTGGCCGATCAGATCAGCCAGGTCTTCTTGAACCTTGTGATCAACGCTATTGAGGCCATGCCGGATGGTGGCGATCTATGGGTGGAGACGTCGCTTTCGGGTGATGAGAGCGAGATACTGGTTACGTTCCGGGATAGTGGGGTGGGAATGTCGGCGGAGGAAATAGCCAGCCTCTTTGAGCCTTTCTACACCACGAAGGTCGATGGGACCGGCCTGGGGCTTGCCATCAGCTATGGCATCATTGAGCGTCACCGTGGCGTGATTGAGGTCTCGAGCCAGCCGGGCGCCGGGTCGACCTTTGTGGTCCGTCTGCCAGTCTAATCGGTCGGCGAAAGAGAGGTAGGGCTAGCGATGGAGCGGCGAGAAGAAGCGAACATCATGGTCGTGGATGACGAGTCGGTTACGCGCATCTCGCTTTCCGAGGCCTTGCGCCTGGAGGGGTATCAGGTTGCCACCGCTGCCAGCGGTGAGGAGGCGCTGAGCCTGGTGCAGAAGCGGGAGCCTTTCGATTTGATTATCCTGGATCTCAAGATGCCGGGCATGGATGGCCTTGAGGTGACTGAGGCCATAAGCACAAAGTCGCCCGGTACGGTGGTGATTCTGCTGACCGCCTTTGGCACGATGGAGACGGCTATTCAGGCTATCCGCAAGGGCGCTCACGACTATCTGCTCAAGCCCTGTCCCATTCCCGATATTATGGAGAGTGTACGCGAGGGGCTGGAGAAGCGCCAGCAGGAAATTCAACGTCGGTTGTTGGTTGACCAGCTTAAGGAGACGGTCTCCAAGCTGGATGCGGTGGAGGAACCTCTCTCCACTGAGGAGCCAGCGCGTGATGGGGATGGGCGTTTCTTGGAAGTGGGCGATATCGTGCTCGATCGTCAGAAACATATCGCCAAGCTGGATGGGCAACCTCTTGACCTGACGCCGACCGAGTTCAAGATCCTTTCCTGTTTGGTGGAAACCCCCGATCAGGTCTGGAGCCCCCAGGAACTGGTGCGGCGGGCGCGAGGGTATGAGACCGATACGCAGGGCGCTCGGGCCATCATCCGGGTCCACATCCGCCGTCTGCGACAGAAAGTAGAGCCCAATCCCTCACAACCGCGCTATATCCTCAATGTGCGCGGGGTGGGCTATATGTTCTCCGACCCCTCTGGCGCCGATTGATTCCCTTCGTAACTAAATCGTAATTTCTTCGCAACGTCCTAGTGTCCCATTTTGTGGTATGCTACACTCGCTTTTGTGTGGGCGCTCATTGCGACCTGATTGTCAAAGGCTTGATGTGAGAATGAACCACTTGAGCGGTAGCGAGGGCGGAGAGGAGAGGTTGGTGAGGATCGTCTGGCTCGACAAGGCCAAACAGGAGGTAGCTTGGGATGGGCGCGATCGAGCGCGGATGACCGAGTTGAGCCGCTGGATGGCCCCCTACGTGGATGATATGATTGAGGGATTGAGCCGGCGGTTGATGGAGCTCAACGACCGCCAGCAATTGATGGGTAACGCGCGCTTTGCCCGCTGCCTTCACGACCTGCTCGCTGAGTGGTGGGCGGGATTGCTGGACGGGGGCTTCGATGAGGCGTATTTTGAGGATCGCAGGGCGTTGGGCAAGCGCCTGTTGGAGCTTGAATTGACGTTTGAAGACGTCATCTTGCTGGAGAGTCTGGCGCAACAGCGAGTGTTCAGGGTGGGGCAGGAGCATTTACGGGAACATCCTCAGGTGTTGTGGGCCACGATGTATACCTTGAACAAGGCATTTAACCTTGACCTGGGGGCGATTCATTCCGGTTACCTGGAAGCCCACGACGCCGAGCTGGAACAGGAGCAGTTAGATCGTTTCTTGACCGTCACCGGGTTCAGTCCGACGTTGTATGAAAGCCTGGTGGAGGCGCGTCGGTGGAGCGATCGGAGATTGGAAGAGAGGCGACGCAGCTGACTTATGCTTGACGCGGAGGATCTTTGTGGTAGAATATCCTTTGTGCATGCCCCCATCGTCTAGCCTGGTCTAGGACACGGGCCTTTCAAGCCCGCGGCAGGGGTTCGAATCCCCTTGGGGGTACAATATAGGGTATGTGTTAATCGGTCCTATCACGTTGCCCCACCTGGAAGGTGGGGCTTTTTTGTTGTCACATTGACTCTTTGGGAACGTGGGAGTTGAAGCGCCCCCCCTCTTCCAAAGGAAAGGGTCCGACGCCACAATAAATTGACAAATTGCTTTTGTTTGTTATAATCATAATTCTGGATTTCTGCAACGGGCTTAACTTGATTGACTGAGTATTTGGGAGGATTTTGGTAATGAATTATTTGGGTAGTAAATCCTATGCGCTGATAACTGACGCAGAGGAGCTACCGCCGCTGCTCCAAATTCAACGAAAATCTTTTAACTGGTTGCAAGATGAGGGCTTGGCGCAGCTGTTTGATGAAATATCTCCCATCGAAAGTTTCAATGAAAACCTCAGATTATTTTTTCCTGGGTCTCAAGCGCGAGAGGCCCAATTTAACCTTGATTACTACTTCGACGCCCCTCGGCACTCCATAGAAGAGTGCATCGAGCGTGACCTTACTTACGCCGCTCCCCTCTACGCGGAAGTGGTGCTCAGTAACCGCGAGACCGGCGAGATCATCCAGTCCGAGGTCTTTATGGGCGATTTCCCGTTGATGACCGAAACGGGTATGTTTATCATCAACGGCACCAAGCGTGTGGTCGTCAGTCAGCTGATCCGTTCGCCGGGGGTCTACTTTGACCTGGAAGAGGACCGTTCGACGGGCTTGCGGCTTTGCACCGCCAAGCTGATTCCCGACCATGGGGCATGGCTGGAGTTCGGCAGCCGCAAGACTGGCTATTTGACCGTCCGCTTCAATCGGAAGCGAATCCTGCCTGTCACCATTCTACTGCGTGCATTGGCCGCCGTGGACGATGGGATGGGCACTGATATTTTGGGCGAAGGTACAGACGAGGACCTCCTGAAGTTGTTTGAGGACGTTGATAGCAACCCCGAGCATGAATATATTCCGACCACAATGCAGCAGGAGCCTCGCTGGGAGCCCAAGGATGGACGATCAGTGGCCGAAGAAGCGTTGCTGGAGCTCTACCGGCGGATGCGACCAGGAGACCCGGCCACGTTGGATAATGCTCGTGAGTACCTGGAAGAGCAGTTGTTTGATCCGCGACGATACGATCTCAAGCGGGTGGGGCGTTATAAGCTGAACCAGCGCCTGAACTTCGACGTTGATCTGGAGCATCGTATGGTCACAAAGCAAGATATTGTGGCCATCGTTCAGCATATGATCCGCATTAACAACGGCATTCGGGACGCCGATGACATCGACCACCTGGGTAATCGTCGCGTCAAGACGGTTGGCGAGCTCGTTCAGAACAAGCTGCGGATCGGCTTGCGACGCATGGAGCGCATCGTGGTGGACCGTATGTCTACCCGTGATGCCGAGTCGCTGACGCCGGTCAATCTGATCAACATCCGGCCATTTGTAGCGATCATCCGCCAGTTCTTTGGCTCTAGCCAGCTGTCGCAATTTATGGAGCAGACAAACCCGATGGCCGAGCTGACCCATAAGCGTACCCTGTCGGCGCTGGGGCCGGGTGGTCTGAAGCGCGAATACGCTGGCTTCGAGGTGCGTGACGTCCATTACACGCATTACGGGCGTATCTGCCCCATTGAGACGCCAGAGGGACCCAACATCGGTCTCATTACCCGGCTGGCGACGCATGCGCGCGTTAATTCCCTTGGCTTCATCGAGACTCCTTACCGTAAGGTCGTTAGCAGCGTCGAACCTACAGCCGAGAAGCTGATGGGGCATATCCTGGAGGAAGACATCGAAGACCCCGAGAGCGGTGAGGTGGTGGCGGAGGCCGGTACACGCGTTAAAGAACCGCTGGCGGAAGAGATCGGTGCGCTTGGACTTATGGAGAAAATTTCGGTCAAGCCCAAGGTCAGTGACGAGATGGAGTACCTCTCAGCCGACAAAGAGGATCGTTACCTGGTGGCTCAGGCCAACGCCAAGCTGGACGGTCGCGGTCACTTTGTGAATTCGCGGGTTTCAGTCCGGCACGCGGGCGAATTCTTGAATGTCCCCCCGGAGGAGATTGATTACATTGACGTCGCGCCTGGACAGGTGGTCGGCGTCGCTGCCGCGTTGATTCCCTTCTTGGAGCACGATGATGCTAACCGCGCTTTGATGGGTTCCAATATGCAGCGGCAGGGCGTACCGCTCATTCGCCCCGAAACGCCCCTGGTGGGTACCGGGATGGAGGAGCGAGCGGCCAAGGACTCTGGGCAGGTGGTTATGGTGCAGTCCGATGGTGAGGTGGTCAGCGTTCAGGGTGATCGGGTGAAAGTTCGACACGAAGATGGGATAAAGACATATGACCTTCTCAAATACGAGCGCTCGAACCAGAGCACGTGCATCAATCAGCGGCCCATCGTCTACAAAGGGCAGCGAGTGAGAAAGGGAGAGGTGCTTGCGGACAGCTTCTCCACCGAGGACGGCAAGCTGGCTCTGGGCCAGAACGTCGTATGCGCCTTCCTCTCCTGGGAGGGAGCTAACTTCGAGGATGCTATTATCATCAGCGAGCGCTTGGTACAGGAGGACAAATATACCTCGCTCCACATTGAGGAGTATGAGATTGAGGCTCGCGATACGAAGCTCGGACCGGAGGAAATCACGCGCGACATCCCCCACGTTGGTGAGACGACATTGAAGGACCTCGACGAGAGCGGCGTCATCCGCGTTGGGGCCGAAGTTGGACCGCTGGACATTTTGGTGGGTAAGGTGGCGCCGAAGGGCGAGAAGGAGCTCAGTCCCGAAGAGAAGCTGTTGCGGGCCATCTTTGGCGAGAAGGCGCGTGACGTGAAGGATTCCAGCTTACGTATGCCTCATGGCGAACGCGGTAAGGTGATAGACGTCAAAGCATTCGATCGCGATGAGTACCCCGATCTCCCTACCGGTGTGGAGGAGATGGTGCGCGTCAACGTCGCCCAGGTGCGTAAGATCACTGAGGGGGATAAGATGGCGGGTCGCCACGGTAACAAGGGGGTCATCTCCAAGGTAGTCCCTGTTGAGGATATGCCCTTCTTGCCCGATGGCACGCCGGTCGATGTGATCTTGAGCCCGTTGGGTGTCCCCGGGCGTATGAACATCGGGCAGGTGCTGGAGACCCATTTGGGCTGGGCAGCTGATCGACTTGGCTTCCGGGCCGTGACCCCGGTGTTTGACGGGGCGGGCGAGCTCCAGGTCGAGGCGGAATTGGCACGGGCCTGGCTCATCGACCGCGCCTGGGATGAGATTACCGAACGGGCCTGGGCCTGGTTGAAAGCGCAGGACTACCCGCTGGAGACGCTAGAATCGGAGGATGAAGCGCGTTTACTCTACATCGTGGCCTGGATAGGTGAGCGGGACTACGACATTGATCGACTGACCACCGATTCCGTCTATGCTCGTCGGTCGGTGCTGCGGGAGTGGCTGCGCGAACGAGGGTACGAGCCGGATAACCTGCTCGTCTTCGAGGATGACCCGCGGCCCGTATACAAGCATTCTGATCTGGATCGACGGGCGCGCGACGTTTGCCTGCGTCTCTGGTTGGAAGATCACGGGTGTGACGCCAGCGACCTGGACGACGAGGAAGTGGAGCAGTTGGCCAACCAGGTCAGCCTGGAAGAGGGATATCCCCTCCCGATCCTCGGGCGAATGACGCTTTATGATGGGAGGACCGGTGAACCGTTCGATCAGCCGGTGACCGTCGGCGTCCGTTACGTGATGAAGCTCCATCACCTGATCGAGGACAAGGCGCACGCTCGTTCTACCGGCCCGTACAGCCTGGTGACGCAGCAGCCGTTGGGCGGCAAGGCACGCTTCGGTGGGCAGCGCTTCGGTGAGATGGAGGTCTGGGCGCTTGAGGCCTATGGAGCTGCCCATTCACTCCAGGAAATGCTCACCGTCAAGTCGGACGACGTCCAGGGCCGCGTCAAAGTTTACGAATCGATCGTGAAGGGCGAGCCAGTTGAGGAGGTTGGCGTTCCGGCTTCGTTCAAGGTGTTGGTGAAAGAGCTACAGAGCCTGGGGTTGGCCGTCGAGGCTGTCACCCAGAAGGGCGAAGTCTTACACTTTGGTAAAGATGAAGAGAAGACAGCGCCCCCCAAGCTGGGAATGGGGCTGTTGGATCTGAGACGCTAGCTGCCGTCTGGGCCGTTTACCTATTTGACCTTTCATGGTTTTGTGGTAAAATACGTGCTCACTAAGTTGGGCAGCAGCCAGAGACCCTGTTGTCCGTTTGTAGATTGAGAAGGAGGCCATCGGCAGAGGTGGATGGCCTTCTTCTATGAATTTGTTGGGAGGAGGTAAGGGTGCCTACAATTAATCAGTTAGTTCGTAAGGGAAGAGATCCGAAAGAGCGCAAACCTAAGGCACCAGCATTACATTACCGCTATAACTCTCTCAAGCAGGAGCGCGTGAAGCAGCCTGGGGGAGCGCCGCAGAAACGTGGTGTGTGCACACAGGTCCGTACAATGACGCCGAAGAAGCCTAACTCGGCTCTGCGCAAGATCGCGCGGGTGCGCCTGACCAACGGCATTGAGGTCACCGCCTATATTCCGGGGGAGGGTCACTCGTTGCAGGAACACTCCGTCGTGCTGGTGCGAGGTGGGCGCGTCAAGGATCTTCCTGGTGTCCGGTACCATATTGTTCGTGGTGTTCTGGATGCGCAAGGCGTGGAGGATCGTAAGCAGCAGCGCTCCAAGTATGGTACCAAGAAGCCGGAGTAGTTAGGGAGAACGTCAAGGATGCCTCGAAAATATACGCCCCCTCGGCAGGAATTGATGCCGGATGTGCGCTATGATAGCCTGTCGGTTTCCAAGATCATCAATCGCGTGATGATGGACGGGAAGAAGAGCATAGCGCAGAACATCGTGTATGATGCGATGGATATGATAAACGAGCGGATGGGCAAGGATCCACTGGAAGTGGTGGAGAAAGCGCTTGAGAACATAAAGCCAGCGCTGGAGGTGAAGCCTCGCCGTGTCGGCGGCTCCACCTACCAAATCCCAGTGGAGGTTCCTCCACAGAGGCGGGAAAGCTTGGCGATGCGTTGGCTGCTGAATGCTGCCCGCGCTCGATCAGGCCGAGATATGGCCGAGAAGCTGGCGGCTGAGCTGATGGACGCAGCGAGCGAAGCTGGTGCAGCGTATAGAAAGAAGGAAGAGACGCATCGCATGGCTCAGGCCAATCGCGCTTTTGCCCACTACCGCTGGTAGCTTAGCGTTCGTACTTTTATAACAATGGAGTGCGGTCGCAGAACTGCAGGTTGCGAAGATGAGTAAGCGAAATTCGTTAGACCGCATTCGGAATATTGGAATCATCGCCCATATCGACGCGGGCAAGACGACGACTACAGAGCGCATCTTGTTCTACACCGGGCGTACCCATCGGATGGGGAGCGTCGATGATGGCACGACGGTGACGGACTGGATGGCGCAAGAGCGAGAAAGAGGTATCACGATCACCGCAGCTGCGGTGACGTGCTTCTGGCGCGATCACCAGATCAACATCGTCGATACGCCCGGGCACATCGACTTCACTGCTGAAGTGCAGCGTAGCCTGCGCGTTTTGGATGGCGGCGTCGTCGTTTTCGACGCTATGGCTGGCGTGGAGCCCCAATCGGAGACGGTGTGGCACCAGGCGCAGGACTTTGGCGTGCCACTGGTGGCCTTCGTCAACAAGATGGACAAACTGGGGGCCGATTTTGCCCATGCAGTTGAGACGATTGAAGAACGCTTAGTCTCCAATCCGGTCCCCATCCAATGGCCTATCGGGAGAGAGGATGATTTCCGCGGCGTTGTAGACCTCCTGGATATGAGAGCTATTGTATGGTCGGACGAGCTGGGAGCCAAGCCTGAGGAAGTGGAGATCCCCCCAGATCTGGAGGATACTGTCCACGAAGCTCGTGAGCGAGCGCTGGAGAAGATCGTTGAGACTGATGACGATCTGATGATGCTCTATCTGGAAGGCCAGGGAATCTCGGCCGATCAGTTGCGGACAGCCTTGCGAGCGGCCACTTTGTCCGGGCAGATTCAGCCGGTGTTGTGCGGCTCGGCCCTGCGCAATAAAGGAATTCAACCGCTGCTGGATGCAGTGGTGGATTATTTGCCTTCCCCTTTGGATGTCCCCCCGGTAGAAGGCGAGAATCCTTACACTGGAAAGGTTGAGAAGCGCCCGGCGGATTCAGATGCTCCGCTGGCGGCATTGGTCTTCAAAATTGCCACAGATCCTTACGCCGGTCGTTTGGCCTACTTTCGGGTCTATTCCGGCGAGGCTAGGGTGGGCACGCGGGTATTGAACGCCGTAAAGGAGCGTAAGGAGCGCGTGGGGCGTTTGCTCCGCATGTTCGCTGACCATCGGGAAGAGATGGAGGTGGTGCGGGCGGGTGACATTGGCGCGACGCTGGGCCTGAAGGATACGTTTACGGGCGAGACGTTGTGTGCGCCCGATGCACCGATTATCCTGGAATCCATCACGTTCCCAGAACCGGTTATCTCTGTGGCGGTAGAGCCGAAGTCGGCTGCCGACGAGGAACGGCTGAACGAAGGCCTGCGTCATCTGGAGGAGGAGGACCCCACGTTTGTCGTGGGGGTGGACGAGGAGACGGGGCAAACGCTCATCTCCGGGATGGGAGAGCTCCACCTGGACATCCTGACGGACCGATTGAAGCGCGAGTTTGGGGTGGAAGGACGCATCAGTCGCCCACGTGTCAGTTATCGTGAGACGATCACCCAGCAAGCTGAAGCTGAAGGCGTGTTCGATCGCGAAACGGGCGGTCGGCTTCACTTCGGGCGCGTGCGGTTAGAAGTGTCACCGGCTGCGTCCGGCGAGGGGCTTAAGTTCGTGAACACGCTGGATGAAGAGGTTTTACCTCCGCGATTTGTGGAGGCGGTTGAGCGAGGATGTCGTGAGGCGATGAGAGGCGGGGTTCTGGTTGGCTACCAGCTGATCGACGTCAAAGCCCAATTGATTGAAGCAGAGTTGCACGAAGATACAGCTTCGGGTTTGGCTTTTGAGGTCGCCGCCACCAAGGCTTTCCGAGAATCTCTGGAAGAGGCCGGCCCCGTATTGTTGGAGCCGGTGATGGATCTGGAAGCCGTTGTGCCGGAGGACTACACCGGCGAAGTTATGTCGGATCTAAATGCACGAGGCGCTGAGATTAAGGAGATGGCGCATCGGGCTGGCAATATACAGGCGATACGCGCTTTCGTTCCATTGGCAAAAATGTTCGGCTATGCGACAAGCATTCGTAGTCTGACGCAGGGACGGGGCATGTTTACAATGGAATTTGATCATTATGCAGAAGTGGATAAGCAAAGGATGGACGCCATCGTTGATGGTGGGGGCTGGTAAGTACAGCAAAAAGACATCCAAAGGAGTGAGAAATGGCAAAAGAGAAGTTTGAACGAACAAAACCCCATGTGAATGTGGGTACCATCGGCCATATCGACCATGGCAAGACGACGCTTACTGCGGCCATAACCAAGGTGCTCTCTCTCAAAGGGTGGGCCGATTACAAAGCGTATGACGACGTGGCGAAGGCGGACGCCAAGATGTTCCGTCGCGATGCGACGAAGATCTTGACCGTTGCTATCGCACACGTTGAGTATGAGACCGATGAGCGACATTATGCTCACATCGATTGCCCCGGTCACCGCGATTACATCAAAAATATGATCACCGGTGCCGCGCAGATGGACGGTGCGATCTTGGTGGTCTCGGCAGCCGACGGTCCGATGCCGCAGACGCGCGAGCACGTCTTGCTGGCCAGGCAGGTGGACGTGCCGGCTATTGTGGTCTTCCTGAACAAGGTGGACCTGATGGACGACCCCGAATTGCTTGAGCTGGTCGAGCTCGAGATGCGGGAGCTGCTTGATGGCTACGGCTTCCCCGGAGACGAGACTCCGATTGTGCGGGGTAGCGCTCTGGAAGCGTTGCAGAGTGAAGCCACGGAACCTGATGCGCCTGAGTATGAGTGCATCTGGGAGCTGGTGCATGCTATTGACGAGTACGTTCCCACGCCAGAACGTGATGAGGATAAGCCGTTCCTGATGCCGATTGAGGATGTCTTCTCGATCAAAGGGCGCGGCACGGTCGTCACCGGGCGCGTGTTACGCGGTTCTATGGAACCGATGACCGAGGTCGAGATTGTGGGGTTGCAGGATGATGCGATCGAGACGGTCGTGACGTCGATGGAGATGTTCCACAAGACGCTTGACAAGGTCATCGCTGGCGATAACGCTGGCTTGTTGCTCCGCGGTGTGGATCGTGAAGAGGTCCAGCGTGGTCAGGTTGTGGCCATTCCCGGCAGCATTGAGCCTCATAAACACTTTATGAGCGAGGTCTACGTGCTCCGCAAAGACGAGGGTGGGCGCCACAAGGCTTTCTTCTCTGGTTATCGCCCGCAGTTCTACATTCGGACGATGGATGTGACGGGCGAAATCACCCTGCCAGAGGGGGTTGAGATGGTTATGCCGGGCGATCGGGTCAATCTAGAGGTGAATCTGATTGAGCCTGTCGCTGTCGAGGAAGGGCTTCGCTTCGCAGTTCGCGAGGGAGGCTTGACCGTCGGCGCCGGTGTTGTGACAGAAATCTTGGATTAGGTATCGAAATATGGCCAAGCAGAAGATACGCATCCGATTAAAAGCTTACGATCATCGTGTGCTCGATGAGTCAGCGAAACGCATCGTGGAGTCCGCTGAGCGAACGGGGGCTAAAGTCTCTGGCCCTGTGCCTTTGCCGACCCAGGTCGAGCGCTTCACTGTTCGACGTGCTCCTTTCATTCACAAGGATTCCCACGAGCATTTTGAGATTCGCACCCACAAACGGCTGATCGATGTCATTGAGCCGGATGATAAGACGATTGATTCGCTGATGCGACTTAATCTGCCGGCCGGTGTAGATATAGAGATCAAGTTATAGTTAGACGTTTGGGATTGATAGGGGGAGGGAGAATCTGAGTTTAACTCCCTCCTTCCCCTTGTCTCTCTCGGAGTCGTAGCTGTAGCATCAGCAGTCCCGCAGGAAGGTAACGCTGTGAAAGCAATTTTGGGTAAGAAAGTTGGCATGACGCAGATATTCAACGAGAGCGGTGAGGCTGTCCCGGTGACGGTCATTGAGGCCGGTCCATGTTACGTGACACAGGTCAAGACCGAGGAGCGGGATGGCTACCGGGCTGTTCAACTTGGGTTTGAAGAGCTGAAGCCCAAAAAGTTGAGCAAGGGCGAGCGTGGTCACTTGAAGCGCTCTGACGTGCCTCCTTTACGCTACTTGCGTGAATTCCGATTGCGCAGAAGCGATCAGGATATGGAAGAAGGAGAGCGTCTTCTGGTCGATGTGTTTGAGGTCGGTGATCGCGTGGACGTGGTTGGCATCTCGAAAGGGCGCGGCTTTACTGGCGGTGTCAAGCGACACGGTTTCGCGGGAGGCCCTAAGACGCATGGTCAGTCGGATCGACATCGGGCCCCTGGTTCTATCGGAGGAACTACGCACACATCTCGTGTCTGGAAAGGGCAGCGAATGCCAGGACGGATGGGGAACGCACGCGTTTCAGTCCAAAACCTGCGCGTGGAGATGGTCGATCCTGAGCGGAACTTGCTGGCAATCCGCGGCAGCGTGCCGGGCGCGAAAGGTGGACTCGTCGAAGTCAAGCGAGCGCGCAAGTCGAGAGAGATGGCTAGGCGGCGAGGCGAAGGATAACGGTGAGGAGAATTATGGTTGTACCAAGGTACGACATAACGGGAGAGCGGGTCGGTGAGGCCGAACTGCGCTCCGATATTTTTGAAGCTCCGCTCAACGTACCGCTGATGCACCAGGCGCACACCCGCCAGGCGGCTAACGCCCGGTTGGGGACGCACAAGACCCAGTCCAGAAGCGAGGTTAGCCGAACCACGCGCAAGTGGTACCGTCAGAAGGGTACTGGGCGAGCGCGACACGGCAGTCGCAGCGCTAATCTATTCGTGGGCGGTGCGGTCTCACACGGCCCGAAGCCGCGCGATTACAGCAAGAAGATGCCCCAAACTATGCGACATGCGGCGTTACGCTCGGCGCTTTCGGTCAAGGCCCAGGATGACCAGATCGTGGTGACGGATGTGCTGGAGATGGAGACCCCGCGGACGAAGAGGTTCGCAGCGTTTTTAGAGGCGCTGGACCTGGACGGCAGCGTGCTTCTCTTACTGGGGGAGCCGAATGAGGTAGTGGAGAAATCAGCGCGTAATTTGCCGCAGGTGAAAGTGCTGCGAGCTAATTATCTTAATATTCGTGATCTGTTGGTGTATGATTATGTGCTGGTGCCGATGGATGCGCTACAGATGATCGAACGCATTTTGGGTTAGGTGAACGATGAATCCCTACGAAATTATCATTCGACCGATTGATACGGAGAAGACACGCATACAGGCCGAGTTAGGTAAATATACCTTTGAGGTCCATCCTGGCGCGAATAAGATTGAGATCAAGAAGTCTATCGAACAGATTTTTGGTGCCAGCGTGGATAAAGTGAACGTGTTGATCATGCCAGCCAAGCAGACGTGGAGTAGCTACAAGCCGGCCTGGAAGAAAGCAGTAGTCACTGTGTCAGAAGGCGAGCGGCTGGACGTTTTTGAGGGAGTGTAGTATGGGGATTAAGACATATAAGCCAACCTCGCCGGGGCAACGTTGGCGAACGGACCCGACCGGGGAGGAGATTACGCGCACAAAGCCAGAGCGTAGCTTGCTGCGCCCATTGCGCAAGCGAGCTGGACGTAACGTCCATGGGCGTATCACAGTGCGCCATCGTGGAGGTGGTCACAAACGCCTGTATCGGTTGATTGACTTTAAGCGCGACAAGGATGATATCCCGGCCCGCGTGGCGAGCATTGAGTACGATCCCAACCGCTCGGCCCGGATCGCCCTGCTAGTTTACGCCGACGGTGAAAAGCGCTATATCATCGCGCCGTTGGGGTTGGAGGTGGGCAGTCGGGTGATGAGTGGACCTGATGCGGAAATCGAAGATGGTAACGCGCTTCCGCTGGAGAATATCCCGCCCGGTACGATGGTCCATAACGTTGAGCTGACTCCCGGGCGTGGCGGGCAGATCGCCCGTTCTGCGGGGACGTCGGCCCAGATCTTGGCTAAAGAAGGGAAATATGTGACGCTTCGGTTGCCCAGCGGCGAGATGCGGAAGGTTTCTCAAAAGTGCAAGGCCACCATCGGCCAGGTGGGTAACGTTGATCACGGCAACGTCAAGCTGGGAAAAGCTGGACGGAAGCGTTGGCGCGGTTGGCGTCCCACAGTGCGCGGCTCGGTGATGTCGCCTCGTGACCACCCACACGGAGGTGGCGAGGGACGCACGCCCATTGGGATGCCTAGTCCCAAGACCCCGTGGGGTAAGAAGACAATGGGCAAGAAGACACGCCGCAGCAAGAAATCAGATAAGTATATTGTGCGTCGACGCGGCAAGCGACGCCGATAATAATTATTAGGGAGTGAAGGAGACGGAGTATGGCGCGACCGTCCTCAAGAAGTGTGCGATATCCATACGTAGATCCGAAGCTGTTGGAGAAGATCGAGAAGATGAACCGGCAGGGTGAGAAGCAGGTGATTCGGACCTGGTCTCGTTCCTCGACGATCTTCCCACAGATGGTTGGGCATACCATCGCTGTGCATGACGGTCGGCGGCACGTGCCGATCTACATCACAGAGGAGATGGTAGGACATAAGTTGGGTGAGTTCGCCCCGACCCGCACGTTCCGCGGTCACTACCGGCGGGAGAAGAAAGGGCGGGTGAAGGAAGGGGAACGCCCCGGTAGTGGAATGAGGAGTTAGGTATGGGTACGGAAGTTGTAGCCCGAGCGAGGCACATTCCGATGTCGCCGAAGAAGGTCCGGCGAGTGATTGATCAGGTGCGCGGGCTTGACGTTGAGGAAGCTCTGAATGTGCTGCAGTTTTTGCCTCAAGCAGCGGTTCGCCCGGTGACCAAGGTGATCAATTCCGCTATCGCGAATGCGGAAGAGAACGTGGGCCTCTCTCGTGAGGATTTATACATCTCGAAAATTGTAGCCGATCAGGGGCCGGGTGTGGCGCCTGGGAAGGGTTGGCGCCGACGATATGGAGCGCGTGGACGTGTGCGGGCGATTCGAAAGCGATCCTCGCACATCACAGTCGTTCTGGAAGAACGAGAGTAGCCGTAGGAAGCGCTGGTAAGATAGAAGGAGGAGGGATTTGGGACATAAAGTTCATCCCTATGGGTTCAGGCTCGGTGTAATCCGCGATTGGAAATCGCATTGGTACGCAGAAGGCGAAGAGTACGCTAATTTGTTGCATGAAGATCTACAGATTCGCGAACATATCGAAGAAAAGTCGTCAAGGCGAGCGGGGGTCTCTCGTATTGAGATTGAGCGCTTCCCGAAGCAAGTGACTGTGACGATATGGACATCTAAGCCCGGCATCGTCATCGGGCGTCGAGGATCTAACGTCAAAGAGCTGCGGAGCGAATTGGAGGAATTGACCGGTAAGAGCCTCTCCATTGATGTTCAAGAGGTGGAGCAGCCGGAGCTGGACGCTAAGTTAGTGGCGAGTAACATCGCTTCTCAGCTGGAGCGGCGTATTTATCATGGCCGGGCTATGAAACGCGCTGTGGATTCTGCGATGGACGCTGGGGCGGAAGGGGTCAAGGTCGAATGCAAAGGGCGCCTCTCTGGTTCTCAGATGGCGCGTCGGGAATGGCGCCACGAAGGACAGGTGCCTCTGCAGACTTTGCGCGCTAACGTCGACTTCGCAAAGGACGAGGCCCCGACGACTTATGGAAACATCGGCATCAAGGTGTGGATCTATAAGGGTGAAATATTGTCCGAGGAAGAAGCAGAAGAGCAGCCCTTCGTCGTCTAGCGACGTAAGGTTGGAATTTGGGGAGTTGAGACGATGTTGCAGCCGAAACGTGTGAAATATCGCAAGCAATTTCGTGGTCGAATGAAGGGCAAGGCCACGCGTGGAACCGAAGTGGAATTTGGCGACTTCGGTCTGCAGGCTTTGGAACCGTGCTGGATCACGGCGCGTCAGATTGAGGCCGCGCGTCAGGCCATCGTGCGCCATGTTCGACGGCGCGGCAAGTATTGGGTCCGTATCTTTCCCGATAAACCGGTTACCGCCCGGGCTGCGGAGACGCGTATGGGCAAGGGCAAGGGAGAGGTGGACCATTGGGTGGCCGTGGTCAAGCCGGGACGCATTATGTTCGAGCTGAGCGGTGTGTCGGAAGATATGGCCCGTGAAGCGTTTCGGCTGGCTTCACATAAGCTGCCCATCAAATGCCAATTCGTTAAACGCGAAGAGGTTGTTGGCGGAGAGTAGTCAATGGAAGCAAGAGAAATCCGAACGTTGACGGCGGAAGAGATACACGGTCGATTGGATGAGGCATATCGCGAGCTTTTCACCCTGCGCCGCCAGCTGGACTTGGGTCAGCTGGAAGATTATAACCAAATTGGGCGGGTGAAGCGAAACATCGCTCGTATGAAAACGATCCTTCGTGAGCGAGAGCTAATCGCTGAGATGATGGGGGAGGCAGCATAGTGAAGGGGCAGCGCAAGAATCTAGTTGGTCGCGTGGTAAGCGATAAAATGGACAAGACGGTCGTTGTGACGGTTGAGCGTCTGGCACGCCATCCGGTTTATGAGAAGGTTTTGCGGCTGGAGAAGAAGTACAAAGCTCACGACGAGCATAACGAATGCCAAACAGGTGACCTCGTGCGTATTGAAGAGTCTCGCCCTCTGAGCCGCGAGAAGCGGTGGCGCGTGAAAGAGATTATGCGACGCTCCGAAATGTCGGAGGTTGAGCAATGATTCAACAGGAAAGTAGCATCCGGGTGGCCGACAACACTGGCGCCCGGGGGCTTAACGTGATTCGAGTGACGGGCGGCGCTGCTCGCCGATATGGCGGTGTTGGCGATATCGTCGTCGGCAGCGTGAGGAACGCCAGCGCACGATCCCAGGTGACCAAGGGCGAAATCGTCCGGGCCGTGATTGTGCGAACTGCGAAGGAGTACCGCCGTCCCGACGGTTCGAGCATTCGCTTCGATGATAATGCAGCTGTCATCCTAGAGGGAGCAACACTGAACCCCAAAGGGACGCGCATCTTTGGGCCGGTGGCGCGCGAGCTGCGGGAGAAGGGCTTTATGAAGATCGTCTCACTGGCCCCGGAAGTATTGTAAGTTGAGAATGGAGAGGAGTGTGCACGGTGGCTAGCCGAATTAAGCAGGGTGACATAGTTGAGGTTATTTCTGGCAATGATCGCGGGTTAAGAGGGACTGTTCAGCGAATCTTACCCAGCGAGGATCGCGTCGTCGTATCTGGTGTCAATATTGTTCAGAAGCACCAGCGCCCTATGCGTGCCGGACGGCAAGAAGTTCAACCTGGTATTATCGATTTTGAAGCTCCAATTCATATCTCTAATGTGATGCCAGTGTGCCCATTGTGCAATCAGCGCACCCGCGTTGGCTTTACGAAGCAGGATGATGGCCGTAAGGTGCGTGTGTGTAAAAAGTGCAATGAAGTGATGGATAGGAGATAGATTGATGCAACGTTTGCGGAAACGTTATTATGAAGAAGTGCGGCCCGCATTGATGGAGGAGTTTGGGTACGATAACATAATGGAAGTGCCGCGCGTGCGAAAAATCGTGGTCAACATCGGCGTGGGCGAGGCGCAAGAAGATGCCAAGGCGTTGGATCACGCGGTGCGCGACGTTGAGACAATCACCGGCCAACACCCCGTGGTTACCAGGGCGCGCCGTTCTATCTCGGCGTTTAAGATGCGAGAGGGAGATCCGGTCGGCGTGGTGGCCACCCTGCGGGGCGACCGCATGTGGGCGTTTCTGGATCGATTGTGCAATGTGGCGCTCCCGCGCCAGCGTGACTTCCGCGGCGTTAATGACACTCTTGACGGGCGGGGCAATTACGTATTGGGCTTGACCGAGCAGCTCGTCTTCCCCGAGATCGATTACGATACGGTGGATAAAGTGCGGGGTATGGGAATTACCATCACCACCACCGCTACCACCGATGAAGAGGGACGCCGATTGCTTGATCTACTGGGAATGCCGTTTCGACGTCAATAGATTGGGAGTCGAGGAGCGAGTATGGCGAGAAAGTGTCTGATTGAACGAGAGAAGGACCGCAAGTACGAAGT
This sequence comes from uncultured Anaerolineales bacterium, assembly GCA_964474655.1. Lineage (GTDB taxonomy): Bacteria > Chloroflexota > Anaerolineae > B4-G1 > B4-G1 > CAYYTU01. The sequence goes on from CAYYTU010000005.1 coordinate 38,766, forward strand.
GCGAGAGCGAAATCGCTGCAAGCGATGTGGTCGACCGCGAGGTTATATGCGTCGCTTTCAGCTGTGCCGCATTTGCTTTCGAGAACTTGCCTTGAAAGGCGAGATCCCGGGTGTAAGGAAGGCTAGTTGGTAGCCGGCTGGAAGAGTCACGTGGGAATAAGGGCTTTTTTTCGGGATTGTCCAAAGGGAGGACTTATTCAATGACGGTTTCTGATTCAATCGCTGATATGTTGGCTCGTATACGCAACGCTTTGACCGCGGACCATTCGAGCGTAAGCATACCAGCGTCTAATACAAAAATAGCAATTGCAAAAATCCTGAAGGATGAAGGGTTTGTTGAGGATTATCACGTGACCAACGAGCGCCCGCAGTCTCAGCTGATCATTGATCTCAAGTACGTGGGCAAGCGGAAGGATCGCCACTCGGTGATCACGGGGATGGAGCGCGTGAGTAAACCAGGGCGGCGTGTCTACAAGGGCGCTTCTGAAGTGCCTTGGGTCCGTAGCGGGATGGGAATTGCCATTCTGACGACGTCCAAGGGCGTGATGACCGGGCAACAGGCGCGACGTCTTGGTATCGGTGGCGAAGTGCTTTGTTACGTGTGGTAGTGTCTGAAGGAGACGTGTTATGTCACGAATTGGTCGAATGCCAATTTCTGTACCCGATAAAGTAGAGGTGCAGATTGATAGAAATGAGGTGACGGTGTCCGGCCCCCAGGGGACGCTCTCCCGTGAGTTCCATCCGGATATGGAGATTATGCTGGAAGATGGTCAATTAAAAGTCAACCGCCCGACCGACCAGCGACGACATCGGGAATTGCATGGTCTGACCCGCACGTTGCTTGAGAATATGATCGTCGGTGTGACGGAAGGGTACCAGAAGAAGCTGGAGGTCCGGGGTGTCGGCTATCGGGTGGATCAGGAGAATGATGGTAGCCTGGAGCTACAGCTGGGCTTTTCGCATCCGGTACACATCACACCCCCTGAGGGAATCGAATTCGAAGTCGAACCGCGGGCCAAGATGATCACGGTAAGCGGGGCGAACAAGGAACTCGTCGGACGTGTGGCAGCGGAGATCAGAGCTTGGCGACCACCTGAACCCTACAAAGGCAAAGGAGTTCGCTACTTTGGTGAGCACGTGCCGCGCAAGGCTGGTAAGGCCGGTAAGATTGGCGCTGGTACATACTAGTGACGGATTGAAGGTGAGATATGCCAGAAATTGATCGTCGAAAAGCCCGCTTGAAACGGCATAAGCGCATACGCAGAAACGTATCTGGGACATCAGAGCGACCGCGCTTGAACGTCTTCCGCAGCTTGCAGCATATCTATGCGCAGGTGATCGACGACGTTCAGGGACACACGCTGGTATCTGCGTCGACCATCGACTCGGAGATAGAATCTCAGCTGAGTGGCCTTTCCAAGACGGAGCAGGCCCGGATTGTCGGTCAGGTGGTAGCCGAGCGGGCGTTGGAAGCAGGTATCGAGCAGGTGGTATTTGACCGTGGCGGCTATGCCTATCATGGCCGCGTGAAGGCCCTGGCGGATGCGGCTCGTGAGAGCGGGCTCGACTTTTAGGCGCGAAGTAGATCGGAAATAGATCGGAGGCTACATGGCCCAGTTCGATGAACGAAAAGAACTAGAAGAGCACGTCGTAGATATCAAGCGCGTGGCGACGGTCGTCAAGGGAGGTCGACGTTTTGGCTTTCGGGTGGTCACCGTTGTGGGCGACAATAACGGGCGTGTTGGTATGGGGATCGGCAAAGCGCGCGGCGTCCCCGATGCGATTCATAAAGGTATGGATCGAGCGCGAGACAGTATGATTGAGGTGCCCCTGATGGGGACCACAATCCCACACGACATCATCGGGAAGTGTGGAGGCGCGAGAGTTATGCTCAAGCCCGCTGCGCCCGGTACCGGCGTGATCGCGGCCAGCAACGTTCGCGCCGTTCTAAAGTCTGCCGGCGTGCAGGACGTGCTGACGAAATCGTTAGGGAGCCCCAACGCTCTCAGTGTGGTACGAGCGACGATGGATGGCTTGCAGAGACTGCGCAGTGTGGAAGAAGTAGCGCGCGAGCGCGGTTTACCCAAAGAACGCGTGACGCCCTTCTGGAGTCGAGGACAATGAGTAAGGTACGTATCACGTTGACCAGGAGCCCTATCGGCACCTCCCCCCGCCAGCGCCGTACGTTGGAGGGGTTGAATCTGCGACGTTTACACCAGACCGTGGAACACGAAGACACGCCGTCCCTTCGCGGTATGATAACGCGGGTGGAGCACCTGGTATCGGTTGAGGAAGTAGAAGAGTCAGAGTAGTGGATGGAGACAGTGGGATGAAGCTGCATGAATTAAAACCTGCTGAAGGTTCGAAACATGGACGTAAGCGAGTGGGACGTGGACGCGGTTCTGGATATGGCAAGACGGCCGGGCGCGGTACAAAAGGCCAGAATGCTCGTAGTGGTGGCGGTGTACGCCCTGGCTTTGAAGGCGGTCAGACGCCGCTGTGGCAACGCCGCCCGAAAGAACGCGGTGAGGACTTCATCGATCCCTGGCGCGTTAGCTTTACGCCAGTTAACTTGAAGCGCATCGCCCTGGCCGATTTCCCGGAGGGGGCAGAAGTCACGCCGCAGTCGTTGGCGGAAGCCGGTATCATTCAGCGAGCTGACGAGCTCGTCGTTATTCTGGCGCGAGGCGATCTGGAGAAACCGCTTGTGGTCAAGGCGCATCGATTCTCCAAGAGCGCCCGGGCTAAGATTGAGGCTGCCGGTGGAACGGTCGAAGAGTTACCTTGGCAACGGGGTGGTCACCGGACGCGATAACCAATTGGTTACGAGAGGCGAGGACGGGGGAATAAGCGATGATTAAAGCTCTGCGCAACGCTATGACGTTGCCGGATCTGAGGCGTAAGCTATTATATACGCTCTTGATACTGGTGGTCTACAGGGCAGCGGCTCACGTGCCGGTCCCGGGCGTGAATCAAACTGCGCTGGCTCAGTTGTTGTCCGGAACGGGCGGCGCCAGCAATCTCTTCAACTTGTTGGATATGTTATCCGGTGGGGCCGTGGCCCAGTTCTCGGTGATGGCTAACGGTGTCTACCCTTATGTCACTGCCAGTATTATTATGCAGCTGCTGACGCCTATCATCCCCCAGCTGGAGCAGCTGCAGGAAGAGGGTGAAGCCGGACAGCAGAAGATTAACCAGTGGACTTACTACATCGCCATCCCGATGGGATTGTTGCAGGCCTTCGGGCAGATTCGCCTGGTCAACACCGGAGCTACACCGGTCCTGCCCCTGTTTGGGTTCGGGACCCCGGAAAGCACGCTAGCTACTGTCTCGGTGCTCGTGACGATGACGGCCGGCACGATGTTCGCCGTCTGGCTCGGCGAGTTGATCACAGAGCAAGGGATCGGCAATGGCCTTTCGATGATTATCTTCAGCGGCATCGTCGTCCGCGTGCCGGAGAACCTGATACGCATCTGGACCCAGGCCCAAACGATGGAGAGCGGTGGTGTGGGTATGGGAATCTTGATGATTGGCATCTTTTTGCTCATCACCGCCGCCATTATGTTTGTGATCGTTGTCGTGCAGGAAGGCGAGCGGCGGATTCCCGTTCGATACAGCAAACGTGTACGCGGGCGGAAGATGTATGGCGGGCAGAGCACACACATTCCCTTGCGGGTCAATATGGCCGGAATGATTCCTTTGATCTTTGCCCAATCGATACTCACCTTCCCAGCTGTAATTGCACAGTTCTTTGTCGGGGCGGAAAGTGAGGCAGTGTCACAGTTTGCTCGTACGATGACGGATTTCTTTAGCGCCCAAAGTCCCTGGTATGGCGTGTTATATTTCTTGGCCGTCGTCGGCTTTACCTACTTTTACACTGACGTTATGATCCAGCAGCAGGACCTGCCCGGTTCACTTAAGCGACAAGGGGGGTTCATCCCGGGCATCCGACCGGGCCGCCGGACGTCTGAGTACATCAACGCGATCTACCGCCGCATCACGTTAGTCGGGGCTCTCTTCCTGGGTGGCGTGGCAGTTGTTCCTTACATCGTCGATCTGTTTCTGCAGACCAGGGTTTTGCTCATTACCTCCTCTGGGCTTTTGATTGTGGTCGGCGTGGTGTTGGATACGCTACGCCAGCTGGAAGCGGAGTTGTTGATGCGCCGCTATGAAGGGTTCATGAAGTAGGGGGATCCAGTGAGCACTGTCATTGTATTGTTGGGCCCGCCTGGGGCGGGGAAAGGCACCCAGGCCAAGATGTTAGTTGAGGCGTTAGGCATCCCGCACGTCTCTAGCGGCGATCTCTTTCGCGATCACCTCAGCCGTGAGACAGAGCTGGGGCAGATGGCGCAGGCCTATATGGATCGCGGCGAGTTGGTGCCTGACGACGTGACGGTGACGATGGTAATGGAGCGGATTAGTCGCACCGATTGTGCGGAGGGCATCATCCTGGATGGCTTCCCGCGTACGTTGAGCCAGGCGGCTGCTCTTGACGAGGCTTTGCACGAGCGCGGGCAATCTCTGACGTTGGTTCCGCTCATTGACGTCTCTGACGAGGAGGTCGTCCGCAGGCTCACGGCACGGCGGGTCTGTCGGGCATGCGGGGCCGTCTATAACCTGCTCTTTAATCCACCCTCGGAGGAGGGGGTGTGTGACGTATGCGGCAGCGAGCTCTATCAGCGTGATGACGATAACCCAGAGACGGTTCGTACCCGACTCTATACCTATTACAAACAGACTTCCCCGCTGATTGGGTATTATTTTGCTCAAGACTTGCTGGAGAGGATCGACGGTGAGCAGTCGCTGGATGATGTCTATGCCGACCTTTGGGATGTTGTAAAGAAGGCTGTCTGAGGGGCGTCTCTTGATTACCTTAAAATCGGAATCGGCACTTGAGAAGATGCACCGGGCTGGTCGTATTGTGGCCGAGGTGTTGGCTTTAGTGAAGCAAGAAGCGGCGCCGGGCGTGACAACTGGCGAGCTTAACGAGATGGCGGAGGACATTATAATCCGCAACCACCAGGCCATCCCTTCATTCAAGGGCTATCCGCCTGGCAGCCGACATCCGTTCCCGGCCGCCATCTGCGCCTCTATTAACGATGAGCTTGTCCACGGCATCCCGGGGCCGCGAGAGCTGCAGGAGGGCGATATATTGAGCGTAGACGTTGGGGCCATCGTGGATGGCTACCACGGGGATGCAGCTGTCACAATTCCGGTGGGCCAGATAAGTCCAGAGGTGGAAGAACTTCTGGAGGTGACCAGGGGCGCGCTGGAGGCGGGCATTGCAGCCGCCAGAGCTGGCAATCGCTCGGGCGACATTTCGGCCGCCATCCAATCTTACGTCGAGGGACATGGCTACTGTGTGGTGCGCGAGTACACTGGGCACGGGATTGGGCGCCAAATGCACGAAGATCCGCAAGTGCCCAACCACGGCCGATCGGGGCAGGGCGTGCCTTTGCGCGAGGGTATGACGATCGCTTTGGAGCCGATGGTGTTGATTGATGATCCTTGTGTGAAGGTTCTGGATGATAACTGGACAGTAGCATCTTGCAGCGGTGCCCCAACGGCTCATTTTGAGCATACCATCTGCGTTAGAAATGGCGAAGCAGAAATTTTGACCAAATTATAGGAGTAGTGAGGAGGCTGAGAGGATGAAGGTTTCAGCATCGGTGAAGAAGCGTTGTCCAAAGTGCAAAATTGTCCGTAGAAAAGGCACGGTTTACGTTATTTGTGACAATCCGAAGCATAAGCAGCGTCAAGGGTAATCGCGTTTTTGGACTGATCGGATAGAGGTAGGAGATTCTACATATGGCACGTATTGCAGGAGTTGACTTGCCGCGAGATAAGCGCGTAGAGGTGGGGTTGACGTATATCTACGGCATTGGTCGCAGCTTGAGCAATGAGATCTTAGAAAAAGCTGGTGTTGACCCCGACACGCGCGTCAAAGACCTGACCGAGTCAGAGATCACCAGCTTGCGTTCGACCATCGACCGCGAATACACGGTGGAGGGTGACCTGCGGCGTGAAGTCCAGATGAATATCCGGCGCTTGAAGGATATTCGATGCTATCGCGGGATTCGACACATCAAGGGATTGCCGGTTCGCGGACAGCGCACGCGCACCAACGCCCGCACCCGAAAAGGGCCTAAGAAGACAGTGGCCGGTCGTGGGCGCAAGCGCGGAATGAAGAAGAAGTAGAAGATAGGAGGAGAGCATGGCGAAACGGCGATCAAGACGACGTGGCGTCACCCGAAGGGTCTCAAAGGGACAAGCCCATATTCATGCCACATTTAATAACACCATCGTCACGATGACCGACCTGCAAGGGAACGTCCTTACCTGGGCCAGCGGCGGTTCCGTGGGGTTCAAAGGAGCCCGTCGAAGCACCTCGTTTGCAGCTCGACAGGCGGCCAATAAAGCCGCCGGGGAAGCACGCGAGTTCGGAATGAATGAGGTGGATGTCTTCGTGAAAGGGCCAGGGCCCGGTCGAGAGGCAGCGATACGCGCCATCCAGTCCACGGGGATGAAGGTGACCTCTATTTTGGACGTTACCCCGATCCCTCACAACGGCTGTCGCCCGCCCAAACGTCGTCGTACGTAACGATTGGTTGCGTGGGCTAGCGATCAATTTGTAGCAGATAGGAGTAGAGTGGAATATGGCAAGATATACCGGACCAGTTTGTAAACTGTGCCGTCGAGAGGGAGAGAAGCTGTTTTTGAAGGGGAAGCGATGTTTTTCCCCCAAATGCCCATTTGAGCGGAAACGTGGTTACCCTCCCGGTGATCACGGGTGGCTGGCGCGGTTTCGACGCCGGCGCCAGTCGGACTACGCGCGTCAGCTGCGTGAAAAGCAGAAGGCAAAGCGAATATACGGCCTGCTGGAGCGACAGCTACGTCGTTTCTATCGGGAGGCCGAACGTCGCCCCGGTATGACGGGGGAGAACCTCGTGGTCTTGTTGGAGCGGCGGTTGGATAACGTCGTCTATCGGCTGGGGCTTGCCGATTCGCGTCCCCAGGCGCGTCAGCTGGTGGCGCACGGCCACTTCCTGGTGAACGGCAAACGCACCAAAGTCCCCTCGCAAATCGTGAGACGGGAGGACGTTATCACAGTCAGAGAAGCCAGTCTTAATAATTCTTTCTTCAAAGAGCGTGCTAAAAAGGTCGATGCGGGCTCGGCGCCGGGCTGGCTGAGCCTGGATGCTGATGCCTTGTCCGGGCGGATGATGAAAGAGCCGGGGCGCGAGGATATTGAGACACCGCTGAATGAACAGCTGATTGTTGAGTACTATTCGCGCTAGTGGTAGGATGACTGTTGGTGGAACTTTACATTGGGCCAGCTAAACAGACCTGTTGTTTGGATGGTCAATTTACTTTTGTCTAATCCTCTGAGTGCAGTTTCTATGTGGGTCGGAGGCTAGCAAAGAGGAGGCTTTGGTTGTCAATTCAAGTTTGGCCGAAAGTTGAGACGGACGTAATCTCTCAGACGTATGGTCGATTCATCATCGGCCCGTTGGAGAGTGGCTTTGGAATCACAGTGGGGAACGCCCTGCGGCGTGTGCTCCTATCGTCCTTGTCGGGCGCGGCGGTGACCGCGATACATATCTCCGATGTTCCGCACGAGTTCACTTCCATCCCCGGCGTCCGAGAGGACGTGGTCGAGGTCATCTTGCGGGTTAAACAGCTGCGGATGACGATGGAAGGCGAAGAGGAAAGGCATATGTCGCTGCGGGTGGAGGGGAGCGGCACAGTGACCGCGGGGGATATTATAGCCCCGCCGGAGATTGAGATCCTGAACCCCGGCCTGTGCCTGTTCAATATGGATGACGATGACGCCTCACTAGACATCGACTTCACCGTCGAGTATGGGCGCGGCTACCGTCCAGCCGATCAGCAAGGGCACGATAGCACGCTGGTGGGCGAGCTGCCGGTGGATGCTCTCTTCAGCCCCATCCGACGCGTCGCCTTTGACGTCGATCGAGCGCGGGTGGGACAGATGACGGATTATGACCGCCTCACTATGGAGATTTGGAGCGACGGGCGAGTGGCGCCTCTGGAGGCGCTTAAAGAGGCGGCGCATATCCTGCAGAAACATCTGCGGCTTATCGCTGGCTTCTCCCTGGATGAGGAACTGGAACCGTTGGAGATTGAAGAGGAAGAAGAGGAAAAGACTACCCCCGAGATGTACGATATGCCTCTCGATCGGCTCGATCTGAGCACCCGAGTCTTCAATGCCCTCCGCCGAGCCGGTATCAGCAGCGTGGGCGAAGTGATAGAGATGTTGGAAGAGGGCGGCGAGGATGCGCTGCTGGCCGTTCGAAACGTCGGGGATAAATCGTTAGAAGAAGTTCGCGAGTGCCTCCAGGAGGAGGGCTTGTTAGAAGATGTGGATATTGGAGGTGCGTGATGCGACACCGTGTCGCAGGCAAAAAACTGGGGCGTTCGTCTAAACACCGCAAGGCTCTATATCGCAATCTGGTGACGAGCCTGTTGTACCACGAGCGAATTAAAACCACGGAGGCCAAGGCCAAGGCGGCCCGTCGCCACGCGGAAAAGCTCATCACCTTGGCCAAGCGCGGCCTGGTCGCTGCGGAGGAAGATCCCAGCCGTGGCGTTCACGCTCGCAGGCTGGCCGCCAGCCGTATGCATCGCTGGGTGATGGACGAAGAGGGCTGGTGGGTCGATATTCTGGATAAGCTCTTCACGGATATAGCCCCGCGTTATATGGACCGCCCCGGCGGCTATACCCGCATCTACAAGCTGGGGCCCCGGAAGGGTGACGCGGCCCCGATGGTGTTGCTGGAATTAGTGGAAGAAGAGTAGGCCGCGGCTACAGGTATACGCCGTGATGCGGATGCGGGCCATCGTGGCCTATGACGGGACGGATTACAGTGGGTTCCAGCGCCAGGCGAACGCGCCCTCAATCCAAGAGGCCATCGAGGAGACGCTGGCGCAGATCACCCAGCAGCCCATAACCATCTGGATGGCCGGTCGTACCGATGCCGGCACCCACGCCGTGGGACAGGTTATCGCTTTTGAGACCGCCTGGCGTCACGGGACGACGGATCTGCACCGGGCGATGAACGCTGTTCTTCCGGACGATATTGTCGTTCGGGATCTGGAGAAAGCGGATGCGGACTTCCACCCGCGTTACGACGCTCGGAACCGACGCTATCGGTACACGATCTACAACGCGCCGGTCCCCTGTCCGTTGACGCGCCGGTATAGTTTGCACGTTAATAAGCCATTGGACGTTACAGCGATGGGGAGCGCCTCCCGCGCCCTGGTGGGCGAACACGACTTCGCTACCTTTGGGCAGCCGCCGCAGGGCACCGTCACCGTACGACGGGTGAGCGAGGCTGTGTGGCTGGAGGAACCCGTCGCCGGAGCGCCGTTTGCTCGGCCTCGAGATCAGTCGGAGGGGCGCTGGTTATACTTCGACATTGAGGCCAACGCTTTTCTCTACCGTATGGTGCGGAGCATCGTGGGCACCTTGTTGGCGGTGGGGCGAGGCTGGATGACTGAGGAGGCTTTCTTCGAGGCTATGGCGGCGTGTGATCGTAGCCAGGCTGGTACGACGGCCCCAGCGCATGGGTTATGTCTGATGGAAGTGACGTATTGAAGGTATAATTTTTGATTTGTATGGGAGTTGTGAGACCGTGGCAAGAACTTACGTGACGAAAGAGGAAGATATCCAACGCGAATGGTACGTGGTGGATGCCTCTGGCGAGAAGCTGGGGCGTCTGGCAAGTCGCGTGGCGCGCATCCTGCGGGGCAAGCATAAGCCGATCTACTCACCGGCGGCCGATGTCGGGGACTACGTAATCGTCGTCAACGCCGAAAACATCCGTGTGACCGGGCAGAAGCTAGATCAGAAGAAGTATTATCGCCATTCTGGTCATCCAGGTAATCTGAAGGAGATACCGCTGCGCGATATGCTGAAGCATAACCCGGTGTGGGTGATCGAACATGCCGTGAAAGGCATGTTACCGAAGAATCGGCTTGGGCGCCGGATGGTCAAGAAGCTCAAGGTCTATGCTGGCCCGGATCATCCTCACGCGGCCCAGCAGCCTGAACCGTTGGAGTTTGGAGAGTAGGAGGGCAGTAGATGGCGATGGAATATTATGAGGGCGTTGGTCGGCGCAAGGCGGCGACGGCAAGGGTGCGGCTCTATCCCGGCGGCGAGGGTTCCTTCGTCGTCAACGACCGTCCACTTGAGGAGTACTTCTCGCGGGAGATGGACGTTATTCACCTGCGGAAGCCGCTGGAAGTGACCGATTCGGAGGGCCGTTTCGACATCAGTGTGTTGGTCAAGGGCGGCGGCATCAAGGGGCAGGCGGGGGCGATTCGCCTGGGCATTGCGCGAGCTTTGCTCGAGGTCGATCCTGATCTGCGCCCCCCGTTGCGCCAGGGTGGCTACCTTACTCGCGACGACCGCGTCAAAGAGCGCAAGAAGCCCGGGCTTAAGAAGGCCCGCAAGGCGCCTCAGTACACCAAGCGCTAAACGACGCTGGTACAATCGCACAGTTATCAATCGCAGGTGTAAATCACAGCCGTTAATCGCAGGCGTTAATCACAGAGGAACAGGTCAAGGGGCAGGGCATCATTGCCTTGCCCCTTTTTACTTGTCATTGAAGCGATATTGTGGAGGAGGAGGTGTGGTATGGGCATGTTGACTATCGTGGGGCTTGGCCCAGGCGACCCCAAGTACCTGACGCGCGAGGCTTGGTCCGTGCTGGAGGAGACCGACGAGGTCTGGTTGCGCACGGAGCGTCACCCGACCGTGGCGGGGCTGCCGGCCCACCTGGCGCTCCGTTCCCTCGATCATCTCTACGAAGCAGAAGGGGACTTCGCCGCGGTCTACGACGCTATCGTCGATCAGATCTGGCGGCTGGCCCAGCGCCCGGACGGTGTGGTCTACGCCGTGCCCGGCCATCCGCTGGTGGGGGAGTCCACGGTCCGGCTGCTAAGGGCGCGGGCCGCGGAAAGCGAGGTCTCGCTGCGCGTGGTGGGGGGCCTGAGCTTCGTCGAGCCCGTGCTTACGCTCTTGAACCAGGATGGCTTATCCGGGTTGCAGATCTGTGACGCTCTCGACCTGGCGGCCGCTCACCACCCGCCGCTTACCCCCGATCTCCCGGCCCTGGTGGGGCAGCTTTACAGCCGCACGCTGGCCGGCGACGTCAAGCTCACCCTGATGAATCAATACCCCGATGAGCATTCAGTCACGCTGGTCTATGCGGCCGGCACGCCGGAGGCGCGCCTGGACCGTCTGCCGCTCTACGAGCTCGATCATCAAGACGATCTGGCCCACCTGACCACGCTCTACGTGCCGCCGTTGGAGGGCGTCAGCAGCTTTGAGGGCTTGCAGGAGACGGTGGCGCACCTGCGCGCGCCGGACGGCTGCCCCTGGGATCGCGAGCAGACGCACGAGAGTTTGCGCTCTGCGCTGCTGGAGGAGGCTTACGAGACGGTTGCCGCCATCGACGCCGACGACCTGGATGCTCTACAGGAGGAGCTGGGGGATCTATTGTTGCAGGTGGTCTTCCACGCTCAGCTGGCCGCCGAGACCGGGGAGTTCACGATGGGCCAGGTCATCGCCGGTATTGATGCCAAGCTCAAGCACCGCCACCCGCACGTGTGGGGCGATTGGCGGGCCGAGGGCGCCTCTGACGTCGTGCATCGCTGGGAGGACCTGAAGCGTGAGGAGAAGAGTGAGCGCCGCTCGGTGCTCGACGGCGTGCCCCCGGCGCTGCCCGCGCTCCAGCAGGCCGATACGTACAGCCGCCGCGCAGTTCGGATGGGCTTCGATTGGACGGCCCTGGAGGGCGTGGTGGATAAGGTGCACGAGGAGCTGGCGGAGCTCAAGGCTGCGAACACGCCGCAGGAGCGCGAGGCCGAGCTGGGCGATCTGCTTTTCTCGGTGGTCAACTGGGCCCGCTGGCTGGAGCTGGACCCGGAGGTGGCGCTGCGGAAGGCCAATGTCCGCTTTGCGCGCCGCTTCCGCTGGATGGAGCGGATGGCCCAGGAGGCGGGGCGCGAGCTGTCCGCGATGTCGAGCGCGGAGATGGAACGTCTGTGGCGCGAGGCCAAGCGGAAGGAGGCGCAGTCCGAAGGCGAATGACGGCGCTCGCGTGCTGACCAGATCAAACCAGGTCCACGATCCCGCCGATCACTAGCATCACCAGCCAAAGCGTGGCGACCATCGAAAGGATGGGGCCATCGAGAGCGATTCTGGATATGCTGAGCACCCGGCACCTCCCGTAAGCGAAGCCTGGGGCTACGATACACTAATCACGCCGTCAGGTCAAGCGGTGCCCACTCCTCAAACCCAGGCGGCGAGTATGGAAACTCGCCCTACATCCTCTGGCTATGTAGGCAGCTTTCCATAGCTGACGACTTTGGACTTGCTTCGAAATCCCATATCCCCGTCACAATTTGAATTAGCGGCCAACGGGACGTCGGGGGGTCATGGAGCAAATCACTTAAACAGCGAAGGGAAAGGGGGAAACTGCTTGTGTAGAAATTGCAACTCCATTCACTCGTCGCCGTGTTGGGCCTGGGATAGAGCTAACGGCGCAAAGCCGCTATGTTTGGACCGCTTTCCGCAATTTTACTATAACCTGAAAGTTGATGCAAACAGGTTTTGTGGAAGAAAGCCTGCTGACAGGTAGCGACTCAATGGGGGAAACTACCGTGAGGCGACGACTGCGTATCAGGCCAGCACGGCGATCAGGTCGCCTAGCTGCTCAATGGCGGCCTCGGCCTCGCTCGACCAGTTGGCCGCGTTGAGGCGGATGAAGTGGTGGTACTGGTCCGTGGCGGAGAAGAGATAGCCCGGTGTGATGGCGATCCCGGCCTCCAGCGCCCGCTTATAGAGCTCCAGCGAATCGACCGCTTCCGGCAGCTGGACCCAGAGCACGAAGCCGCCGGCGGGCCGGGTCAGCTTCGTCTCCTCCGGGAAGAAGCGCTGCACCGCCTGGGACATACCCGCCACGTGGCGCTCGTAGGTGCGCCGGAGCCGCCGCAGGTACGGGTGGTAGTCGCCGCCGGCCATAAACTTGGCGATGGCGTACTCGCAAAGCGTCGGCGCGGCCAGGCTGGAGGTGTACTTGAGCCAGCGGATCTCCGAATAGAAGCGCCCGGGCACCACCCAGCCCACCCGGTAGCCGGGTGCCAGGCACTTGGAGAAGGACGAGCACAACATCACCAGCCCCTCCCGGTCGTAGGCCTTCGCCACCGAGGGGCGCGAGTCGCCAAAGTAGAGCTCGCCGAAGATATCGTTCTCGATCAGCGGGATCTGGTGCTCGGTCAGCAGCTCGACCAGGGCCCGCTTGTGCGCCTCTGGGATGCGGCTGCCCAGTGGATTGTTGAAATTGGAGATCACGAGGCAGGCGCTGACGTCGTTATGCTCGATGGCAAAGCGGAGCGCGTCCAGGCTGATCCCGTCGCGGGGGTGCGTCGGGATCTCCAGCGCCTTCAGCTCCAGCATCTCCAGGCAGCGCAGCGCGTCGAAGCAGATGGGCGATTCAATCGCCACCGTATCGCCCGGCTCGCAGACCGCCCGCAGGCAGAAGCTGACCGATTCCGAGCAGCCGGACGTGATCACGATGTCATCCGGCGAGAGACTGCACCCGGCGACCAGGGAGCGCCGCGCGATCTGGAGCCGCAGTTCCTCGCAGCCTGGCGCGTAGTCGTAGAGGCCGCTGGCGTCGCCCATCTCCCGCGCCACCAAGGTTATCGTCCGGTTGAGCTCCTCCGTGGCGGCCAGCGAGGGGTTGGGGTGCGCGGCGCCGAGCTGGATCAGGTCCGGGTTGTGGGCGTCGCTCAGCACCACCATCGAGACCAACTCCTGCACGCTGACCTGGGTGGGGTCGGATTGCGGCGAGGATATCTCCGGCTCGGGTAGCTCGGCGGGCAGGTCGTTGCGCACGTAGAACCCGGAGCGGGGCCGCGCCCGGATCAGCCCGCGAGCCTCCAGCAGATAGTAGGCCTGGAGCACGGTCGAGATGCTGACCTCCCGCTGACGGCTCATCTCCCGCACCGAGGGGATGCGGTCGCCGGGCTTGAAGGCCCCGCACTCGATCAGATGGTCGATGTCGTCCGCGATGCGCTCGTACTTGTATCGCTCGGATTCATTCATATCGTCGATTATAGCATCGCCCCACGATCATAACAAGAGATAGTGAAGATGGGCAAACGAAGCAGTTCCCACGCTCCCTGGATGGGGGGCACATCTACAAGTTGGGGGAGGAGAGACTTCGGAAGTCTCTGAATACTACTTGCTTGCCAAATTGTGCTGAAAAGAGCGTTTTGAAGCTAGAGCACATCGTCATCGTAGACTTCCGAAGCCTTGACGCTCGTAATCCCTCCAAGTTTTGCATACGCCTCCTCGATGGATTAGATTGCCTACAACTGTTATGGTCACACCGGGCCGATTCTGTCCCTGTTATTCCCGCGCGCATCCTTATATAATAGACTAACGCCCAACGACCATAGACATCATAAGATGAGTTGAGCGTTGTTTGTAGTGCGCGCTGAAGCGTGCTTTTACGGTGACAAATCGCCTACTACGAATCACTCTACCGGCTGAGCCTGTCGAAGAACGACTTTTGCGGTCTTAGAGATGCTAGTGAAGTGTCCGGTAGTGAAACTACGAACGAGGTTTCAACTGAGAACAACGGTCGGATAAGCTCCACAAGACGAGTCTATGCTCGTAGTAGGCGCTTCAGCGCCGTTAGAGCGTGCTAAAGCGTGTTTATATTATTGCATCGGTAAAGAAGGCCCGCGAGGTCTATGACGTTGCAAAGCGCCCTTATGAAGAGGCCGCTCAAGACCTTGGGGTAACTGAACCGTGTTGGACTTGGAAGCAAGAGACGTTTGAACTATTGGAGGATAATTGGATGGCGTCACAATCGACGACGCGTGAGCAGAAGACGGTGCAACCCCCGGATATGATCGGCTCCCTGGCCGTGTTGGTAGCCACGGCGTGCTGGGGCACGTCGGGCTTGTTCGTCAAGTTGATCCTGGCCCATCAGGAGGTCTCGGCGCTGGCGTTGGCCTTCTGGCGCGATCTTTCGACGTTCCTGGTGTTGCTGATTGGGTTGCGGTTGCTACGTCCGCGTTGGCTGAAGGTAGAGCGCGAGGATCTGCTCTGGCTGGTGGGGCTGGGGGCCAGCATCGGGGTCTTTCACATCTTCTGGAACCTGGCCGTCTTTTTGAATGGCGCTGCTGTGGCGACGGTCCAACAGGCTGCGATGCCGGCCATCGTGGCCATCTTCGCCTGGCTGGTCTGGCGCGAGCCGCTGACCGGGCGGAAGATCTTGGCCATCGTGCTGACGTTCGTCGGCACGGTGTTGGTCTCCGGCGTGAACGTGCTGAGCGAGGCGGACCTGACGCTGTTCGGGTTCCTGGTAGGGCTGGGCACGCCGATCACTTATGCTACCTGGAACCTCTTCATCAAGAAGGTAGGGAGGGGTTACAATCCCTTCACCACCTTGACTTATGGCTTCGGCTTCGGGGCGCTGGTGTTGTTGCCGATCCAGTTCTTCATTCCGCAGCCTCACGGTGTGCCCTCCGTCACGCTGCTCCACTTCGCCGGCTTGATCGCCATCGCCACTATCGGTGGCTTCTCCATCTACACCTTCGCGCTGGGCCGTTTGCAGGCCAGCGTGGCCTCCATCCTGGCGATGGCGGAGATCCCCATCGTGGCGGTCTATGCCTACGTCTTGCTCGGCGAGCGGATGACGGTCGATCAGATCATTGGGGCGGTTTTGGTCGTCGCTGGCGTGCTGATGCTCTCTCGTCGGCGCAGGAAGTAGCGTCGAAGAGGTGGAAGCCATCTCCAGATGGCGGTCTCAGTCGCGATCGAGCCCTTGTCCAGTACAGTTTAGGGCCAGTAGCGCCATAACAGTTCGTGGATGTCACAGACTGTTATGGTTACAACTGTGCGATTCTGCCCCTGTTATTTTGCCTGCCAGACCCTTATAATGAGGGTGTAGCAGCGCGCTCGCAGTTGTAGAATCCACACAATCAGCGCCAGAGGAGGTGTGAGATGGATCGGACACGTCTACGCAAGTTTCTACCCCTGGTAATTGTGACGCTGGCTCTCGTAGTCGCCGGCTGCGGATCAGATTCTTCATCCCAGGATCTGGGTGAGCCAGTGGAAAGCACAGACGGCGTATTCAAATTAGGCGTCTTGGGACCGTTCAGTGGCCCCAGCGAGAGCACCGGCAACGAGTTCAAGGGCGCCGTCGAGATGGCCTTCGAGGAGATTGACTGGCAGATTGAGGATTATGAGATTGAGCTGGTCTGGATCGATTCTCAGTCCGACCCCGATGCCGCCGTCGAGGCCTACGAGAAAGCAGTCGTTGAGGAGGGTATCCAGGCCGCCATTCTCAACTGGCATAGCTCGGTGGCCGTGGAGTGTATGGAGGTGGCAGCCGATTACCAGATCCCGCATATCTTTCCCTACGGCGCCACCGAGATCGTCAACCAGAAGTTCCACGAGGATCCCGACCGGTATAGCTATTGGATGAACAAGGGCTGGCCTGTCTCCGCTGAGTTGACCGTCTCTTACGTTCAAGCGCTGGAGGATGCCATCGACAAGGGGCTCTGGGCCCCCGACCAGAAGACGCTGGCGATCTGCGCCGAGAACACCGCCTGGGGGCGCAGCTTCGGGGAGGCGCTCAAGGAGCAGCTGGAGGACGAAGGCTGGACCACGGTAGCGGAGGAGTATTGCTTGCTGGAGGAGGTCAACTTCTACCCCACGCTCAACAAGCTCCAGAGCGATGACGTTGCGCTCGTCGCGACCACCAACACTGCGCTACCTTCCATTGCCGCTTTCATCAACCAGGCGGATGAAGTTGGCCTGGAGAGTCTCATCATCGCTGATGGGCTCGGCTGGGGCGGTGAGTGGTACAAGATGACGGGTGAGGCCTCCGACTACATCCTGGACCAGATCCCCGGCTGGGCCACCGACGAGGGGCGCGAGTTTGCCGATGCGTTCGAAGCGGAGTGGGGCGTGGTGCCCAGTCCTTCGGCGGCCGGCCTGGCCTACGATGGGACCAATATGTTCATTCAGATTGCCCAAAAGGCCATCGACGAGCACGGCGAACTATCCAGCGAGACGGTCTACAGCTGGACCAAAGAGAACCTTCAGACCGGCGAGTGGTCCTACACCGACGGCATCGTGATGGAGGAGTATAAATATACGCCGGAGACCCTCCCCGATCCCGTCGTCGGCAAGGGCTACTACATGTTCCCGGTGCGACAGTACTTCGACGGCGAGGGGAGGATCATCTACCCGCCCGAGTGGGCCGAGCAGGATCTTCAGCCCAAGCCGTAGCAAGGCATCAAGACGCGTGCTCTGGTTCTGGTCAATCGGGCTACTCGTTGCTCCATCCCAGGCCGATCCGGCCCCGTTCCGGCTCCAGCTTCAGAATCCTGACCTCGATCACGTTCCCCACCTGAGGCTGGACGCCGGCGGGAATCTGGCTCCGATGGAGCAGCCCGTCCTGTTTCACGCCTACATCTACAAAGGCTCCAAAGTCGACCACGTTTCGCACCGTGCCTTTCAGCCGCATACCCTCTTTTAGATCATCCATTGACAGGACGTCGCTGCGCAGAATGGGCGCGGGGAGATCCTCGCGGGGATCGCGCCCGGGCCGTACCAGCTGCTCGAAGATATCCGTCAGCGTTGGGACGCCGACGTCCAGCTCGGCGGCCAGGGCGCTGAGGGTGCGCTGCTCCTGCAGGGCGTTCAGGGCTGGTTCGCGCTCGATCAAGGACGCGTCGGCGCTGAGCCCAGCGCGGGCCAGGACAGCCTCGGCCACGTGGTAGCTTTCCGGGTGGATGGCGGTAGCGTCCAGCGGCTGCTCGCCGCCGTGAACCCGCAGGAACCCCGCCGCCTGCTCGAATGTCTTCGGGCCGATCCCCGATACGTCTTTGATCGCCTCGCGGGTGGGGAAGGGGCCGTGCTCGTCGCGGTGGGCCACAATGCGCTCCGCCAGCGTCGGTCCCAGCCCGGCCACGTAGGTCAGCAGAGCCGGCGAGGCGGTGTTCACGTCCACGCCGACGCGGTTGACCACGCTCTCCACGACCGCGTCCAGCGCCTCGGCCAGTGCCGTCTGGTTGACGTCGTGCTGGTACATCCCCACGCCCAGTGACTTGGGATCGATCTTCACCAGCTCGGCCATCGGATCCTGCACCCGCCGCGCGATGGAGACTGCACCCCGCAGGCTAACGTCCATCTGGGGCAGCTCGGCGCGGGCCAGCGGACTGGCGCTGTAGACGCTGGCTCCGGCCTCATCGACGATCAGGTAGTGGAGAGATGCGTCTTCTCCCTTGTGCTCGCGGATCAGCTCGGCGGTCAGCTGCTCTGTCTCGCGGGAGGCGGTGCCGTTGCCAATGGCGACGAGGGTGGCATTGTGCCGCGCGATCAATCGCTTGAGGATGGACGAGGCCTCGCGCCATTGCTTCTGCGGCTGGTGGGGGTAGATCGTGGCCGTGTCCAGCACCTTGCCCGAGTGGTCGATCACGGCTACCTTGCAGCCGGTGCGGAAGCCGGGGTCGATCCCTAGCACGGTGTGGCCCGTCAGCGGCGGCTGGCTGAGCAGCGCACGCACGTTCTGGGCGAAGACGCGAATGGCGTGCTCCTCGGCCCGCTCGGTGAGTGCGCGGCGGACGTCTCGTTCGATGGCCGGGAGCAAGAGCCGCCGAGCGGCGTCGGTGGCAGCGGCGACCAGCTGGTCCGAAAGCGGCGACCGTCGGTTAGTGTGGAATGAGCCGCCGATGGCCGACATCCAGTCGTGGTCCGGCACCTGGACGCGCACCCGTAGCACGTTCTCATCCTCACCGCGGTTGAGGGCCAGGATCTGGTGCGGGCGCAGCCGGCTCACCGGGGCTTCAAAGTCGTAATAGAGCTGGTAGGTGCCGCGTGGGTCGTCGGCGTCCTCCCGCTTTTCGGCGTGGATCTGGGCGTGTTTCAGAGCGCCCGATCGCGCTGCCTGGCGTACGTTGGGATCGTCGCTGATCGTCTGCGCCACGATGTCGCGCGCTCCAGCAAGTGCTTCCTTCGTGGTCGGCACTTCGTCGGAGATGAAGGGCGCGGCGAGCTGCGCCGCCGATTGTTCCGTGAGTACTTGCTCCAGGATCATGTCCGCCAGCTCCTGGAGCCCTTTCTCGCGGGCCACGTCGGCGCGGGTGCGGCGCTTGGGCTTGTACGGGCGGTAGAGGTCCTCCAGGGCGGTGATTGTATCGGCGGCGAGCAGCGCCTGGTGCAGCTCGGGCGTCAGCTGGTCTTGCTCCTCAATCGTGGATAGGATCGTCTGGCGGCGGTCCTCAAGCGTCCGCAGCTGCTCCAGCAGCGAGCGCACCTGGCGGAGCTCTTCCTCGTCCAGCCCGCCGGTTTGCTCTTTGCGGTAGCGTGCGATGAAGGGGAGCGTGTTGCCAGCGTCGAAGAGCGCAATCGCACCTGCGACGGCGTCGAGGGGGAGGTCGAGCTCGGCGGCTATCTCTTGTGCGTAGTTCATATGTCGCCTCGTCACAGATCTAATAGGGGGTTGTCGTTACTCCATTGCTTGGGCCACGCGCCGGCCCATCGCCACGGCGTAGTTCGTGCCGCGGTCCCACGGGTAGACCTGGCTCATGTTCGCCATCCACAGCCCGGGGATGGGCGTCTTGAGCGGCGGGATGTGACGCGAGTGGTGGAGCAGTGGGACCGGTTGGGCGTATCGTTCGGTGAACATCCAGCTGGCGCGTATCCAGGTGGCGTCAAAATCGGGGTTGATCTTGGTCAGGCCCGGTCGGTACGCTTCCAAGAGCTGTTTCTTGTCGTAATCGAAGTAGGGATGATCGGGCGGGAGGTAATCGCCGCAGTAGACCAGGTGGTCGCCGCCGTAGTGCTCGGGCGAGATGTAATTGGTGTGCTCGACCAGGCCCATAAAGGGGATCTCGCCGCCCTTCGGCAGATTGATCCAGTAGTGGCCGTCGGTCAGCTGGCGGTCGAGCGCCAGGACGAGCACCGCCGCGCCCATCGACTCCAGATCGGCCAGCTGCGAGGCGTAGTCCGAGGGGAGATCCGGCGTGATCTCACGCGTCATCTGGGGCGAGCAGGTGGCAACGACGCGCTCGTGCTCCACGTTGCCCTCGCGGAAGGTGAGCTGGAGCCCGCTTTCGGTGGGGTGGATGGCGCGGACGTGAGCGTTGAAGCGTATCTCGCCCCCTTGTGCCTCCACCCGTTGGGCCAGCAGATCGATGAAGGCCTGGAACCCGCCGACGAAGTAGCCCAGGCGCGAGGTGCGCTTATGAATCCGGGCCCAGAACCAGGCCATGTTGACGTCCTGGTAGTGGGCTTGCCCGAACTTGCTGATCAGCAGCGGTTCCCAGAGGATGCGGTAGGCTGGCTCTCCGTAGAAGCGTCGAATCCAGCTGGCCGCTGTGACGCTTTCCAGCGGCTTCCAGCGGCGAACGAGCCGCAGGTAGAGCGTGGCCAGTCCCACCCGCAGCCGATCGAACGGTGAGAGCGGCGTAAACTGGAGCACGCGCAGGGGGCTATCGAAGGGATAGACGTGGCCCTGGTGGTAGATCGACGTGGTCGGGCGGGGGAAGAATAACTTGTCGCCGGCGCCCAGCTCGTCGATCAATCCGATGACCGCGTCGTCGGAGGCGAACCAGTGGTGGTAGAATCGCTCCAGGTGCCAGTCCCAGTCTTTAGCGCGGAAGCCAGCCGCCAGCCCACCGGCGTAGGGTCGTGCTTCGTAGAGCGTGACGTCGTGGCCGTGCTTCGTCAGCTCGTAAGCGGCCATCAGGCCAGTGATGCCGGCGCCTATGATGCCAATGGTCATATTCGTATCCTTGCTCTCGTCTCAAATGTCAACATTTATGCGCCGAATCCGCTGCCTGGGAGTCCGCCTTCCAGATGTCGGTCCACTGGACTCCCTCGCGGGCCATAAATACCAGGCCTAGCAGCGTCACTGGAATCAGGATGATGGCGTGGAGGACCAGGATGTAGCTGCCGGCCGTTCCCGCCGGCACTCCGATGCCCACCAGGAGTTTGATGCCTACCTCGAAGGTGCCGATGTAGCCCGGCAGCGAGGGGAGCGCCGTCAATAGGTTGATCGCGCCCTCCACTAGCATCAGGCCGGGCCAAGAGAGGTTCAGGTCGAAGGCAAAGCTGACCAGCCAGTACTGGATCAGCTCCAGCGTCCAGATCCAGACGGTCACGCCGAAGGCGGTCAGGACGTCTCGGCCGCTGCGCAGGCTGGCGAGTCCATCGACTATGCCTTCGATCAGACCGAGCAGCGGGGTGCGAAGTTGTTCTGGCATCACCGCGCCGATGAATCCGCCGGCCAACCGTCTCAGCACGTCGGGGTGGGAGGCCAGCAGCAAGAAGAGGATCAGGGCGCCGAAGAAGACGGCGCTGGCCACAGTCACCAGCTGGCTGAGGAAGCCCGACATTGGCACGAAGAGTAGCCCGAAGAGGAGGAAGAGGACCATCGTCAGCCCATCGAATAATCGCTCCAGGAGAGCGGTGGTGAAGGTGGTGCCGACGTTCACCCGTTCCCGGCGCCAGAGGAGGTAGGCTCGCAGCACTTCGCCCAGTCGGAGGGGGAGGATGTTGTTGCCCATATAGCCGATGACTACGACGGGGTAGAGTCGGGAGGTGGAGATGCGCTTGCAGCCTCTCAGCAGGAAGCCCCAGCGCCAGCTGCGGAACCAGATGGAGGCGAGGTAGACCAGGATGCCGGGCGCCAACCACCAGTAGTTGGCCCCGCGCAGGGCCTCCTGGATCTCGTGGATCTGGAGGTCGTGGAAGGCGAACCAGAGGAAGCCGGCGCTGATCAGCAGGCCGAGGAGGAGAATGGGCCAGCGCCGCTTGAGGTCTGCACCCTTCCCGCCGGCGCTTGTCTGCGAATCTTGGGCGGGCTGCTGTTGGCCCTGACGCTGGTGAGCGTTCATCCCACTGACCGTCGCTGTCGCAGCGCCTCGTAGAGGAGCACGGAGCCGGCCACCGAGGCGTTGAGTGAGGTTACCCGCCCGCGCATCGGCAGGCGGACGAGGAAGTCGCATCGCTCCCGCACCAGTCGGCGCATACCCTGGCCCTCGCTGCCGACCACCACGGCCAGCGGGCCGGTCAGGTCGGCTTCGTCGTACGGTTCCGCCTCACGCACGGCCTCCAGCCCCACTACCCACAGGCGCTGCTCCTTCAGCCACGTGATCGCGCGGCTTAGATTGGTCACCTGGGCCACGGGCAGATGCTCCACCGCGCCGACCGAGGTGTGGACTACGGCCGACGTGATGTCCACTGCGCGCCGCCGCTGGATCACGGCTCCGTGCGCTCCGACAGCCTCGGCGGTACGGAGCAGCGCGCCCACGTTGTGCGGGTCCTTTAATAAATCAAGCAGCAGGAGCAAAGGGGTTTCCTCGCGGGTATGGGCGGCGTCCAGCAGGTCCTCAAGCGCGCTGTAAGGATACTCGCTCGTCTCCAGCACCACGCCCTGATGGTTGAAATTGCCGAAACGGTCGAGGTTTTGGCGGTTAGTGTACGTCACCGGCACGTCGCGCTGCTCCGCCAGGTAGAGGATCTCTTCGACCACGCCAGTCTCCCGCACGCCTTCGGCCAGCGTCAGCTGGTAAAATGTGCGTCGGCCGGCTGTCAGCGACTCGTAGACCGCGTTACGCCCGTAGAGCGTCTCTCGCATCGTCAGGCGTGCTCCAGCCGCCAGGTGGTACCTTCGGGGCGGTCGTCGACGGCGATGCCGAGCTCGGTCAGCCGGTCGCGCAGCGCATCCGCTCGCTCCCAGTCCTTGGCCTCCCGGTACTGCTGGCGGATGTCCAGGATGATATCCATCAGTTCCTCGACCAGCTCGCCGCCGACCTCCTCCGTCAGGTCGTCGGGGATGATGGCCAGCACATCCCCGCCCAATTGGCGGTAGAGATCGTCGATGGCGGCCAGGCCCGCCGGATTCACGTCGTCGCTCGAGCTCAGCAAAGTGTTTACCTCGCGGTTGAGATCGAAGAGCGCGGCGATGGCCTGGGGGGCGTTGAAGTCGTCGTTCATCGCTGCCTCGAAGGCGTCGCGGTGCGCGTCCAGATTGATGGGGGCGGCCTCCGCGTTGCCCTCCGCTTCTGTATTTGCTTTCTCGATTCGAGCGCGCAGTGTGCGCACGGTGTTGTGCAACCGCTGGACGCCACGCTCGGCGCTCTGGATCGCGCCCTCTGTGAAATCGACCGGGCTCCGATAGTGGCTGGACAGGATGAAGAACCGAATGCCCTCCGGGGTGTAGCGCTTGAGGGCCTCTTTGATAGTGATGAAGTTGCCCAGGCTCTTGCTCATCTTGACGCCATCGACGGTCAACGATCCGGTCAGCACCCAGAACCGCGCGAAATGTTGGCCCGTGGCGGCTTCTGACTGGGCGATCTCACATTCGTTGTGGGGGAAGATGTTATCCAGCCCGCCGCCGTGGATGTCGAACGTCTCGCCCAGGTACTTGGTGGCCATCGCTGTGCATTCGACGTGCCAGCCGGGATAGCCCCAGCCCCAGGGCGAGGGCCAGCGCAGGATGTGCTCCGGCTCGGCGTGCTTCCACAGGGCGAAGTCGAAGGGGTATCGCTTCTCTTGACGCACGTCCACCCGCACGCCAGCCTCCAGGTCCTCCAGCTTGCGCCGTGAGAGTTTGCCATAATCGTCGAATGCCTGGACGGAGAAGTAGACGTCGCCTGATTCCGTCTCGTAGGCGTAGCTTTTCTCCAGCAGCGTCTTGACGATCTCGATCTGTTCTGGGATGTGCCCGCTGGCGCGGGGCGATATATCCGGACGGGTGACGTGCAAGGCGTCCATATCCTGGAAGTAGGAGCGGGTGTAGGTCTCGGCCAGTTCCATCGGCTCGACGCGTTCCAGGCGCGCCTTTCGCAGGATGCGATCCTCGCCGCTATCCAGCAGGTGGCCTACGTCGGTGATGTTCTGGACGTAGCGTACCTGGTAGCCCAGGTAACGCAAGTAGCGCACCATCACGTCCATTGAGACGTAAGTTTTGGCATGGCCCAGGTGGGCGTGGTCATAGACCGTTGGGCCGCAGACGTACATCCCCACGTGCCCTTCCGTCAGCGGTTCGAAGGTTTCTTTATACCGCGTCAGATAGTTATAGATCTTTAATCCCATCGTCATCATCCTCTTTGATAATTTAAAGATAATCAAGCCATCACTCCAGCCGGGCGAATAACATCCGACCGGCTGCTGTTTGGAGTACCTTGGTCACGGTGACGTCTACTGTCTCCCCGATGCGGGACTTGCCGTCCTCCACCACCACCATCGTGCCGTCGTCCAGATAGCCCACTCCCTGTCTGGCCTCCTTGCCCTCCTGTATGATTTCGACCTCCAGGGATTCTCCGGGCAGGAAGAGGGCTTTGACGGCGTTGGCCAGCTCGTTGATGTTGAGCACGCGCACGCCCTGAAGTTGGGCCACGCGGTTGAGGTTGTAGTCGTTGGTGACGATGGGGGCTTGCATCTCTTTTCCCAGTATTACCAGCTTATCGTCCACTTCCTGCACGTTTTTGACGTCGCGGTCGATGATGCGTACTGGCGTGACCGAGTCGTCCTGGAGATGGCGCAGCATCTCCAGCCCCCGGCGACCGCGGCGGCGGCGGAGCGCGTCGGAGGAATCGGCGATGTGCTGGAGCTCGTTGAGCACGAAGCGCGGCACCAGCATCTCGCCTTCGATGAAGCCGGTCTTGCTGATATCGGCGATGCGACCGTCGATGATCACGCTGGTATCGAGCAGCACCGGGGTGACGCCCATAGCTGATGGTTTTGCTTTCTTCTTGGTACGTTCGTCGCCTCGCTCGCGCAGCAAGGTGAAGATATCGTTCTGCCGGGTCGTCATTACCATGATGCCCAGATAACCGAAGAGCAGGGCAGTGACGAAAGGCAGAATCTGGCTAAAGGGCGCCGGGAGCAGCGAGAGTGGGTAGGCGAGAAGGGCGGCTACCACCAATCCCACCACCAGTCCCATTGTGCCCGCCAGCAGTTGTTGCGTGGGCGTCTGTCTGATCAAGTTTCGCAGGGCGAGGAAGGGGCGCACGGTGATGTAAGGCGTCAGTACGAGGCCGGTCAACGCACCCACCAGGAAGAAGACTGCAGCCATCTGATAGGGCTCGATGCCAAACTGAGAGGCAATGTAGAGGCCGAAAAAGATACCACCTGCTGCCAGCAAGATCATCCCCACAATTCGAGAAATAAATTCTGAACTCATTGAAACGCTCCTTTATTACTACAACGAGACTTCGACGAGCCTGTCGAGGGGTGTGATTTTCGCCACGTCGTCACCCTTCGACAATCTCCGGATGACTATCGAGAAATCAACTTCGTTGAAATCTCGTTGTATTATAATATGGATGAAATGATAATAACTCAACCACTACCGGCTGAAAGCCGGTAGGATGCTTTGCGGCGGTCTAATCCCCCCGCCCGGAGGATAATGCGCTTGAAAGACGGTGGGTTGCACCACAATCCACCTTCGGCGGACTAAAGCAGGGTTGGATTAACCAACAAAAAAGGCGAGCCTATAAAGGCCTCGCCTGATAGAGAGCCAATCTGTCGGTACGATTGGCGCGTTCGAATACAGATTCTATCTCTTTGCCAAGGTGCGCTGCGGAACGTAATAATCAAAAATAGCACTGTAGCGAAAGCGAACTCGCTCTGATCGCGCCGGGCAGGTGCTACACTATTGCCCAAGATAGTATCTGCTATAATAAGTCCCGACAAGGCCAGTGAGGCTATACTAACACACTCACTGGTAAAAGTCAACAATCCTTACATCTTGCGTGCAAATATAAATGCTGGATTGGAGCGCTCTTATCTAGGTATTTTACTTTTAGAATTGACATTAAGATGTCTTATGGTACACTGAACGTCATCTGTGTCGTCAGACCATCTCATCCTACGCCGCTTCCAATGCTCGACGAAACTGTAATTTGCGTAAACTCGCGATGAGGTAACCAAATCTATGGCAAGACTAACGCTCTCTCTGGTTATTCACAACCATCAGCCAGTGGGCAACTTTGATCCTGTCTTTGCCAGAGCTACTGAGTGGGCCTACGGACCGATGCTGGCAGCTTTGGAACGTCATCCCTGGATCCGGTTGGGTATGTATTACGCTGGGCCACTGCTGGATTGGGTGTCCGAGCATCGCCCCGGGTTGTTGGCACGTCTACGGGCGTTGGTGCAACGTGAACAAGTGGAGATGCTCACCGGTGCTTATTACGATCCTATCCTGGCTGCCATCCCGGAGATTGATGGACTGGGGCAGATGGATAAGATGACGCTTTTTCTGCAGGAGAGATTGGACGCCGCGCCCACCGGCGCTTGGCTGGCGGAACAGATTTGGGATCCTCACTTGCCCAGGCTGCTGTCGGAAGCCGGCGCCCGTTACACAATTCTGGACGAAACGCCCTTCAGGTTGATTGGGCTGCATGGGGATGATCTTTCTGGTCCCTTTGTCACCGAGGAGCAGGGATACCCGGTGAAGGTTTTTGGCAATTCAACCCATCTACGCCAATCTGTGCCCTGGCAGCCAGTGGAGGAAGTGATCGATTGGCTCCGGCAGCAATCGGAACGGATTCCTGATGCCATCTTGATGTTGGCCAGCAGCGGGGAGAAGTTTGGACTATGGCCCGGCACTCGCGAGCATTGCTGGGGTGAGGGAGGGTGGGTGCCTCGCTTCTTCGCTGCCCTGGAGGATGCCGACTGGCTGCAGATCCGGCCGCCGGGCGAGCTCGCAGCCGGGAGAGCGCCTCTAGATCGCGTCTACCTGCCTCCTGCTTCTTACGAGGAGATGATGGCGTGGGCACTGTCGCCGGATGAGCTGGCCGATTTCACCGCCGCGCGCCAGGAGCTGGAGCGCCAAAATCGGCAAGGCGGGCTTCGCTTCCTCCACAGCGGTGATTGGCGCGCTTTTATGGCGCGCTACGATGAGATCAATCAGATCCATAAGAAGATGCTCTGGGTGAGCCGGAAGGTCCATCAAATGCCGGACGGTGAGGCCAAAGACGAGGCACTGGATCACGTCTGGGCGGCCCAGTGTAATCCCAGCTATTGGCACGGCTTGTTTGGCGGCGTCTATCTCTTTCACATTCGAGCTGCTAACTATCGTCACCTGCTCGCTGCCGAGGCCATCGCCGACCACGCGGCATCTCAGGAGAAGCGTTGGTGTTGGCTGACGCGCACCGACTTTGACGCCGATGGGCGCGAGGACGTGATTCTCAACACCGATCAACACGTATTGATCTTCAAACCGTCTTACGGCGGCGCTTTGGTGGAGTGGGATTGGCGACTGCGTCGCTACAATCTGCTGAACACGATGACCCGTCGGCGCGAAAGTTACCATCAACGGCTCCGCAAGGCCGCCGAGGAGGGCCGGCTGATCTTGCCCCACCAGGAGATGATCCCTGACGGCGTGCGGGTCAAGGAGTCGGATGTTCACACACGCCTCTTCTACGACTGGTACCGGCGAGCCTCACTGTTGGACCATTTCCTCCACGCCAATATTACGCCGGAGGCCTTCTACCAGGCCCGTTATGGCGAGCAGGGTGACTTTGTGAATCAGCCGTATGAGGTTCAGCTGGAGACGGAGGGGGCAGACGCCGACTTGATCCTGAGTCGCACCGGCACGGTTTGGGTTGGTGAGATCCCGGTGACCGTGCAGGTGGAAAAGAGCATTGCGTCAGGAAAAGGAACATCGGCCTTTGAGGTTGGCTATCGCGTGACCAATGTGGACGATATTCCCGCCACCTTCCGCTTTGGCGTGGAGTTTAACTGGGGCCTCATAGGCGGTCATAGCGAGCACGGCTACCTGGAGACCGACGACACTCGCAACGCGTTGGACGATTTTGAGGGCTATGACGACATTGGGGGGGTAACCGTCGGCTCCACGCTGCCCGAGCTCGCGGGTGGGGTGAGCATAAGCCTCAACCGCCCCACGCATCTTTGGCACTTCCCGTTGGAGACCATCTCTAATTCCGAGGCCGGCTATGAGCGTGTCTACCAGGGCACGTGTACTCTCCTCTGGTGGGAAGCGGGCTTGGAACCGGATCGGCCCTGGGAAGTTAAATTGGCATTTACTATGATCGAAAGCGCATCACAATAATGAACGATAACCCCTGCTGTTCTATTTGTGTCCACGGACATTTCTACCAGCCTCCTCGCGAGGACCCATTCACCGGAAAGGTTTTGCGCGAACCCGGCGCAGCTCCTTATCACGACTGGAACGAGCGCATCGCTGCGGAATGTTACACCCCCAACGCCGAGGCCGAGAACTTCGAGCGGATCAGCTTCAACCTGGGCGGCACTCTGGCGCGCTGGCTGGACGAAAATGTCCCGGACACCTACCGGCGCATCGTGGAGGCCGAGCGCAGCTACCGTCAGACGCATGGCATCGGCAACGGCCTGGCTCAATCTGTCCACCACACCATCCTGCCGTTGGCCCGACGTCGCGATAAAATCTGCCAGGTTCGTTGGGGCATCGCCAGCTTCGAGCACCGCTTCGATCATCGCCCCGAAGGGATCTGGCTTCCGGAGATGGCCGTGGATTACGAGACGCTGGAGGTTCTGGTCGAGCAGGGGCTTCGTTTTACCATCCTCTCAGATGAGCAAGTGCGCGGTGAGCTGACGGCCGGCGCGGGCCCTTATCGGGTATCGTTGCCGAGCGGCGAGCAGATAGCCGTCTTTGTGCGTGACCGGCATCTATCGAATGGTATTTCGTTCAGCATGCCGGATTCGGGTTACCTTGATGAGTGGATGGAGGAGCATATTGCCTGGCGCTGTGAAAGGAACGGCCTGCAGCTTATAGCCACCGATGGCGAGACCTTCGGACATCACCATCGACAAGGGCCCAAGGTGTTAAACGAGCTCCTGACGGCGGGAGATGAGATGGGATATAGCATCACCACGTTGGGGCTCTATCTGCGCCAGCACCCGCCCCAATCTGAGCTTGAGATCGTAGAGAATACGTCCTGGAGCTGCGCTCACGGATTGGACCGCTGGCTGGTCGGATGCAGCTGTACGCCGGGCGATAGCCGCTGGAAGGGCGCTTTGCGCCGCGCTCTGGACAACCTGGCGTCTAATCTGGATAGGGTCTATACCTGCGAGGCTCAACAACTGGGGTTCGATCCCTGGGCGCTGCGCGATCGTTACATCACCGTCGTGCTGGGGCAGGTGGACGGCGAGAAGTTCCTGAACGGCAGTGGGTTTTCCCACTTGATGGAGGAGGAGCGCCGGCGGCTACTCTGGCTGCTCGAAAGCCAGTTCCACCGTCAGCGGATGTATACCAGCTGTGCTTTCTTCTTCGACGATCTTGATCGTTATGAACCCCGGTATGCCATCGCCAATGCCGTACGCGCTCTGGCGCTCACCCTCTATGCCACCGACAAGGACTTGTCGCACGGCTTCCGTCGTGACCTCAGCGTGACGGTCAGCGGGAAGACGGGGCGTACGGGGCTCGACATCTTCAAGGAGATCGTTACCACGGCCAAGCTCCCCCGGACGCACGGGATGAAAGACATCAGTTGCAGCCAGGAGCGACTTAACACCATCGGAAAAGCCCAAGGATGAGCGATAGCGACCAAAAACTGCCCAAGACTCCTCGTTACTCCGACATTGATCTCAACCGCTGGAAAGCGTATGACCACGTCTGGACCGACAGTCTCTGGCAGATCGACGCCCGCGATAACAGCGGCGGCCATGAGCTCGATTACCATGGCAACTTCGTCCCTCAGATTGCCACCCAGATGTACCTGCGGTATACAAAGAGGGATGAGATCGTGCTCGACTTATTCCTCGGCTCCGGCACCAGCGCCATCGAGGCGGAACGGCGTGACCGGCGGTTGATCGGCGTCGAGCTGAAGCCCGACCTGGTCGATCACGTGCGAGGTAAGATTTCTCCGGGCCTGCTGGATGACCGCATTCGACTGCTTCAGGGCGATTCGACCCGCGAAGAGACGGCTCAGCGTGTCCGGGAAGAGCTGGCGACGATGGGCGCTGAACATGCCCATCTGCTGATGCTCCATCCGCCTTACCACGATATTATCTCGTTCTCCGATGATCCGGTCGATCTCTCCAATGCGCCGGATCTGGAGACGTTTCTTGCCCGCTTCCAGCGTGTGGTCCGACACGGCTTTGAGCTCCTGGCGCCGGATCGATTCGCCGCGCTCGTGATTGGGGACAAGTATACCCAGGGCGAGCTGATCCCGCTCAGCTTCTATTGCCTGGATCGGATGGAGCGGGTGGGGTTCCGCCCTAAGGCCATCATTGTGAAGAACATCACCGGCAACGAGCGAGGTAAGGGGCGCGCCAGTAACCTGTGGCGCTATCGCGCGCTGCGGGGAGGGTTCTACATCTTCAAGCACGAGTACGTGATGGTCTTCCAGAAGCCGGCTTGAGCCGATGTCGAAGGTTCGCCATGAGCTGCAGAAGGTTGCGCGTATGCCACGCTGGCCGCGGAAGCAGACCGATGTCTGGGATCGCGTTAGCCGCTTCATCTACCGGGTTGAGAATCTGGATCGGCTGCGTGAGCTGACAAAGCAAGCAGCCAGGCAACACGGTCTCTCGCCGCATGACTTCGGAAGCTACGTGATCCACCGCTGGTATAATTTCCACACACATCAGGTCGCGTTGGAGATCATCCTCGATCATCCTCACACAGAGCCTGAAGAGGATCCTTTCCATCATACCGTCGACTTCTACCTCGATGGAGAGGGGTTCGATCTCAAGCTGACCCGATTGCCCTACGGCTTCGACGGCGGCCTCGACCACGCCCGCGCCCACCCGGAGGCGCTGGCGCGCTGGCTCTACGTCAATCAGTCGCAGCAGGGCCGATTCCACGCTGCCAATCGGCTCTTCGTTGTTCTCCACGATGCCCGGGTCCCCGCTCGGACCTGGGATCTGCGCCGGGACTTCGCGCAGCTCGAACGGGCGATTGGGGCTTTCCTTCGCAATCCGCAGTTGATGGAGATATCATTCGAGGGGCGAACCGGCGCGCGATGCCGGCCAATGGCGGGTGTGATCTTCTGCGTGCGCGAGTAGCGCGAGTTGCTTCTGGCTGGTATCAGAATACCTCAATCTGCCAGTCCACGACCTGGACCTCCGGCCTATGGGTCTCGATCCAGCGGACGGTCTTCTCCATAAAGGCGTGAACGTAGCCGGGGTCGTTGTTGGCTACGGTGACCAGAGCGATCTCAGAGGTCTGCCAGATGTCGTTGTAGCCGATCTCGGCGCTGGAGACGTTGAACTCGCGGCGCAGGCGAATCAGGAGCGGCTTGAGGATGCGACGCTTCTCCTTCAAGGAGTGGTTACCGGGGATGCGAAGCTCAATGCTACAGGCTCCAATAATCATAGTGATCGATCAGGCGGAACTCTAAAAGCGCGAAACGCGAAACAGTATACTGCTCGTTCAGGAGGGGCTGGAGCGCTCCGGTGATGGTCAGACGCAATGTGACCATTCATCCGAGGTGTACTTCTTTGCTCTCAGTCGCTCGGCCAGGGCCAGTTCCTGATCGGTCAGCTCACCTGGTTTAAGGCGCAGGTTCAGCGCCTCGGCAAAGCCGATCTGCAGTGCTTTGGCAGCCTCGTCCCAGCTTACCGGACGGCCCCGGGCCCTTTCAACGGTGGTGGCCCGGGCGCGTACCTGGGCGGGATCGGGATGGGCTGCTAACAGCGGGCAGATGCGGGCGATGTCGCCATACAGCGGGATTGCGCCGTGCTGAAGAACGGTACCCTGAGCGCGCATCTGAGCGCTACCTGCCAGCTTCTTGCCGCCGACGGTGATCTCATAATCGGAAGGGACCTCGAAGCAAATGGGGCCTTTGGCGTCTCGATTCTCCACCCGCTGGTCGGCGATGATATTGGCCACATCCAGTCTTTCCAGCCCACGCACCAACCCTTGGCTAAGACGGCGGTAGCTCTCCACGACGCCGCCGGACACGCGCGGTTCCGACTGCGGCGCGACAATGCTGTAGGTCAGCTCGTCGATGTGGAGTATGGCCCGTCCGCCGGTGGGACGGCGTACCAAGTCATAGCCGCTGACCTCCAGCGCTCCCAGATCGACATCGTCGTCCGGCTGCGCCCGGCCCAGGGAGAAACACCCTGGTTCCCAGGCATAAAGTCGGAGGGTAGGCGGAGCCTCGCCAGCGGCTACTGCTTGTAAGATAGCTTCATCTATCGCCATATTGGTCGGGCCATCTTGCGGGGCCGAACGAACAAGGCGCCACCTCGCAGGAGAATAGGCAGTTTTCGGGTTGTCAGGACGACCGTTGGACATAGCGGGAGGTATTGTAACATATCAAACGAGGTCGACAACCAATCCCGCTCAAGGGCAAAGGAAGCAGTTCCAAAGCACTCTAGACGCATTAGCTTGCCTACAAGCGTTACTGAGCGTATCGACCTCAGCTTCGTTTGTCCAACCAGGTTAATGCTTGCATTTAAGCGGAATTGTGTTAAAATAAACGACCGTCTGGAAGGGTTGGATAGAAGGAGGAAATAGTGTCGCTAAGTAAGAGCGAAAAAGAAGCCATTATTCAAGAGTATGGTCGTTCAGCGAACGACACAGGGTCGCCAGAAGTGCAAGTCGCGTTGCTGACCACGCGCATTAATCAGCTCACCGAGCATCTTAAAGAGCACAAGAAAGATGAACATTCTCGGCGTGGTTTGATAAAAATGGTGGGTCAACGAAGGCGACACCTGACCTATCTCAGCCAAAAAGACCCCGAACGCTACAAGGCGATCATTCGGCGACTAGGGCTGCGTGGATAACAAATTTTGACGCGCAATCCAAACGAGTAGGTGTTCAAGGCATCTACTCGTTTAGCGTATCATAGAATAAGTTAATGAACGGTCAGACGCAGGTCCAGGATTGGGGGGTGTGGCATAGCGCCAAGCGCGCTATGAGACACCCCCCAGTCTCTGAGCCTCCGCGTCTGACGTTAGATGTATGGAGGTAGAAACGTGAAGACTCACAAATTCACCACTAAATTAGGTGATCAGGATATAGAACTTGGAACCGGTAAATTTGCCCAGCAAGCGGGTGGAGCAATCACTATTCGTAACGGAGATACGGAGTTGCTCGTCACCGCGACGATGTCCCGTGACGTGCGAGAGGGGATCAGCTTCTTCCCCCTCACGGTCAACTTTGAGGAGCGCCTATACGCGGCCGGCCGTATTCCTGGCTCCTTCTTCCGTCGCGAGGGCCGTCCAACGGAATCAGCCACGCTTATCTGCCGGTTGACTGATCGTCCGATCCGCCCTTTGTTCCCCAAGAACATGCGCAACGACGTGCAGGTGATCATCACTCCCCTGTCACAGGACGCGGAACATTATTCGGACGTGCTGGCGATCATTGGGGCTTCGGCTGCGCTGACCATCTCCGACGTGCCGTTCGATGGCCCGATCGGGGGCGTGCGCATTGGTTATATTGAAGATGATCTGGTCGTGAACCCGACTATCTCCCAGGCGGAGGAAAGTTTGCTCGATCTGCGGATGGCTGGTACTTCCGATGCTATCTTGATGGTCGAGGCCGATGCTCATGAGGTGAGTGAGAAGCTGATCGTCGAGGCGCTTCGTACCGGCTTCGAGGCGATTCAGGATTCGATCGAAGTCCAGCGTGAGATGCGCGAGCAAGTGGGGAAGCCCAAGCGCGAGTATACGCCGATTGCCGTGGTCCCCGAGGACTTGGTCGAGACCTTGCATCAGGAGGCCAGCGACGACTTGATAGAGGCTGTCTACGGTGCATCCTCTAAGCGGGATCGCGATGATCGCATTCGAGATTTGCAGAATGAATGGGCGGCTCGGATGGCGGAGGGCTGGGATGAGAAGACAGTCAAAGATGCGCTTGACAAGGTGATGCGAGAGATCGTTCGGCAGCGCACGATTGAGGAAGGTATCCGGGCCGATGAGCGCGCCACCGACGAAATTCGCGATCTCAGCGCTGAGGTGGGCCTGTTGCCCAAGGCACACGGTTCGGGGCTTTTCACCCGAGGCGAGACGCAGGTGCTCTCCGTGGCGACGTTGGGAATGCCTCAAGAAGAGCAAATGCTCGACGACCTTTCGCCAGAGGAGACCAAACGCTATATGCATCATTATAACTTCCCGCCTTACTCCACCGGCGAGACCTGGCCCCTGCGCGGCCCTAAACGCCGTGAGATCGGTCACGGAGTGCTGGGAGAAAATGCCTTGCTCCCGATGTTGCCGGATGAGGAAGATTTCCCTTACACCTTGCGCGTTGTCAGCGACGTGATGAGCTCCAATGGTTCGACGTCGATGGCGAGTGTGTGTGGTAGCACCCTCGCGCTGATGGATGCTGGGGTGCCGATCAAGGCTCCAGTGGCCGGTATCGCGATGGGCCTGATGATGGAAGAGGGTAACTACCGCGTTTTGACCGATATTCAGGGGCTGGAGGACCACATCGGCGATATGGACTTCAAGGTGGCCGGGACGCGTGAGGGCATCACGGCCTTGCAGATGGACATCAAGCTGAGTGGTATCTCTTACGAGATCCTAGACGAGGCGCTGGAACAAGCTCGCCAGGCTCGCCTTCAGATTTTGGACGTGATCGAAGAGACGATCCCGGCCCCGCGTGAGGAGCTCTCGCCCAACGCGCCAAGAATGACGGTGATGCAGGTTTCACCGGACAAGCTGGGCGCGGTGATCGGTTCTGGCGGTAAGACGGTACGCTCCATTGAGGATCAGTGTGACGTCGAGGTCGACATTGAGGATGATGGCACGATCTACGTCGCCGCGGTCGACGGAGAGTGTGCCAAGAAGGCTCAGGCTATGATCGAGGCCTTGACCGAGGATCCGGAAGTGGGGCAGATTTACACCGGGCGCGTGGTTCGAGTGAAGGACTTCGGCGCGTTTGTTGAGATTTTGCCTGGGACAGATGGTATGGTCCATATCTCGCAGCTCTCTGATCGTCACGTCAAGAGTGTCCGGGACGTGGTCCAGGTCGGCGATGAGATCATGGTGATGGTGACCAACATCGATCGCGAGGGTAAGATTCGCCTCTCGCGTCAGGCGGTGCTGGAGGGGTGGTCGTTGGAAGAAGCGCGGGCAGACGATCGACCCGGCGGCAAACGGGGGCGCCGTCCTCCCCGCAGGCGATAACTTTGTAGAAGGCTATGGAGACAAAAGAAGATCTGACCTCCGCGGTTGAACCTCAAGCTCCAAAGCCCCGGCCTTGGGGAGCGCGTCTCCTCCGTTGGGGACTGCGGACTCTCCGCGAAGTGGCTGAGACGGTTATCCCAGCTGTCATCATCGCGCTTTTCATTAATCTCTTCTTCGCGCAAGCTACTCAGGTGCTGGGGCAGAGTATGGAACCTACCTTGCACAGCACCCAGCGGGTGGTGATCGAAAAGATTACGTACCGCTTCTTTCATGGCCCCCGACGCGGCGATATCGTGGTGATCCGTATGCCAGACCAGTCGGACTTGCTGATCAAACGTGTGATTGGACTGCCGGGCGAGACGATCGAAGTAAGAGGGGGGCAGGTCTATATCAACGGGGAGATG
Source organism: uncultured Anaerolineales bacterium (assembly GCA_964474655.1). Taxonomy (GTDB): domain Bacteria; phylum Chloroflexota; class Anaerolineae; order B4-G1; family B4-G1; genus CAYYTU01. The sequence goes on from CAYYTU010000005.1 coordinate 74,313, forward strand.
ATTGAGGAGCCCTGGTCCACGACCAACGGGGGGGGGAGCTATGGGCCCAGGACGATTCCTCCTTTGCACGTTTTTGTACTGGGGGATAATCGCGGGGCGTCCAATGATTCACGAAACTTCGGCCCGGTCAAGATCGATAACGTGGTAGGCCACGCGTGGCTCTCTTACTGGCCCCTGAAGGACGTTGGCTTCGTGGAGTAGGTACTTTGGTTCAGATTTATCGTCATTCCGAGCGCAGTGTTCCGAGCGGAGCGAGGGACACGAAGTCGCCCGTGGTGAGCAGCGTTGAAAAGGCGTCTTGCCCACTTGGGAGCGATCTTCGGTTCAAAAATGCGAGATTCCTCGATTCGCTACAGGCGCGTAGGGCCTCCGCTCACTCGGAATGACGCGATAGTAGGCTGGCGTTCTTTACGCTCAATTCCTTGGTGAAAGTGATAGGTAGCTAGAGCGTAGATAATCACACAGGTCAGGTAAATCATTGCCTGGCCTGTTTTGCTTTTTGGGGCTTGGTGGATGCGATTGGCCTTCCGGAGCGCAACGCGATGCCTTCTGTCGGCTAAAGTTCAAATTGTCAAACAATCTGGATAGATGTATAATCTCCTGCAAGACAGGAGGGAATGTGCGATGAATAATCGACAAGTGGCGGACATCTTCGCCGAGATGGCGGATATTCTGGACATTCAGGGCGAGAACTATCATCGCGTGCGGGCCTATCAGCGCGCGGCCGAAAACGTCGCTGCGCTGGGCCGGCCGCTGGAGGAGGTCTGGCGGGCCGGTGAGCTGGAGGAGATCCCCGGCATCGGCGAGACGCTGTCGGCCAAGATCGACGAGCTGATGCGCACCGGCCGCCTGGAGGCCTACGAACGGCTGAAGCGCGAGGTGCCCGAGGGCGTGGTGGCGATGTTGCAGGTCACCGGTGTGGGGCCGAGGAGCGCGGCTCAGTTCTGGAAAGAGCTGGGGATCACGACTGTGGAGGATCTGGAGCAGGCGGCGCGGGTCGGGCGCCTGCGCGAGCTGCACGGCTTCGGGGCCAAGAGCGAGCAGAACGTGATTGACGGGATCGAGGCGTTGAAGCGGCGCACCGGTCGCGTCCGGCTGGGCGAGGCCTGGCCGTTGGCGGAGGAATTGCTGGCAGCGTTGCGGGAGGCGCCGGGCGTGGAGCAGGCCGCCTCGGCCGGCAGCCTGCGGCGTCGGCGAGAGACCGTGGGCGATCTCGATCTGCTGGTGGCCTCGGACGACCCGGAGCCGGTGATGGCGCGCTTCCGGGAGCTGCCTCAGGTCGAGGAGGTGATGCTCAGCGGCCCCACCAAGACCTCGATCCGGACTCACGAGGGCTTCCAGGTCGATCTGCGCGTGCTGGAGCCGGCCCGCTGGGGTACGGCGCTTCAGTACTTCACCGGCAGTCAGGCCCACAACATCCGTCTGCGCGGGCTGGCGCTTGAGCAGGGGCTTTCGTTGAGCGAGTATGCGCTCAAGCGCGAGGACGGGAGCGAGATCCTCTGCGCCACCGAGGCGGAGGTCTACGAGACGCTGGGCCTGCCGCCGATCCCGCCGGAGCTGCGCGAGGACCGCGGCGAGATTGAGGCCGCGCTGGAGGGACGCCTGCCTGATTTGATAACGATAGACGATCTGCGAGGCGACCTCCAGTTTCACACCACCTGGTCCGACGGCCACCAGAGCTTGCTGGAGATGGCGCAGGCGGCGCAGGCGCAGGGGCTGGACTATGCGCTGGTGACCGACCACTCGCACAGCCTGGGCGTGACCGGCGGGCTGGATGCCGAACGCTTGCAGGAGCAGCGGGCCGAGGTCGCGGCCGTCAATCGCAAGCTGGGCGGCGCGTTTCGGCTGCTGGCGGGCGTCGAGGTCGAGGTGCGGGCCGATGGCATGCTCGACCTGCCCGACGAGGTGCTGGCGGAGCTGGATCTGGTCGTGGCGGCGGTTCACAGCGGGCTGCGTCAGGGGCGAGAGCAGATCACTGCACGGATGCTCCAGGCGATTCGCAACCCGCACGTCGACATCGTCGCCCACCCGACCGGACGGCTGATCGGCGAGCGCGAGGGCGCGGACCTGGATATGGAGGCCGTCTTTCGGGCGGCAGCCGAGACGGGCACGGCGCTGGAGATAAACGCGCATCCCGCGCGGCTCGATCTGAATGATGTGCATGCCCGGCGCGCGGTCGAGCTGGGCGTGACGCTGGTCATTAACAGCGATTCGCACGACGTGAACGGCTTTGACGTGTTGCCCTTCGGCGTGGCGACGGCCCGTCGGGCCTGGGTGACGCCGGAGCAGGTGCTGAACACGCGCTCGGTGGAGGACATGCTGGCCTGGATCGCTCGGTGAGGTGACCTTCCGTTGGCTAATGTTTCACGAGAAAAGCCCCCAATGAAGGGGGCTTGGCTTTTTGATATTGAGGTGGCTTTATAGCTTAAACGTCCAGGGTGTCTTCCTCCGGCTCGATGACCTCGAACCCGGCCTCTCGCAGAATCTGGGCGCGACGGCTGTGGATCGAGGCGGTCACCAGAAGCACCCGTGACGGCTTCACCCCGGTTACCTCTGTGTACAGCCGCTTCTTACGCTCCAGACGATCCTGGATGGTTTTCCCGGCGCTGGCGGTGATCTCCACCAGGATGTGTTGTCCATCGTAGATGACGCAGTCGAATTGCTCGCCATCAATGTAGCGCTCCTCGACTTTGGCGCCGAAGGATTCTTCCAACAGGGTCGCGACAGTCTGGCGGAAGACACTTTCGTTGCGGATGCCCCAGCGTCCTCCCAGTCGGTCGATGGCGCGATGAAGCTCGCGGAATCCTTCTTCCATTCGCGCTTCGAGCTTGTCGAAGCGGTCGTCGACCTCTTCGAAGCGCTGATCAACCTGCTCAAAACGCTGATCGACCTGCTCGAAGCGCTGATCGACCTGCTCGAAGCGCTGATCGACCTGCTCGAAGCGTTGATCGACCTGCTCGAAGCGTTGATCGACCTGCTCAAAACGCTCATTGGTCTCAGCCCGGAACTCTCGCAGCTCCTCCAGAATCTTCGCCACTTCTTCCTTCTTGGCGAACGCTTTCATAAAGGCGTGGTAGATGCGCGGTTCCAGTTCCGGCCGGCGCTCCAATAGCGTCGGTAACTGGACATCGAATAGGTGAATTAGCTCTTCGTCTGTCAATTTTACCATCATCGCCATTTTTCTATCTCTGTTCAATGCCTGTTGCCACTTGATTTTACCATAGACTATATACTTGTCAATGTGGATTATGAATCGTGGGGGGGGCTTGAAATCGTGGGCGTAACTTAGCCGTAATTGATCGGTAACCTACGGACATCCGCTCTCTGTTATAATTCAGGTACACGGCTTGCCCCGGTAGTGTGGGCAGAGTATACTTATTATGGAGGTCTGGATGAGGAAAGTGACGTTGGGGTGGTTGTTGGTGGCCGTTGGTTTGTTTATGCTTTTGATGCCTCTCGCGGGAGGGGCGCGAGCTCAGCAAGGGCCGGAGGAGCCGATGATCGTTCTCTGGTCCACGCAGGGGCCGGTGGCGGTGGAGCGCGGGGATGGTTTGAGCATCGCCAGTGCGGACCCCGAAGAGCGCGTGCGGGAGCTCCTGGAAGGCCCGACGGCCGAGGAGCGGGCGCAAGGGCTGCACTCGGCCATTCCTGCCGGGACGAGCCTGGTCGAGCTGGTGAGCGAGGCCGACGACACGGTGGTCGTCCGGCTGGCGGTGCCCGAGGGGGCGCTGGATGAGCTGAATCACGCTATCTTCGAAGCCATCGTCCGTCAGATCGGCGGGACGTTGGAGCCGATGGGCTGGCGCGAGCTGCGCCTTGAGGCCCGCGATCCGGTCGGCGGCGCTTTCGTGCCCCTGGCGGATTTTCTGCCCACGCTCGCTGCGCCGCGCAAGGAAGCACCTTCGGCGATGGATGGCCCGCCAGTGATGTCCCTCCAACAAGTGGATGGGCCACCGGCGTTGGGACAAGGTCAGCCCTCAGGCGGCCTCAGCGGCAAGGCCATCTACGTCAGCGCCGGACACGGCTGGCTGTGGAACGACGCCCTCGATAGCTGGCGCACGCAGCGCCCTCCTTATCCATATCCGCCTTACAAGGGGCCGATCATTGAGGATCACAACAACGCCGAAATGGTCGATCAGTATCTGCTGCATTACCTCTGGAACGCCGGAGCGATGGTCTGGCCCGTGCGTGAGCGTGATATGAACGAGCACGCGGTCGTGGTCGATAACGACCAGCCCGGCGTGGATGGCAGCTATGCCGAGATTGGCCCGTGGATGACGACCAGCGCCGTCGGCACGGGGTACGCGGGCACCGACTATCGCTACACCACCACGGTGACCGACGAAGCAACTGCGACGGCTATCTGGACGGCGACTCTGCCCGCCGATGGCGAGTTCGCGGTCTATGCCTGGTATCGCCACGGGAGCAATCGGGCCCCCGATGCGCGCTACATGGTCCACCACGCCGGCGGCGAGACGGGGGTGACAATCGACCAACGCAGGCACGGCGACACCTGGCACTACCTGGGCACTTATGGCTTCCGGACGGGCGAGGAGGCCCGCGTCACGCTGAGCAATCGGTCGAGTGTGGCGGGGCGGGCCGTCATCGCCGACGCGGTGCGCTTCGGCGGCGGCGCCTTCGACGATCTGAGCGGCATCGAGACGGCGGCGAGCTATCCGCCCGACAAACCCTGGTGGGAGGTAGCCGCGTTCTACTACACGCAGCGGATGGGAATGGACCGGCCGCCGGGCGACGTGACCGCCCGCCCGATCTACGCTCGCTGGGAGCACGCCGGTTCCGGCGACGATGCGGTCTACGTCTCCTGGCATACCAATGGCGTAAACGGCTACCAGACGAGCTCCCGGGGAACGATCAGCATTATGCACAACGGTACCGGCGCATCGGTCACGCCCGGCAGCGAGGCGCTGCGCGACGTGATTCACGACGAGCTGGTCCGGGATTTTCGCGCCGGTTGGGATTCTACCTGGCCAGGCTATAAACGCCGAATGAACCTGGGCGAGCTGCGCGCGCTGTGGGATGAGGATCTGGACATAGATGCCCAGATCCCCGGCGCGCTCTTTGAGATCGCCTATCACGATCACCCGGACGATACCGACGCGCTGAAGGAGCCGCGTTTTGCGAAGCTGGCCGCCCGCGCGATGTATCAGGGCCTGGTCAAGTACTTTGAACAGCGGGATGGGATCGAGCTGACGCTCCTGCCGGAGCCGCCGACGCATCTGGCGGTGCGGAACGTCGGCGGCGGCCAGGTGCGGATCGACTGGCGCCCGTCGCCCACCGATACGCTCGATCTGGTCGGCGATCCGGCGACGGGCTATCGCGTCTATACCAGCACCAACGGCATCGGCTGGTCGGATGGTGTGTCGGTGGCTGGAGCCACAGACTACACGCTGACCGGCCTCGCGTCGGGGCAGCTGCTCCACGTGCGGGTCACGGCCACCAACGACGGCGGTGAATCCTTCCCCACCGAGGCGCTGTCCGTGCGCGTGGGCGACGCGCCGGACGTGTTGCTGGTGAACGGCTTCGATCGGCTCAACCGCACGATGACGGTGCTTGAGGACGATCTGGTGGAGGGCGAGAACCGGCGTATGCTGCTGGATCAAATGAACCGGTACGATTACGTGACAGACCACGGCAGCACGATCTTCGAACCGTTCGACAGCGCCAGCAACGAGGCGGTCGTGAGCGACTTGGTCCATCTGGGCGACTACACGGTGGTCGATTGGCTGCTTGGGGAGGAGTCGGCTGCCGATGAGACGCTGGACGATGCGGAGCGCAATCGGCTTGAGGCGTTCCTGGATAGCGGCGGCGGTCTGTTCATCAGCGGTACGGATCTGGGCTGGCACCTGAACGATCTGGAGGCCGCGCCCGACTTCTACCACGACCGGCTGCGGGCCGACCATGTCGCCGCCGATGCTGAGACGTATGAGGTGGCGCCGGTGGATAACTCCCTCTTCGCAGGGCTGGCTCCCTTTCGCTTCGACGCGCCGGGGATGTACGACCCCGACTACCCAGACCAGATTGCGCCGCTGAACGGCTCCCAGGCGGCGCTTTCTTATCAGGGCGGGGCAGGCGGCACCGCGGCGCTGCAATACGCCGACGGGCTTGAGCGCATCGTCTATCTGGGATTTCCGTTCGAGACGATCTGGGCCGAGCAGCGGGAACTGGTGATGGATCGTGTCCTGGCGTACCTGACGGACTGCATGCCCCCGTCGAACGCCCGTATGCGCCGCGCGCCGGACGGCGATCTCTTCACGGGCAACCGCGTGCGCTTCACGGCGGCGGCCGAAGGCGAGCAGCCGTTCAACTATGCCTGGACGATGAGCGGCGAGCCGGTCGGCGGGGACAAGGCGGCGTGGGAGCACGTGTTTGAGGTCCCGGGCATCTACACCGTCGCCGTGACCATCAGCAACGCCGGCGGGCAGACGCGCGCCACCCGGGTCGTGGAGGTGAGGCGGCCGCTTGAGGGCCAGCCCGATCTTTCGCAGTCGCACGGCTCGGTCAATTTGACCAGTGTGGAGACCGGTGATATCCTGACGTATACGTTGCTCCTGCGCAATCAGAGCCCGGTGCCGGCGACGGCGCACCTGACCGATACGATCCCGGCGCACACGCGCTACGTTTCGGATAGCGCCTGGGCCAGCGACGGCGCGGCGGTCACGCTGGCCGAGGGGGCGGTTCACTGGTCGGGGCAGGTCATCTCGGGCACGCCGGTGGTGGTCGCGTTCGCGGTCGAGGTGCAGCCGGGGCTGTTGCCAGGGGATCCGGTCACGAACGTGGCTCGCGTGGACGATGGACTGGGCGACGTGGTGCTGCTGGAGACGCGCTCGACCTACGATCCGGGCTACAGTGTCTCGATCAACGATGGCGCGTTGTACACGAACATCCCCACAGTCACGCTGAGCTTCTCCTGGCGCGACCTTGAGCCGCCGGTCACGTGGATGAAGGTCAGCAACGACGGCGGCTTCGGCGTGAGCAGCGGCTGGCTTGACGTCGATCTGGTGCACGCGGATTGGGCGCTGGAGACTTACGAAAGCAAGTGTTTGCCGCGCACGGTCTACGCGATGTTCCGCGGTAGTGACGGTCGGCAGTATGGCCCGGTGCAGGACGACATTATCTACGATCCCAACCCGCCACGCGTGGTGAGCGTTGAGGTGTCCTTCGATGAGCATCAGCATCAGATTCAGTCGCTCGGCGCGGCGACGGGGATGACGGGCACGGTGCGCGTCGTGGCGGAGGACGGCGGCAGCGGCGTCGACCAGCTCCATCTCAGCACTGACGCGGACTTTGCGTCGTTCGAGGCGTTCAATGTTCACGGCGGCACGACTGCAGTCTCGTGGGCGCTGCAGGGCTCTGCTCCATTGTACGTGCGCGTCGTAGATCGAGCCGGTAACGTCTCCCCAGCGGAGGAGGTCTCTTGCCCCTTGCGGCTGATCTACTTACCATTGGTAGTGCGAAAATGATGCGTTATAATTGACAGGGGATCGGATGAGTGATCTGCAGCGGTTACCAGCCTCTTCCACGCTTTCTCCGTGCGTCCTGGCTCTCGGGGGGCTGACGATACTCCTGGCCCTGGTGCTTTGTGGTTTGTGGGGGTTCTACCTCTTTCGCGGCCGTCTCGCCTCCGAGGAGGCAAGACCGACAGCTATCATCTGGACGCCCAGCCCGGCCCCCAGTCCCTCGCCTTCCCCCACCGCCACGGCGGAACCGCTGCCGACGGCGTCGGCCGACATAGCCGTTGGTGACTATGTGCAGGTGACGGGCACCGAGGGGCTCGGCCTCAATCTGCGCGAAGGCCCCGGCACGAATTATCCCCGGTTGGTCACAGCTGACGAGGGCGAGGTGTTCATCGTGGTAGAAGGGCCGACGGTGGTCGGGGGATTGCTGTGGTGGCGCATCCGCGATCCAGATGCTCCAGAGGACGAGGCGCAGACGTGGTGGGCGGCAGGCAACTTCCTGGCGCCGGTCGAGCAGCCGTAGAGGAATTGGTAAGTGGGCAAGTGTGCAAGTGGGCAAGTGTGCAAGTGGGCAAGTATGCAAGTGTAAGCGTCGTAGTTAGAATCGGGAGGGCCGACGATGGGCGATGATCTGAAGCGCAACCTGGGTCGACTGGGGGCGCAGACAGCGGCGAATCAGGCGGATCGAGCGCTGCGAAAGTCGTGTATTGGACGCATCGTCAGCTTGCTGACGCTGTTCTTCATCCTGGCCTGTGGCGGGATGTATGCGCTGACCGCGTTCGTGCTCTACCGATCGGGGCTGGGCGGCGTGTTCCCGGATGCGGTTGGTTCGGTGCTGGCGGTGGGCTTCTTTGTCGGGTTGATCGGGGCCGTGGTGGTCGCCGGGTTGATCGGCAATTGGCTACGGCGTCGCATCTGGCAGATGGTATTGAGACGAAGACGATAGGAGGCGGGTATGGTATCTGAGGGCGTACGTCGTCGCGCCGAGGAGCTGCGGCGCGAGATTCGCTATCATAATTATCGCTACTACACGCTGAACGAGCCCGTCGTCAGCGACGCCGAGTACGATGCGCTGATGGACGAGCTGCGGGCGCTGGAGGAGGCACATCCCGAGCTGGTGAGGCCCGATTCGCCCACCCAGCGCGTGGGCGCGGCGCCGGCCGACGAGTTCACCAAGGTCGAGCACCCGGCGCCCATCCTCAGCCTGGATAAGGCTTCCAGCGGCGCGGAAGTCTACGCCTGGTGGGAACGGGTCAGCAAGCACCTGCCGGCAGACGCGCCCGAACCGGCCTGGGTGGTGGAGCCGAAGCTGGATGGCCTGACGGTGGTGCTCCACTACGAGGAGGGCGCCTTCGTGCAGGGCGCCACCCGCGGCGACGGCTACGTGGGCGAGGACGTGACCGCCAACTTGCGCACCGTGCGTACCCTTCCCTTGCGCATCCCGGCCGATCCCGAGGGTCCGGAGCCGCCCCCGCGCCTGGTGGTGCGCGGCGAGGCGATTATGCTGATCGAGGATTTCGAGCGCCTGAATCGGCGCCAGCTCGAGGCCGACGAGAAATCCTTCGCCAACCCGCGCAACGCGGCGGCCGGTTCGCTGCGCCAGCTCGACCCGCGCGTGACCGCCGAGCGACCGCTCACCCTGCTGGCCTACGCCATCGTCGAGGCCGAAGGCTCCGCCCTGAGCGAGGTCGAAGGGACGATGCCGGAGACGCAGTGGGAGACGCTGGATTACCTGCAAAGATTGGGCTTTCGCGTCTCCGAGTACGTGAAGCGCTTCGAGTCGCTGGACGAGGTGGTAGCCCACTGTGAGGCATGGATCGAGCGGCGGGAGACGGTGCCCTACGAGGTCGATGGGCTGGTGATCAAGATGGATGATTTGGCGACACAGGAGGCGATGGGCGTGGTGGGCCGGGCGCCGCGCGGCGCGGTGGCCTTCAAGTTCCCCGGGCGCGAGGCCACGACCGATCTGCTCGATATCGGCGTCAACGTAGGGCGCACCGGCGCGCTGGTACCCTACGCCGTGCTGGAGCCGGTCGAGGTGGGCGGCGTCACCATCCAGAAAGCCACGCTTCACAACTTCGAGGACCTGCAACGCAAGGACATCCGCATCGGCGACCGGGTGGTGGTGCGCCGGGCGGGCGACGTGATCCCCTACGTGGTCGGCCCGGTGGTCGAGGCCCGCAGCGGCGACGAGGAGATCTTCCAGACGCCGGAGGTCTGCCCCTCCTGCGGCGAGCCGGTGGTCTCCCGCGCGGACGAGGTGGCGGTCTACTGCATCAACGTCGATTGCCCGGAGCAGCGCGTGCGGCGCGTGGAACACTTCGCGGACGCGATGGACATCGACGGGCTGGGCGAGAAGACGGTTGAGCTGCTGGTTGACCGCGAGCTGGTGCGCAACCCGGCCGATCTCTACTACCTGGAGCCTGACGATTTACTATCGTTGGAGGGCTTCGCCGAGAAGAGCACCGATAACCTGCTGGCGGCCATCGACGAGACGAAAGATCGCCCCCTGGAGCAGATCATCGCCGCGCTGGGCATCCAGGGCGTGGGCGTGATCGTGGCGCAGACGCTGGCCCGTCACTACCGCTCCATCGACGAGCTGGCATCGGCGACTCGGGAGGAAATCGAGGGAATCGAGGGTATGGGGCCGCACACCGCCGAGGCCATCGTGACCTGGTTCCAGCACGCGCACAACCGCGCCTTCGTCGAGAAGCTGCGCCGGGCCGGGGTAAAATTAGAGCAGGAGGAGCTGGAAGAGGCGCCCGCCGGCCCACTGGAGGAGCTGACCTTCGTCATCACCGGCACGCTCTCGCGCCCGCGCAAGGAGATCGCGGCGCTGATCGAGGAGCAAGGCGGCCGGGTGACCGGCAGCGTCAGCGGCAACACCGATTATCTCGTGGTGGGCGAATCGCCTGGCGGCAACAAGTACAACACGGCCCAGGATCTGGGCACGCCCATGATCGACGAGGAACAGCTGCGGGCGATGATGGAATGAGCGGGGGTATGGAGTAGGGAGGAGGGAGCAAGAGGATGACGATTGGGCATTCAGGTAAAGTTGCGCTGGTGGTTTTGATCATCGTGGGGCTGTGGGCTGGATCGCGTCCGGTTCGGGCCGACGTGGGCCCCAAGCCGTCGATGGAGTTTCGCTTCGTCTACGAGATCGAGGGACAGCCGGCTATCGTCGAGGGGCAACAGATGCAGTGCGAGGAGCCGGATTGCGCCGATGCCCAGCCACTGGAGGAACTCGGTCCGCAGCGGTTCTACTGCTCCGGGGTCACTTGCTCCTCGATGGCCTACGGTTATACCACCTATAATCAGCTGGTGATCCGCTTCTCCGACGGGGTCACGCGCACCAGTAACGTCTTTTCGGGCGGCACGATGCGGGCCACGTATCGGGTCACCGTGCGGGCCGATGATCTGGTGGTCGAGCGCGTCGGCACCAATAGCGGCAGCGAACCGCTGCTCTGGCGTGTGTTTGGGACGCTGGGAGGCGGTGCAGTGGCATTTCTCTTGGGGCTGATGGTGCTGACGTTGACCATCTGGTGGATTCTGAAAGCGCGGCGCAGCGAGGGCGAGTTCACCGGTTCTCGTGGCCTGGTGCTGGCGGCCTGGCTCCTCAGCCTGCCGCTGCTCGATCTGGGCACGGCTTACTCATTCGCGCCTCTGGCGACGCTCGTGATCGAGAGCTTGCTCGTGCTCATCTACGCCGCCGTGATGAAGGAAGGTGCTTTCGTCTGGCTGACGCAAGTGCTGCTGGTCAATATGGCCACCCAGCCGGCGCTCTGGCTCGCGCTTGAGTTGCAGCGGGGCCATCTGCCCTACGCGCTCATCCTGGCCCTCGCCGAGCCGCTGATCTGGCTGGGGGAGGCGGCGCTGCTGTATCTGCTGCAGGGGAAGCGGCTGCCTTTCAAGCGGGCGCTGGTTCTGAGCCTGGTGCTGAATATCGTCAGCTTCGGGGTGGGGTTACTGCTGCCGGTGTGAGGTTGATCTGATATGAGTGACGTTATTTTGAAGCAAGGTCGCGCCAAGCCGGTGTTGCGTCGCCACCCGTGGATCTTCTCCGGCGCGATTCAGCGCGTCGAGGGCGAACCGACCGACGGCGACATCGTCGAAGTGCGCGACGCGGGCCGCAACTGGCTGGCGCGGGGATACATCAACCGCCGCTCGCAGATCCGGGTGCGGCTGCTGACCTGGTGCGAGGACGAGATCATCGACGCCAGCTTCTGGCGACGGCGGCTGGAGCGGGCCATCGCTGGGCGGCGGGCGCTGCTCGACGATCCGACCACCACGGCTTATCGGCTGGCGCACGCCGAATCGGACTATCTGCCAGGGCTGATCGTCGACCGTTACGGCGGTTGGCTGGTGGCGCAGTTTCTCACGCTGGGGGTAGATTGTCGCCGCGAGGTGATCGTGGAATCGCTGGCGGGTCTGCTCGCGCCGCGCGGTATCCGTGGCATCTACGAGCGCTCCGACGTCGACGTGCGCCAGAAGGAGGGCCTGGCGCAGCGCACCGGGCAGCTCTGGGGCGAGGAAGCGCCGGAACTGGTCGAGATTCGGGAACACGAGCGCCGCTTCCTGGTGGACGTGCGCGAGGGGCACAAGACTGGCTTCTACCTCGACCAGCGGGAGAACCGGGCGCGGCTTTCCGCGTTCTGCAAAGCTATGAAGGATGCGGACGTGCTGGACGCCTTCGCCTACACCGGGGGCTTCGCCGCCTATGCAGCAGGGACGGCGCGCGTCACGCTGGTCGATAGTTCGGCGCCGGCGCTGGAGCTGGCACGGCGCAATCTGGCGCTCAACAGCGATAGTCCAGCCGGCAAGGTGCGCGATCCATCGCTGCTGGGGCGAGAGCGCCGCTTCGCGTACGTCGAGGGCGATGTCTTCGAAGTGTTGCGCCGTTATCGCGCCCAGGACCGCCGCTTCGACGTGGTGGTGCTCGACCCGCCCAAGTTCGCGCACAGCCGACGCGACGTGCAGCGCGCCTCGCGGGCCTACAAGGACATCAACCTGCTGGCCTTTCAGCTGCTCCGGCCGGGCGGCGTGCTGTTCACCTTCTCCTGCTCCGGCGCCGTCGCTGCCGACCTGTTCCAGAAGATCGTCTTCGGCGCCGTGGCGGATACGGACCGCCGGGCGCAGATCATCGGGCGTATGAGCCAGAGCAGCGACCATCCGGTGGCGCTCACCTTTCCCGAAGGCGCTTACCTGAAGGGCCTGATCTGCCGTGTGGTTGATTAGTCGATTGAGGCGTTCACTCTGCGTCGATCTCGACCAGGGCCGTCATCCCCCAGCGCAGCTCGGGCGTCATCTCCTCCAATTCGATCACGACCGGGTAGGTCACGTCGCCTCGGTAGTCCACGTCGCGCAACCCGATCTTCTTTACGCGCCCGCTTAACGGCTCGTCCGGCAGCGCGTCCACGGTCACAGTGGCCGACTGGCCTATCTTCACCCAGCCTACGTCGAGCTCGTTCAGGTCGATGGTCTTGATTTCCAGCTGATCGAGCGCAGCCAGCACCAGCACGACCGCATCGGGGCTGACGCTGTTGCCGACTTCGGCTGCTACCCTGGTCACCGTGCCGTCGAAAGGTGCATTGAGCGTGGTCCGCGCCAGGGCTGCCTCCGCCGCCGCCAGGTTAGCTTCCGCCTGCTGCACCTGCGCCTCGGCCGCCGCGAGGTCCCAGGCTGGGCTATCGGCCTTCAGCAGATCGAGCTCTGCCTGAGCCACGTCGCGCTGAGCCGCCGCCGCCCAGACGCCTGTCTCCGCTTCACGTATCCGCTCGTCGCTAGTGTCCTCCAACGCTTCCAGCTTCGTCTGCGCTGCTGCCAGCGCTTCCCGCGCTGCGTGGAGCCGATAGTCGGCGTTTTGAACGGCCCGATCCTCGTTATCGTCCTCGCCTCTCAAATAGCCTCGGGGTTTGCTGGTATCGACGTTGTAGCGCTCGTAGACCTGGTCGCGGTTGCGCAATGCCTGTCGATAGTCCGCCTCGGCCTGGGCCAAGTCGGCCTTCGCCGCAGCAATCTCGGCTTCCGTCGCGCCAGTGGTGACTTGATCGCGTCGAGCCACAGCCTGGGAGAGCGCTCCCTGCGCTGCTTCCAGATCGGCTTCGGCCGCGGCGAGCTCCTGCTCCCGTGGTCCGGCTTTGACTAGAGCCAGGTTGGCCTGGGCCGATGCCAGCGTGGCTTTTGCCTCTTCCACCGCCATCGCTTGATCGGCATCATCGAGCCGCACCAGTGCATCGCCGGCCGCTACCTCGTCGCCGGGATCCACCAACACGTCCGTCACCGTTCCACCAATCTTGAAGCGCAGTTCGCTCCATCGCGCCGGCTCGATGCTCGCCTCGGCGATCACCTTATCAGGGTCTGGGGCGGCCACATTGACCGTTGGCGCCGGCTCTGATGCCTGGCCCGACCCGCATCCAGTGAGCAGGAGCATTGTAATGAATACCAACAGGTTCCACTTTCTCATCATCTCTCTCCCCATCGTCACTCGACCTCGATCTCGACCAGGGCTGTCATCCCCCAGCGCAACTGGGGAATCGGTTCATCCAGCTCAATAAGGACCGGGTAGACCACGTCGCCGCGGTAGTCTTCTGGCTGGCGGTCGATTCGCTGCACGCGTCCCTCCAACCCTTGGTCGGGCAGCGCGTCCAGCGTCACCAGTGCCGACTGTCCCACCTCCACCTCCGTCACGTCGAGTTCCGTCAGGTCTTTGGTGCGTGCCTCCAGCCGATCCAGCGTAGCGATAGTGATCACCGCCGCGCCGGGCGCAGCGGTGTCCCCGATGTTGACGTTGAGCTCCGCTACGATGCCGTCGAACGGCGCGTGGAGGGCTGTCTTTTCCAGTCCAGTTTCGGCCTTGGCGAGCGCCACTTCGGCCTCGGCTACGTTAGCCTCGATCGCTGCGATCTGCTCCTTGCGGCTACCGGCCTTCTGAAGCTCGAGTTGGGCCTGGAGGGCGTCTTGCTCGGCCGCGGCGGCCCAGATGCTGGACTTCGCCTCGCGGATCTGGGCCTCGGTGCGGTTCTCTGTGGCGGTCAGCTGAGCCTCGGCCGCCTCCAGCCGCCCGCGGGCGGTCTCCATCGCGTAGCGGGCCTCCTCCTCGACCGGCCCCAGCAGTGGACAGATGGTCTGTTTCTGGCCCTGGAACTCGAAATCAAAGCATTCCATCGTCTGATCGTGCTGATTTTCGGCCTGGGTGAACTCGGCCAGTGCTGCAGCCTGCGCCGACTGCGCTTCAGCCGCGTCGGCCTGGGCCTGACCTCCAGTGATCTGGTCGCGGCGAGCGACTGCCTGTGCCACAGAGGCCTGGGCGGCCTTCAGACGCGCCTTGGTGATGGCGATATCCTCCGGACGCGCGTCGGCCTTCACCTCCATCAGCTGGGCCTCGGCCAGCGCCAGCGCCGCCTGGGCCTGCTGAATCGCGAGCTCGGCGTCGGTGTCGTCGAACTGGATCAGCAGATCACCTTTGGTGACGGAGTCGCCCTCCGCGACCGCCACTCCAATGACCGCGCTGCTGCTTTCGGCCGGGGCACGCAGCTCGGCCCAGCGCGCCGGCTGGATCGCCGCCTCGGCGATGACCTTGCCCTCCGTCTGCTGGATCACGGCCGATACCGTCGGCTCCGGCTCCTCCGCCGGGGTACCGAGCCCCTCGCATCCGACCAGGGACACGAGCGCGGTCAGGGCTATCAATCCGATCAACCAATGCTGTCTTCTCATAGCTCCCCCCTCTTTCAGTGAGAGCTCTCTCGGAAAGCCCTTGGAAACGCTCCTAAGTAAGTCCACAAAAGTTCTTTATGAAACCGATGTGCTGCTGGCACGGTCGGGAGACCGGCCAGAGCTTTTTTGCCCGCTGGGGCCGGTCTCCTGACCGTGCCCCATTGGGG
>CAYYTU010000006.1:0-86614 GCA_964474655.1 uncultured Anaerolineales bacterium
ACTGGGGTTGATACGCTCCCTAGAATCGCTTCGTTTGCCCGCGCTCTTTCCGCACTTGTTGATTACCCTTAATCTTGCTATACTTGCGAGCAAGAGAAGCTCAGACCTGAATCAGTCAATGGGAAGCAGCTAAGGCGGCATCATCGGAGTAAGTCCCAAGAGAGGTCTATGGTACTTTGTTTGAAGGAGGATGGTATGACTCGACTTGCTGTACTTTCTGATATACACGGCAACTTACCAGCTCTGAAGGCCGTCCTGGCGGACATCAAGTCCCGCGGTCGGCCGGACGCTTACTGGATTCTGGGCGATCTGGCAGCCTTCTGCCCCTGGCCCTCCAAGACATTGGCCCGCCTGCGAGCTCTGCCCAACGCATCTTTCTTGCGCGGCAATACCGACCGCTATCTGGTCACCGGCCGCCGACCGGCCGCACCGGTCAACTCGCGCAAGGACTGGGATCACATGCCCCAGACGCTGAAGGAGCGAGACGCTACTTTCCGCTGGGCTGTGGAGCGGCTTACTTACAAGGATTACGAGTTCCTCCGCGATCTGCCAGCCCGTCTGGAGGATGACGTCCCCGGCTACGGCACGATCACCGCCGTCCACGCCACCCCCGAGGACGACGAAACCTTCTTGCGTCCCGACACGCCTGTCGAGGACCTCGATACCCACTTCGCCTCGCTGGGAGCGCGACTGATCCTCTACGGTCACACCCATCAGCCTATGGACCACGCGACAAATGATTTCCGCCTGGTCAATGACGGCAGCGTGGGGCTCCCGCTGGACGGTGACCCGAGACCGGCCTATGCCATGCTCGACTTTGGAGACGGCGGATGCCAGGTCACTATCCACCGCGTGCCCTACGACCACGAGGAAGTGATCAAGGAGATGGAACGGCTGGAGCATCCCGGGCGCTCCTGGATCGGCGGGATGATACGAGAGGTGAGCGCGTAAGTGCACACTTCCTTCCGTCAGCTCATGCAGCACAGGAGCCACTTTCGATGACCCCAGGTAAGAGGCTGCCCTCAGCAGCCATCAAGGAGACAGAATGAGCGATCTGGAACGCGCCCGGCGAGACTGGGAGGAGGAAACCGTCGAGCCGACCACCAAGCGTTTCCCCGAGCGCCGAGAGCAGTTCGAGACGCTCTCCGGCATCCCCCTCGAACGGGCTTATACGCCAGTCGAGGTTGAGATTGACTATCTCGCCGATTTGGGCTTCCCCGGGCAGTATCCTTTCACGCGCGGGGTCTACCCCACGATGTACCGCGGCCGGTTCTGGACGATGCGCCAGTACGCCGGTTACGCCTCGGCCGAGGAATCGAACGCGCGCTACAAATACCTGCTGGAACAGGGACAGACTGGCCTCTCGGTGGCCTTCGACTTGCCGACGCAGCTGGGCTACGACGCCGACGATCCGCTGGCCCTGGGCGAGGTGGGGCGGGTCGGCGTCTCCATCAGCAGTCTGGACGATATGCGGCGGCTCTTCGACGGCATCCCGTTGGACCAGGTCAGCACCTCGATGACCATCAACGCCCCGGCGGCGATTCTGCTGGCGATGTACATCGCGGTGGCGCAGGAGCAAGGCGTCGAGCCGCGGCAGCTGCGCGGCACGGTGCAGAACGACATCCTGAAGGAGTATGTCGCCCGCGGCACCTACATCTTCCCGCCGCGCCCCTCGATGCGTCTGGTGACGGACCTCTTCCGCTACTGCGCCGACGAGGCGCCTCGCTGGAACACCATCAGCATCAGCGGCTACCACATCCGCGAGGCCGGGTCGACGGCGGTACAGGAGATCGCGTTCACGCTCGCCAACGCCATCGCCTACGTGGAGGCGGCGATAGAGGCCGGGCTGGATGTGGATGATTTCGCGCCGCGCCTCTCGTTCTTCTTTAACGCCCATAATGATTTCCTGGAGGAGATCGCCAAGTTCCGCGCCGCCCGCCGGCTCTGGGCCCGTTTGATGCGGGAGCGCTTCGGAGCAGAGGATCCACGCAGCTGGCGGCTGCGCTTCCACACCCAGACGGCCGGCTGCACGCTCACCGCGCAGCAGCCGGAGATCAACGTGGTGCGCGTGACGCTCCAGGCGCTGGCGGCGGTGCTGGGCGGCACGCAGTCGCTCCATACCAACTCCCGCGACGAGGCACTCTGGCTGCCGACCGAGGAGTCGGTGCGCATCGCGCTGCGTACCCAGCAGATCATCGCCCACGAGTCGGGCGTCGCCGACACGGTCGATCCGCTGGGCGGCTCCTACGCCATCGAGCAGCTCACCGACGAGATCGAGCAGCAAGCCCGCCAGTATATCGAAGGAGTCGACGCGCTGGGCGGCGCGCTGGCGGCGATTGAGGAGGGGTACATCCAGCGCGAGATCGCCGAGGCAGCCTACAATTATCAACAGGCGGTGGAAACCGGCGAGCAGGTCGTGGTAGGCGTCAATGACTACCAGGTCGATGAGGAGTGGGAGCAGATCGAGCGGCTAGAGGTGGACTCAGCCGTCGAGGAGCAGCAGCGCACGCGATTGAAGGCCCTTCGCGAGCAGCGCGATGAGGAACGAGCGTCGGCCGCACTGAAGCGCATCGAAGAGGCCACTCACAAGTCGGACGCGCCCTTGATGCCGCTCTTCATCACCGCCGTGGAGGCCGATTGCACTCTGGGCGAGATCTGCGGCGTGCTGCGAGAGGTATGGGGCGAATATCGCCCCGGTGTGACGATCTAACCTTGCCTTCCCGTACCAAAGCGTGCACAATGGGGCTATTGACGTCGATAGCGAAGTTGACATTGATGTTGAAGACCAGGGCGGGGGAGGAGGAAGAGTGGCAAGCAACACCACAGCCCATCTATTTACGTTAGCAATCAGGGCCGAACGAGAGGCTCGGGATTTCTACCGCGAGCTGGCCCGGAAGTTCCAACATATCCCAGAGGCGGAATCAATCTGGGAGGAGCTGGAAAGGGATGAGAAGGCACACATCCAGGCGCTGTTGGACGCACGATCCGGGCTGACGCCGGAGCAGTTGCAAGCATCAGTCAATAGAGAGGTGATGTGGAAAGCACAGGCGATGCAGGACTTCTCCGTCGAAAAAGGGTTGGAAGCCAGCGAGACATTGACGGACGCTTACCAGCTCGCCCACAAGTTGGAGCATTCCGAGGTAAACACGGTTTTTGAGTTTATGATGACAGAATTCGTCGATGAAGAGGATCAGCGAGCGTTTGTGACTGCGCAGTTGCGGGAGCACCTTGCCAAGCTGGATCGGATGCACGACTTATTGTATCGCATCAACGCTTGAGGATAACGATGGCGAAACCTCCCTCAATCCACCACGTGGCCGTCGTCGTACAAGATTTGAAGCGCGCACTGACCTTCTATCAAGACGCGCTGGGCCTGGAGGTAAGCGAGCGCCGCGAAGTCCCGGACGAAGGCGTAGAGATTGCCTCCTTGCCGCTGGGCGCGAGTGAGATCGAGCTGCTGCACCCCACGGACGCGGAGAGCGGCGTGGCACGCTTTCTGGAGAAGCGTGGCGAGGGCCTGCATCACATCTGCTTGACGGTGGAGGACGTGGAGGCGGCGATGGAGCAGCTGCGTGACGCCGGAGCCGAGATGCTCGGCGATGAGCCGCGCGTCAACGCCGAGGGCCGACGCTACATCTTCGTCCATCCCAAGTCCGCCCACGGGGTGTTGCTGGAGCTGTACGAGGCGCTGGAGTGAAAAGATGGACTATACTTACGACAACGCACAGGCCTTAACCTAGGAGGAAGCTATGTCAGGAGAGGGCGAAATTCGCGTCGAAGAGGACACTCTCAAGAATTTCTGCGTGCGGGTGTTGCAGCAGATGGACGTCCCAGAGGAGGACGCCCGCATCACGGCCAACGTGCTGGTGACGGCCGATCTGCGCGGGATCAGCAGTCACGGGGTGGCGCGGTTGCGGCGCTACGTGAACGGCATTCGAGATGGCATGATGATCCCACGGCCCGAGACGGAGGTAGTCACGGAGACGCCGACCACGGCCACCATCGACGGCGGCGGTGGGCTGGGCCAGCCGGTCTCCCACCGCGCGATGGAGCAGGCGATCGGCAAAGCCAAGCAGTACGGCACCGGTTTCGTGACGGTGCGTAACTCCAATCATTACGGCATCGCGGGTTACTACTCGATGATGGCCCTGGAGCACGATTGCATCGGTATTTCGTCGACTAACGCGGCGGTGCTGGTGGTGCCCACTTTCGGCCGAGACGCGATGCTGGGCACCAATCCCATCTCGGTGGCGGCTCCGGCGGGCGATGAGCCCGCTTTTGTGCTGGATATGGCCACCAGCACCGTGCCGCGCGGCAAATTGGAGGTCTACAAGCGCCTGGAAAAGGACATCCCCCTGGGCTGGGCCACCGACGAGAGCGGCGAGCCGACCACCGACACCGTTCGCGTGCTGGATAACCTCAAGGAGCGGGCCGGCGGTGGCCTGCTGCCCCTGGGCGGCGCCGGGGAACTGCTGGGCGGTCACAAGGGCTACGGCCTGTCGCTGCTGGTGGACGTGCTCTGCGCGGTTCTCTCCGGCGCGGCCTACGCCAACCGGGTCTATCCCAAAGATGAGGAGGGTAACCCGCTGCCCTCGGCCATCGGCCACTTCTTCGGCGCCTGGCGCGTGGACGCCTTCCGCCCGGTCGATGAGTTCAAGGCCGCGATGGATGATCTGCAACGGCGGCTCAAGGAGACGCCCAAGGCCGAAGGCCAGGATCGCATCTACATCCACGGCGAGAAGGAGCACGAGGCCGCAGAGCGTAACGCTCGCGAGGGCGTGCCGCTCAACCCCAAGGTGGCGGCGGACCTGCAGGCCATCGGGGAGGAGCTGGGCGTGGAGTACGACTTGTAGAGTTGCAGGTTGAAAGATTGCAGGTTTGCTGGTTCAGCTTCTCTCAGCCTGCAACCTCAAGTAGAGGGAGCATTATGTCGACAGTCGAACGCTTCGAAGACCTTCGTGTGTGGAAAGAAGCGCGGGAGATCGTGGGCCTCGTTTACGAGTTGACCGGAAAGTTTCCCACGACCGAGCGATATGGACTCGCTAGCCAGATGCAACGGGCCGCTGTCTCTACAATGTCCAACATCGCCGAAGGATTCGAACGAGGGACGACAAAGGCGTTCATACACTTCTTGTACATCGCGAAGGGGTCCAATGGCGAGGTGCGCTCTCAAGCCTATATTGCGCTCGACTTGGGCTATGTCTCACAAGCTGAGTGTGATGATTTGATGAAGAGGTGTGAACGGCTTTCTCGTCGTCTTTACAACTTCATCGATTATTTGAAGAAGGCGCCGATTGAAGGCCCCAAATTCCTCCGCGAAAATGGTCCCGTCTGGGAGCTAGAAGAACCGGGAACCTGAAACTATGAAACCTGGAACCGAAGTTTATCGCGTTCCGTACGGCAAAGACGAGATTGCATTCACTCTCCCGCCCGGTATGCGCGGCGCCGTCGTGACCTCCAAATCGGTCGAACCACTGGATGACGTGGAGGCCGCCATCGCCGAGGCGCTGCGCAAGCCCGTCGACGCGCCGCCGCTGCGGGAACTGGCGCAGACAGGCGAGGCCGCTTCGCTTACGGCCTGCATCGTCTTCACCGACATCACCCGCGCCAGCCCAGATCAGCTGCTGGTGCCGGCGCTGCTGCGGGAGCTGGAGGCGGCCGGCGTCCACGACGAGGATGTGACGTTGCTCTGCGGCATCGGTATGCACCGCCCCTCGACCCGCGCGGAGAAGATCGCCAAGCTGGGCCAGGACGTGGTCGAGCGTTACCGCGTGATCGACAATCAGCCCCAAAACCCGGACGCGCTGGTCGACTTGGGCCTGACCGAAGGCGGTGTGCCGGTCTCGGCCCACCGGGCGGCGGTGGAGGCGGATCTGCTGCTCGCCACCGGGCTGGTCGAGCCGCACCAGTACGCAGGCTATTCCGGGGGGCGCAAGACGGTGGCGGTCGGGGCGGCCGGAGAGCCGCTCATCGCCCACACGCACGGCCCGGCCTTCGTCGACGATCCCCACACCCGGCTGGGCCGCATTGCGGGCAATCCCTTCCACGAGGCGATCACCGAGGCGGCCCGACGCGCCGGGCTGGACTTCATCCTCAACGTGGTGCTGGACGACGAGAAGCGCGTCGTGCGCGTCCTGGCCGGCGAGCCGGTGGAGACCCATCGGCGCCTGGTCGAGTTCGCCCGCTCGGTGTACGAGGTGGCAATCCCGCAGCAGTACGACGTCGTCATCGGCGGGGCGGGCTACCCCAAGGACGCCAATCTCTACCAGGCCAGCCGCGCGGGATCGTATCTCTTCTTCGCGCCGACGCCGGTGGTGAGGCCGGGTGGCTTCCTCATCATCCCCGCCCCGTGCCAGGAGGGCGCCGGCGAGGGCGTGGGCGAGCAGCGCTTCCTCGAGGCCATGCGCGACGCCCCTGATGTGGAGGCAATTCTCTGTGAGGCCCGCGAGCACGGCTATCCTCCTGGCCAGCAGCGGGCTTTTGTGATGGCGAAGGTGCTGGAGGAAGCGCGGGTGGTGATCGTGGGCAGCGCGTGCCCGGAAGTCGTTTCGGCCTGCAAAATGACGCCCGCCGCGACGATGGACGAGGCGCTGGCCCTGGCCGCCCGCGAGTTGGGGGAAAATTTGGACGTGTTGATCGTGCCGCATGCGCTATTGACGTTGCCGGTGGTACAAACCGGCTGAGTATCGACAATTTCTATTGGAGGCGACAATTTGACCGCTGAAGAGAAGATGCTTAACCCGGTGGAGCGCTCCGCCGACGAGGAAGCGCTGCATTGCATTCGCTGCGGGCTGTGCCTTTCGGCCTGCCCGCTCTATCAACTGACGCTGAACGAGACCGATTCCCCCCGGGCGCGGGTGGCGCTGCTGCGGGCTATGCGCGATGGCTTGCTGGAGGAGCCCTCCGACCGCACCGCCGCCCAATATTTCCGCTGCCTGCTGTGCGGCGCGTGTACTTTCACTTGTCCCAGCGGCGTGACGGTGGATCGCATCCTGGAGCTGACGCGCGGCGAGATGGCCGAGCTGGGCCTGATGCCGGAGCCGCTGGTGGCGCTGGGCGAGCGCCTGGAGGAGACGCGCAATATCTCCGGCGAGCCCAACGAGAATCGGCTGATGTGGACCGACAACCTGCCCAGCACGCCGACGGGCATCGGCAAGGAGCAAGCCGAGGTGGTCTACTTCGTCGGTTGCGTCAGCGCACTCTTCCCGCGCAGTTACTCCGTCGCTCAATCCTTCGTGGAGATTCTGGAAAAGGCGGGGGTCGACTACGGGCTGCTGGGCGAGCAGGAGTGGTGCTGCGGCTATCCGCAGGCCATCAACGGCGAGCAGGAGCGGGCGCGGGGCACGATGCGCCACAACCTGGAGGCGGTGCGGGCGCTGGGGGCCAAGACGCTGGTCACCACTTGTCCCTCCTGCTTCCACTTCTGGAAGCACACCTACCCCGTGGCGCTGGAGGAGGAGCTGGGGCTGGAGGTGGTACACGCCACCGAGTTCCTGGCCGATCTGCTGGAGGCGGATCGGCTGCCGCTGCGAGACGAGGCCCGCGAGCAGGTGGTCACCTATCACGATCCGTGCGACCTGGGCCGCAAGGGCGAGATCTTCGAGGCCCCGCGGCGCATTCTGAACCAACTCCCCGGTATGACACTGGAGGAGATGCCGGAAAATCGCGAGGGGTCCCACTGCTGCGGCGGAGGTGGCAATCTGGAGAGCTTCGATCCCGAACTGAGCCAGGCCATCGCCGCCCGACGCATCCAGCAGGCCGCCGAGACCGGCGCCAAGACAGTCGTTTCCGCCTGCCAGCAGTGTGAGCGCACGCTCTTCAACGCGGCCCGCGCCGAGCGGGTGCGCGTGCGGGCCAAGGACATCGTCGAGGTCGTGCTGGACGCTTTGGAGTAGCGGTCAGCAGGTGGCGCGGTCACGCCTTCGGCGGACCGACCAGAGCAGAGATGTGTAGGGTAGCCAAACACAGCGATAGGATTTGAGGAACTATGAGCAATTTGATTGCTGAATTGGAAACGGCATTGGGCGCCGAAAATGTCTTGACCACGCTGGAAGACCGCGTGGCGTATTCCTACGACGGCACCTTCGAGCAGAGCCTGCCGGACGTGGCGGTACTGCCGCAATCAACCGCGGACGTGGCGGCGGTGGTGCAGCTGGCGGCCGAGCACGACGCGCCCATCGTGCCGCGCGGGATGGCCTCCGGGCTGGCGGCGGCCTCGGTGCCCTTCGAGGGCGGCATCGCGCTCTCGCTGACGCGCATGAATCGCATCCTGGAGATCGACGAGGAGAACCGCACGGTCAGGGTCGAGGCCGGCGTCGTCACCGCCGACCTGGAGCGGGCAGTGGAGAAAGTGGGCCTCTTCTACCCGCCCGATCCGTCCAGCAACGAGCAATCCACCCTCGGCGGGAACATCGCCTGCAACGCTGGTGGCCCGCGCTGCCTCAAATACGGCGTCACCGGCGATTACGTGATGGGGCTGACCGTGGTGCTTTCTGATGGGCGCGTGCTGGAGACCGGCGGCAAGGCGATCAAGAATGTCGTCGGCTACGACCTGACGTCGCTCTTCGTCGGCTCTGAGGGGACGCTGGGGATCGTCACGGGAGCGCTGCTGCGGCTGATGACCCGGCCGCAGGCCGTGCGCACCGCCCGCGCCGAGTTCCCGGCGCTGGAGGACGCCTCGCGCGCGGTCAACGCCATCCTCGACGCCGGGATCGTTCCCGCCACACTGGAGCTGATGGACGAGACGGCCATCGCCTGCATCGAGGAGGCGATGGAGCTGGGCCTGCCGCTGGATGTGGAGGCGATGCTCATCATCGAGACCGACGGCTCCGACGAGGAGGCGGTGCTGCGCGAGATCGAGACGGCGGCGCGCGTCTGCTGGGAGAGCGGCGCCCGGGAGGTGCTCGTGGCGCAGAATGAGGCAGAGCGGGAGCAGTTGTGGCGCGCGCGGCGCAGCGTCAGCCCCTCGTTGGCCCGCCAAGCCCCTAACAAGCTGGGCGAGGACATCACGGTGCCGCGCAGCGCGATCCCGGAGGCGATTCGGCGCGTCAAGGTCATCAGCGCTGACTACGGTTTGCCGATTGTGGTCTTCGGGCACGCCGGCGATGGGAACTTACATCCCAACATCCTCTTCGACCGCCGCGACCAGGAGCAATGGGAGAAGGTGGAACAGATGGTGGGCGAGATATTCCAGACGGCATTGGACCTGGGCGGTACGCTCTCCGGCGAGCACGGAGTGGGCACGCTGAAGAAGCCTTATATGCACAAGGCGCTAGGCTCGCTCTCCATAGAAGTCCAGCAGCGCATCAAACAAGCGCTGGACCCGCAGCACATCCTGAATCCAGGGAAAGTACTGCCGGATATGTGACTGACGTTGATTGACCCCCCTGATAAATGCAGTATAATTAATGTAATCTTATGCATTAATCTCATTAGAGGTACGGGGAGGCAGAGTAATGACTGTCACAGAGAAAAAACCGGTTCAAGTCTATTTAGGGCGGCGGCATCAAAACCTGCTGGAGCAGCTGGTGGAGAAGCTGGGGCTTTCGCAGGCGGAGACGCTGCGGCGCGGGCTGGAGGCCCTGGCGCGAGAGAAGATCCCGCCGGAGGAGGACCCGGCCTGGCAGCTTATCGGGCTGGCGGGAGAAGATGCCGACTTGCCCGAGGATTGGTCCGTCAATCATGATCGCTACATAGTAGAGGCTGTCCAAAATGAGTGATGCTGTCTTTGTGGACACTTCGGCCTGGATCGCGGTGATCAGTCCAAAAGACAAATATCATCATACGGCTAAGGATTTTTACGCCGAACTTCTAGATAGAAAAAACTCTCTGTTGATTTCTAATCTCATCGTGGCTGAGACATACACTCACCTCCTCTGGAAGTTAGGACATCCCAAAGCGACTTCCTTTCTGGACATCATTGAGCGATCATCTTCCGTCCAGTGCATCTGGTCAGATCGGAAGTTGGAGTTTCGAGCCCGCGAGATCCTGCGCCGCTATGACGATCAGGCGTTCAGCTACACTGATGCGGTCAGCTTTGCGCTGATGGAACAACGCGGTCTTACAGAGGCATTTGCCTTTGACCATCACTTCTCCACGGCGGGATTCATACGACGTCCCGGTAAATAAGAAGCAACCCAGCTTGCAGGGTTGACTATGAGCGAATTTTCCTCGTCGCC
Source organism: uncultured Anaerolineales bacterium (assembly GCA_964474655.1). Taxonomy (GTDB): domain Bacteria; phylum Chloroflexota; class Anaerolineae; order B4-G1; family B4-G1; genus CAYYTU01. The sequence goes on from CAYYTU010000006.1 coordinate 10,179, forward strand.
CAAGCGCACCTTGCCTCACATAACTGCGCTTGCCATCTACCTGTTGATAACTGTGTTGACGCTGGATCAGCTGTTCCTCCACTTCGGTGCTGCGTTGCCGGGGGACGGGAAACACTATGACTATGCCATCTTCTGTTGGGATATGTGGTGGATGCGGCACGCCCTCATCGACCTCCATACGACGCCCTTCACGACCAATTTTATCCTCTACCCATTCACCCATAATCTGGTTATGCATACGCTGGTCCCTTTCTGGGGGCTATTTGCGCTGCCCCTTCAGTCTATCCTGACGTTGAATCAGATCTTTAACATCGCTGTTACGCTATCCTTTCTTCTCACGGCTTTTCTCACGTACGTGTTCGCTTACCATCACAGCAGATCCTGGGCACTTTCGCTGTTGGCTGGAGCCTTGATGGCATTCACCCCACCTATGATGCACCGCACCGAGATGGGGCACCTCAATATGCTGCCTATGTGGTGGATTCCTTTGGCCTTGCTAACGTTTGACTGGGTCTACCGAACCCGTCACGCTGGCTCTGCTGTATCGTTGGCCTTCTGTCTTTATGCTGCGCTGCTGACCGACCTTCAGTACATGATGTGGGTACCATTGGTTCTGGTGCCCTATGCGCTCGTCCGGATATTGTCCTTGGATTCAAGGTCGAAAAAGGTTCGCTCTGACCAGAAGCGATTGTACAATCTGCTAGCACGCCTGGGTTTGGCGTTGGTGGTGTTTGCCGGCTTGACGCTGTTGTATCCAGTTCCTCAGCTGCAATCACTGAGTGTCAGCAGGCATCCTGAAGCTTCAGCAGGCACTGCGGACTACTACTCGTTATCGCTTTCTACCTTCGTCAAGCGTGAGTCGGCTGATCGGACGATGGGTTTGCTGATTACGCCTTTAACTCTGATCGTCTGGGTTCTAGGAGGCCGGGGGAAAAAACAAGGAGCGTTATGGCTTGCCATAGCGGCTTTTTCGCTCGTATTGGCCCTGGGCCCCTACATTCCTCTTAAAATCCAGTCGAGAAACCTTCGTCTTCCCCTGCCCTATCTTCTGTTGCACCGAGTGCTGGATGGACAATACCGCTGCCCGGCACGATTTGCTGTTCCGGCGGTTTTCAGTATGAGCATCTTCATCGCTCTCAGGGGGCGATCTGTTTTTCAGCGCCTGGGGATGAATCCACTCTCTAGTCTAGCCTTGCTCGCTGTCATCCTGGTGGTAACTCTCGTCGACTACGGCTTACTAGACACGTTTCCGATCTTCTTTCCACCCGAGTATGCAGTCTACCAGGATGTATCGGAGGATACACGCGATGTCACACTGCTCGAGGTACCACTGGGGGTAGATACCGGCTATACCCTCTTCGGGCATGGGCAGCAGATGATCTATTATCAACCGCTCCACGAGAAGCGGATCCCCAGCGGAGCTCTATCCAGAATGGCCCTCACCCCGGTGCATTATTTTCAGTCCTACAATTTGTTGGCGTCTATAGCCGGTGAGGCAGAACTAGAGCCCTCTGTTGCACGTGAGGAATTAGAGGAGTTGACCGAGGAATGGAACATAGGCTACATCTTCGTGCACCGGGCTCTGTTGGACAAAGAAGAGCAACAGCAGATTATCCCTTTCTTGGCAACACAACAGTCAGTCTGTTTCTGGCAAGCGGAGAAGGATATCCTGGCCTATCGCATTCCCACGTCAGGAGAGTGTCCAACGAGCAACAAGCGGACTCGGATCACATTTGACGCGCCGGGGGATCCTGCTCACGTGGGACCTGGATGGTACCGACCAGAGGACATCGGCGGCGTACAGGGACGCTGGGCAGGGCGAAGCTCCACAGCCACGCTTCGCTTCGATCTGAAGCCACAATCTTATCGGCTTCGCTTCAGAGCGTTGGCATATCCTCCTGATCAAGTGGTCTATCTCAAGGTCAACGACAAACATATCGCCACACTCTCTATGCAGAAAGGATGGACAACTTACACAGCTACGATCTCCTCCACAGCTATCAAGGAAGGAGAACCAACGCTGATCGATTTTGTTCACGAGGACACGCTTTCTCCCAAGGAAAAAACCGAGGGCGAGAACCCAGACGAACGTTCCTTAGGAGCGGCCTATGATTGGATAGCCCTCGATCCGCTTACCGGAGAATAGTACAAAAACAATGCACGAACGCACTCGACGTTTCTTACCGGGGTTGGTCGTTCTGATCCTTCTGCTGTTCGTCTATAGCGGGACGCTGCATCGTGATGTGGGCAGCAGCGATCACCAGTATATGAACGACACCGGCGAGATTCAAGTGGCGTTGAATCTCTGGGGAACGATTCACTATACGGGCTATCCGGTGTTCACCGTGCTTGGCGCTTCGCTGACGCATCTCCTGCGCGCCATAGGCTTATCCCCGGCGGCAGCTACCTCGGCTGTATCGACTATCTGGTCGCTGCTCGGATTGGGTATCACATATTTGCTAATTGCTCACTTCTCAGAAGGGGATGATGCGATAGCTTCCCTGGTCGTCCTGGCGCTGGGGCTAGTGGAGACGTTTTGGGTGCACAGCGTGATAGCGGAAGTCTACAGCTTCAGCCTGCTTCTGACCAGCATGGTACTGCTATTAGCGATCGAACTGGCCCAAACGTGGCGTTGGCGATATTGGTGGTTGATGATCGGTTGTCTGGGCCTTTCCGCCCAGCACCATCGCTTGCTTATCTTGTTGATACCGGCTGCGCTTCTCATCACATTTCCAATGGGACGGAAGAAACTCTCTGACTGGCTGAGACATGGTGTAGCATCGGTCTTTGTATTCCTGCTACCCTTCTTGGCCTATCTCTATCTTCCCCTCCGCGCGCTCCAAGGCGCTGAATGGGTGTATGGTCAGCCGGGGACCTGGACAGGTTTCTGGAATCAGTTCTTCGGTCGAGAGGCAACTCGGCGCGTGCTGGAGTGGCCCTCCAGCGTCTCAATGTGGCTGGACAATTCTCGCTTCTTGATAACCCAGCTGCAAAATCAGATGCCGCTTGTTTTGATCTTATTGGGCACGATTGGATTGATTGGCCTGGCAAGGGAGCGATCACTTTGGACGGGGCTGGGGCTCCTGGTGGGAAGCGGTTCTTTCGCTCTATTTGTCTTGTTCTTCCCCTCGGCCGTCTTGGCCCACGCTACTCTGATGTCAACGCTGATGTTGATGATGGTAGGGCTCTCCTATTTGTTGCATCGTCTGGCCTGTGTAAGCCCTTTTCTACGCGCGGGGCTGCTGGCGGGCTTGATGGTATTAGCGGGGTGGTTGTTTTGCACCAATCTACCCTTCATCCGTGCCTTACAGCAAGGAGATACCGATGTCGTCCAAACACTCCGACCACTTAACACCCTCGATCTTCCCGGCGGGCAGGACGTGGTAGCCTTGCCTTGGGGTGGAGATTACTTTTCCGCTGCCTATGGACTTTACGTGACCGGTGAACTGGAGAGCTTCGACCTCGTCGATCACCGAGCCGACCTCCAATCGATCGTACAGCAAGAGGGTAAGGTGATCACATTAGCATATAACCTAGATCGTTGGCCCTTATACTGGTGGCGTGATCTTCTGGACACGGCCCACTACGCTTCGGCAGCTCCTGGTGTTGCAATGGTTAGCCGTAACCCTCTGTATCAAGATATCCCCAATCGAGCGGGGGTTGATTTGGGCAACGGCATTGCTGTACGCGACGTCAGCATGCTGAAAAAAGAGATAGACGAGCTGTACGTGACCATCTATTGGGAATCCCAGCGCCAGATCCGTTCAGACTATCGCGTGGCGCTCCATCTGGTAGCGAACGATCCGCCCACCGGCGATCAGGACATCTTGGCCCAGGCGGATTCGCCACACCCGGTCAGCGGATGGTATCCCACCAGCCAATGGGACGTGGGCGAGGTGGTACGGGATGACTACCTCTTGCATATACCGCCGGGTACAGACCCCGTCGCGGTTCGCGTGGCGATGTATCAACTCAACGAGGATGGATCTTTCGATAACACAGCGTGGCTCTCACACCCACTTCCCGACTAGAATCGGGACTATCGGCAGAGACATATATGACAAGATGCTTACCTGGGCAACCTCCAGCAAGCATCTCACGTGATGAGGCCCCAGATACGGCTTGATCACGCATTCGCTAGAAACCTTAACAATTGAGGAGCAAAGGTATGCTAGAGTTGGAAACGGGGATCGACATCCTTGCCGCCATTGGCGGGATCAACACCCTGGAGGAGGCACGCGCGCTCTTCGAGGCCCGCTGCGATCCTGAGAGTGTGGCCAAGTTGAGCACTATCACCAATGAAGAAGCGCTCCTGAAGATCGCCAATGCCATCTCAATGATGAATCCGGATGCAGTCTTCGTAAACACCGGTAGCGAAGCCGACCGGCACCGGGTCAGAATTATGAGCCTGGCCAAAGGCGAGGAGCGCCCGGTGGCGATGAAGGACCACACCCTCCATTTCGACCTGCCGGAGGAACAGGCGCGAATCATCGACCGCACCTACTACATCGTCAACGGAAGCGAGAAGACCAGCACGCTGGCCCAAAACATCCCGAGGGACGAGGCGCTCGCCTACCTCCAAACCCACATGAGCACCATCGGGCGGGGCAAGACGCTGCTGATCGGGTTCTTCAGCCGCGGGCCAATCGGGGCCCAGGCCGCCGTTCCAGCGCTGGAGATCACCACCTCGACCTACGTGATGCACTCGGCCGACATTCTCTATCGCCACGTCTACGAGCAGTTCGACCAAGAGGCGGAGCGGGCCGGGCTGTTCTTCACCAACGTCCACAGCGAAGGGCCAAACCGCCCACGGGACTTGCCCAACGCGCGCGTCTTTATGGACCGCAGTTGGCTGACAACCTACGCACTCTTCTGCACCTACGCCGGCAACACCCTGTTGCTCAAGAAGGGCAACCACCGCTTTGCAGTCGATCTGGCGACTTACTATCACAAGGCGGAGGAGCTTTCCGAGCACATGTTCATCACAGGATTGACGCGGAAGGGACGGACGACCTATTTCACCGGAGCGGCCCCGTCGGGATGCGGAAAGACGACTACAGCGATGACGGGCACGGACTTCGTAGGCGATGACCTGGCCCAATTGTGGATCGCCGAGGACGGCACGCTGCGGGCCATCAACCCGGAAAAGGGCATCTTCGGCATCGTGCGCGACGTCAACCACAAGAGCGACCCGTATCTGATCAAGGCCTTGCGGGAAGAAGGCGCCGAGGTGATCTGGACCAACATACTGATCGACGTGCACGGCGTGCCCTACTGGTTCGGTTGCGGAGAAGACTGCCCAGAGAGAGGCGTCAACTTCCAAGGCGAATGGTGGACGGGCAAGACAGACGCGGACGGAAATCCCATCCCTCTCTCGCACCCCAACGCCCGCTGCACCGTCGATTGCCGGGAGATCGCCAACTACAACGAAGCAGCGGCGGAGAACCCGCGTGGGGTGGAAGTGCGCGTGGTCACTTACAGCGGGCGCGATAGCGACACGATGCCACCCGTGCGCGTGGCCAAGAATCCCGACCACGGCGTCGTCATCGGGGCCTCAATCCTTTCGGCGGCCACCGCCACCGAGGTAGGAGCTAAAGGCGTCCGACGCCAGCCCTGGGCCAACGAACCGTTCATCCCCGGCCCCCTGGGCGACTATATGGAAGCGCAATTCGCGTTCTTCAATTCCGACAAACTGGCCTACGAGCCCGTGATGGCGGGGCTCAACTATTTCCTGACGCATGAGGCCCGTGGGGGAGAGGGGGAAGGCCTGCTAGGCGAGAAACGCGACGTAACCGTCTGGCTGGGCTGGCTTGAGCGAGTGGCGCACGGCGAGATGGAAGCGATCGAGACTCCCATCGGGTCCATCCCCTGGTACCAAGACCTCAGAGATCTTTTCGCCGCGATCGAAAAGCCGTACCCCAAGGGTCTCTACGACAAGCAGTTCGCGCTCTACGTGGACAACATCCTGAGGCGGATCGATCTGCAAGAGTCGGCCTACCGGAAAGAAGAGAACATCCCATCCAGATTATTAGAGATTTACGCTGAGCAACGACAATCGCTCGAAGCACTGAAAGCGCAATATGGCTCAATCGTCTCGGTTGAGCAAGTGATTGAGACCTACGAAGAGAACAAGTAAATTGAAAGTTGAAGTCCAAACTGGGAGGTTATATGTCCAAAAAACTGACCGAAGAAGAACTTCTTGCCAAGGCCAAAAAGCCAGCCAAAGATGCAATGGAGCTGCACCCCTTCTTCCGGGGCAAGGTACAGACCGCGCCCAAGTGCGTCGTGCGCGGCCTGGACGATTTCGCTATCTGGTACACGCCCGGCGTGGCCGAGCCCTGCCGCGCCATCCACGAGGACGAAACTCGCGCCTACGAGTACACGAACAAGGGCAATACCGTGGCCGTCGTCTCGGACGGCACGCGGGTGCTCGGCCTGGGGGACATCGGCCCCGCTGCTGGTATGCCGGTGATGGAGGGAAAAGCCTTGCTCTTCAAATACCTGGGCGGCGTAGACGCAGTGCCGATCTGCCTGGATACCAAAGACCCCTACCGCATCATCCTGGCCGTCAAGTGGCTCCAGCCGTCCTTCGGCGGCGTGAATCTGGAGGACATCGAGCAACCCAAGTGCTTCCGCGTGCTGGATATGCTGCGCACCGACCCCGAGATCAACATCCCCATCTGGCACGATGACCAGCAGGGCACGGCAACAGTCATCCTGGCCGGCCTGATTAACGCGCTGAAGATCGTGGGCAAGCCAATGGACGAGATCCAGGTGGCGCTGATCGGCACCGGCGCAGCCAACGTCGCCACGCTGCGCCTGCTGCTGGCCAGCGGCGTAGCGTTTGACAACGTCATAGCCTGCGATAGCACCGGCATCCTCCACCCCGAGCGTCAGGACATCGCCGACCGACGGATGGAGTTTGTGGATAAGTGGCGTATCTGCCAGAACAGCAACGCTGAAGGACGACGCGGCGGCATCGCAGAGGCAATGCGCAACGCCGACGTCTGCATCGCGGCCAGCAAACCCGGCCCTGGCACCATCCAGCCGGAGTGGGTAGAGACGATGGCCGACGAGGCCATTATCTTCGCTTGCGCCAATCCCATCCCGGAGATCTGGCCCTGGGAGGCGAAGGAGGCCGGCGCTCGCATAGTGGGCACAGGGCGCAGCGACTTCGCCAACCAGATCAACAACTCGCTGGGCTTCCCGGCCATCTTCCGCGGTGTGCTGGACGTCCGAGCCACGACTATCACCGATGGAATGGCCATCGCCGCCGCCGAGGAGCTGGCGCGGTATCAAGAGGAGGAGAAAGAGCTCGACGAGGAGCATCTGATCCCGACGATGGCCGATTGGGAGGTCTTCCCCCGCGAGGCAGCAGCCGTGGGCGTGAAGGCCCAGGAGGAGGGAGTGGCCCGTCTGGCGCTCTCGCACGGGGAGCTGTTGAGCAAAGCGCGGCAAATGATCGGGCAAGCACAGGAGATGACCAATTTCCTGATGGAAAAAGGGCTCATCCCGCCAGTGCCTGAAAGCACAACCGAGGAAACGTAAGCTGTGAAGCCCTCACGCGACACATTTCACGCGCAAGGGTTGCTTGAAAATGAACTTTCGGAAAGCTTTGATGCTTCCGAAGCCAAGGAGGAGGCACAGACCAAATGTATGAATTAATCGTTATCGGCGGCGGCCCGGCGGGGATCAGCGCGGCCTCAATGGCGCTCAACCAACGCGTGGAGGCCCTGATCATCGCCGAGGAGTGGGGCGGACAGACGACTTATCGGATGGCCCTGGAAGACACGGAGGGACACAGCCTCATCACCGGCGAGTCGCTGCTAGAGACGTTCCGTCAGCAGCTGGACTATCTGGACTTCGTGCGCCATTTCGCTCGGGTGACCAAAGTAGCGCCTCAGCAGGAGCACTTCGTGGTGACGACCGCTGACGGCGATCGCTTCGAGGGCCAGGCCCTGATCATCGCCACAGGAGCCAAGCCAGAGCGACTGGACGTGCCGGGCGCGGAGCGGCTAGCTGGACACGGCCTGAGCCACTCGGCCGCCACCCACGCCGGACTATTCCTGGGCAAGGATGTCGCCGTGGTGGGTAATCGGAAACGGGCCCAATGGGCCGCCGCCAGCCTGGCACGCAAGGCCCACTACGTCTACTTGCTGGCCCCGGAGCCGTTGTCGACGACCCCATTGGTCGAGAAGCTGCACCATATGAGAAATCTGGAGATAATCGAGGGCGTTCAGATCAAGGAGGTACTCGGAGAGAAGTTCGTGGATGGCATCGTGGTAGATTTGCCCGATAGCAAGCGGCGCGAGCTACCCGTCAAGGGCATCTTCGTCAAGTTGCCCCGCACCCCCAATTCGGAACTGGTGGGCGAATGGGTAGACTGCGACAGCCACGGGCACATCCTGGTGGACGTCCTTGGCAAGACCAGCTGGCCGGGCGTCTTCGCCGCCGGTGATGTCACGATGATCTCGGAGCAAATGCTGGTCCACATCGGGGAGGGCGCAAAGGCAGCCCTTTCGGCCTATCACTACTTGCTGATGAACTAGAGCCGCCAACGTACTGACGACCAAAGCGCCCTGGTCGGAGCTACCTACCAGGGCGCTTTCTGCTTCCGTGAGCGGGGGACGTTCAAGACCGGCTCAGCACAATGGCCAGGAAAGTCGCCGTCAAAGCCACCATCACGCCCACCACAAAGAAGGCTGCCACAGTCTGCTCTACTCGATGGTGAAATCTTCCGGTGGCCCACAAAAAGAGCCCAGACGCCAGCGCCGACCCAAGCAACACTCCGACAGTATAGATGAGGGCCGTCGCCATCAAGGCCGGCAGATCCACCTGCACGACCAGCTGATTGAAGACGGTGAGCGAAAAACGGCTCCCTAGGAAGGTATAGCCAGCGCCAACCAGCAGACCGGTCAACGTCAGAGCGACCCCCTGAAGACGACCGCGCCCGCGTTCCAGCCAGATCGTGATAGCTCCCAGCGCGATCAGCGCCAAGGCAAAGGTGAGCACCACAATAGAGATAAACTCGATCATTCAGATCCCATCACGCAACGGGTACTTGCAAGCGTGAACGCTCTAAAACTTGACTCCTGCACTTTTCAAATCTTTGAGGAGCAAAGACTTCGGAGGTCTTAAAAGTGGTTTGCGAACCCAATTTGGAAGCAAAGCGGGTTTATTTTGCATCCAAAATCCTCGACGGTAGACGCCCGAAGTCTAGAGTCGCTTAACTGCAGGACTCAAGCTAAAATAGCGAGAGCTGCTCCACTTCGGGAGGCGGCTCAGATTCGGCGATCTGGTCTGCACGCGTGAGGATGTCGGGAATGCGGGCCATATCCTCTTCGACGGTGGGGCGTAAGCTGGGTCGATGGAGTGCGGCCGCCGGATGATACATCGGATAATAGACGATCCCGTCTATCTTGCGCGGCTGACCGTGAATGCGAGAAATGCGGGCCTTGGGGAAAGCGCGTGCCATCGAAAAGCGGCCCAGTGTGACGATCATCGTCGGTTGGACCAGGCCAATCTGGCGATCCAGATACGGCTCACAAGCATTGATCTCCTCCGGCAAGGGATCACGGTTACCTGGCGGACGACACTTGATTACGTTGGTGATGTAGACATCCTCGCGCGTCATGCCGATACTTTCCAGGAGCTCTTCCAGGAACTGACCGGCCGCCCCCACAAACGGGCGTCCCTGCTGGTCCTCGTGGAAACCCGGCGCCTCGCCCACGAACATAATGTCAGCCGCGCTCGGCCCTTCGCCGGGCACAGCGTGGGTTCGCCCACGATGTAACATACACTTCTGGCATTGGCCGATCTCCGCTTCCAATCTCTTCAACTCCGACACACTTCCCTCCTCTGTGCGCTAACTCCTCTAAATCGGTTATCACGAACGTAAGCTTCACCCCAAAAGAGCACAGGTTCTCTGGGATTTTGCGGGGTGCTCAGAGCGGGTTTGTAACCCGCGTCTCGTATCTGGGCTTCGGGATTAATTTGACCCCAGATGCGGGGGGGACACATCCCCGCCGAGCAATCTCAAGCTATCGACCACGCGAAACCCCAAAGAGCCAAAGTACAACCTCTGAAAGATGGTCGATGAACAACGCTGCCACGATTATAGATTATCCGTATCACCTTGTCCATTCTGCCGATCCACCGCTATCTGCTGCTCACGAAGACGCCCCTTGATCTCGCGGCGGCGCTGGGAAAGATCGGCCCGATAATCATCACCCACCCGAACCGCCATCAACCAGGCGTCCTCCCCATCCCGGTAGTACGTTCGTTGTGTCTTCCTCAGCTGAAAGCCGTATTTGCTGTAGAGTTGATGGGCCACCTGATTGGAGGGACGCATCTCCAGCGTGACGCGCGTGACGTCTTGCAGCACCATCTCTTCCAGCGCCACCAGCAACAACAGATCGCCCAACCCTCGACCCCGCCAATCGGGATGGAGAGCAATAGTGGTAATGTGGGCCTCTCGTTGATGGACCCGATAGCCCACGTAGCCGATCACGCGACTCCGCTCGTCGGACCCCAGGATCCATCTGACCCAGTTGCAACCCCTTGGCGCCGAGGAGACGACCTCCTCCTCTGGCGGCCGCAGCAAGACCCAGTAGTGAGAACGTGGCTGCTGCAGCTCGTAGGAAAAGGCCCGCGGGGGCCAGGGCGTGGGGAAGGATAAGCGGTCGATAGCGACGACACGCGGAATGTCGCCGGGCCTCATCGGGCGAATGGTGCAGCGCATCAGACCGGATGTTGGAGATAGATCGGGATGAGCGTCGTCGGATCGTCAGTCTCGTCCCGGCGCAAGCGCTTCCACGCCAGTTCCGCCAGGAAACCGGCCCGGCGTAACCGATTCGCCGCCGGCAGTAGAATGGCCTGATCGCCGAGATCGGCCAATACCTGGGCGCCGGCCCGATCCACCTCACCGCAGAAAAGCGTGGGCTGAGCGATCTCGTCGGCGACCTGTTCCCAGGTGGTGAGATGGGGCTCCTCGCGCACGCGCCATGCGCCGAACCGCCAATGATAAGTGGCAACACAGATGCGCCCCCGCCCGGCCTCCAGCACGGCACAGAGGGGACGACGGTCGTGCCCTTGGGCTGCGGCTACTACGTCCAGGGTGGAGACGCCGATCAACGGCAGGCCGTGGGCCAGCGCCAGTCCCTTCGCCACCGCCATGCCGATTCGCAGCCCAGTGAAAGAGCCCGGACCGCGCGTCACCGCGACTCCCTCAAGCTGCTGGGGTGCGAGCAATAGGCCCTCCATAGCAGATGCCAGGCGAGACGTCAGCTCGGCGGTGTGACGGCGAGGCGCCTCCCAGGTGTGCTCGGCGCGCAGCTCAAATCCATCGTGTAACGCAAGGCTGGCCTGCTCCGTAGCAGTGTCGATGGCAACTAGCATAAGGTCTCACGCTCCAAAGGCTATCTTCCGAAACTGACGTAACAGCTTCTGATGGCGTTCGCCGTGGGCAGAAAAACAGAGGTGACGCTGGGTCGGGTCGGCGTGATCGACGAAATCGAGTGTGACCCACAGATGCTCCGGGGGAATCAAATCCCGACCGCGCTCGGCCCATTCGATAACGCAGACAGCGTGCTCGGCCCCCAGAAAATCGTCCATCCCCAACCCCCAGGCCTCCCCCGCGCTCTCAATGCGGTACAAGTCGATGTGATAAAGCCGGTCCTTATCGAGTGAACGCCCATACTCCCGAATCAGCACAAAAGAAGGGCTGACCACCGGCCGATCGACACCCCAGCCGCGACCGATTCCCTGCGTCAAACACGTCTTACCTGACCCCAGCGAGCCTTGCAGGCAAATCACGTCGCCGCCTTGGAGCAGCGTTCCCAGGCGTGCACCAAGCCGTTGCGTTTGATCGGCGCTGCGGCTTATGAATTCCACCATATTCTCTTCAAGAAGGATCATCACATAGAACTCCAGATCACCTGGATACCAAAGCGATTATACAACCGTTGAAGGGCCTCGACAAGCGACCTCACAACCGTTTCTCCTACCGCATATCCGGCGAGCGCAGCTCAGGCCGGTCGGAGACCCCACGGATAACAAATGGACGTTCACCAGATCGTCAGGGACCCCGGCCTAGCGCAAAGTGAAGAGTGTTATATAATTGGAATCACAGAATGGCAACTTGGAGAGTGCAGATTCGAAAGTCTCACGAATTTTCAACCTAGATCACGAGGAGTAAAGACTAGTGCGTTGTTTGATTGTATCCGACATTCACGGTAATCTGGCAGCACTGGAGGCGGTGCTAGAAGACGCGCCGGATTTCGACGAGGTATGGTGCCTGGGCGATCTGGTGGGATACGGGCCTCAGCCCAACGAGTGTATTGAATGTGTGCAAGAATACCCCCACGTGAGCCTGTCCGGTAACCACGATTGGGCCGCATTGGGCAAGCTGGATCTGAGCAGCTTCAACCGAATCGCCCGCATCGCCAACCAATGGACGCAGGAGGAATTGACGCAGGAATCGATCACTTATTTGCGCAAATGCCCCTCCCATATGGAGCAAGATGATTTCTACCTGGCCCACGGCAGCCCACGTGAGCCGGTGTGGGAGTATATCCTCGATACCGCCGTGGCGTATGCCAACTTCGAGCACTTCTCCACCCCTTTCTGTCTGGTAGGCCATACGCATGTGCCGATCGCCTTTGAGTTGGATGAGCAACAACGCTGCAGCGAAGCTCACATCCCCCCTTTCTCCAACCCGTTATCACTGGGGCCTCAACGCGCGATTCTCAATCCAGGTAGCGTGGGGCAACCACGGGATGGCGATCCCCGAGCCAGCTACGCACTGCTCAATACCGAAAAGATGAACTGGGAGTTCCGGCGCGTCACGTATCCGGTCGAAATCACCCAGGAGCTGATGCGAGCCCGCGACCTCCCACGACGCCTCATCGACCGCCTGGAAGTCGGACGGTAAGAGGAACAAAAGACCGATTTTCGACGTCTAAAGGATGACGACGTGATTTAGCTACTTTACTCAATACTCGAAAATCCTAATCAGGAGGAGAGCGATGGAGAAGAGGTTCATTTATACCATCAGCTTTGTGCTGATGTTGGTCATAGCAACCGGCTGCAGCACAGCACCCCAGCTGGGGGCAGAGGATAAAGCAGAAGCTCCGATGGAGATGGAGGCCCCCGTTGCTAGCGAATCCGAGGCAGAAGCAGGTGAAGCGGCCGGACGAGCCGCCGATCGGGCCGACATCGAACGTCTCATCATCCGCAACGCCTCACTGGACATCGTGGTCTCGGATACCGAAGGGGCCGTCGACGAGATCAAGATGCTGGTAAACCAGCTGGACGGCTACATCGTCGAATCGAACGTGAACAAGTTCCAGGAAGGGCTCCGCGCCAACCTGCGGATTCGCGTGCCCGCCGAGAAACTCGACCAGGCGCTGGAACAGATCCGCGATCTGTCCATCGACGTGGAGCGCGAGTCCATCTCCGGACAGGACGTGACCGAGGAGTACGTCGATCTCCAATCACGCCTGCGCTATCTGGAGGCGACCGAGGAGCGCCTGCTAGAGTTCCTGGAGGATGCCGAGGATACCGAGGCCGCCCTCTCTGTCTACAGCAAACTCCAGAACATCCAGTCCGATATTGAACAGGTCAAAGGTCGAATGGAGTACCTCAAACGGTCCGCAGCGATGGCCACCATCAGCCTGAATATCACCCCCGACGAGCTGGCCCAGCCGATCCAGGTCGGCGGCTGGCACCCAGAAGGGACGTTACGCGATGCCTTCGAATCATTGATCCGGGTGTTGCAGTTCATAGTCGATGCCCTGATCGTAATCGTAGTGCTTGTCATGCCCGTCCTGCTCATCATCACCTTGCCCCTGGTAGGGCTGTACTTGCTGGTCCGGGCCTTCATCCGGCGGCGCCGATCGCGCAAGGAACGAAACGAGGAGCAAAACGAAGAAGAGGCGTAATCAACCACGCCCGACCATCAACGCGCTGTTCAACCAACTCACCCTTCGTCAAACAACCAGCTGGATGGAGTGAGCAGATGCAACTCTACAACACCCTTTCCCATCGCACTGAGGACCTCACCTCGCGACAAGGTCCCATCACCGTCTACGTCTGCGGCATCACCCCCTACGATACCACGCACCTGGGCCACGCCTTCACCTACGCCAGCCTCGACGTCCTGATCCGCTACCTGACGTTTCGCGGCTACGAGGTGCGCTACGTCCAGAACGTCACCGACATCGACGACGACATCCTGCGTGAGGCGAAGGAGATCGGGGAACCGTGGAAGGCCCTGGGAAATCGCTGGACTGCTCACTTCATCCGCGATATGAAGGCACTCAACGTCCGCCCGCCCGATGAACTCCCCCGCGCCACCGAGACCATCCCCCAGATCATCCAAGTGGTGGAGCAGCTGCTGGAAGCCGGCCTGGCCTACGAATCCGGCGGCAGCGTCTACTTCCACCTCCAAGGCTGGCCCGAATACGGCAAGCTCAGCCGCCTCTCTTACGACGAGATGTTGCCCATCGCCAACGAGCGCGGCAACGACCCCGATGATCCCCACAAGCGCGATCCGCTCGATTTCGTGTTATGGCAGGCGCAAAAACCAGGCGAACCGGCATGGGAAAGCCCGTGGGGGGCGGGCCGCCCCGGCTGGCACATCGAATGCTCCACGATGGCGATTCACCATCTGGGCTACCCGGTCGATATTCACGGCGGCGGAGCCGATCTCACCTTCCCGCACCACGAGAGCGAGATTGCCCAGGCCGAAGGCGCCACGGGCGAGCGCCCTTTCGTCCGCTTCTGGGTCCACACCGCGATGGTACGCCACGAAGGAGAGAAGATGAGCAAATCGCTGGGCAATCTGGTGATGGTGAGCGACTTGCTGGAGACCCAATCACCGGACGCCATCCGGCTCTACCTGGCCTCCCATCATTACCGCGAGCCGTGGGAGCACGATCAGGACGATCTGGAACAAGCGGAGCAGCTGGCCCAGACGCTGCGCGAGGCCGTCATGGACGAGGGCGGCCCAGAGGAGGCGCTCGATCCGTCGGCAGCACGGGAGGCCTTCGGCGCAGCGATGGACGACGATCTCAATACGCCTCGCGCTGTAGCCAAGCTGGAGCAACTGGCCAAGGCGATCCTGAACGGTGTCCGCGCCGGACGGGATGTTCAGACGGCCAGGGAGGCGTTGCGCACGATGGGCCGCGTCCTTGGGCTGCGGCTCGACGCCGAATGGCCGGAAGCACACGTCATCGCGGCCTGGGACCGCTACTGGCAAGATTTCGTCACCTGATGCGCGTTCCTCACACCGCGTCGCTCTCACGCTTCGAGAGGTAATGGATGCCGGAGTCAATCTCGACGTAGCCCACTTTCTGGAACAGCGCCAGCGAGGCGGGGTTGTCGCTTTCGACCAGGGCCGCGATGATGCGCATTCCCTGGTCGCGCAGCACAGTCTCGGCCGCCGCGATCAACCGCGCGCCGTAGCCCCGCCGGCGATAGTCGGGGTCGACGACCAGGCGATTGATCCAGCCCTTGCGGCTATCGTGCGTGGCGACCACCGCGCCGACCAGTTGCTCCTCCACCGTCAGGCCCAGGATCGTCTCCACGCCGCTTGCGAGCTGGCGGGCGATGGCGGTCCGGCTGTCGCGCCCGCGCGGCTTAAGCGAATGTAAGCCCGCCCGCTTCCAGAGCGCCATCAGATCGTCGTAATCGTCCACGTCGAGCCGCCGTATCGTTTCTCGTCTCTCCTCCAAAATGGTATCCTCCTGAATTGCCGCACTTGAACGTCAAAACGCATTACTGTTACACAGAGCTACACGAAGGAGGCGCAGAGGCCCTCAGAGTGCTTTTCTTTGTGTTTCTCTGTGTCTTCTCTGTGCATCTCCGTGTAACAAGCGGGCCGGTGTGTGGCTTTTACCTCAATGCGCCAAAATCCATTAGCGTGGGATTTCGAAGCAGGTCGCCCAGCAGAATGTCCTCAAGGCCGCAGAGCAGGCTTAGGGGTGAACAAGGCAAACGAAGCTGGGGTTGATACGCTCGATAAACGTGACTATGAGCAATCTAATGCGTCCAGGCTACCCTGGAATCGCTTCGTTTGCCCAGCGTCCCGCGGGCTTTCCTGTCGCGTCGAGTATAGTATAATGCCTCCGGCCTATGATGAAAAATACCCCTCACGCCAACGGATTTCGCATCGCAATGCTGAGCGTCCATACCTGTCCACTGGCCACACTGGGAGGCAAGCAGACCGGTGGGATGAATGTCTACGTGCGGGACCTATCGCGCGAGATGGCCCGCCGTGGACATCACATCGACGTCTACACCCGTTCGCAGAACCCAGAGATCCCGCGCATCAGCCAGAAGATCGGCCACGGCGCGCGGGTGATTCATCTCCCGGCCGGCCCCGAACGACCGTACGACAAGCACTGCGTCTACGACCATCTGCTGGAGTTCGTGGAGGGTATCTTCGCTCAAGCGGAGACCGACGGTATCCGTTACGACCTCTTGCACAGCCACTACTGGCTTTCCGGCGCGGCGGCGCACGCGTTGCAACAGCGTTGGGATGCGCCGATTCTGCACATGTTCCACACGCTGGGCCGGATGAAGAACGAGGTGGCGCAGCGACCGGAGGAGCGTGAGACCAGCCGACGCATTGCGGTCGAAGAGGAAATCGTCCAGTTTGCCGACGCGCTGATCGCCGCCACGCCGCTGGAACAAGAGCAATTAGAAGAGCTCTACGGCGCGCCGAGGGAGCGCATCCGGGTCATCTCGCCCGGCGTCGATACCGCACGCTTCCACCCCATCCCGGTCGATCACGCCAAGAAGCGCATCGGCATCTGCCCAGACACGCGTATGATTCTGTTCGTCGGACGCATCGAGCCGCTCAAGGGCATCGATCAGCTGCTGAGGGCCATCGTTCGGGTGGTGGAGCGGCATCCCGAGCTGCGCGAAGGGCTCTGCGTGCCGATCATAGGCGGCGATCCCAATCAGATCCACGAAGACGACGAGATGGTCCGTCTCCAGGCCCTACGAGAGAAGCTGGGCATTGAGGATGTGGTCACCTTCCTGGGCTCCAGGGATCAAGACACGCTGCAGTATTACTATTCGGCGGCCGAGATGGTAGTGATGCCTTCGGATTATGAGAGCTTCGGGATGGTGGCGCTGGAGGCGATGGCCTGCGGCACGCCCGTGATCGCCTCTGACGTGGGCGGGCTGGCCTTCCTGGTGCGCGATGGACGCACCGGCTTCCGCGTGCCGGCCCGCGATACCGAGTCACTGGTCGAGAAGATCACGCTGCTGCTGACCGACGAGCTGCGCCGACGCCGCATTGGCCAGCGCGCGGCCTGCTGGGCCGAATCCTACGCCTGGTCCACCATCGCCGACCGCATCGAGGGAGTGTATGCTGAGCTGGTCGCGTGAGCTAGAGACGCTTTATTTCAGCCAGTAATGGCGGGTAGGCTGCTTCATTGTTTCTACGACCGAGGATTACTTTCGGAGCGAGTCCCTCTTCCCCTGCCAGCTTCTTGGTGCTCGCCGCCGCCAACCCACCCTACATCCCTCAACGACTGATCGTTTTTGATTGTCAAGTTCGGTAATTGGCCCATCCAAGTCGTTTCCGCTTTGCTCGGCTTGGATCGCCAGATCCAGGCCAAAAACAGGTGCATTTTGTCTTGCTAAGCCGCTGGATCTGGCGATCCAGCAGGAGCGGGTGCGGGAGGGCTATTACTGGTTTTGATGGTCAAAAATCGTTAGGGCAGGTTGGCCGCGGTTCATCCCGCCACTCTCCCGATCCGGTCATCTTCCCCTCAACCCTTTGGGCTCTCACATCGGATAACTGTAGCGGTCTACCTGCCACCAAGCTGTGGAGCAATGCTCCGATGAATCCCAGATTGAGAGCGCGAATGGGGGTGAATTCGTCTTTCCAGTGCTTG
The DNA here is from genome assembly GCA_964474655.1 of uncultured Anaerolineales bacterium. Classification (GTDB taxonomy): domain Bacteria; phylum Chloroflexota; class Anaerolineae; order B4-G1; family B4-G1; genus CAYYTU01. Next base: position 28,088 of record CAYYTU010000006.1, read on the forward strand.
GTGCCGAACCTTACGTGACGCAAAAAACGTGTCAATCTAACGCGCCGAGATTCTGAACCAAGCCTCAGAGGCTGTTTGAAAAATCAGAATTCACGCGGCTAACCTTGCGAAGGCTCCGATTTGACACCGATAACAGCAAGGTTTTCAGCAGAAGTAACGGATTTCAAGCATCGAGGTAAAAGTGACACACCGACTTTTCCACTGCTCACAGCCCTCGTCTCAAGGGCGGCTTATGCAACAAAATATCGCTTTTGAAGCCGTTTATAGCCCTAGTACATAGCGGCGGAAACCCTCCACCGGTTTACGCTCTCTAGGGATCGCCAGATCCCGGCTCTGCGGGACGAAATTTGCCCCCAAGCGGGGAGTTTTGGACGGGGATCTGGCGATCCCCTTCGAGCACAAACTGATGGGAAACGTCTGCCGAGCTGTACCAGGACGCCCCGGGGACGGTGGCTTTGAGCGGGTAGGTGCGACTTTTACCCTAATGCGATTTCAAACACAAGAGTTGCCGCCAAGCCTTCACAAGGTTCCCCATAACGCATGTTCAAACACGCTCTCAAAGCTCCACTGGCTTTTCGCCAAAGCTCCACTGACTTCACACCAAAGCTCCACTGACTTTACACCAAAGCTCCACTGACTTTTCGCCAAAGCTCCACTGGCTTTTCACCAAAGCTCCACTGACTTTTCACCAAAGCTCCACTGGCTTTTCACCAAAGCTCCACTGACTTTACACCAGAGCTCCACTGATTTTACATCAGCCCTTGCCGACGAATGAATTCGACGGCTAACACGGAAAACCCGTTGAAAACGGGTTCTGCACGCCGTTTCAGTGCGTTTTCAACGCACTTCTCGTAGTAGCCAGCGGTTTCAACCGTTGGCGAGCGAATGGAATCTATTACCGGATTATTTTCTTAAAGTTCATGTAACCCCGCCACTGGTGGGATTTACACAAGAAATAGCACGCCCAAGCATCTTCCCGTCTAAGTCGGGGGTTGCAAACCCCCTCTGAGCGGGGGAAACGCTTACAAAGAAAATAGTGTCCGGGGAGCCAAACTTAGTTTATTTCCTAATGCGCTGTAGTGTTTCGTAGGTGCCAGGCGCCTCTACCGGCTACCTGAAGACAAAGAGACCAGGTTTTGGGCAGAACCCGGTCTCTTACTCGGCTGATCGTCTTGTGATCAACACCCAGCGCAGCGAAGCCTCTGACCCGCTCACGGAGCGGCGACGTAACCCGGCGAGGGGTTGTAGCTGATGTAGAAGTCGTCGCCGCAGTGGTCGCTATCGGTATCCGGCGGATAGCGCTTGAGCGCGACGTCCCACGGGAACGTATCCCCGGCGTCGATGGGATAGGGCACGACACCCACCCGCTGCTCGCCGCCCCAGGCCACACTGTCCACGATGGCGCCGTCGCCCTGCGTCAGCACCACCTCGTCCGCCACGTTCCCCAGCGCCAGGCCAAAGCCGTCCCACGCTCCCGCCGGCTCCAGGGTCGGCACAGCCTCATCAACAGTGTAGCCCTCCGGGCAGAGCGCCAGCTCGTATTGCGGGTTCTGGCCATGCGCCTCGGCGAAGCGCTGCGCACATTGGGCCACTACCAACACCTGTCGCGGAAGCATCTCGGCGTCGGGTGGGAAAACGTACCGTCCATCGCCGTAATCGCCCAAAGCGACAGCATCTCCCAGCGTCCATTCTGCAATACTCACCGCCGGGCCGGGGTTGTAAAGCTCGATCCATTCGCCGCCGGTATCGTCACCACCAGGGTTGATGAAGACCTCGGTGATGAGCGGATAGTCGGCCGGGCCGATGTACCCGCGCATCAGCACGGGCAGATAAAGATGGGCCACGTAGGGTGGGCGTCCCAGCGCCCAGTCGTGCTCGAAGACGTCCATCGTCCAGTCATAGCCCTCCGGCGAGCGGAATTGGAGCGCGACCTCGCGATTGTTCTTGTTGGCGTTCTCGCTGCCGTTGATGCTGCCCACGTGTACCCAGCGCTCGTCGCCTATGCGGGCCAGGAAGACCTTAGCGTGGACGCCGGAGCCGGTCGGGTTCCCCAGGCGACAGGTGAGCGACAGCCCTTCCGCGCCGGCGCGCTCGTTGAGCAGCCGACAGGTGGTCTCGTTGCTCCCGTCATCGTAGAAGCTATCCAGGAGCAAGCGGACCTCGACGCCGCGCCGCGCCGCCGCGATCAGCGCCTGCGGGCGTGGATTCAGCCCCGCCTTGCCCACCCCGGCGGTCCAGGTGTAAGGCTCGTTCAGCTGCATTGCGACGATAGCGTCGCCACTCCCAGCACGGTCCAACAGCCCCAGCAGGCCATCGCTATCGCGCAGCGCGTTCTCCGGCGCCTGGATCACGGCAACGTCGGACGCTGTGGTCGCCAGCGGTTGGCTGAACGGAGCGGTGTAGGTGGTCCAATCGGGCTCCGGCAGCGGGATGAAGCCCGGATCGTCCAGCACCAACGGATGTGTGCCGTAGGGCACCAGATCGGCGTGGTGGGCCAGATCCAGGTCGTGGGTAAAGATGCGCCGGAGGTGAGCCGCCAGGTCGCGACTTTCCGCCACCGCCACGAAACCACGATGGCCCATCGTGCCGTTATCCTTGCGGTCGGCGGGCATCGCCGAGGGGTTGAAGTTCTCCGTGCTGACCAGCGCTGTTTCTCCGTCCACAAGGGCGAACTTGGCGTGTTGGTAGCGATAGCGGGTCGCGTCGCCGTGCATGAAGTAGACCGCGCCGTTGGGATGCTGGTGAACCTGCTCAGCGATCCAGAGGCCGTTGCTCCGATCCTGGCCGAACCAACCAACCGGTGCGCCCTCCAAAAGCATCGTGATCGCGACGCCAGCCTGGAGGCGCTCGGCAAGTACGTCGTAGAGCGCGACGCTTTCGACGGTGTATCCCTCCAGCAGGATACTTTCCTGCGCCGCCTCGAACGTCTGGGCGGTGAGCGCGAACGCACCGTCGGGGGCAGTGGTCAGGGTGATGGGCGCGGTGGACGTCGCCACGGCGGGCGCAAAGAACGTCTCCAGATCCCAACCGGGATAGCGCAGCTTGCGCCCGTCGATCGGGTCATCGGGATCCTGGGCCCAGTCGGCGGCGGTATCCGTATTGGGCACGGGCAAGCCGGTGGCTTGATCCAGCTTGCGGTAGAGGACTTGACCAGCGCCGTAGCCCCGGTAAGGATAAGATACCGCGTCACCGCGCCAGCCCTGCATGGCGGTGCCGTCGCCATAGGCCAGGGCGTCGATCACGTCGCCGTCAGCGTCCAGCAGATAGGCCGCCTCGCCGCGGTCGGTGAAGCCAGGCCAATAGTTCCAGGAGGCATGGTCAGGCGCGAAGCCCCAAATTTCTTCGAAGCTGTGGTAGCTTTGCGCCAGCCAGAGGATGCGTCCTGGGCCGATGGAGGTGTCGCCTGGAAGGCGCAAGCCGCTCTGCCCAACCCCGTCGCTCAGCCACCAGCCGCCCACGGAGGCGGTGTAAGGGCTCTGGTTGATGAGCGCCGCGGCCTCGTAGCTGCCGCCGTAGTTGGCCGGGGCCAGGGTGTAGAGGCGGACGTAAGGCGCGACCGGCGCGCTCCAGGTATCGCTTTCGGTACGACCCGACTGCTCGGTAGCTGTTACCACGTTGGTCACCGTCCCGGAGAGCTCTTCGGCGGCCCGCAGCGTCAGCGTGATAGAGTCGAGTGTGCCGCTCGGCAGGTCGCCCACGGACCAGCGCAAGGTGCGGGGTGCGATTTGCTCGAAGATGAAGGAGGAGGTCTGGGTCACAAACGTCAATCCGGACGGTAGCACGTCGGTGACGACCACGCCGACGCTGGTCGTGCGACCGGTGTTGCTCACCTGGATATGACCGGTGAGCGTGAGTCCGGCGGTGGCGACGGGCGGCCCGTGCTTCACTAGCGTCAGGCCGGGGACGGCGTAGCAGGAGTTTCGCGCCTTCGGCGTGCCGTTGATGGGATTGCCGTCGGCGTCGAGGCCGTTGCGGGTGACGCCATCGTTGGTACACCAGTTATCGTCGCTGTCGGGCGCGGTGGGATCGACGCGCTCCATCGTAGCCTTGGGCTCGGTATTACTCCCGGCTGCCCAACCGTTATCGCCCCGCTCAGCATTGGCGGTATCAACGGTCACCCCGCTGCTACCCGTGAGTGTGATCATTTCTCCGTCATTACGCAAATTTCCACTGAGCTGCTGGTCAATCGGGGGCTGAGTACCAGTGAAGGTATCGGATTCCATCGCCAAAAGATAGTAACCACCGGACGGGACTGTGCCCGTAAGAATGGCCAGGACGTCGTTACTGTCACTCAATCTCCAATCCTGCAGATCAATCTGATTGTCGGTCGTGTTGTATAATTCAAGCCATTCATATTGGTAACTTGCACCAGTGCCCATCCAAGCCACCTCGTTGATAACCACGTCGAGCGCCTCGGCCGAGCCTGCCTCGGTGTGGGCGGCCTGCGACGGGGCCCGTAGCCCACCCATCACCGCCGCCACGACTGCCAGGCCCAACAGACAAGCTCCTATCAACCACACCCTGCGACACATCGTCTTCCTCCTGCTCCTTTTTTTCGCTGCCTGCTATCATTAAGACGAGACGTTGAGCTAAACCAGACTTCCGAGTTCTGTTTGCAGGGGAACAAATCGACCTGGCCCACCTTCTGGATTGGATAGGTAGCCTCCGAAAATGAACCCGGAGACTTCGAAAGCCTATCGAAACGAATGCTCGTTGTACTGCTAACTGCTCGAAGGCTCTGCTTCCGAGAGGATGTCGCCCTGCTGCAGCGCCTCCTTCGAGACCGGAGCCGCCTCCTGATGTCGCTGCCATTGGTAGTATCCGCCCAGCGCTACCAGCGGCAGCGCCACCGTCAGCCCCAGGAACCACCACGGGGCCAGCCGCGGCTGGGCCGAGAAACGATCCAGATTGAACAAAATCAGCGCCACGGCGATCCAGACAGCGAGGAAGTTGGGGATGGCGTCGCCGGAGCGGATCAGCTGCAGGCCGATGGTACGCTGGCGCGTGAAGGGATAGAGCAAGTTGCTGCCCATAAAACCAATCTGATCCTCCAGGATGTGGCCCGTCATCCCCAGCGCGACCACCAGCCCGGCCCATAGCGGTGTACGGGTGACCTCGCCGCCGATCAGCAGCTGCAGCAACGCTACGACGCCGGCGGTCCCAAGACCCAGCGCCGTCGCCAGCGTCAGGCTGTGGGACCAGCGGCGGTGCCAGGCGAGGAAGCAGACGCGCAGCCGATCATCCCGACGCTCGAAGGTAAACGTGGGCCCGCTGAAGATATCGACCGCGATCTCGTCGTCGTAGGTGTGCACCAGCGGCGCGTCGACGGCGACCCGCACGGACGTCGCCTCCTCCGGCGTCGAATCGGGCAGCGGCGTCTGGCCCGTGTCCACGATCGGCCCCACGCGCACGGCGATGGTGCCCTGCTCCGGCTGGAAGCGGATGGTGTATCGGCGCCAGGCATCCGGTCCCAGCCGGACGGTGTGGAGCTTGACGCGCTGTGACTCACCGGTTTCGTAGACTCGCCGCATAGCTGCAGCGAGCTGCTCGGCGACCTGATGGGCGTTCGGCTGCGGGCCGGGATCAATCGCCACATCGTACCGCTCGAAGTAGCGCACAAAGCGGAAGTCAAGCGTATCCGGCAGAATTCCTGCGATCCCGCCCAGCACCGGCAGGAGTGAGCCATCGGCCGCGCGCTCCACCACCTCCGGAAAGCACGTCGCGATAGCAACGCCGGTGACGAAGTGAGCGATGCCCTTCATAACGTCCTCCAAGTGGAATAAGAGTAACCGAGAATGCTCTTGTGCTGGCATAGAGGGTGAAACCCCGAGCTACAGTTAGCAAGGTTGCTGAAAAGCGCTTCGCAGACATAGATGCCGTTGATGACGGGTTAATAATCATTCGTCATCAGAGGAGGCCTAGCCAGCGCGCGACCGCGCTGCCCGCTCCCACCATATTCAACGCGACAGGCAAGAGAAGCACCCCCATACAGTTCATGCGACGGGAGCCCCACAACGGGGGGATGAGGCCAATACCGGTGGCGACGGCGCAGATCAACAGTCCACCCCAGCCGGTCAGGCCAACGATCACGACGAGCAATAGCGCCAGCGTGCCCAGGCTGATCCAGCGGTAGTGAACGCGGTCGACCAACTCGATGACAAGGCGCGTCATCGGTAAAAGCAAGAAGAAGGAAAGGACACCGCTGAGGACGATAGCCGCGACAGCAACATAGTACGTGCGGGGCGTGTGAGCGCTCCAGACGCTGCTCAGCATCCACGCCATGCCGCCCCGCGTGAGGTGGAAACGGGGCACGAAGAAGAAGAGGAAACCACCGACGTAATAGACAACCTTCGATGCGCCCTGCGAGATGATGAACAGCCGATCATCGCGCTGCGCCGTGGCGTGACCCGCGATCAGCCCGCCGACGCCGCCGGTCACCACCGGGAAGAAGGCCGCAAACAAGCCTCCCAGAGCACCGGCAAAGATCCCGCGCAGGACGTGGGCCAGTGTCGCGTCCACCGAACGCGCCACGTGCTGCTCCGGCAGCTCGACGCGCGACCAGACGTTCTGGAGGAGCCAGGGCACGGCGAACAGACCCACGAAAGCCGGGAGCAAGTTCTGATAGGCCACGGTCACCGGCACCAGGCTGCGATACAGCAAGACGAACCCCAGCACACCGGAGAGCAGAAATGTCGCCAGCCCAGCTATCAGGCTCCGCCAGCCCTCCCACCAGCGGCGCCAACCGGCCGGCGCGCGATCGGTGCCCTTGGGCCACTCGGAAAGCAACACGTAGGCGATAATGCCCCACAAGACCCAATGCAGATGCGGCTGCAGGATAGACCTCAGCGTGGGGAGGAAGCTTGAAGCGACCGGCGTCAGCAGCGCCAGCGCCCCGATGCCACCCAGGCCACCGATACCGGTCAGTATCGCGGCCTCATAACCGCGGCGCTGGCGAAGATATTTCTGCGCTGGCAACACGACGAAGGCGTGAGCCTCGTCCGGAGCCGCGAGGAAGATGCTGGGGATGGCGCTCAATATGCTGTAGCCGGTGACCATGCCCAGGAAGAGCATCGCCATCCGCTCCGACGGGAGGAGACCGCTCAGAGCAGGCGATGCGAGCAAAATCAGCCCGGCCACGTTGTAGATGTGGAGCGCGGGCACCAGCGCAAGCAAGGATGCAAGCAGCACGCCCACAGTGGTGTAGAGTAGCCGATGCAAGATTCCCATGTAAGAGAGTATACAATTTGTCGTGCGAAGGCGCAAGTGATGATTGAGAAAGAGATGGCGAGTTGTCTACCCCGCCCCAGCGACCAACACGGTGAACGTCATCAGGAACCAATGGATGAGAAATGGGTAGAGGAACGAATCGGTACGCCAAGCCACGTAGCCGAAGGCGCTACCGCCAAAGATGCAGCTCAACGTCTCCAGTGCTGGCTTGCCCAGGTGCGCAATGGTGAAGGGCACCGCCTGGAGCACGATAGCGTACGGCCCGCAGACGGGGTAAAGCGCAAAGAGAAGAAAGCCCCGAAATAGAAACTCCCACCCGAATAGATCAAACCCCATGTCCACTGCTAACGGCAGCTTGCCGCTGGCGTAAGGCGCGTAATAAGCACGGAACTCCCCACTGCGGGCCAGGAACGTCATCACCAGGGCAGCCCCCGCACAGCCGACGACGGTCAGCGCCAAGCCGGCCTGCCAGTCGCCCAGTTGGAAGCCATAGCGGGCCGGCGACTGGCGGAAACCAAGGAGAATCACCAGCAACGGCACACCCAGGTAGAGCGCCAAGCGGTCATAGGATTGATGAGCGAAGAGACGGTAGTAATGCTCCACCACGATCAATAACGTCGAGAGCACGATGGCGGCGACGACGGTCCACTCGGCATCAAGCGCCTCCAGGCGTAGCCATTGCGCTAAAGGTCGCATTCGAGATCTTCCCCCGCCTGCTGAACCACCAACACCGGACGGTTGGCGCTCAGCATAATTTTCTCGCTGAGATCGTACACCAGCACGCTCCGAACGCCGGGGGTGGTATGAGCACCGATCACCAGCATATCGAAGTGCCCTTTGCTCGCCTCGGCCGCGATCTCATCCACCACCGCCCCATGACGAACACGAGCTTGAGCCTCCACCCCCATCGACCGCAGAATGGCCAGCATGCGCTCAAGATGGTCACCTTCACGCGCCTCACTTTCTATCAGATCCTCAGCCCGGGCCTCCAGATCTGGAGCGTGAGCGTGCTCCTCCAACGCCACCTGAGACATAACGTGGAGCAGATCGACGGAGGCGCCCAGGACCTGAGCTATCTTCCCGGCGAAGCGGACAGTCTCGTCACTGGTCGGCCCGACGGCGGTGCAGACCAGCATCTTCTCGATCGTCTTCCGACGCGCCCCCTTGACTACCAGGATCGACGTGACAGTCTCTCCCATCACGTGGCACGCCCGAGAGCCAGTTATCCGTCGCTTTAGCCCCTGCCGCCCCTCGCTGCCGATGACCATCAGATCGTAGGGCTTGCTGCAAGCTTGCTGGATCACTTGTTCGTCCATAACGCCGGGTCGCTGGAGCACGGTGACTTTGATCCCGACCTCACGCAGCCCACTCGCCGTCTTCTCAATCACTTCATTCACCGCGTCTTCCTCGCTGGGGTGGCGAGGAATGGCGAGAATATCGACCGCAGACGCCAGCGAAAGTGCAAGGCGTCGCCCCAGGTCCAAGGCCTGAAGCCCCATCTCAGAATCGTCATTATAGAGCAATAGATGCATATTACCTGTCATATCTGTTCCTCAACCGGGCTCAAGCAGCGCCCGTGGGTCTATTTGTCTCACCTCTGTTTTGCATAACTTGACAATGACATATTTACCAACCCAGACTTACGAATTCTAGAAAGTAACCTGGAAACACGTGAAAAGTCATCTTTCATAAGGGCTCAAGCGATAAAAAAGCCTGTTGAAGTCTTCGGAAGTGTAATATGCCACTGCCGAAATAAGCTCACACCAAAATCAGTACCACGGGAATAATGAACATCACCGTCAAGAAGATGATAAAGTTGCGCTTTCCCCAAGTGATCCATTTCAGGCTACGCGACATCACACGCTTATACGGCTCGTAGGCCAAGGTCACGATCGGCAACGAGACGACCAGAGTACTCAGTAAGTAGATCAAGATCACCATCACCGCCTGGGAGGAACCCAGAAGAACCGCCGCCGCCAACGTATCGATCATCGTCGAGATGTTGGCCCCCAGAATGTAGGGTATTATATTCTCTCGTCGTACGTAGCCGCGAGCGGAAAGCGGTACCAGAATGCCGACCGAGACGGAGACAGAAAGCGTACAGAGCGTGATAACCAGCCCCATAAAGAACATCACCACCGGATGATAGATCAGGCGAGAGGTCCGGCCTAGGTCAGAATGCTCGAGCCCCAGATCCGGCAAGGCCTTATCGAAGAGACGAAAGCTGAACGTAACCACGCCCATGCCGGTGATGAAAAGTACCGGTTGGGGCAACAACGCCGTGATCGGCCCCATCATCGGATCGAGCGCGCCGTTAAGCGCCATCGATAACCCACTCAGCGCGGGCCATTGAAAATGCTCGAACCAGCCGTTCTGCAACATAAAGATACCAACGGGCAAGACCAATATCTGAACCGAACCGGTCAACAGCAACGAGAGCACACCGGTGGAAAGCACGGTCCGACGATTATGCCCGCGCAAGGCATAGATGAACCCCAACAGGATGACGATAAAGGAGGCCCCCAGGCGCGAGCCGATGACCATGCTGAAAGCTTGAAGAGGGAAGAAGACCCCTCTGCTCAACAGGGCCATCGCCACTGCGGCAGCGGGAGAGCCGCTGAGCACCACGTAAGCCATCAGCCAGCCCAGCCCCAGGGCGTCGGCCGCATGTTGCACATCTAAATGACCACGCAAGATAGGCGTCAAACCCTCGGCGCCGGCCTTCATCAGCTCCAGCGCGAAGACAAAGAGCACAAAGCCCCCCAACCCAAACGTCAGGTGTCTGCTCGCTTGCTTAACCTTGGCGAAGTTTTTCCTGCTCGTCATCTGATGTACTCCGCTAGAGAAATGGCAACCCAATCCATCCAGAAAAGCCAAAGGTACAGGTTCCCAACCCGTGCCTACGCCGCCCCAGCAATCTCCCGCTCCAGACGCTCGAAGAAGCCAACCATGTAGGCGTGCCGCTCCTCGGCGATGGCGCGCCCGGTAGCAGTGAAGAGCCGATTCTTGATGCGTGACAGCTTGACCACGAACTCGTGGACTGGAGTGTGGGATTGCGGATCGTCGCCTTCAGCCTGCCAACGCTCCAGATCGACTGCGTCAGCCGGAGCCCAAAGCCGCTGATCGTGCGCGCCGCCGTAGGCGAAGGCCCGCGCGACGCCGATGGCGCCGATGGCGTCCAGCTTGTCAGCGTCGAAGAGAACCTGCGCCTCCAACGTCTCCGGCACTGGCTCGCTGCGGAAGCGATGGGCCGCGATAGCGTGAGCCACGGCCTCCACGGTCGCGCCGGGGTGCCCGGACAAGACCTCCCGCGCTAGTCGGGCGGCGAAGGCAGCGTGATCGAAGCCCTCACGCTCGGCCCGCTCGCGCCCCACATCGTGCAGAAGCGCCGCCGGACGCACGATCGAGAGCCGAGCGCCTTCGGCCTCCCCGATACGCTCGGCCAGCTCCAACACGCGCAACACATGATCGAAGTCGTGGACAGCGTCGGCTTCTCCGTAGAGCCGCTGCGCTCGAGCAACAGTGATCATCTCCTCTCAATCTGCTCCTGAATCTCCGGACTGGTCGAAAAAAGCTGATAAGCCTCGTTCACATCGCCGCGCGTCAGGATACCCACGAACTGATCGTCAGCCACCACCGGTAGCGCATCGAGCCCCGACCCTGCCATCTGCCGATGAACCTTAAAAAGCTCATCATCCAGCGTTAGCCGTGGGAACTCCGTCTTCATCACCTCGCGGATGGGCGTCTCCGGCTGGCGCAACTTGAGCGCGCGGATGATGTCGGTATGGGTCAAAAACCCCACCAGGTTTTGCCCATCGCAGACGGGAAAATCGCCCTGGAAGGTCTCCAGCGTGAGATCGGCGGCCCGGCTGACCGGATCGTCGGGCGATACTGAGAGCGCCCCGCGCGAGAAGGCCTGTCTGACGCGCATACCCTCCAGCACACTCTGGATGCGCGCCATCCGACCCTCCTGAACAGCACCGGAGTAGACGAAGATAGCGAGTAGAATCCATAACACGTTGCCCGTCAGCAGCCCCCCAAGCCCCATCAGCCAGGCGAAGGCCTGGCCCACGTGGACGGCGAGCTCGGTAGCCCGAGCGTGCGGCATCACCGTCGCCAGCAGCGAACGTAACACGCGCCCGCCATCCATTGGAAAGGCGGGGATCAGGTTGAAGAGGGCCAGCGAGATATTGGTGACGATCAGATAGAGCAACGTATCCGACCAGCCCAAGCTGCCCGGGTCGGTCGCGATGCGACGCACACTCTCAAACGTAGCGGCGGGCGTCGCCAAGCCGACCACGCCCAGCACGAAGGCGATCACAATGTTGCTCATAGGGCCCGCGATGGCCATCAGCAGCTCCTCGCCCGGCCCTTTGGGCAGCTCTTCGATCTGCGAAACGCCGCCCAGCGGGAAGAGCACAATATCCTGCACCGGGTAGCCCATCCACGTCGAGGTCAGACTATGCGCGAGCTCGTGGATAACCACGCAGACAAAGAGCAACAATGTGACCACGGTGCCGAAAAGGGCCCCCGAAAGTGAAAACTGACCTCCACTGAGGAGACCAAATTGAATCGCAGCCCAGATGAGAATCAACGGAAAAGTAATGTGAACTTTGACTTCGATGCCAGCGACGGTGAAGATTTTTATACTGGTCATTGCCCCTCCTAAATCAAACTTAACTCCTGCAGTTGTAACCGTTCAGATGGTTATGCTTTTTTCACCGCGGAGGGCGCAGAGATCGCTGAGACAGGCTATTTTTCAATATTTTGATCAGCTTGACAAAGCTTTTCCTTCAGTTTCTCTGCGCTCTCTGCGTTCTCGGCGGTTATATCGACCGCTACCTGAACGGTTACTCAAACTTAACTCCTGCAGTTTAGCGATTCCAGGCTTCGGAAGTCTATCGTCGAGGATTTTGGATGCAAAATAACCCCGCTTTGCTTCCACAGGGAGTCCGTGCCGGAGCACACAATTCGGCATCTTAATTTGCCCAACCCCACATCTGGGTTATTTTGACAAATTAAACCCAGATATGGGGTGGCAAAGTCAGATAACGCGATTTCTAGATTTGCCGACGGGCTTCCTGTCCAAATTAGGTTCGCAAACTATATCTTAAGACTTCCGAAGCCTCTGCTCCTCAAAATTTGAAAAGCGCAGGAGTCAAGATCAAAGCAAGACGGCAGGTCATGATCCCCGGCTGATGATCGCCCCCCCATCCTGTAACACGTTGGAACTTCAAGGCGCTCTAGCCGCTTGCAGCCGACGCGCTCAAGCCGAACCAAGGTACGATTATACCCCACCTGCCCGCAAGATCAAAAGTAGCGCGCCAGGGATGGGTATCCCTCACACCACCCCCTCTTGCGTCTCCCTGACTACGTGCTCGACCACGGCCTTCAGATCGCCGGTCGCCCGATAGACATCCAGCTGACGGTCGGCGCTGGTACCCTCCTCCAGAATTCGGTGGACGTATTCCACCTCGGCCCGACTTCCCAGGTCATCCAGCACATCATCCACCCAGGTTAAAATCTCGCCGATCAAGACCGGATAAGCGACCTCCTTCACCTTGCCAAAGTCGATCAGTTTGCCCCCGATTCCATAACGGACGGCACGCCATTTATTCTCGTCGATCAGACACTTACGGTAGAGACGCCACGACTGGTTAGCCTGCCGCAGCTGCACCAGCTTGGCCACAATGGCTTGCAGCAACGCGGCCAGGCAAAGCGTCTCTTCGATCCGGGTGCACATATCGGGGATGCGTATCTCCAGCGTAGGGAATTTCTCGCTGGGACGCACGTCCCACCAGATGTGCGTCGGCTCCTCGATGCTGCCCGTCGCCAGAAGGGTCTCCAGGTAATGTCGATAAGCAGCGTAGGAATCGAACATCTGGGGGATGCCGGTGCGCGGCAAGTTCTCGAAGACGACGCTGCGATACGACTTCAGCCCCGTGTCGCGCCCGTGCCAGAAGGGCGAGCTGGTAGAAAGGGCCAGAATATGGGGCAAGAAGTAGCGCAACTGGTTCATAATCTCGACCAGCATCTCTTGGTTTTCGATGCCGATGTGGACGTGCATGCCAAAGACCAACAATCGCCGGCCCACGTCCTGCAAGAAGCGGACCAGCTCTGGATAACGTCCGTAGGGCGAAACATCCTGGCGGGCCCAGGAGGAGAAGGGATGAGTCCCCGCTGCGGCCACCCACAACCCCTCGCTTTCCGCCAGATCGAGCATTGAGCGGCGGATGCGAATCAGATCCTGGCGCGCCTCTTCGATGTTGAGACAAATTTTGGTCCCAGCCTCCACTTGCGATTGTAAGAACTCGGGCCGCAACTGGTCCGGCAACACCGCATTACCCTGTTCCAGGAACTGCTGCACGTAGGAGCAGAGCTCTCGCGTCTCTGGATCGATGATCTGATACTCCTCTTCAATACCGATCGTGAGTGAGTTAGTCGTCAATCTGTTCATCATCAGATTTTACCTCCACTTGCACGGGATTATATCACATTACCACCACCTGATCCAAATTGCTCGCCCCCGCATCCCTCTCCCACTACTCCCCCAAAGCCCACGCGCGAGATTGAAAATTCAGAACAATCTACCGCCAAGCCCCTACCTGAGGGCCAGCAATATCTTATTGCATTTAAGCCCAATTTAGCAAACAAGCAATGATTTTACCCCTATTGGCTTGACGTCAGAAGAGCACTGTGTTATAATGATAGGTGTCTTAAAATTAACATAACCTCGCTTTACGCGGGGAAAACAGCCATGACGTTGGGAGATGCTCACGCTGCCCCTGAGCGGCGTGGGGTATTTTTCAACAGAATCAGAGCTGCATTTTTACAATCAACTATGATCATCTTTGATGTTTCTAGCCTTCTTAAGGCTCCGTTAGGCAAGTCAATCACGCTGGATATTGAGACCGGGGCTAAGAAGCTGGATGACCTGGAGGTAGGCTTCCTCAAAGGAACCATCCAAGTCGTCCGGGTCGAAAAAGGCCTCTTCGTAGAAGGAGAGGTCGAGTCGCAGCTCAGGCTAGAGTGCGTGCGCTGTTTAACCCCTTTCGTCTTTCCTGTTACCCTCACGCTGGCAGAAACCTTCCGACTACCCGGCAAACCTCCAGAGCCCGGCATCCCTTATGCCGTGCGGGACGACCACCAAATCGATCTTGGACCATTGTTACGTGAGCTCGCCCTGCTCGCTATTCCGATGAAACCCCTCTGTGACCCTGATTGCAAGGGATTATGCCCTCAATGTGGTGTAAATCTTAATGAGGAATCGTGCGCGTGCGAGAAAGAGCGTATCGACCCGCGCATGGCAGCGTTGAAAGACCTCCTATAACCGAGAGGACAATCTAATGGAAGCCATTGATGACCTGCTAGAAAAGGGAGAGGATCAAGGGTATCTCACAACGGACGATATACTGGCTCATTTCCCCCAGGCCGAAGAGGATATTGAACAACTGGAGGAGGTCTTAGCCACGCTCGACGAAGCCGACATTGCAGTCTACGAGGACAAAGAAAGCGCTGCGGAGGACTTGCCGGGGGTCACGCTGAAAGATACATCCGACGAAGAAGAGAAGGCCGATCTGAGCAGGATATCCGTCAGCGACACAGTGGGTTTGTATCTCAAAGAGATGGCCCAAGTCCCCCTGCTGGAAACTGAGGAAGAGGTGCGGTTGGCCAAAGCCATTGAGGCCGGTCGCGAAGCTCAGGACATTTTGAATAACGATGGCCTCAACCCCGAAGAACGCCAGAACCTCCAACAGACGATTGAGGAAGGGCGCAAGTCGCGCGAGCACTTGATCAAAGCCAATACCCGCCTCGTGGTCAGCATCGCGAAAAATTATATGGGACGCGGCGTCCCTTTTTTGGATCTGATCCAGGAGGGGAACCTAGGCTTGATGAAAGCGGTCAAGAAGTTTGATTATAAGCGTGGCTACCGCTTCAGCACTTACGCTACCTGGTGGATTCGCCAGACGATCACGCGGGCCATCGCCGACCAGGGCCGGACCATCCGCGTGCCAGTTCATATGTCGGATCGCATCCGGCGGCTCTATAAGGCTGCGCGGCAGTTGGAACAGGAAATTGGGCGCAAGCCGACCCCGGAGGAGATCGCGGAGAATCTTGATATGGAACCCGGCAAGGTCCAGTGGATGCTCCGGGTGTCGTGGCGGCCTTTGAGCCTGGAACGTCCGGTCGGCGATGAAGAGGACGATGAACTCGGTAATTTCATCGAGGATAACAAAAGCCCCGAGCCGACGAAAAGTGCTTACCAGCACTTGCTTGGCGAGAAGGTTGAGGAGATGCTGAGCACACTCAGTCCGCGCGAAGCGCGCATCCTACGGCTTCGCTTCGGCCTGGTCGATGGCGAAAGCCACACCCTGGAGGAAGTAGGGCAGAAGTTTGGTCTCACACGAGAGCGCATTCGTCAGATCGAAGGGAGAGCGCTACGACGTCTCCGGCACCCACGTCGAAGCCGTCAGCTGCGAGATTATTTGGGATAAGTTGATGATACGGTATCGTTTTATGATGATGTGCAGCTTGCCGTGGCGAGCGGGAGAGGAGGCTTCCCACTCGCGATAGGCCGCTGCACCGTCTCGGTCTCACGGCAAGAACCGCCAGCCTCGGCTGGCGGTTTTTCGTTTGGTATGCTCTATGCTACAATAGTCCATCAGGTTCAACATAAGGAGGAGTTCAATGTCGAAACATATTCTCGTCGCGATTGCCTGGCCCTACGCCAGCGCCAAAATCCACGCCGGCAACGTAACCGGCTCTCACCTGCCCGGCGACATCTGCGCCCGTTACCACCGCTTGGCCGGCGATCACGTGCTGATGGTCTCCGGCTCCGATTCCCATGGCACCCCTATCACCGTACGCGCCGAAGAAGAGGGAAAGTCCCCCCGCGAGCTATTCGAGGAATTCCATCACGGCTTCCTGGATCTTTTCCAGCAATTGGGAATCAGCTACGACCTCTTCACCCACACCGATACGGAAAATCATCATCGCGTCTCCCAGGATTTCTTCCTCGCCCTGCTGGAGAAGGGGTATCTCTACAGAGAGACCCAAGCCCAGATGTATTCCGCGGCTCAGGAGCGATTCTTGCCCGACCGCTACGTAGAGGGCACGTGTCCAGCCTGCGGCTATGAGTCCGCTCGCGGCGACCAATGCGATAACTGTAACACGCTGCTTGACCCCGAGGATCTGATCGACCCGCACAGCAAGCTCGACGGGAGCACGCCCGAGCTGCGCGAGACAGAGCATTTCTTCCTGGATCTACCGAAATTGGCCCGCGAGGGCCTGGCCGAGTGGCTCAATCACGGCAAAGAACATTGGCGCCCTAACGTGATCAACTTCGCCCGTCGATACGTGAACGAAGGCTTACAGGCCCGTCCCATCACCCGAGATTTGAAGTGGGGCATCCCAGTGCCGCTGGAGGATTGGCAGAATAAGTCTCTCTACGTCTGGTTCGAAGCTGTCATCGGCTACTTCTCCGCCAGCGTCGAGTGGTCACACAACCACAACAAGCCGGAGGCCTGGAAGGACTGGTGGTATGATCCCGCGTCCAAGACGATCTACTTCATCGGCAAGGATAACATCCCCTTCCACGCCGTGATCTGGCCGGCCGAGCTGCTGGGCGTGAAGACGCTTTACGAGGAGAGCACCTACCACGTGCTCAATCTGCCTTACGACGTGCCAGCCAATGAGTTTATGAACCTGGAAGGGCGTAAAATCTCCGGCAGCCGCAACTGGGCAGTATGGATGAACGAGGCGCTCGATCGTTACGCCCCCGACGCTCTCCGCTACTACCTCACCTCGGCGATGCCGGAGACGCGAGATACGTATTGGATGTGGGACGAATTCGTCCAGCGAAACAATAGCGAACTGGTAGCGGTTTGGGGGAACCTCGTCCACCGCGCGATGACCTTCGCTTACAAACACTTCGAGGCTCAGGTCCCCACGCCGGGCACGCTGGAGGACATCGACACCGACCTGCTGGATAAAATTGAGCGCGGCTTCGATACTGTCGGCGAGCTGATCGCCGGGTGCAAGTTCCGGGCGGCGTTGAACGAGGTAATGAGCCTGGCCCGCGAGGCGAACCGGTATCTGGAAGAGAAAGGCCCCTGGTTCCAGATCAAGGAGGATCGTGTCGCAGCCGGGACGTCCATCTACGTGGCGCTCAAAGCGATCGACTCGCTGAAAGTGCTCTTCGCGCCGTTCCTGCCCTTCTCCTCGGAACGCCTCCATCGCTACCTGGGCTACGACGACCCGCTCTTCGGCCAACAGTACACCGATACGTTTGAGGAAGAAGGTGGACGGGTTCACACGGCGCTCTGTTACGACGATAGCGAGGCCACGGGCGAATGGCGTCCCAGCGACCTGCCGGCTGGGCAAGCGCTGCGCCAGCCCGAACCACTCTTCGAGAAGCTGGACGAAAATGTGATCAAGGAAGAGCGTAAGCGGCTGGGGTTAGAGGTTGAATAGCGTTTAGCTGGACCGACGCTGGCCTGAGGGAATAGGAGGTAGCGGATGAAGAAGTCGGCCTGGAGTATTGCTCTTACGGTGCTGATTCTGGCTTTGGCCTGTGTCTGTCGCATCCCTTCCGCTTTGTGGATCGACATACCGCGCATCTCCCCTGGTCAATCCTCGGAGGAAAGCGGCCTGGCAGCGACGGAACCATCCAGCCTCTACGAAGACAGCTTTGAGAGCCCGGATTCTGGTTGGGAGGTCGGCGATTATGAAAGCGGGCACGTCAGCTACGAGGATGGTAAATACGTGGTCACCTCGACTGGCAATGGCGATACGATGTGGGGCGTGGCCAACGTGAATTTTAAGGACGTCGCCATCGCAGTCGATGCCACTCAAATCGCCGCGCCAGCCAATGACAACAACGATTATGGTATCGTCTGCCGCGAGCAAGGAGATGGCACCGGGTACTACCTGCTCATCGCCGGTGATGGCTCATACGCCATCATCAAATCTAACCGCAATGGGTTCACTCAGTTGGTGGACTGGAGGACCTCGGAGGCTATCCGGACGGGGAACGCCACCAATCACCTCCAGGCCGTATGTGATGGTTCTCGCCTGACGCTCTTCGTGAACGGTCAGCGGCTGGCGACCGCCGAGGATACCGAGTTTGTTGACGGCGATATCGCCCTTACCGCCACGTCCTACGAAGCTGCCCCCACCGAGATTCACTTCGACGATTTGGTCGTGCGCCGCCCCTGAACAGGGGATGGTCGTTGGCTCTGGCGCGCACAGCGCGACCCTGCTAAGTGAAGGGGCTTTCTTTTGAGCTGGCAAGCGAGGTGAGTTATGAATTTGCGTGAGTTTGTCGCATGGGCCAAGGCAGAGGAGACGTTAATCGAAGTCTCCCGCAGCGTCGATCCGCACCTGGAGCTGGCGCAAGTAATGTGCGCCCTCGACGGGCGCCCGGCCCTTTTCCAGCACGTGGCCCAGAAACCCAATTGGCGCATGCTGGCCGGGATGTGCGCCCGACGCGAACACTTCGCAGCAGCGTTGAGCTGCACAGTGCCCGAGCTGATCCAGCGAATGGCCGCTGCGCTGAAGCAAAAATCCTCTCCGCCGATAGAAGACCAGGCCCCCTGTCAGGAGGTAACAGAGACACCGATCGATCTGAACCGCTTCCCCATTCCCCGCTACCACCCGGATGACGGTGGGCCCTACATCACAGCAGGCGTGATGATCGTCAAGGACCAGCGCCTGGGGCGGAATATGGCGTTTCATCGCCTGATGCAGCTGGACGAAAGGCGCTTCGTGGCCCGCATCGTCGAGGGGCGCGGGACCCACACGGCGATGGAGAACGCCCGTGGTGAGCTGCCCGTCGCCATCGTCATAGGCGCCCCGATCCAGGTATTGCTGGCGGGGGCGATGAGCCCGCCCAAGGGCGTTGACGAATTGAGCATCGCTCATACCCTGGCCCCGACGCCCTTGGCCCGTTGCCGGACGGTGGATCTGGAAGTGCCGGCAGAAGCGGAGCTGGTCCTGGAAGGACGTATCACGCATACTATGGCCCACGAAGGCCCCTTCCCGGATCTGACGGGCACCATGGATGGCGTGCGCCGTCAGCCGGTGATAGCGATCGAATGCATCACGCACCGCCGCGAGCCGATCTTTCACGCCCTCCTCCCCAGTGGAATGGAGCATAAGAACCTGATGGGTATGCCCCGCGAACCGACCATCTTTGCAGCCGTCAACGAAGTCTGCCGCTGTACCGACGTCTACATCACGCCAGGCGGCATGTCCTGGCTACACGCCGTCGTCCAGATCGATAAGCAGCACGAAGAGGATGGACGTCGGGCCATCTGGGCGGCGTTTAACGGTCATTCCTCGCTCAAACACGTCGTCGTAGTCGATACCGACATCGATATCTACAATACCGCCGAGGTGGAATGGGCCATCGCCACGCGCTTCCAGGCCGACCAAGACCTGGTGATGCTCTCCGATCAGCCGGGCAGCAGCCTGGACCCGTCAGCCTCTCAGGCCCCGGGCCAGAAGTCCCGCAGCGCCAAGATGGGATTGGACGCCACCGCCCCGCTGGGAGAGGAACGGGCCGGCTACGAGCGCGTCTCCTACCGCCCGGTCGACCTGACCCATTACGATGTGACGACGCGCCGATAAGCCACCAGTCTCTTCACAACTCCTGCGAACTATTGTATAATCAGAGGTCAGCGTAAGGCAAGAACGAGGAGACTATGCCCGAACAATTGCGTATTCTGATCGCCAAACCCGGCCTCGACGGTCACGACCGGGGGGCCAAAGTCGTCGCCCGGGCGCTGCGCGATGCCGGCATGGAGGTCGTCTACACCGGCCTGCGGCAGACGCCGACTATGATCGCCGACGCCGCGCTCCAGGAAGACGTAGACGCCGTCGGGCTGAGCATCCTCTCCGGCGCCCATATGACGCTTGTGCCCCGCGTATTGGAGAAGCTACAAGAGGCCGATCTGGAACACATCGACGTCTTCGTGGGCGGTATCATCCCAGAAGAAGATAGCGAGACATTGCGCGAGATGGGAGTAGCAGGGGTCTTTGGCCCCGGCTCCAGCTTGCAGGCGATAGCGGATTCCATCCGGCAGACCTTGACCGGATGCTGACGTGGATTTGGTGACAGAGGCGCTTGAGGGAAACCGCCGCGCGCTGGCTCGCCTCATCTCGCTGATCGAGGACGATCATCCCCAGGCCCGTGCAGCTCTCGCGGCGCTCTACCCCCACACCGGACAGGCCCAGATCGTCGGAGTAACCGGGCCGCCCGGTTCCGGCAAGAGTACGCTGGTCAACGCCTTGGCCCAAGAGCTGCGTCAGCGGGATATTCCCGTCGGCATCGTGGCCGTGGACCCTACCAGTCCTTTCACCGGCGGGGCCCTGCTGGGCGATCGGGTGCGGATGCACGATCTGGCCGGCGATTCCAAGGTCTTCATCCGCAGTATGGCCTCGCGCGGCAACCTGGGCGGCCTGGCGCAGGCCACCAGCGACGTCGCCAAGGTGCTGGACGCGGCCGGATTTGCCGTCGTGCTGGTAGAGACGGTCGGCGCAGGGCAAGCCGAGGTCGATGTAGCCCGCACCGTGCACACGACCGTCGTGGTGGAGACGCCGGGCATGGGCGACGAGGTCCAGGCGCTCAAGGCCGGCTTGATGGAGATCGCGGACATATTCGTGGTCAACAAGGCCGATCGTCCCGGCGCAGATGCTACGATGCAGGCGCTACGGATGGTCGTCGGGCACGATAGCGCTCTTTCAGATGACGGGGATAGCTGGCATCCGCCTATGCTTCAAACCGTGGCCTCGCGGGGCATCGGCGTGCCGGAGCTGTGGGAGGCTATCGCGGCCCATCGTGAGCATCTCCGCACCGGCGGACGCTGGGCCGACCAGGCCCGCGAACGCGCCACGGCGGAGCTGTGCGACGTCCTCCAGCGCGACTTGTTCCGCCACCTGCTCGACCGCATCGGCGAAGACGCTTGGGAACGCTGGGTGGAGCGGATCGCAGCCCGAGAGGTCGATGTCTATACCGCGGCCCGGCTCATCCAGGAACACCAGGAGAGTGACCAATGACCCGATTACTTCTAATTCGCCACGGACGCTCCACCTGGAACGCTGACTATCGCATTCAGGGCCAGGCCGACCCGCCGCTGGATGAAACGGGGCGTGATCAAGCTGATCAGCTGGCCCAGCGGCTGCTCGCCGAACCCCCGCCCATACTTTACGCCAGCCCCCTCCAGCGCGCTCAGGAGACCGCCCGGATCATCGCCGACCAGATAGGCGTGCCCGTACAGCTCGACGCGCGGTTCCAGGAGCTGGATGTGGGCTTGATCGAGGGATTGACCTGGGAGGAGGTGCTGGAGCAGTACCCAGACTTTGCACGTCGTTGGGAGGAGAACCCACGTGAGGCCGAGATCCCCGGAGCAGAGGACCGCTCCGCCTTCCGCTCGCGAGTTGTGACGGCCTTCGAGGATATTATGGCCCAGCACGATGACGAGACCATCGGCGTGGTGGCCCACGGAGGCACGTTGGGCACCTACCTCAATCATATGCTTGGGCTGCCTCCTGGTTTCTCGCACTTCCAGTTTTTCAACGCCTCGCTGAGCATCGTGGATCAACATGGGAAATTCCCCCGCGTGGTGTTGCTAAACGACTGCTGTCATCTGCAAAATAAGGAGGAGAGTCTATGATCGTAGGCGCAAAGGTCCGCTTGCGACCCATTGAACGTGAGGATCTACCGCGCTTCGTTGAGTGGTTTGCCGACCACGAGGTCCGTCGCTTCTTGCGGACATATGTCCCGTTCTCCCTGGAACAGGAGAAGCGATGGTTCGAGAACTTGCAGGAGCAAATCGACCGGCAAGAGACCGTCATGATGGCCATTGAGACCACCGAGAGCGTACACATCGGGAACGTCAGCCTGAGCTCCATCGATTGGAAGAACCGCACAGCCGAGATGGGAATCGTCATCGGCGAAAAAGCCTACTGGAACCAGGGCTACGGCACCGACGCCATCCGCACGATGCTGAATCTGGCCTTTGGCGAGATGAACCTTCACCGCGTCTACCTGCGCGTCGACGCTGATAATGAGCGCGGGATCGCTTGCTACCAGAAAGCAGGCTTTCAGCACGAAGGCACGTATCGCGAAGCCATATTCAAAGAGGGTAACTATCAAGATCAACACGTAATGAGCATCTTACAATCGGAGTTTGAGATCAATGTGTAAAGTCAGAGGAAGTATGCACGGGCAGATCAAGTTATTTGCCGGTACCGGATGCATGGACCTGGCGGAAGAGATAAGCGAATACGTCAACGTCCCACTATCCGGGCGAGAGATCAAGGTCTTTCCCAACGAAAATATCTTCGTCCAGTTGCACGAGAGCATTCGCGGGCAAGATGTCTTTTTGATCCAGACGACCTCATCACCGGTCAACTACAACATCATGGAATTATTGATTTTTTTGGATGCGATCAAACGCGCATCGCCCGATCGCATCACTGTCGTCATTCCCTACCTGTCCTATTGTCGATCGGACAAAAAGGACAAGCCCCGAGTGCCCATCACCGCTCGTCTGCTAGCCGATATGATCGGCGTGACCGGCGTCGACCGCTACGTCTTCCTTGATCTGCACGCTCAGCAGATCCAGGGGTTCTATAGCATGCCCGGTGACGTCCTAACCGTCTTCCCCCTGATCTCCGATCACTTCCGAAAGAAAAACCTGAAGAAGGCCGTCGTCGTGGCCGCCGATCTCGGCTTTGCCAAGAAGGCCCGCAACCTGGCGGCCGAGTTAAACCTGCCGCTGGCGCTGGTCGAAAAGCGTCGCATCAACGTGGACACCGAGGCCCTCACCCTGGTCGGAGAAGTGGAGGATCACGACGTCATCATCGTGGACGACGAGGTCGATACCGGCGGCACGATGGTCAACGCTGTCCACAAAGTACGTGAGCACGGCGCCCGGGACATCTACCTCAGCTTCGCCCATCCGATTTTTTCGGGTGACGCGGTCGAGCGATTGAAGGCCCTCCCGGTCAAGGAGACCGTGACCACAAACTCCATCCCCATTCCCGAAGACGTCAAAGCAGGATGGGATAACCTGAAAATCAAGACCGTCGCCGGACTGCTGGGAGACGTGATCAAGTGCGTCCACGGCGGGCGGAGTGTGGGCAATCTATTCAAGGCCTATCAGAGCTACAAGTAGCGGACATAGCGCTATGCAGAAACAACCCACCTCGCGAATGTGCTTCGTCTGCGGTCGGCAGAACCCGGTAGGCCTGAAGATGAACTTCTACGAAGATCACGATGCGGGAGAAGTCTGGGTCGAGACCACTGTGCCTGACGACTATCAGGGCTACCCGGGCGTGGTTCACGGCGGCATCGTCTCCGCTATCCTCGACGAAACCGCCGGGCGCGC
The DNA here is from genome assembly GCA_964474655.1 of uncultured Anaerolineales bacterium. Taxonomy (GTDB): domain Bacteria; phylum Chloroflexota; class Anaerolineae; order B4-G1; family B4-G1; genus CAYYTU01. Next base: position 51,709 of record CAYYTU010000006.1, read on the forward strand.
GGTGCTGATTAATGGGTCGGACGAGGACTTGATGGCCACGTTGAGGCTGACCATTCGTTATCGCCGTCCGACGCCGACCGAGACGCCGTTGACGGTCATTGGATGGGTAGAGCGCCGGAGCGGGATGGGAGCGCGGGTCGGCGGCGAGATCCGCTTACCCGATGGCACCGTCACCGCCGAGTGTGAAGCGCTCGTGGCCCCACCGCCGCAGGAATTCCGGACCGCCTGGCAATCCGAGAAGGCGTACTGGAAAGTAGATGGTGCAGGCGAGTGACTGCTGCTGATCACATCGGCGTGGTTCTGGCAGCCGGGCGCGGCACGCGTCTGGGCGCCCTTACCGACGAGCGATCCAAAGGAATGATGCCCATCGTCGGGCAACCGATGATCGAGCGGGTGCTGACAATGTTGGCGCAAGGCGGTCTTGAGCGCTTCATCGTCGTGGCGCACCCAGAAGACCAGGCGCTGATCGATCACCTCAGCCAACCACCGTGGGGCGAGCGCGTCCGCTGGGCCTATCAGGAGGAACGGCAGGGGATGACCCACGCCCTCGAACAGGCCGCGCCGCTGGTGCGGGAGGCCAATCGGGACATCTTCGTCCTCGCCTCGTGTGATAACCTCTACCCGGAGGGCCACGTCGAAGCCCTGATCGCCCGGCAGCAGGAGGAGAACCTTGCCGCTGCACTCACGCTGATGTGGATTCCGCGCCAGCAGGCCTCGGCCACGGGTGTCGTGATCCTGGAAGATGATCGAGTGCGCGCGATCATCGAGAAGCCCCAACCAACCCAGATCCCGACCTACGCTCGAAGCGGCGAAGTCCTGGCGGCCCCTTCGCTCTACGTTCTATCCACGCACATCCTGGATTATCTCCATCGTGTCACACTCTCACCGCGCGGGGAGCGCGAGTTTCCCGACGCCCTTCAGCTATTGATCAAGGAGGGGAACGCAGTCGGGGGCAAGGTCGTATCAGGCCGTATGACGCTCACGCGCCGGGCGGATATGCTGACCATCAACCGACACTTTTTGCGACGTCTGGCCCGCCCTGTCGTGGCACCAGAGCTGCCAGTCGGGGTCGATCTCATTCCCCCCGTCTACATCGAATCGAAAGCGGTGGTCAAACCTAATTGTCAGCTGGGGCCGGAGGTCTATCTTGAAAGAGGCGCCCACATCGGCAAAGGAGCCAGCTTGCGCCGGGCGGTCGTGCTCCGGGGAGCAAAGGTAACCCCGGGAGCAGCAATCGCGGATGGAGTCGTAGCGTAAATAAGCGGCATAGAAAAAGCCCCGCGGATATTCACGGGGCTGTGATTCTCTATGACCGTCGGCTTACAGATCAGGGACGCTGCGCTGTAGAATCTCAAACTGCTCCAGCCCCTTGCCAGCGCCCAGGGCCACACAGGCCTGAGGAGCATCGGCCACGTAAGCCGCCACCCCCGTCTCCTGGGTGATAAATTCATCCATCTTGCGCAGCAGAGATCCTCCACCAACCAGCACCATTCCGCGGTCGATGATATCCGATGAAAGCTCTGGAGGCGTACGTTCCAGCACTGCCTTGACCATATCGATCACGGCTGAAAGCGGTTCCGCGAGCGCCTCGACCACTTCCTCAGAGGTGATGGTGATTCGATGGGGTAACCCGGCCACCTGATCTCGCCCCTGGACGTCGATCGTCAACTCCTCCTCCAGCGGCAAAGCGGCCCCAATCTCGATCTTGATCTTCTCCGCCGTCATCTCGCCGATCATCAGGTTGTACTTGCGGCGGATGTAAGACATAATGGCTTCGTTCATCCGCACGCCGCCAATGCGCACCGAGTTCGCCACCACGATACCGTTCAAGGCCACGACGGCAGCCTCGGTTGTCCCCCCGCCCATATTGACCACCATATTACCAGCTGGCGAGCCCACGGGTAGACCAGCCCCGATGGCGCCGGCCAATGGCTCTGGAATCAGATGTGCCTCTCCCGCTCCGGCGTCCAGCGCTGCCTCACGGACAGCGCGACGCTCCACGCTGGTCACACCGAAGGGCACGCTGACCATTACCCGGGGCTTGAAGAGTTGGAAGCGCCCACAGGCCTTGCGGATGAAATACTCCAACATCCGTTGTGTGACTCGATAATCGGCGATCACGCCATCGCGCATCGGGCGCATCACCTCAATGACGTCAGGTGCTCGTCCCAGCATCGCCCGCGCCTCCTTACCCACGGCCCTGATCTTGTACTCCTCAGGGGCGACGGCAACTACCGAAGGCTCTTGCAGGACGATACCCCGGCCTCGCACATAGACCAACACATTGACCGTCCCCAGGTCAATTCCTAAATCTTTGCTGAACATCCTCTTTCCTTCCGGCTAACTCCCGGCGCAGATGGTAAATTAACTCCTGCAGTTTAGCGACCCCAGACTTCGTAAATCTACCGTCGACGATTTGGGGGGCAAAATAACCCCGCTTTGCCTCTAAATTGGGTTCGCAAACCACATTTTAAGACGTCCGAAGTCTCTGATCCTCAAAATTTTGAAAAATGCAGGAGTCAAGATGGTATCTAAGACTCGGCAGGCGACCACACGTAAAATCGCCCCGTACGGCGAAGGAATGATACACGGTTTCTTCGATTTGTCCAGCTTGTATGCAAACTGACGCCCCATCAGGGGCCGATTCACGCCAGGCACATTGCCCCAGCACACCAGCGTCCAGGTGTAAGCGGGCAAACGAAGCATTTCCAAAGCACCCTAGACGCATTAGATTGCCTACAGGCGCGTTTACCGAGCGTATCAACCCCAGCTTCGCTTGCCTTGTTCGCATCTGAGTACACTCTGTGGCATTGAAGGCGCTTTCGCAGACGATTCGCTTCGAAAACCCTCAGCTTCCCTCACCGTTTGCATGCATTCTGTGGGCGGGCAGCAGCCCAAGAGCCCTCAATCCAGAGCCTCCATCGGGGCCATACTCGCCATCAGCCGCTTCTGCTCGACCTCCTCGAAGTTGACCGTCACGATCTCGTCGCTGCCCTGGGGGCGGCTTTCTAACACGATTCCCTCGCCAAACGTCTCGTGCCTCACCCGCTGCCCGGTTTTGAACTGCAGTTCAGAGGTCGATGAAGGTGATTCAAACACCCTACTTCTCCCCCTTCGGCGCCGCTCGCGTCGCGGCTTGCTCCTTTCGACCCGACGCCACGAACCGGTGGTCAAATCCGCCGGCACATCCGATAGAAAACGACTCGGCGCCGACATCTCACTGCTGCCGTAACGCATCCGCCGGAAGGCATAGGTCAGAAAGAGCCGGTCCTCGGCCCGCGTCATCCCCACGTAGGCCAATCGTCGCTCCTCGGCCATCTCCTCCGGCTCGTCGAAGGAGCGGCTATGGGGCAGCAAGCCCTCCTCCAGCCCGGTGATGAAGACGACCGGGAACTCCAGCCCCTTGGCGCTGTGGAGCGTGAGCAGCGTCGGCGCGTCGACCTCATCGCTCAGGTTGTCCACGTCGGAGACGAGCGCCACGTCGGTCAGGAACTCGGTCAGCGAGACGTCCTCGTGCTCGGCGGCCACGTTGCGCAGCTCCACCACGTTGGCCCAGCGTTCCTCGCCCTCCTCCCCCCCACCGCCCGACCCCTCGCGCAGATAATCGGCGTAGCCCGTATCCTCCAGCACGCGCCCGATCAGCTGTGCCACCGTCAGCAATTCGCTGGCCGCGATCCAGCTTTCCAGCATCTCCAGAAAGTCCAGCACCGCGCGCTGAGCTCGGGTCCACAGCTCCGGGCCGGGCACATCGGGGTCGCGGACCTGCTTCAACACCTGGTAGAGCGATATGTCCTGCTCCCGCGCGGCGTCCTCCAGCGCCTCCATCGTCTTCCGCCCGATGCCGCGCGGCGGCACGTTTATCACCCGCGCCATACTGACGCTGTCGTCGGGGTTGTGGATCAGCCGCAGGAACGCGACCACGTCCTTGATCTCCCGGCGAGAGTAGAAGCGCGTGGCGCCGACCAGCCGATAGGGCAGCCCGGCGCGGACGAACGCGTCCTCCAGGGCGCGGGATTGGGCGTTGGTGCGGTACATCACGGCGAAGTCGCCCGGGCTCCGGTCCTCCTGGGCCACCAGCTGGGCGATGGTATCGACCACGTAATCGGCCTCGTCGTCCTGATCGTAGGCCTCGTGCACCACCACCTCGGGGCCACCCTCGCGATCGGTGAACAGCTCCTTTTCGATGCGGTCCCGATTGTGGCGAATGATGGCCTGCGCTGCATCCAGGATCGTCTGGGTGGAGCGATAGTTTCTCTCCAGCAGGAAGATCTCAATTTCGGGATGATCCTCGTTCAGCCGGCGGATGTTGCGGTAATCGGCTCCGCGCCAGCGATAGATCGACTGATCCTCGTCGGCGACGCAGAAGAGGTTATGGTGCCGCCCCGAAAGCTGCCGCAGCAGCTTATACTGCGCCTGGTTCGTATCCTGGAATTCGTCCACCAGGATGTGGCGATACCGCTCCTGATACTTCGCCAGCACGTCCGGCCGCTGATCGAACATCCGCGCCGTCACCATCAGCAGGTCGTCGAAGTCGAGGCCGTTGTTCAGCCGTAGCAGCTCCTGATACCGCTCGTAGATGCGCTTGACGATCTCGCCGTAGTAGGAGCTGCTAGTATAGGCCTTCGGAGGCACCAGCTCGTTTTTGGCCCGGGAGATGGCGCTATGCATCGACCGCGGGCGGTACCGTTTGTCGTCCAGGTTCAGATCTTCCAGCGCCTGTTTGACCAGCCGGCGCTGATCGTCGGTGTCGAAGATCACGTAATCGCGCGCGATGCCGGCTGCATCGGCCTCGCGGCGCAGAATGCGGGCGCAGGTGGCGTGGAACGTGCCCAGCGTCAGGTCTCGGGCGCGGGAGGCCCCCAGCAGCTGCTCCAGCCGCTCGCGCATCTCGCGGGCGGCCTTATTAGTGAACGTGACCGCCATCGTGCGCCAAGGGGCGACGTCTCGCTCCAGCACCAGCCACGCCACGCGGGAGGTAAGCACGCGCGTCTTACCGCTGCCCGGCCCGGCCAGCACCAGAACCGGCCCATCGGGCGCCGTGACCGCCTCTTGTTGTTGGGAATTGAGCTGCTCAATGAAGTCCATAAAATGTCCGGTTTCCTTTTCGGGGTTTGTCTGAGTCCAAACGATGCCAAAAAACGAGCCAGCCTCCTGCGACCATCTGACCAAGGGGGCTGGCCTGGGAGCATTATACCATCGTAAGCGCGGTAAGCCAATCAATGTTTCCCCGACTGAGATGCTCCATTGTCCCAGCCACCCTACGATGGTATAATCAGCCCCATATGAAAAGGGGGCTTTGCTTTCTGCTGCTTCTGATAGCTCCGATGGCCTGCGCGCCCCCGGAGCATGCCACGACGGTCACGCTCGTCGTCGACGGCGAGACGCGCACGCTTACCACCGAGGTACTCACCGTCCGCGACCTGCTGAGGGAGACGAACGTCACGCTCGATGAGAACGACCGCGTTGCCCCGGCCGAACCGACCCTGATCGAGGATGGCATGACGGTCCGCGTCACCCGCGTCGAGACGCGCACCGAGGTCGAGGAGCGCGAGATCCCCTTCGGGCGCCGCACCGTGCGTGACGCTACTGTCCCCCAGGGCGAAACGCAGCTGCTGGAATCCGGCATCACCGGCCTGGAGGAGGTTACCTACCGCATCACCCTGGAGGACGGCGTCGAGGTCGACCGGCGGGTCATCAAACGGGAGACCGTCCGGGAACCGCGCACGGAGGTGCTGCTCGTCGGCTCTCGGGCAGAGCGCAAGGCGGTCTCCATCACCGGCACCGTGGCCTACGCCGCCGACCGCAACGCCTGGGTGATGCAATCCACCAGCCTCAACCGGCGGCGGCTGACCTACGAGGGCGATCTGGACGGGCGCGTCTTCGCCCTTTCGTCCGACGGCTCGCACCTGCTCTTCACCCGCGTCCCCACGCCGACAGAGCCGCTGACCGGGACGGCCGAGCCGGAAGACGACCTCCCGCTCAACACGCTTTGGGCCCTCGAGACCACCGCCGCCGACGCTGAACCGGTCCGGCTGGATGTCGACAGCGTGCTCTGGGCCGCCTGGGAGCCCAATTGTGCAATCGCTCCCACCCGCGCCCGCTGCAGCATCGCCTACGCCACCGGCGAGCGAGACGCGGGGAACCCAGGCTGGGAGGCCAACAACGATCTGTGGATCGCCCGCCCGCGCCTGACGGATGGACGATTGTTCGCGCAACGCCGCGTCGTGGCCCCAAGCGGCGGTGGCGCTTACGGCTGGTGGGGCACCACCTACGCCTGGTCGCCCAATGGGAACGAGCTGGCCTACGCCCGCACCGATGAGGTCGGCGTCGTCCGCGCCTATGGAGGCCGCGAGACGACGCTGGCCGAGTTCGCGCCCTACCGGACCTACGCCCCCTGGGCCTGGGCGCCGACCGTCAGCTGGTCGCCGGATAGCGCCTTCATCGTCACCACCCTCCACGGCCCCGGCCCGACGGAGGAGACACCGGAGGAGAGCCCTGTCTTCGATGTCTGGGTCCTTTCGGCCGATGGAACTATCACAGCCGAGCTGATCAGCGAGGCCGGGATGTGGGCCGCGCCGACCTACGCGCCGAGCGGCGAAAGAATCGCCTTCGGACGCGCCCGCAGCCCCTACGCCAGCCAAAGCAGCGGCTACGACCTCTACGTGATGGACGCCGACGGTTCCGATCGCCGCCACGTCTTCCCGCCCCAGGGTGAACTCGGCCTGGAGTATCCAGATCTCGCCTGGGGGCCGAAGGACGAGCGGATCCTCGTCGTCTACCGAGGCAATCTCTATCTGATCGAACTGACCAACGACGAGGTCCACCAGCTGACCGATAGCGGCGGCGTGACGGCCGTTCGCTGGCGCTGGTAGCCAGCACCACCCCCAACGATGAATCCCCGTCCCAAGGTTCTCGTCCTCATCTGCTTGCTCGGTCTCCTGATCACTCTGCTGCTAACCGGAGGAGTACTGAAGGCCAGAGAACGCCGACTGCACCGAACCGAGACCAGTTTCCACACCCCGCTCACCGGCGAGGCCCAATGGGAGGGGGGCTGGGAGCTATCGGAGCGCGGCGCCGACCCCAGCCAGGCCGGCAGCACCAGCGGCGCCGATTACGTCACCATCCCCTTCACCGGCACCGCGCTCGCCCTGCGCGTCCGTCGGGGTGCCTACCGGGCCTACTTCTGGGTCAGCGTCGACGGGGAACCGGCCAATCGCCTACCCCGCACCGAGCGCGGCGCCTACCTTGTGCTCAGCGCCCCCGATCACCAGCCGCAAGAGGTCACACTGCCAGTCGCCAGCGGGCTTGAGGATGGACCGCACGTCGCGACCATTGTGGCCGACCGCGGCTGGGATCAGACGCCGCTGATTGGCTGGCGCGTGATCCGCACGCCGGGTACCACCGCCTACGATCGAGCCCTGACAGCGCTGAAGGGCGTGCTGGCGTTGTGCCTGCTCGGCGTGGTCTTTTGGGGAAGCCGGGCCCTGGCAACAAAAGCGCGCTCAAGAGCACAACCCGCAACCCGCAACCGGCAACCGACTTCTTATCTGCTTCCTGTAGCGCTTCTCGCCGCTACCATCACCTATTTATTCTCTCGCTGGCCGCCGCTCACCATCGTCAGCGGACTGGGGCTGAGCGCGCTCGTGTTATGGCGACTCGACCTGGGGCTGGCGCTTGTAGCGCTCGCCGCGCCTTTCTATCTCCATCCTCGACCACTGCTGGGCAAGGCGTTCTCGATGGCTGAACTGGTGACGCTGCTCTGCCTGGTCGCGTGGGGCTTGCGCCAGCTGCCGAAGCTCACGCGCTGCAAGCCGCTGACCGGTCTTCGGTTGTCGTCGCTGACGTCCCTTGATCTAGCGGTTGGGTGCTTCGTCGTGATCGCTTTCGCCTCCACCGTCTTCGCCGCCAACTTCCGCCGCGTGGCGCTGCGCGAGCTGCGTACGACGATAATGGAACCAGTGCTCTTCTACCTGATGCTGCGCACGGTCCGGCTCGACGACCGGGCGATTCGCCGCATTGTGGACAGCTTCGTGGTCGGCGCCGTCGCCGTCGCGCTGATCGGGCTGGCGCAGTACGCGCTCAACGTCAACGTCATCACCGCCGAGCAAGGCTTCCGCCGCCTGCGCTCGGTCTACGGCTCGCCCAACAACGCCGCGCTCTACCTGGGACGGGCGCTGCCGGTGCTAATGTCCGTCACGCTGTTCGGCGGCGCGCGAGCCGTGCCGCGCCTGCGGGAGCTCCGACGCATCCTCTACGGCCTCGGCGCGTTCCTGGTGGCCCTGGCGATCCTGCTCAGCTTCTCGCGCGGCGCGATCCTGCTGGGCGTGTCGCTCTCGCTGCTGGCGCTGGGCCTGCTGGCTGGCGGGCGCTGGCGCTGGGGCGCGCTGGGCATAATGGTCGTCGTCGCGCTGGGCCTGATCCCGCTCCTGCGCACACCGCGCTTCGTCGGGCTGCTGGATCCCAACAGCGGCACGCTCTTCTTCCGGCTCCAGCTCTGGCGCGCTGCCTGGATGATGTTCCGCGATCACGCCTGGCTCGGCGTCGGCCCCGATAACTTCCTCTACCAGTATCGAGGCCGCTATATCCTGCCAGCGGCCTGGCAGGAGCCACACCTCTCCCACGCCCACAACGTCGTGCTGGATTACGCCACGCGGTTGGGAGTGATGGGTCTAATCGCCGGCGGCTGGCTTCAGGTCGCATTTTGGCGGCGCGCCTTGCCCTTGCGGGAGTTGGACAATCCCAGGCACCGGGCGCTAGCGCTAGGCCTGATGGGGCTGATGGTCAACTTCTTGGCCCACGGCCTCGTGGATGCATCCTATGTCTTCCCCGACCTGGCGTTCGCTTTCTTTTTGACGCTGGGTTTGGTAGAATGGTTAGAGAACCGACCGAACTCAACCACTACCGACTGAAAGCCGGTAGGAGGCTTTGCGGCGGTCTAAAGTAGGATTGGATTAGTAAAGGGAAAAGCCAAATGAAGACCCACGTAAACATCAACACCATCATCTTAGTGCTGATTCTACTGTCGCTCGTCGGCGGTGGGCTGGTAATCTACAGCACCATCCGCGGCGTGACGCAGCCCTTACAGCAAGCCCAACATAAGCTGCAGGAACAAGTGGAGCAGATCACCAACCCCACCCCCACCATCATCCCGGACCCAGTGACCATCGTGCGCGAGGTGCGCAACCTCAGCCGATTGGAGACGGCGTCCTATACCGTCGAGAAAGTGATCACCGCCGAGACGAATCAAGGTCCCTTCGCCTTCCTCTTCGGCGACAAGCTGATCCTGGTGGCCCACGGGCAGGTCATCGCCGGGGTCGATCTGGCAAAGATGGCAGATAGCGACGTCGCAGTCACCGCCGAGGGGACCGTCGAGGTCACTTTGCCTCAAGCCGAAATCTTCGTCACCGCGCTCAATAGCGAGCAATCTTATATCTTCCACCGTGACACTGGCGTGATCGGAATGAACCCCGATCTAGAGACGGAAGCGCGTCAGGCCGCGGAGGAGGAGATCCGCAAGGCGGCCCTGGAGGACGGGATTCTGGAGATGGCCCAGCAGAACGCCAAGACGTACATCCGACATTTGATCCTGACGCTGGGGTTCGAAAAGGTCGAGATCGTGGTTCAGGAGTGAACGCGAGGAGGCACATTTGTTCAGGTGCCAGGCATTGGGGGAAAGCCTACCGTGGATGAGGCGTAAACGATGTCTTACGCCTCATCAAGCGGCCCGATAGTCGCCAGAAGTGCCTGGCACCTTGGCTCGTAACTTTTGAATGATGCGTGAGGAGGCGCTATGGAAGTCCAGATCCACCAGACGACGCTTGAGCTGACCGAAGGGAACATCACGGCCCTGGATATCGACGCCATCGTCAACGCCGCCAACGAGCAGTTGGCTCACGGCGGCGGCGTGGCCGCTGCCATCGCCCGTAAGGGCGGCCCAACGATCCAGAAAGAGAGCAACGCCTGGGTGCGCGAGCACGGCCCGGTGGCGACCGGCTCCGCGGCCATCACCTCCGGCGGCCAGCTGAAGGCTGATCACGTTATCCACGCCGTCGGTCCAGTCTACGACGGCACGCCGCGCTCGGCGGAGCAGCTCGCCTCTGCAGTGACATCCGTGCTCCAGCTGGCCGATGAGCACGAGATCACCTCAATCGCGCTGCCCGCCATCAGCACTGGCATCTTCGGCTACCCGATGGAGGAGGCAGCCCAGGTGATGCTGGAGGCCGCCATCGAATACCTGGAGAGCGGGACGGGGCTGAAGCGCGTGGTCTTCTGCCTCTACGGCCAATCGGCGTTCGATACCTTCGCCGAGCAACTCGCGGCCCAGACGGCGTGACTCCCAGGCGATAGGTGCAATTGTGCGCCGCACTGCTGTGAACGGGTCGCGTTCACCCTGGACCTGGCTTCGCTCTTTCCATCAATAGACGGAACGCGACTTCGCCGTCCGGAGACGCCTCGGTGAGTTTGCGCTACTGTGACGGACCACATTGACCTTGCTCCATCGGCGGCAGGGCTGCTTGCTGACAGCTATTCAATTCCCCAGCCCTACGGTATAATCCTCCCGGCATCTGAACCCGGATCGATCTCATAAAAGGAGCTGTTATGCGCATACTGATCACCGGCGGAGCCGGGTTTATCGGCTCCCACCTTTGTGACCGCCTGCTGGACGACGGCCACGAGGTCATCGCGATGGACAACCTGATGACCGGCACCGTGGACCACATCGCCCACCTGGCCGGGCACGAGCGCTTTCACTTCATCAAACACGACGTGACCAACTACATCTTCATCGAAGGCGAGCTCGACGCCGTGCTCCATCTGGCCAGCCTGCCCAGCCCGGTCGATTACCTGAACTACCCGATCCAGACGCTCAAGGTCGGGGCGCTGGGCACGCACAAGACGCTGGGCCTGGCGATGGCGAAGGGAGCGCGTTACCTGCTGGCCTCCACCTCGGAGGTGTACGGCGATCCGCTGGAGCATCCGCAGAGCGAGGACTACTGGGGCAACGTCAACCCCATCGGCCCCCGCGGTGTCTACGACGAGAGCAAGCGCTTCGGCGAGGCGCTGGTGATGGCCTATCAGCGCTACCACGGCGTCGATACGCGCATTGCCCGCATCTTCAACACCTACGGGCCGCGGATGCGGATGGACGACGGGCGCGTGGTGCCCAACTTCGTCTGCCAGGCCCTGCGCGGCGATCCGCTGACCGTCTACGATGAGGGGAAACGGACGCGCTCCTTCTGCTACATCAGCGACCAAGTCAAAGGACTGGTGAAACTCTTATTTAGCGACGAGAATGAGCCGGTCAACATCGGCAACCCTGACGAGATGACCATCCTGGAGTTCGCTCATAAGGTGCTGGAGGTCACTGGCAGCGATTCTCCGATCACGTTCGTGACTCCAGAAGATGAGCGCACGGCCGATGACCCTCAGGTACGCTGTCCGGATATCAGCAAGGCGCAGCGCGTGCTCGATTGGACCCCCCAGGTGTCGCTAGAGGAAGGCCTCCAATTCAGCGCGGATTACTTCCGCGAGCGATTGGCTGCCTAGCTCGGCCGTGCAACGCTGGCTGCGCTTCCCCCGGAATGTAACGCCCCCCCCCGAAGTAGCCTGGAACGGGCCGTTCAACAACTTGCTGGGGCTGCTCTTGGCGCTGGTCGGCGTGTGGCTGGTGATCCGTCTCCCGCTGGGGGCGGGGGTAATGCTGATCGGTGGGGTCGCCATCCTCGTGGGGACACTGATCGAACCGTTAGTCGGGCTGACGGTAGCCCTGTTTTTGGGGCCGCTCAAAGGCCACTTGAGCGCCGAAGTGCCGCAGGTACCGGCGCAGATCGCTCATCTCTTCGTGGCGCTGGCGCTGACTTCCTGGCTGGCGGATGGCACCTCCCGCCGAGAGCTGCGCATACGCCCCTCGCCCGTTCTTCTGGCGCTGCTGGGGTTCTTCGGCGCAGGATTGCTTTCCCTATGGCAGGCGGCGGACCCGGCAACCTACGGCCCGCTGGAATTGCTCAAATGGGCCGAAATCATACTATTAGTCATCTTCATCGACAACCATCTCTCCGAGACGCGTATGCCGTGGCTGATTGGGGCATTGCTGCTGCCGGCAATCTTCCAGGCGGGGGTGGGCATCTGGCAGTTCGGATTTTGGGAGGAGGGGCCGGAGCACTTCGCCATCCTGGGCGGCGATTTCTACCGCGCTCACGGCACCTTCGAACAACCAAACCCCTTTGCAGGGTACCTGGGGATGATGATCCCTTTGGCGCTGGGCTGCTGGTGGGGCGCGGTAACAGCCTGGTGGGAAAGTGGACGAATGAGGCAGAGGATACTCCGTTACGGGTTGCCGCTGCTGTTCTACAGCGCCGCGGCCGGGATTATGGTTACTGCGCTGGGGATGTCCTGGAGCCGGGGGGCCTGGCTGGGCTTCGCGACGGCAGCGGCAGCGCTGATCGCCGCGCTGCCGCGCAAGATAGGTTGGAGGTTACTGCTGGTAGCCGTGCTGGTGACGAGCGGAGGTGGGCTCTATATCTCCAACCGGCTGCCTGCCGCTATCACGACCCGCCTGACCAGCTTCGTAAAGGATTTGCACCTGGGGGACGTACGGGGGACACCTATCAACGACGCCAACTACGCCGTGATCGAGCGCTTGGCCCATTGGCAATCGGCGCTGGAGATGTTCCGCCGCCACTTCTGGACCGGGGTGGGTCTGGGCTGTTATGAACCGGCCTACCCGGCCTTCGCGCTCATCAACTGGCCGACAGCCCTGGGCCACGCCCATAACGTTTACCTAAATATGGCCGCCGAAACTGGCCTCATCGGACTGGTGGTCTACCTGGTGTTGTGGATTGTGATCTTCTGGCAGACGTGGCGTCTTACTCGCCGCGCGCAAGGCTTCCCGCGCGGCATTGCCATCGGCTTGCTGGGCGCGTGGGTCCACCTCAGCGTCCATCATATGTTAGATAATCTCTACGTCAACAACGTTCACCTCCACATCGGCGTGATGCTGGGGCTACTGGCGTTTATCGCTGATCGGCCAGACGCTTCACTCAACAGACCGACTAGCCAGGCTCAGTATTGAACTTTGGGTAAAAATCAGGTCTAACTTCTCGAAAGCTGCGAAGGCTGGTTAAAAGGTCAAAATATGATCGCTAAGCTATCTCCCTCCGCCGAGCTCAATCAAAAAGAAATCGTACGTTTTCTCAAATTCGCCGTCGTCGGTACACTGGGCGCCGTGATCGATTTTGGCACCCTCAACTTGCTGGTCCAGCTGGCTGGCTTCCCCAAGGTAGTTGCCAACGCCTGCTCCTTCACCGCCGCCGTGATCAGCAACTTCATCTGGAACCGACTTTGGGTTTATCCGGAGACACGCGGTGAACCGTTAGCCAAACAATTTGCACAGTTCGTCGCCGTCAACGCCGCCGGCCTGGCCATTAACACCGGTATCTTCTACGGAGCCGATCGCTGGCTGCTGGGAGAAGCGGGAGCGCTGGCCGCGCCGGTCGGAGCGCTGGCTTATGCGCTGGGCATGGCCCACTTCGATCTGGCCTATAACGGCGCGAAGGTGCTCGCCACCGGCGTGGTTCTTTTCTGGAACTTTTTCGTCAATCGCATCTGGACTTTTGGACATGTGGACTGAGTCCCTTTATCGGCGATGCGGATCGGCATAGATTATACCGCCGCCGCCCGTCAACGGGCCGGCATCGGGCGATATACCCGCGAGCTGGTCACTTCGCTGCTGAGGGTGGACGAATCTCACGAGTACGTTATCTTCGCCGCCATTGGCGGTCTGGAGAACGAACGGTGGAAACGAGAGGCCCACAAACTCCGTTCGATCGGCGCATCTCGGCTCACGTTCCGGACCATGCCCCTCAGCGACGAGTGGCTGGCCCGCATCTGGCATCGCTTGCGCCTGCCCGTACCGGTCGAATGGCTCATCGGCTCTGTCGACGTCTTCTACTCGCCCGATTTTGTACTGCCACCTACCCGTCCCGGCACCCAGGCCCTGCTGACGGTCCACGATCTCTCGTTTATGCGCTATCCGGAGACTTTTGTGCCGCCGCTGCGCCGCTATCTGGCGCGCGTCGTGCCGCGAGCCATCGCCCGCGCCGACCTTGTGCTGGCCGATTCGGCTCATACCCGCTTCGACATCGTCGAGTTCTTCGACCACCCCTCTGACCAGGTGAAGGTGCTCTACAGCGGCGTCGATCCGCGTTTCTGCCCCGAGCGCGAGCCGGGGGAGCGGGATCATCTGCAAGTTCGCTATGGCGCAGGGGCACAGCCCTACATCCTCAGCGTCGGCACCCTCCAGCCGCGCAAAAATTACGTGCGCCTGATCCAGGCCTTCGCCGAGCTGAACCGCGCCGACTTAGAGCTCCTGATCGCCGGCGGGAAGGGCTGGCTCTACGACCCAATCGTCGCCGAGGCCGCTCGCCACAAACAAGTGAAACTGCTGGGCTTCGTCGACGACGCCGACCTGGACGCGCTCTACCGCCAGGCCGCGCTCTTCGTCCTGCCCTCACTCTACGAGGGGTTTGGGCTGCCGGTGTTGGAGGCGATGGCCTGCGGCGTGCCCGTGGTCTGCTCAAATGCATCCTCCCTGCCAGAAGTGGCGGGCGAGGCGGCGCTTATGTTCGACCCGCTCGACGTCGAGGCTATGGTCGAAGCGATGACGCAGGCCCTACAAGACGAGCATCGGCGCACGGCGATGCTCGAACGAGGTCTGGCCCAAGCGGCCCAGTTCACGTGGCGACGATCAGCTCGTCGGCTAATGAGCATACTCACGACGTTGGGAAAGGGATAAGACGATGAAAATTCAATCCAGCGAACGGAAAAGAAGACCGTCCATTTCAATCTGGCAGCTCGGGGTGAGCTTTCTTGTAATGATAGGATTCTTCGGCCCCTGGATCCCGCACAAAACAGCGGCCCTGACGGTGACCGGCTACGATCTTTCGGAGTTCACCAAGTTCTTCCCGGCAGTACAGGGGGGAACCGTCCCGACCACCCGAGCGTTATTCCTCATGCCATTGCTCGCGGCCGCCGTCATCATCGGGCTCCAGGTTCGGCGTCCTGGCTTCCCGCCGGCGGCTCGAATGCTCGGCGTGGCGCTTGCGGGCGCACTCATCTTGTTCACCCTACCGCCGCCCGAATCCATCTTTGCCTCCGAGTACCGCCCTCAGTTGCTCCTGAGCGTGACCGGCGCGCTGCTCGTCGCCCTCACTACTCTGTCGGGCTCACTCTATGTGCGTATTCGGGGCGCCTGGCTGACCGTGATGGCCCTGACCGGACTGGGCCTCGTTATCTGGCAGTTCTTGCTCCTGCGCCCGCTGGTCACCGACCTCTACAATGCGCCCGTCAGACCCGGCTGGGGATTGATCCTCTGCCTGAGCGGGCTGGTGGTGTTGGCGCTGCTCGGCGTCCGCGACGCGCTAGGCGGACGGACCAGCATCCGGCCGGAACGCTCATAAAAGAAGCCGATCCCCGTTAAGGTTTCTTCAACCGCCAGGAGACAGCAACTTCGGCCTCTGGCGTAGTCCCGTCCAAGGATGATAAAGCATCCCCTGGCATCAATGGGCTCCACTGCGGAGAGAGCCCTCCCAAATATACTTCAGACAAAGGAGGAACGGTTGTGAATATCCTCGTCACCGGCGGTGCTGGCTACATCGGTAGCATCGTTACCGAAGAACTCATCAAGCGCGGGCATGAGATCATCGTGCTCGACAACCTCTACACCGGTCATCGCGCAGCAGTCCATCCCCAGGCCGTCTTCGTCCGGGGCGACCTGGCCAATCGGAACGAGGTTAAAGACGTCTTCGAAAACCACGTCATCGAGGCCGTGATGCACTTCGCATCTTACACGCTGGTGGGCGAGTCGATGGCCCGCCCGTTTATGTACCTGGGCGATAACGTGACCAATGGCCTCAACCTGTTACAAGAAGCGGTTGAGCACGGTGTGCGCCGCTTCATTCTCTCCTCTACCGCCAACCTCTTCGACGACCCAGATCAGATACCGATCGACGAGGAGGAAGAGATCGTCCCAGGCAGCCCTTATGGGGAATCGAAGCATATCCTGGAGCGCACCCTCCATTGGCTCGACCGCATCTACGATTTCCGTTACGCTGCGCTGCGCTACTTCAACGCCGCCGGCGCCTCGCCCACCGGCGAGCGCGGTGAGGATCACGACCCGGAGACGCACCTGATCCCGATCACGCTCCAGGTGGCGCTAGGCCAGCGGGAAGAGATCACCATCTTCGGCGACGATTATCCCACCCGCGACGGCACTTGCGTGCGCGATTACGTCCACGTGACCGATCTGGCCCAGGCCCACATCCTGGCCCTGGAGGCTCTGGATTCGGGCAGCCGGACCTACAACCTGGGCAATGGACGCGGCTTCACCGTCCGGGAGGTGATCGAAACCTGCCGTCAGGTGACCGGACATCCGATCCCGGCGGAAGTCGGCGAGCGCCGCCCGGGCGACCCACCCCGGCTGATCGCCGGCAGCGAGAAGATTCGCCGCGAGCTGGGCTGGGAACCGCAATACCCCGCGCTGGAGACTATCGTCGCCCACGCCTGGAATTGGCACCGCGAGCACCCCCACGGCTACGAGAATTGATGCGCCTGGTAATCAATGCCTGGTTCTGGAACCGTCCCACTACCGGCAGCGGTCAGTACACCCAGCGGCTGGTAGAGGAATTGGCCGCGCTCGCGCCGGATCTGGAGCTCTTCCTGGTCGCGCCAAGGCAAGAGAGATTTCGGGTCGTCATCATCAAGCTCCCCGGCTCAGCCCCCTCTCAGCCCGAAGCCTTGATCCCAGATTTTCCGGTCGACAATCTCACCAAGGTCTGGTTCGAACAGGTCGCTTTTCCCCGCGCCGCTGCTCGTCTCGAAGCCGACGTGGCTCACGTGCCGTACTGGGCCTCGCCGCTGCGGCCCAGCGCACCGACCGCCGTCACCATCCACGACCTGATCCCTTTGCTGCTGCGGGAGTACCGCGGCGGGCCGCTGCAGCAGCTCTACACCGCGTTGGTCGGCGCCGCCGCGCGGAACGCAGCCATAGTACTGACAGACTCGGAGACCTCGCGGCGGGACATCGTGACCCGGCTGCAGATCCCCCCCGAGCGCGTGTTTTCAATCCCCCTGGCGGCCGGCAGGCGCTTCCATCCCGAGCCGGGCGCTGAGGACGAGGCGATTCGCAAGCGTTACGAGATTCCAGAGCGATACGTCCTTTACCTGGGAGGCTTCGACCGCCGTAAGAACGTGGCTACTGCGCTCCGCGCCTACCGGCGTGCTGAACCGGAGATCGGGAAGGTCTGCCCGCTGGTCATCGCGGGGCAGCTCCCGGAACGCGATAACGGCTTCACGCCCGATCCGCGGCGTATAGCGCGGGAGGAAGCGCTCGACGAGCGTGCCGTACGCTTCATCGGCTTCGTGGACGAGCGTGATAAGCCAGCCATCTATCGCAGCGCCACGGTCTTCATCTTCCCTAGCCGCTACGAGGGATTTGGCCTACCACCGCTGGAGGCGATGGCCTGCGGCACGCCGGTCGTGGGCAGCGACGCCGCTTCCTTGCCAGAGGTAATCGGCGAGGCCGGCTTGCTCTTGCCGCCGGACGATGCCGCAAGTATGGCCCACGCGCTGATCCGGTTGGTGCGCAATGACGTTTTTCGAGCCCAGATGAGCCGGCGAGCGCTGGCTCAGGCTGCCAGGTTTTCGTGGACCCGCACGGCCCAACAGACGTTAGCGACGTATGAGAAAATTACGAGTTACGAGGTCCAAAATGGATGAATTTCACCAACACATACGTTTCAGTCGGGGACTTCGCCCCTGGCAGGTGATGACCCGCGGCCTGGGCGTGGTAGTTGTCACGATTATCTTCACGCTGCTGGGAGATGTGGTAGCAGCCGCCGGCCCGCTGACGCCCCTGGCGGTCTTCCTGGCCGCCTTGCTGCTGCTGGCCAACCTGCTGGGCTACGTCGAGCTGTTGATGACTCGTCCTCGCCACGGCGGAGCCTACGCACAGGTCCACGAGACCGAGGATGGCGGGTGGCTTTCCTTCATCACCGGCTGGAGCCTCATCCTCTCCGGACTGGGGCTGTGTGCCCTCCTGGCGCACACGTTTGCCATCCAGACGGTCACATTACTGCAAGAGCACCTGATCTTATCCTTCCCCGTCTGGCCATGGGCATCTGGAATTGTGATCCTGCTGGCCCTCAACAGCGCCCTGGGGACGCGGGAGGGCCAACGCGAATCGATGACCTTTCTCGCGCTGATCGCGATTCTGCTAGTGGTTGTCTTGTTGGCTATGCCCGACATTGATCCCGACAATTACGCTCGCATAGCGGAGCCACCCGATGCCATCCGCCTGAGCTGGGAGTATGGAATCATCACCCTGGTAAGCGCCTTCGTGGGCGTGGAGATCACGATCAATCTCCAGCGGGGGATATCGCAGGAAACACGTAGCACGCCGCGTATGTTACTCCTCTTGCCCTTCTTCATCGCGTTGATCGGGGTCCTCGTCAGCACTGTGGCAGTGGGCGTGGTGGGAAGCGAGGCTCTGGCCGACTCTTCAACGCCCCTGGCGCTGTTGGGAACGGCGGTGGCCCAGGGGGCCGGTCGCCCTCTCGTCCTGATCGTCGGCGCACTGGCTCTGGCCCTAGCCTTGAACAAAGTCTTCGCACTGGTCGTGCGCCAAGTCTATGCGATGAGCAAAGATGGCTACTTGCCATCCAGGTTGCATCAGATCGACCCGCGCTTCGAGACCCCAATCTGGACCATCGTGTTCATCTCTTTACTCATGCTGCCGCTGACTGCCCTCCCCCTTTCACTCCTGATCAATCTGACCGGTCTGCTCTATTGGCTGGTGTTGATGGCCGTCAACCTGGCCCTGGCCTCTCACCCCCAGTCGGAAACTACGTCCTTCAAGTTGCCGTACCACCCCTGGGTGTCGGCCCTGGTTCTGGTCCTGGACCTCTTCATCGGCCTGAGATGGGGCGTGAGCTACCTGGTCGGAGCAGGCATCCTTGTGAGCCTGGGCTTTATCGTCTATTTGGCATACGCCCAGAAGCGTCACACTAAGGCCAAGGAGGGCTTTACGGTCTTTAAGCCGCCCCGCGACGAGACATCCGAAGAGCAAGATTACGTGGTGCTGGTACCAATCGCTAACCCCTCCACCGCTGGCACCCTTCTACGCCTTTCCGGCACATTGGCTCGACAAGAAGACGGCGAAGTATTAGCCTTACAAGTGGTGACCGTGCCCGATCAAGTACCGCTGGAGGCCGGCCGGCGACGGGCGGAGGTCAGTCGGGTGTTGCTGGAGCGCGCTGTGGCCCAGGCTCAAGAGGAGAAGTTCAAGATCCAGACGATGACGCGCGTGGCTCACAGCGTGGCTGAGGGCATTCTGGATACCGCCCGCGAGGAGAAAGTGGGCCTCATCCTGTTGGGCTGGCGAGGCTACACACGCTCCTTTGGCGCCTCGATGGGCCCCATCATTGACGCGGTGATTCGCGACGCCCCGTGTGACGTCACGGTCGCCAAGGGAGATGACTGGACTGAAGCGAGGAAAATTCTGATTCCCACCGCCGGGGGGCCCAACGCTCCCATCGCAGCCCGGCTGTCCATGCTGATATCGAATGCCTATGACGCAGAGGTGACAACTCTCTACGTCCAGATGGGGCGCGCTACCCCTCAGCAAATGGAAAAGAACAAGCAACAAATTGCCCAAACACTGGAAGGGCTCAATTTCAGCCACCCGCCGGGTAAGAAGGTAGTGGTAGCGGAAAGCGTAGTCGAGGGCATCGTCCAAGAGGCAGAGAAATACGATCTTGTCCTGCTGGGTGCCTCGGAGGCCGGCTTGTTCGATCAGTTTATCTTCGGCAGCATCCCCCAGCAGATCGCTGCTCGGGTGCCCAAGACAGCCGTCATCGTCCGGCGCTACGGCGGCCCGACCGAATTCTGGGTCCGCAAGCTGATGCGGGGGTTGCTGCGGATCTTCCCCCGGCTGAACGTAGAGGAGCAGCTCAATCTACGCGAAGCGCTCAGCGACAGCGCCCGCCCAGAGGCCAACTACTTCGTACTGACCGTCCTCTCCTCCATCATCGCCACGCTGGGATTGCTGCTGGACAGTGCAGCGGTGGTAATCGGCGCTATGCTGGTGGCGCCGCTGATGTCGCCCATCCTGGGTCTTTCGCTGGGCATGGTGCTGGGAGACGTGCGTCTGATCCGGTTGTCCATCGAGGCGATGTTCAAAGGCGTGGCCCTGGCTCTGCTGATCGCTGTAGCCATCAGCATTGGCTCGCCCTTCAAAAACCTGACAGGAGAGATACTGGCCCGCACACAGCCTACGCTGCTCGACTTGGCAGTAGCGCTAGCCTCCGGTATGGCCGGAGCCTATGCCCTGGCCAGAGAGGAAGTAAGCGCCGCTCTGCCGGGCGTCGCCATTGCGGCCGCGCTGATGCCGCCCCTCTGTGTCGCCGGGCTGGGACTATCGCTCGGCAATCCCCAAGTGGCGGGGGGAGCATTTCTTCTCTTCCTGGCCAACATCGCCGCCATCAGCCTGGCCGGAGTGATCATCTTCCTCCTGCTGGGTGTCCATCCCCAAGTCTGGCAACCCGAAATGCGATGGCACTACCAGCGGGCTCTGGTTGGATTTGCGTTACTGATGTTGGTGATCGCCATCCCCCTGGGCGTCATCATGAGCGGCATCGCGCGAGAGACAGCGTTGCAGCAAGCCATACAGGGCGTGCTGGAGGAAAGCCTGGTTGCCCATGACGAGGAGATGGTCTCGTTCGATTACCGACAAGAGGAAACGTCCCTGGAAATCATCGCTACCGTTCGCTCCCCGCACTCTGCCGACCAGGAATCCGTCGATGCGACTGCAGCAATACTAGAGGAGGAACTCGAACGAGAGATAACGCTGGAAGTAGTCACCCTGCCGGTGATCCGTTCCGAACAAAAGTGACCAGTTGCCCTTACCCCAGAGGCATAGTACAATTCCCCTCTCAATGAGTAATCGCTTTCGTGATCAAGTAGCTATTGTGACCGGCGGCTCCAGGGGCATCGGGCGGGCGACCGCCCTGGCGCTGGCCCGCGAGGGGGCCCATGTGGCGCTGGCAGCCCGCACCGCGTCGGATCTGCAAACCACGGCCGAGGAGGTTCGAGCCCTGGGACACGAGGCGCTGGCGGTACCGACCGACGTGACGCACCGGGAAGAAGTAAACCGGCTGGTGACGGAGACGGTAACCCGCTGGGGATGCGTCGACATACTGGTGGCCAACGCCGGCGCTTACATTCGCTCTCCCGTCACCGAGCTGACCGTGGAGGCGATAGAGCACTCAATAGCGGTCAACTTCTACGGCGCACTCTACGCCGTACTGAGCGTGCAGCCACAAATGCTGAAGCAGAACAGCGGACATATCGTGCTGGTGGCCTCAATGGACGCCAAGAAAGGCCTGCCGCTTGATGCTCCTTACGTAGCCGCCAAGTCCGCCCTGGCCGGCTTCGGCGAGGTGCTGCGCCAGGAGCTGCACGGCAGCGGGGTAGCCGTATCCACCATCTTTCCCGGGCGCGTCGACACCGAGATGATCGACCAGCTGGCGGTTCCGGCGATCTCCGGCAAGATCGCACCGGAGGACGTGGCTACAACCATCGTGCACGCCATCCAGCGCCGTCGTCCAGAGGTGATCGTGCCACTTCGGGCCCGGCTTCTTCACTACGTCAACGTCCTCTCCCCGCGCCTGGGCGATTGGATTGTACGACAATTTCGGCTGGAAGGATGGGAGGAGACGTAAGATCCGGCGTTGGGAGTTTAGGTTTCAGGTTCCAGAATAATGTAACTCTGCCGGGCACTGACCCGAACCTTCTGTTGGGGTTGAAAGGAGACACACCATATGCATCTTGACGAGCAACACTCTGAGCAAGACAAACCCAAACATTCGTGGCTACGCAAGCTGAACGTGGCCTTTGTACCCGGACCGGGTACTCCCTGGCTAGAACCCGTGGCAGAAACGCTGTTGGGCCACTTCAACCGCCTGGGACACACCGTCCAAGAAAGACCGGACGAAAAGACGGATATCATCTTCACCACTGCCTCGTTCGGGAAGCCGCTCAACTGGCGTGAGGCGCTGCTCTTTACCGCCCGTCGACGCTTTGATCTGGCCCATTCCCCCACCATCTACACCCTGATTGGCGTCACACCCCAGGCACTCCAGAAACAACTCGTTTACCTCCGCCGCGTTTTGGACAAAGAGCCGCCCGACCCCGACGATTATGACTTCCCCGGTATGGCCCCGCAGTCCTACAAAGTGCTCTTCGAGCAAGGCCGCCGTGGAGGGCCGATCCTGGCGCTGGAACGCGTGGTCCAGAGCCAGGCCAAATGCATCGACGTGCTGCTGATGATCGGCGACGGCGCGCCGGAGGCCGCCTACCTGTTCAACCTGGTCGGCGCTTACCCGCACATTGAGATGAACGACGATTCTCCCGCTTCCTTCTACACCGATATCGTGCTGCGGATTGTCACCGCCTTGAGCACCGACGAGGTGACCAAACATCAGGTAGTGGGAGAGCCAATCCCGCACCACGTCTGGGAGCAGCTTAGCACGCCAGCCGAGATGTGCGAGGCCGGTCGTCAGTTCGACCAGCGCAACTTCTTCACCGAGATGGTTCGGATCGCTCATCTGGTCAAAGTGCCAGCTGTGGCGGATGCCGTCTCCAGCCAGTACAGCGAGGGGTGCTTCTCCACCTGGGACCCGGAACTGGATGGGCTGCTCGCCACGGTAACCGGCAGCGCGCGCCCGGTGGACAAGGGCGATATCACGGAAGATGATCTGACGGTGATCGTCGGTATGCGCCCCGACGGCAAAGGGGCCCAGGTGCGCCACGTTACGGGGAAGCGCAACGATCCCCCCTCAACAGAGGCGGTGGAGATGATCGATATGGACAACGCGCTGCCCACTATCGCGCTTGGAGAAACGTGGGGCACGGCAGCCGAGGTACCGGTGGTGCGCTCCAAGATCCACGGTCACCGCGGCGTCGCGGCCTACGACCCAGACCGGGTGGAGTACGTGCCAATGGCGCCTTCCTACCACCATTACCCGGTCACCTGCGCCACCGAGGCGCAAGCCCAGGGCATCAAAGAAGCCTTCTCACGCGCCGAGGCCCTGCGCAACCCCGACGATCCACGCCCGGTGGTCTTCACCGTGCTGCCCGGTCACGGGACCGTCATCGTAGAGAAATGGGTGCCCGAAACACGCCCCTTCCAGATGATCTGGGAAGCGATGGACGACGGCGCGCTGGAGATAGACCACCGCGTGCCCCAGGGTCCATTGCGCTACATCCCTGCTCCCGATGGACGCAAGATGATGGAGACAAAGTAGATCACACGCCAGAAATCCAGGCCCCTCTAATGGCCCCGCCCAAGCCCGCGCCCACTACCTGAGAACCGCCAGCGACTGCGCCTCCACCTTGCGGTAGACTTCGTCCGGCGTTTGCCTCTTGCCGCCGACCGTCAGCAGCGCTTCCAGCTCGATCCCGAACAGCCGCTCGTTCTCCTCCAGGTACGGTCGGATCAGGGCCCAGTCGGCCGCCGAAAGATCCGCGAAGCGCCCGCCGTTCAGCTGGTCCGCGCCCACTTTGCGGCGCGGATCGCGCAGGTAGATCGCCCCGCCGGAGGCCAGCGAGAAGAGGTTGCCGCCCGGATACGGCGTCTCCATCTCGATCAGGTGCCCGTGCTCGTCGAAGGTGACGCCGTTGAGGATGGCGAAGCCGCCGCCGTTCAGCGGATCGCCGGCCATAAACGACTCGGCCAGGTAGTCCAGACAGGTGCCATTGATCACAGCCCGCGGCCGGCCCACGGCGTTGATCAGCGGGCGCCCGGCCGCGCTGCCCCGCACGTAGATCTCGCCGCCCTTCGCACCGTAGAGGAAGGTCTGGCCCACGTCGCCGTGGATGACGACTTTGCCCCGCTTGAGAATCTGCCCCACCTGATCCTGAGCGTCACCGTGGATATGTACCTCCGCCCCGTCCAGGCCGGACGCGGCGTAATCGCCCACGTCGCCGTAGAGATCGAAGCGCACGCCCTCAGTTCCCACGCCCAGCCCGCAGGCGGCGAAGCGCCCGCCGCGCCAGTTGTAGGCGATGAGATGCCGCCAGCCCAGCTCATAGGCCGCCGCCAGCAGCCGCGCCGCGCTCTCGTCGCCCTCCGGCGGGAAGCCGAGGGTGTCCAGCACAAGTGGGGTATCGCTGTCGGTGGGGGCGCGGAGGGCGTGGCGGGTGTCCCAGGTTAAGCGTGATGCGTATTGCGCCAAACGTAAATCGTCATCAGGGGCAGGTGTCTGGTCGAACAGATCACGCAGACCATCTTCGATCAAAGTGAGGAGCGAGGCGCGGCGCTTGTCCCCGGGGTCGTAGCGACGGTCGCGCAGCAGGGTCAGCGATTCGCGGGCGAAGGCCCACTCCTCCCCGCCGTGAGCGCCGAAGTCGGTCAGCAGACAGGTGAAGGCGCTCAGCTCGTCGTAGCTCCAGTCGGCCGCCCGCTCCGCCGCCCAGCGGAAGAGCGTACCCGGCCCGCCGTCGTCGAAGGCGTGATAGACGCGAGACTCCATCGCCCGCCGGGCCCGTTCGCTGGCCCGCGCCGGGTCCAACGCCGCCCGATCCACGTGGCGCTGATCGGCCGCCACCGTCACCGCCGCCCCGAACTTATCGGCGCAATCCAGCCGATACGCCGATCCTTCGGCTGCGCTCAGGACAAGCTCGCTTCCTCGCTCTCTCGCTTTCTCGCTGACTCGCTCTCTCGCTCCATCGCGCACCGTGAATGCGAACGCGCCGCCATCGGTGTGGCTTCCGCCGCGCGCCACCCAGTAATCATCGGCCAGCGGCAAGAAGCGCTCGTCCTCGGCCGCCAGCGAGCGCAGCGCGGCGTTGATGGCCTGCCGCTCCGAACCGATCAAACCTACTTCGACGCCATCGTTTTCGTACAGCGCGAAGACCTGCGGGCGCAGCATGCTGGTATCCGTGATGCCCAGCAGCTGCCACTCGCCCTCGTCGGGGCGGGAACGGGCGATGATGAAGAACCACGGCCCGTCGGGCGAGGCGTGCAGATGCGTCGCCTGCACCGCGCGGTAGAGCGCCTGCTTCTCCGACGGGAGCACGGCGAAGTCCCGCTCGGTGGTCGGGGCCAGCGCCTCCAGCGTCACCTCCAGCGGGTAGCCGTAGATCCGATCCCAGAGGTCGAACAGCTGCACCGAGACCTCGGTGTCGGTCAGGAAGAGCGGCGCGATGTTCCGCTGGCGCAGGTACTCGCTCACGGCGTGGTAGTTGGCGAAGTCGCCGTTATGCACCAGCGCCTCGTTCAGCCCGATGAAAGGATGGGCGCCGCCCGGATGCCAGACCCGGCCCTTGGTCGGGTAGCGCTGATGCGTGATCCAGACGCGGGCCGTGATGTCCTCCAGCCGGTAGTACTGCACCACCTGCTCGGCGTAGCCCACGATCTTGAGCACGATCAGGTCCCGCCCGTGGCAGAGCACGAAGGCCCGCTGCTCGCCCAGGCTGGCGTAGAAGGTCGTGTTCAGCCGGAAGGTGTTCTGGTAGATGAACTCATCCTCGACCGCGCGCGGTGCCAGCTCGTCCAGGCCGTTCTCGTCGGCGAAGCGGGCCAGCGCGTCCGACCGGGCGCGGGCGAAGTAGCGCCACACCTCCGGCGGTTCGACCTCCAGTCCGGGCACATCGCGCCAGTCGTTTATCGAAGGTACACGGTAGCCCTCCACGATGTCGAGAGCGCCCAGGCCCTGCTGCTCGACCTCGCGCCGCGCCTCTGGGTCGAGGTAGGCGATCTGGATCAGGTAGGCCTCGTGCAGCGTCTGGGGGGAGACGCCCATCTGCGCCGGGTCGAGCCCGGCCATGGCGATGCCGCCGCCCTTGCCGTTGCCGCGGTTGTGCATTTGGGCCGCCGCCTCCACCACGTGGCGCCCGGCGACCGGCACGTTCGACGCCAGCCCCAGCACGCCGCAGCCGCCCTCGGCCACCTCGGGCGAGCGCGAAAGCCCGTCTGCGTCTTCGACCAAATGACGCCGCGAAGCCAACACACGTCGGATATTGTCGTCTGTTCTCATCTACGTTTCTCCTCGCTATTGATCGGAATCAAGACATTGACACACTATCAATTTGTTGTATACTCTGTTTGAGTTGAGAGGTTGAGAAATGAAACCACAAGTTGAACTCGAACAAAAGATCACATATCAAGATGTCGTCCTATCCCAGGCTGATGAAGATCTTATTTTGGAATTCGTCCCCAGAACGGGCGGTGACGACGATTCCCCCCGAATGCGGGTGCTACTGGATGTGGCGAGCGCGGAGCAGTTAGTCAGACTGCTGATAGAGCACCTCGCCTCACGCCAGGCTAAGCCCGCGGAAGAATCTGCCCAGCCGATGGAAACCCATCCTATCAACTGGGAAGAGTACGAAGGACGTATTCCCCCAGACCAACTGGATAATCTGAAGCAATTCATCGGCGCATTCGAACCAGCCCCCGGCTTCACTATCGAACGCCTCCTGGCCGAGGAAGTTTACTATCCCGACGATTCGTGGATCTTTGAAGAAACAGATGACTGAGAACATCGTCACATACGCTGAACTCCGCTCAGATGTGAGCCTTATGCCGGAGCGCGTCTATCTTGATTCTAATTTCCTCGTCGGCACTTATGCCGGTCGGTGGCATGCTCCAGACCTCCTACTGCTCCTCTTCTCCAATGCTACGAAACTCTACATCTCAACGCTTGCGCTTGACGAAGCCTGGTGGGCGATTCTTCGTGAAGCAGTCAAACGAGACGAGGGGACCTATCTGACCGGAAAATACCTCAAGGATCATCCCGATCTGCTATCTCACTATTATCCTGAGTTGAGGCGGTTCACCACCAAAGTCTTTGGTTGGACCAACGCCGTCTTCGTGGCGACGCCAGAGTCGCAAGCTGATTCAGAGTCGGTGCGAGCGTTCATCCTCCGCTCTCTCGACCGGCTGAACAGCGAACGACTCGCGCCCAGAGACGCTTTCCACCTCTCCATCCTGCAAGGACATAACATCTCCGCCATCGTCACGGAGGACAAGGACTTCAACAACATTGATGACCTGACCATCTACCGCTTCCACTAAACCCCTCTTACGTTTTACGTTTGACGTTTTACGCCTCACTCCAGATAAACCAACAGATTGCTCCGCCCCCGCAACTCCCCGATGGCCTCCATCCCCAGCACGTCCAGAATCCCCGCCAGCTGAGCCTCCCAGCCGCGATACAGGTTCACGATCTTCAGCCAGCCCTCCGAGGCCTTGACCTCCTTCGAGAGCTCTGGGTCGGTGGTGGTGATGCCGAAGGGGCAACCCTTGCCCTTCTCGCAGGTGCCCAGCCGCGTGCAGCCCAGCGCCACCAGCTCGGCGGTGCCGATGGCGACCCCGTCGGCGCCCAGCGCGATGGCCTTCGCCACGTCGTAGGCCGTGCGGATGCCGCCCGAGGCGATCAGCACGATCTCGTCGCGCACGCCCTCCTTCTCCAGGAAGCGATGCACCTTGGGGATGGCGTACTCGGTGGGCATGGCGATGTTCTTCTTCGCCACCTCCGGCGCCGCGCCGGTGCCGCCGTAGGCCCCATCCAGCTGGATGATGTGCGCCCCGGCGTGGTAACTGCCCACCGCCACCATATCGACGTCCGTCGGCGTGGAGACCTTGACCGAGACCAGGGCCTGCGGATTGACCGTCTTCACCCAATCGACGTGCTTCTTGTGGTCCTCGACCGAGTAGACGCTGTGGAACGGGAAGGGCGAGAAGAGGCTGGTGCCCTCGACCGCCTCGCGCAGCTCGGCCACCGTGTCCGTGTTCTTATTGCCCAACAGATGGCCGCCCAGCCCGGGCTTGGCCCCCTGGGCATACTTGAACTCGATCACCGGCGCCCGCCGGATCGTCTCCTCGCGCACGCCGAAGAGACCGGTGGCGATCTGCGTGATGACGTGATCGGCGTAGGGCTCCAGCGGCTCCGGGTAGCCGCCCTCGCCGGTCGAGGTGAAGGTGTCCAGCGCCTCGGCCGCCATCGCCCGCGAGAGCATGACGGGCCTACCCACCGAGCCGTAGGACATCCCGGAGCCCCACCAGGGCCGCGGAATGGTGATCTCCGGGCGACCATCGCCCCGCCGGTTGAGCGCCAGACGCATGTCGAAAGCGTCGGGGTTGGCCGCGGGCACCGCGCTGGCCTCGCGCTCCAGCTCGAAGGTGAAGGCCAGCCGGTCGAAGCCGCCGCCGGAGCGGCCGACGCGATACTCCATCGCGCCATCGGGCGGCTCGCCGGTGCGGGCCTGCTCGGAGCTGGTCAGAAGCAGCGCCGTCGACCAGCGCATATCGCCCTCGCTCTGCTCGTCCGGCTCGGGTAACCGTTCGTAGGCGGAGGCCGGGGCCGTGCCGCCGAGCAGCGCCTTGAAGCGCTCCTCCTCGGCGTGGTGGAAGATGGCGCGGCCGCTTTCGCCCCGCATACGGCGGGCCTCGCGCATGCCCATCGCGCCCATCACCTCCAGCAACTGATCGCGCCAGGCGGCCATCAGGTTGACCACGCGCTGAGCGGCCCAGTCCGGCTCGATCTGACCCTGCTCGACGGGGCACGGGCCGCGGTCGGCCCACAGCGAACAGCCCCAGGCAGCCATCAGAATCCAGTCGATGGCCACGGCGTCGGCGCCGCAGACCAGGGCCTTGGCCACGTGCTCGGCGGCCGCGATGCCCCCGCTGACGACGATGCTGATCCGATCGCGCAGGCTCTCGTCCACCAGATGCTTATGGACGGCGCGCAGCGCGTCGGGCAGCGGGACGCCGCCGGCCAGGGCCATATCGTCGGCGTGAAGGTGGACCACGCCGACGCCGGCGCGGGCCAGCTCGGCCACGGCGGGGCCGGCGTCCTCGCGCAGGGCCATCCGCAGCGCGATCACGGCCTCGGGCCAGCGCTCGCGGGCCTGCTCCCACAGCGCCAGGTCGTGGTCGTCGATCTCGACGAAGCGCGGCGACCGAGGTAGTTCTGCATCCAATTGCCCCGCCGTCAGGCGAAACGCAGCGCCGGCGGCGTGCTCCTGCAAATCATCGTCCCAGTCGTCGGGCGTGAGCAGCGCCAGCGTGCCGATCCGCTCGGCCGCGGCGACCATCCCTCGCAGCGCGGCCCGCCCGGGCAGTGGCAGGGCCAGCGGCCCCAGGAGCACCGGTAGCGGCAGCTCGACCGTCGGTGGCAGTGTCGAGGTCAGCCGCCCGGCCTGGTCGAAGGTGAGCGCATCCAGCCGGCGGCCCAGCGCGACGGTGGTCGAGATGTACTCCCGCCCGTGGATGCCGTCGCGGGTTGGGCGCACAATCTCGGACATGTCGAGCCAGATGTCGTCGAAGCCCTCGCCGGCGAAGGGGCCGCCGTAGCCCGCGCCGGAGATGGGGATGCGGCCCGTTTCCGCCTGGTACCAGGTCTGCGTCACAACCTCGGCCGTCCAGTGCGGATCGCCGCGGGCAGCGCGATCCCCGAAGACCTGATGACCGTATTTGACGTAGTCGTCGTGCTCCTCCATCAAGAACGGCGCGGGATACTCAAACGGCGCCGGTGCCGGCGTGGTGGGGATGTGATAATGTGACATTACTTGACCTCCAAAGTTCGCTCTATCGCTGACTCGCTGACTCGTTCTATCGCCCTCTCAAACAAAAAAGCCCCCTGGGTCCGGACGATCCGGTCCCAGAGGGCTTCGTGGCCCAGTCAATCTATTCGATTTTCGACATCCATCAACTGCGAGAAACTATACCACAGGCAGCGAGATTGTCAACCACTTGGTCGAGTTTGTCACTTCACTGTACAATACCACGCGATGAAATTAGTGATCAAACGCTTACGGCAGATGATGGGATGGATAGCACGCCGCTGGATGCTGGCGCTGCTGATGATAGCGCTGCTCCTGACACTGACCTACGAAGGCCCGCCGCCGGGCAAGATGGAAACCCAGATCAAACGTAAACTGGCGGGGCAGCGATTCGACTTCGTCAGCTGGGAGTTACAAGCAGTATGGAGCAAGTTAACACACCGCCTAGTGGTCCCACAGCGATATATGGACGAAGCAGCCCGCAGCGACTTCCTGCAGGACTATCTAAAGATGGTGGCGGAGGCTCAGGTTCTGGATTGGGAGATTTACTGGCTGTACGCCGACCCAGATGTGGAGAGGCCCGACGAAGAGTCGGCTGAGCTACGCGCCGAGCGGGCAACTCTGCGCGCCAAAATCCGAACCCATCAGCCTGTGGCCGAGGCCATCCTGGAGGAGCAGGTGGCATGTATGCTAGTCGATGAGGGATTCGGCGTGCTGGGGCAGGAGATTCCGCCGATTTTGGTACACATCACGCCGCTGCCGCAGATGCTGATCGTCTCCCCCCGCGAGCGCATCGAACGCATCCACAGCCTGGGGCTGGAGCACGGGCTGGATACAGCACAGCAAGAGACGATTGAGAAGCAGGTAGACGAGGCCCACGAGGTCTCCTCGCTGGTGACGAACATCGGAGGGCTGGCGGCCTATCCGGCGATGTTGC
Source organism: uncultured Anaerolineales bacterium (assembly GCA_964474655.1). Taxonomy (GTDB): domain Bacteria; phylum Chloroflexota; class Anaerolineae; order B4-G1; family B4-G1; genus CAYYTU01. Next base: position 82,265 of record CAYYTU010000006.1, read on the forward strand.
TGGAGAGCAACTCGCTCAACTGGCTGGCCGACGTCACGGCTCACGAATGGACCCATCACTATCTGGCGGCGTACCCCCTGGGCCGGGACTACAGCGTTGCACCGGAAACGCGCACCATCAACGAGACGGTGGCCTCGATTATGGGGCGCGAGGTAAGCCGGAGGATGGTAGCGCGCTACTATCCCGAGCTGATGCCCCCGAAAGAGAACGTGGATGCTGAATCGGAGTCAGAAGATGAGGAGCAAAGCGAGGAGCCACACGAGGATCAAAACGAAGACCCACCGGCCTTCGACTTCCGCGCCGAGATGCACGAGACGCGCGTCCGAGTAGATGATCTGTTGGCTGAAGGTAAGATTGAGGAAGCCGAAACCTATATGGAGCAGCGGCGGGAGAAATTCGTGGAAGAAGGATACCATATCCGCAAGCTGAACCAGGCTTACTTCGCGTTCCACGGGGCCTACGCCGATCAGCCCGGCGCATCTGGGAAGGACCCCATCGGGCCAGCGGTGCGGGAGTTCTTCGCCCGCAGCCCCGACCTACACGCGTTCATCCGTCAGATCGCAAGCGTCACGACGTTAGAGGAGCTGGAGTACTTGCTGGCAGAGACGGATAATTTCTGACAGAGCACCCCGCAAAGCACCTCGCTGGCGGATATCTCATCCGCTAGAGCGAGATGCGCTTTTTACCCCTCCTCATGATTGAGCGCAGTCCACACTTGCTGTGTCAAGAGACTACAAGCCGATTGCTTCTGGACGTCCGGGGTGCGCGGGCGTGGTAGGTCGATCGGTACTTCCGCCACGATGGACGTGGGGCGGGGCCCCATCACCAGCACGCGGTCGGAGAGGAGTACGGCCTCTGACACGGAATGGGTCACCATCAGGACCGTCTTGCGACGGGCCTGCCAGATACGGAGTAGCTCACGCGCCATGCGCTCTCTCGTCAGCGCATCGAGCGCACCGAAGGGCTCATCCAGCAACAGGATCTTGGGGTCGTGGATCAGGGCCCGCGCCAGGGCCACTCGCTGGGCCATCCCGCCAGAAAGCTGCGCCGGGTAGGCCTCCTCGAACCCCTCCAATCCGACCAGCTCGATCAGCGACTGAGTCTTCTGCTTGATCGCTTGCTCGCGGTGTCCATTCATCTCCAGGGGCAACCGCACATTCTCCTCAACGGTGCGCCATCCCATCAGCGTCGGATCCTGGAAGACAAACCCTACGTCACGACTCGGACGGTCCACAGGGTGCCCTGCCAGTCGAACGCGACCGCCCAATGGATGTTCCAGCCCGGCCACCAGCTTGAGCAGCGTCGTCTTACCGCAGCCAGACGGTCCCACCAGACAGACGAACTCCCCTTCGGCCACCTGGAGGGAAATATCCTCCATCACCGCCACCCGCCCGTTGTTGGACGGGTGGTAAGCCATGCTCAGATTCTCGACGCGTAACAGAGGTTCTTTCATCGTGAGCCTCCTCATCCCCAGGAGACTTGGAGCCCCTGGGGCTTATGCTATTGCGGCAGCATCTCGTTGGTGAAAGCCTGGTCCGGATCGACGTCTTCTTCCAGCAGGCCCGCGTTGCGCATCACTTCTACAGTATTGCGCCAGGCTTCCGGATCCGAAGCGCCCAACGGTTCGCCGCGCCAGTAGTCCATCGAGGCCTCCAGTACCGCCCGCTGGACCTCTTCGTTCTCGTCCAGCTCCTCGATGTACTCGCGGCAGATGTCGAAGGCCGCATCGGGATCCTCAAGCGTATCCCACAGCCCCTTCAGGAACGCACGCGCGAAGGCCTGGGCCAGCTCAGGGTTCTCCTGCAGCGTGGACTCGTTGGTGATCAGTCCGTTGGAGACGAGGGCAATTTCGTCGGCGACGGGGAAGGAGACGAACGATTCCCCCCTCTGCTCCAGCTGAACCGGCTCGTTGTTTGCATAGACCACGGCAGCGTCGACGCGCCCCTCAGTCAGATTGGCCAGCTGGGTGTAGCCGATGACCTCCAGTTGGACGTCATCTTCCGTCAGGCCGTGCTCGGCTGCCAGCGCTCGCCAGCCGATGTAGCTGGCCCCGAAGGTCTCGGGGATGCCGAGAGTCCCCCCCGCCAGGTCGGAGGGATGCTGGATGCCGCTTGCCTCCAGGGCCACCACGGAGACAGGGAAGCGCTGCCACCAGTTGACGAAGGTCACCACCGGCAGATCCTGGGCGCGGGCCAATAATACCTGATCGCCGCTGGCGATGGCGAAAGGGAGCTCGCCGGAGCCGACCAGGCGCACGCCGTCGGTCTCCCAGCTGTAATCGAACTCGATCTCGATGCCCTCCTCGGCGAAGTAGCCGCGCTCCACGGCCACGTAGACCGGGGCGAACTGGACGTTGGCCACAAAGCCCATAGGCAGCCGGAGCTGTGTTGGCTCCGGCGTCGACGCACCGGGATTGCCAGCGCAGCCGGCCAGGGCGACGGAGAGGAGCACAATTGCGATTAGAAGCGTTCTATTTTCCATCTATAACCTCCAGTCTGAAGGATGTACGATTCACGATCCATTTTCCTGCCAGCGAAGTGCCAGACGCTCCGCCAGCGCCACAGTCCCATACAATACCTGAGCCATCACGATCAGCGTGACGATGCCGACGAAGACCAGCGGCGTGTCGTACAGCTGCTGGCCCTGCTTGAGCAGATAGCCCACGCCGCGATCGGAGGCCACGAACTCGCCCACTACCGCCCCAATCACGGCCAGCGTGGCGCCCACCTTAAACCCGCCCAGAAGCGTCGGCAGCGCGGCTGGCACTTCCAGCATCCAGACCATTTGCCAGCGGCTGGCCTCCAGCGTGCGCATCAAATCCTTCAGGTCCTCCCGCACGGATCGCACGCCAACGACGGTGTTGACCAGGATGGGAAAGAAGACGATCAGGGCGCAGACGAGGATCTTGGAGAGGATGCCAGTGCCGAACCAGATCACCAGCAGTGGAGCAATGGCGACGGTGGGCACCGACTGGGAAGCCACGATGTAGGGCGCCAGCAGCCGTTCCGCCAGCGGGGAGTGGGCCAACAGGTAGCCCAGGAGTGTGGCCACCACAGCCCCCAGGCCCAGCCCGGCCAGGATCTCCGTCAGCGTCACGCGCACGTGGAGCCAGAGCGTGCCACGGGCGATCAGTTTGATCAGCCGCTCCCATACCATCCCCGGCGAGGGGAGGATGAACGTCGGGTAGCCGCCCAGCCAGACGACCGCCTGCCAGAGCAGCAGGAAGACGCTCAAGCTGAGCAACGCCAAGCCAATTCGCGATAAATCCTTTTCCTTCATACCCACTCCACACAACAGCAAGCCCCGTGGTAACTTTCGCCACGGGGCAGGGCTGATGACACAACAAAAAACCGAAGACTTTCGCCTTCGGGGTTTCCTCGCGCGGTCATACAGCGCACGTAGGGTCATCTTCTACCATCCGGACTGTACCGTCGGCCCCGGAATTGTCACCGGGTCGGCCATTGAGGTGGCTCGCGGGCTTTGGCGAGACGGCGCTCGCCTTACCGCCGGTCGGGAGTTTCACCCTGCCCCGAAGATGGTGCGTTAAACTGTCAACACTAAGATTATAATCGCTCGCGGCGCTGTGTCAAGGGGCGCCAAAGGGGACGATAGTCCCCGTATTTAGTCAGCGCATAGCATCGCCCACCACATTTGGGAGTGTGGGCTGTCGTCCACGCCGAGCACCACGCGAAATCCCAAAGAGACTGGAGTTGCTTTGCTGGTTGCAAAACTGCCCCGAGCTCAGACCTCCGAGGTCTTGCGCGATTTCTTCATAGCCCTGAGCAATACAGATTGTTTCTCGTGGGGGCACCGCGCTGCCGGAGACCTCGGAGGTCTTATAAAGCGAGCCTAAATCAGTCCCAGCTTCTCCCCGCCTTGTTTGAAGGCCTGGATGGCCGTGTCGAGCTGATCCTTCGTATGCTCGGTGCAGAGCTGGACCCGGATGCGGGCCTTGCCGCGGGCTACCATCGGGTAGACGATGGGCAGCACGTAGATCCCCTCGCCCCACACGAACTCGGCCAGCGCCTTGGCCGTCTTGCTCTCGCCGCACATAATCGGCACGATGGGCGTCTCGCTGTGACCGGTGTCGAAGCCCAGCGCGTTCATCTGGTCCAGGAAATAGTCGCGGTTCTCCCACACCCGCTCGACGCGCTCGGGATGATTCTCCATCACGTCGATGGCCGCGATGGTGGCCGCCGCCACGCCGGGGGGCAGCGCGCCGCTGAGCAGCCAGGTGCGCGAGGTGTTCATGGCGAACTTGATCAGCTCCTCGCTGCCGCTGAGATGCCCGCCGACGATGCCGAAGGCCTTGGAGAAGGTGCCCATCTCGGCGTGGACCTGGTCGCGCGT
>CAYYTU010000007.1:0-80715 GCA_964474655.1 uncultured Anaerolineales bacterium
TCTTTGTAATACCCCAATGGGGCACGGTCAGGAGACCGGCCCCAGCGGGCAAAAAGAGCTCTGACCGGTCTCCCGACCGTGCCAGCAGCAGATTGGTTTCATAAAGAACTTTTGTGGACTTACTTAGATGAGAACCCTGCAAAAGTTCTGTAGGGTAGTAAGGGCCGTCGTTATAGTGGCGGTCTGTTACCAGCCTATCGAGTCGGTTTGAGCACGAGCGGCAGGAACACTCGGAAGCGAGCGCTCTGTGCTGCCGGCGTCAGCTCGATGGGTAGCTCCGTGATGACCTCGCCGCACTTATCGTGAGCGACTATGCTGGGGCCGGCGATCCGCACCAAGTCATCCCACTCCCCATCGCTACCCTCGCAGAGGATCTCTTCGCCGATGGCGATGGCGATCGCGCCGACCGAGGTGCTTAGGCCACCGTCGGCAGTCACCGTGGCACCCATTTCCGCATTGCGCCCGTTGTAGAAGATCGTCTGGGGCGCGCTGGTCGGTTCGAGCAGCTGATTGGAGTTGGACTCGGCGCCGACCTTGACCCGCAGCGTCCTGCTTTCGCCCGCCGGTATCGCGCCGATGTCCCAGGTCAGCGTCTCATGGACCATACCATTGGTGGGATCGGGCGCCGGTGTGATGGTCACGTTATCGGGATCGTCGGTCTCGAAAGGTTGTGCTTCATTGCTGAAGTTATCAATGACCTCCACACCTGTTAGCTCGGTGCCTCCGCAGTTCTCAACCTTGATCTCGACCAGGAAGTAGAAGTAGTTCTCGCCGCCGTAGTCGTTGGGATTGTTTTCGATCTGTACGGCTACGGGGATAATTCCGTCTTCCAGGAACAGGTCGTCTGCGGTGCGGTAAGGTCCATCGATCGTCTTGATCAAATCGATACAGGGCTCTGGCGCTGATCCCGGAACGATGGTGACGGTGGCGTCGTCGGAGTCGGTGACTTCGTTTCCTGCACCGTCCTCGGCTACAGCGGTGACTGTATTGGTCTCGACGTCGCCGGCGGTCCCTGCTATCATTTCGCTGAAGGTGCATACGTAGGCATTTCCACTGGGAATGGCATCGGATGGCAGGACGCACGTGCTTGCTTGATGGACCTGGGAATCGAGATCGCCGTAGATGTCGTCGATGAGGGACGTCAGGGTGATGGGTATGTCACTGGTGTTGGTGACCCGCACGGTAAAATTGACATTCCCGCCTGGTTCGACCACCGTGGTCGGATCAGCTGTTTTCTCTACCTCAGTGCTGAGTCGCGCCTCTGGCCCAGTGATCGTGACGGTCGCTTCGTCCTCGCGGTCGGTGCCGGTATCTTCCTCCTGTACGGCGGCTGTGTTGACCACGTTGTAGGTTCCCGGCTCGGCGCTTTCGTTGATGAACGTCGTTCCAAACTCATAGGTCTGCGATTCACACGTGGGCCAGCTGCCATCGTATCCTCTCTGCATTGAGAAGCCCTCGGGTAGATCGTCGGAGTAGAGCGCATCGCTGACGACGGCACATTCGTCTATCTCGCTGGTCGGAGCGCCCGGTAGATCGAAGGGGGCGTAATACGTGTACGTATGTTCGCCATCGGTTAAGTGATGGTTTCGCCAGGCTGGGCCGTCTCGGGTCCGGTTTTCTCTAACTCGATGCAGATTTCTGGCGCGGGAGTGCAGGTATAGCGATTGCCGAACTCGACAGTCACAGTTTTGTTCTCTTCGACGTAAACGGTCTTGTAGTGACCGTCGTTCCAGGCTGTTGCCGGTGTCGTGATCGTCCAGCAATCCTTGTCGGCCTCCCAAACTTTGTAGTACCCTGGGGCTAAGTCGCTGATTGTCACCTTACCCGCTTCGTTGGTTTCTCCCTCAGCGATCAAGGTGAGTGACTCTGCCCATTGGTAGATGCGAAAGGGCCAGCCGGACAGGTTTTCCTCAGTATCGTCTTGTACCTTGTTGCTGTTAATGTCGTGGAATTTGTGAGCCGTGATGCTGCCTGCGCCTGATGTCGGCTCTGGCTCCGATGCGCTGACCAGACTACTGGACGCTACGCTCACGAGCAACGTGAGCATAACGAGCACACTGAATAGCCACCTTTTCGCTGATTTTTTCTGCAAATCACATCTCCTTTTCAATCGGTTGCTACATTTACCCAATGGTATCGTACCCTGCAATGGTCAAGCCCATGTGATGAAACTACTACAATTTTCTTAGAATTAAAGGGTGGAGGAAGGTAAAGAAGAATGGTAACCGTTCAGATGGTTATGCTTTTTTCACCGCGGAGGGCGCAGAGATCGCTGAGACAGGCTATTTTTCAATATTTTGATCAGCTTGACAAAGCTTTTCCTTCAGTTTCTCTGCGCTCTCTGCGTTCTCGGCGGTTATACCGACCGCTACCTGAACGGTTACGAAGAGTGCAATGCCTTCCAAGCTGGCGCTCGGAGTGGAACAGGAGTCCGCCTCTCGGTGCGTTTTGGAGGCGATGGGTTACAGCCACCTTTGTTTTCCTTTTCTTCACTCAATGTTATAATTACCGGTCGTGCGAAATTGGAAACTCGTGATCGGTATCGTTGTCAGCCTGGCGGCGCTCGGCCTGGCACTGACGGGCATTGAATGGGCTCGGGTGTACAGCGCGCTGCGCCAGGCCGACTGGCGATATCTTGTACCGGCCGGCGTGGCGCTGCTGGCTTATCTGGTGGCGCGCGCCGTCCGTTGGCGTATTCTGCTGGAAGCGGAGGTGCGATTGATCGACGCGCTGTCCGTGACCAACATCGGCTATCTGGTCAGCAACTTGCTCCCATTCCGCCTGGGGGACCCGGCGCGCGCGGTGGCGATTGGCATGCGTGGCCGCGTCAAGGTCAGCACAGCACTCTCGACCGTAGTGGTCGAGCGGGTGCTCGATATGTTGACGGTGGTGTTCTTGCTGGCGTTGACACTCCCCGCCGTCGGGGAGGCCGGCTGGACGCACCGAGCCGGGCTGCTGGGTGGAGCGATTGCTGTGGCGGCGATGTCGCTGTTTGTGGCGCTAGCGCTCCGTCCCACGTGGGGGAAAGCGTTGGCCCAGCAGGTGCTCTCACGGCTGCCCGGCGCCGATGACGAGCGTTGGATGGCGATGCTTGAGGGACTGCTGGAGGGACTGGCTGCGCTTCGCTCGGTCCGCCAGGTCGCCAGGCTCCTGGCCTGGTCGATTGTGATCTGGATGCTTACGGTGGGCCATTACTTGGCCCTGTTGGGGGCCTTTCTGGAGGCTCCAACGCTGGCAAAAGCGAGCTTCCTGACCTGCACCACCGGGTTAGGCGTAGCGTTACCCTCATCGCCCGGCGCGGTGGGGGTCTTCCACTCCGTGGCCCGTTATGCGCTCCAGCTCCCCTTTGGCGTGCCGGTGGAAAAGGCTGTGGTAGTGGCCTTCGCCTCGCACGCGTTCCAGTATGTTTCAATGTGCCTGTTGGGGGTAGTCAGTCTGATCCATCAGAATCTGTCGCTGGGAGAGTTGCGGCTCAACGCCAGTGCTGTGCAGGCAAAGAGAGAGTGATTGAATGAGAACCTATCTCGTCACCGGCGGGGTCGGCTTCATCGGCTGTAACTACGTCCACCGGCTTCTGCAGCGAGGTTGCGCAGTCCTCGTTTACGATAACCTTTCGCGACCGGGTGCGGAGGCCAATCTGGCCTGGCTGCGCGAGCAGCACGGCCACGATGCTTTCCAGACGATGGTGGCGGACGTGCGCGATGCTGAAGCGTTGGGCAAGGCAGCGCTTGACGTCGACGTCATCGTCCACCTGGCCGGGCAGACGGCAGTCACCACCTCGGTGCAGAAGCCCCGCGACGACTTCGAGCAGAATGCGCTGGGCACCTTCAACGTGCTGGAGGCAGCGCGGGACGCGACCCCGCGGCCAATCGTGCTCTACGCCTCCACCAACAAGGTCTACGGCGGGATGGAGGATGTGGCGGTGCTGGAGGAGGAGACACGTTACGCCTACCGCGACTTCCCAAACGGCATTCCAGAGACACTGCCGCTCGACTTCCACTCGCCTTACGGCTGCTCCAAGGGCGCCGGCGATCAGTATGTGCACGATTACGCTCGCATCTACGACGTGCCGACGGTCGTCTTCCGCCAATCCTGCATCTACGGCCCGCGCCAGATGGGCGTCGAGGATCAAGGATGGGTGGCCTGGTTCATCATCGCTGCCGTGACCGGTGAGCCGATCACGATCTACGGCGATGGCAAACAAGTGCGCGACGTGCTTTTCGTGGAGGATCTGCTGGACGCCTACGATGCCGCCATCGCCCACATCGATGTTGCAGCTGGCCAGATTTACAACATCGGCGGCGGGCCCAGGCGCACGATGTCGGTCTGGGCCGAGTTCGAGCCGATCCTGGAGGATGTGATGGGACGTTCGATCTCCGTCTCTTACGACGACTGGCGGCCTGGCGACCAGCGTATCTATGTTTCTGATATTCGGAAGGCGAAGCGAGACCTGGGCTGGCGCCCGCAGGTTGGCGTTGAGGAGGGGATTCGCCGGCTTTACGAATGGGTTATCGCCAACCGGGATTTGTGGGCGCAGAAAACCATCAGCGGGTAGATCTGTTTATTCAGCTTATTCAGCTTATTCAGCTTATTCAGCGCTTGCTTCCTTACTCGTAAACTTGCACACTGGAAATTATGAACGTATTGATTGTTCTCACGTACTACCGTCCTCACACCAGCGGCCTCACCATTTACGCCGAGCGGCTGGCGAAGGGGTTAATCGCGCGAGGCCATGAGGTGACAGTGCTAACCTCGCGCTTTGATCGTTCCTTGCCGGCGGAAGAGGTCAAGGACGGCGTGCGAGTCGTGCGAGCGCCGGTACTCTTCCGCGTTAGCAAGGGCGTCATTATGCCCACGTTTGGCATCCTGGCGACCCGCCTGGTACGTCAGCACGATGTCGTCAGTCTCCACCTGCCACAGTTCGACGCCGCGGGCGTGGCGGCGAAGTGTCACTTGTTCGGGACACCGTCGGTGCTGACCTACCATTGTGACCTGAAGCTGCCTCCTGGCTGGTTCAATCGGCTGGTCAATCGGATCGTGCATACGATGAACCGCCTGACCGGGCGGCTCGCCGACCGCGTGGTGGCCTACACCGACGATTTTGCCCACCATTCGCCCTTCCTGCAGCGGTTCAGCGACAAAATCGAGGTCATTCCTCCACCGGTCGAGCTGCCCGACATCGGCGCGGGGCCGGTGGCGGCCTTTGCCAAGATGCACCATCTGGATGAAAAGGGGCCAGTGATCGGTATGGCGGCTCGCTTGGCATCGGAAAAGGGCGTCGAGGTGTTGTTGCGCGCCCTGCCACGCATCCTGGAGAAACGTCCCAATGCCCAGGTGCTCTTTGCAGGTCAGTATCGAGACGTGATGGGTGAGGAGGATTACGCCAAACGTCTTCTTCCTCTCTTCCGAAAATATGAGGACCATTGGAAGTTTTTGGGCGTACTCCGCCCGCTCCAAATGGCTGCTTTCTATCCCAACCTGGACGTGATCGTCGTGCCCAGCCTCAACTCGACCGAGTCGTTTGGCCTGGTGCAAGTGGAAGCGATGCTCTGCGGCACGCCTTCCGTCGCCAGCAACTTGCCCGGCGTGCGTCAGCCGGTGGAGCAGACCGGGATGGGGGAGGTGGTGCCCATCGGCGACAGCGAGGCGCTAGCCGAGGCTATTCTTCGCGTGGTGAGCGATCGGGAAAAGTACGTCCGGCCCCAGGATGAGATTGCAGCTCGCTGGTCGACCGAGCGCACTGCCGCGGGCTACGAGGCGCTGTTCGAGGAGCTTTTGGATGCGCCATCAGAGGATGGTTGATGCGAGGAGCGAAGTCAGTAGCGTGAACGATCTGCTCTGGCGTCACCTGCGCGATCTACCGGCTTTTCGCGCCCTGCTGCGAGCGGTGGAGGGACGCTTCTACCGTGATCTGCCGCTGCCGCGTCCGGTGCTCGACCTGGGCTGTGGCGATGGGCACTTCGCCTCTGTGGTCTTCGATGAGCCGCTGGACGCGGGCTTTGATCCCTGGTGGGGGCCGCTGACCGAGGCCCGCGAGCGCGCGGCCTATCGCGTCCCTGCTCAGGCTGAGGGGGCAAAGATGCCCTATCCCAACGACCGCTTCGCCACCGTGGTCAGCAACTCGGTGCTGGAGCACATCCCGGAGCTGCAGCCGGTGCTGACGGAGACGTCGCGGGTGCTACAGCCGGGCGGATGGTTCTATTTCTGCGTGCCCGGCCCCAATTTCCTCCCCTTCCTCTCCATCGGTCGGGCGTTGGATCGCGTCGGCTTGCAGTCGCTGGGCGACGCCTACCGCCGATTTTTCAACCGCATCTCCCGCCACTATCACTGCGATGGCCCTGCGGTGTGGGAACAGCGGCTGGAGGAAGCGGGGTTGCAACTGGTTCGCTCCTGGCCCTACTTTTCTCGCCGGGCGCTGGCCGCTTTGGAGTGGGGGCATTACTTTGGGCTTCCCGCGCTCGTAACCAAGCAGCTGACGGGGCGCTGGGTCCTCTCTCCTTCACAGGGCAATCTGGGATTTACCGAGCGACTGGTGCGCCCGCTGTACGAGGAGCCGTTGCCGGATGAAGGAGCCTATCTGTTTTTCGTGGCACGCAAAGAGAGCGTTCCAATATAGTCTATGGATGGAAAGGATTGGACATCGGGCTTACTCCTGATTACTAGCTTGGGCTTCGCTTTCCTGGGCCAGTTCTATGTCATCTATCGGCGTGAGTACGTGTGGGATGGCCTGCTCCTCTGGGGAGGGGCCATCGTAACCTGGCTGTTGCTTCTGTGGCGCGTGCGGCGGCTGGAGCGGGGCATCACCGCGCGTCAATCCCTGCGCTGGGTGCGCGAGCACCCATTGCGTACACTGGGCGCCTTCGGCGGATTGGGAACCTCGCTGCTGGTGGGTTGGTTGGCACGTCAACGCCCTGCCATTGCCAGTTTCGCCGATCTGCTCTGGCTGTGGCTCGTCGGCGTCGCCCTCTACTTGTTTGCCTTCCCCCTCCCTGCCCTTGTACGTCTACGCACTCGCATACTTGCAAACTTGCGCACTTTTGCACTTGCACACTTGCAGACGGGCGTATTGATTCTCCTCCTCATTGCGGCCTTGCTGGTGCGCGCTTACGATCTGGCCCACATTCCTGCCAATCTGGGCGGCGATGAGGGCACCCAGGGCGTAGCAGCGCTGGAGCTGATCGCTGCGCCTTTGGGCAACCCCTTTTCCACCGGCTGGTTTAGCGTGCCGACGATGTCGTTCCTGGCGTATGGCCTTTCGATGCGCATCTTCGGCGCGGCGGTGACTGGCCTGCGGATGCTTTCGGCCCTGATCGGGACGCTCACTGTGTTGACCACGTTCTTGCTGGCGCGAGAGCTCTGGGAGGAGCGTGTGGCCCGGGTGGCGGCAGTGGTAGTGGCTTTTTCCCATTGCCACATTCACTTTAGCCGACTCGGCTCCAATCAGATCGCCGATGGTTTGCTGATGACGCTAACGTTGTGGGCCCTGGTAAGAGGGCTGCGATCCCGGCGGATGATATGTTTTGCTCTGACCGGTGTGACGACTGGCCTGGGCTGGTATGGCTACTTTGGCGCTCGTCTGATCCTCATTGTGGTGAGTGGTTATCTGGCTTGGCGGGCCTTGACGGAACATCGTTTCCTGGACCGTTACAGGGGTCAGCTGTTGGTTCTCTTGGGGGGCATCCTGGTGGCGAGTGTGCCGCTCTTGTTCCACTACGCCGCTCATCCAGAGGCGATGACCTCGCGCTTCGATCAGGTTAACATCTTTGCCTCCGGCTGGTTGGCGCGGGAGCAAGATCTCACCGGGCGTAGCGCCGCCAGCCTCCTTCTCCAGCAGTTCTGGAAGTCTATCTCGGCCTTCAACTACACGCTTGATCCCACCTTCTGGTATCGGCCTCAGATCCCTCTACTCGACGTTATCAGCGGGATCTTCTTCGTCCTGGGGTTGATCGGCATACTGGCGCATTGGCGATGGCCGTCTCACAGCCTCCTCTTGCTCTGGTTCTGGCTGGCGCTGATCCTGGGGTGGGTGCTGACAGAGAACCCCCCTAGCAGCATGCGGATGACGGGACTCCTGCCGGCCCTGGCGATCATCGTGAGCCTGGGCCTGGTCCGGTGCTGGCGGTGGGCTGCGCGTTTTTCACGCTTGACGCCGTGCCTCTTGCATGCTCTGTTTTACACCTTACTATTTGTCAGCGTGGCCTTCAATCTCCACTACTATTTCTTCGTCTACACTCCTAAGCGGGTTTACGGCAATCCGAACGCCGAGATTGCAACCGAGCTGGGTCGTCACTTGGCGCAGCGAGATGAGCGTTGTTTCGTCTATCTCTATGGAGCGCCGCAACTCTACTGGCATTTTGGGACGCTTCGGTTCCTGGCGCGGGGTTTTGAGGGCCGGGATGTCTTCGCATCGGCTGACGATGGTACGCCCGCGGTCACAGGAGAGGAAGCAGCCTGCTTCGTCTTTCTGTCCCATCGCCTGGGCGATCTGGAGAGCGTCCGCACCGTTTATCCCGGCGGCGATGAGACGCACGTCCACTCCGATGTCGATGGACGGCACCTGTACGTGCTTTACGAACAACGATGAAGTTCGATATTACGCTTTACGTTTCACGCTGGGCGTCTTACGTTTCGCGGGTTACGTCGCTGCTTTTGATCGTCATTCTCCTAGTAGCTGGCTACCTGCGCTTCACTGGCCTGAACTGGGACGAGGGGCAATGGATTCATCCCGATGAGGGCCATATGCGGATGACACTGGGCCGCATCCGGTGGCCCGATAGCCTTGGGCGCTACTTCGATACGGACAGCTCGCCGCTCAACGTGCGCAACAACGGCAGCCAATATAGCTACGGCACCCTGCCGCTCTTCCTGGCCCGTGGCGCCGCCGAATGGTTTGATCGAGCGTGCCGTGAGCCGGCTGCCCCGTTGAGCAAGATCGTCGTGACGGGGCTTTTCAGCTCAGTGGGGCGTGATTGTCACCCGGGAACCTTCACCGGCAACCACAGCGCCGTGGTTGGACGGATGCTTTCGGCCCTGGCTGACCTGGGTACCGTCTTTCTCGTCTACCTGATCGGGCGGCGGCTGTACTGCGAGAGCGTGGGGCTGCTGGCGTCCGCCCTGATGGCGCTGACGGCGTTCGCTATTCAGCAAGCGCATTTCTTCACCGTCGATAGTATGGCTTGCTTCTTTACCACCCTGGTGGCATATTTCGCCGTGCGGGCGACGGATTCGGGGCAGTGGTTCGACTTTGCGACCGGGGGCCTGGCGGTTGGTCTGGCCGCCGGATGCAAGGTCAGCGCCGTTTTCTCGGCTCTTATGCTCCCTCTGGCCGCTGTTGCCCATTTGACGCAACGCACAAAACGCAACAAGCATAATGTTTTACGCTTCATCTCTTACGTATTTCTCGCTGCTCTTCTCTCCTTCGTTGCCTTTCGCGTCGCTCAGCCGTACGCCTTTGAAGGGCCTGGCTTCTTCGGCGTACGACCCAGCGAGGCCTGGTTCGGTCGGCTCGCCCAGATCCGCGCCGAACAGTCGGGCGAGATCGACTTGCCCAGCGGGCGCCAGTGGACCAATCGTGCACCCGTCGTCTTCCCTTGGGTCAACATAGTCGTCTGGGGCATGGGCCTGCCGCTGGGGCTGGCGGCCTGGATCGGCTGGGCGGTGGTGGGATTCGAGCTCTTCCGCGGCAAGTGCAGCGATCACCTCGTGCTCTGGAGCTGGACCACGATCCTCTTCCTCTATCAATCCACGCAGTGGGTCAAAGCGATGCGCTATTTCTTATCCCTCTACCCGATCTTGATCCTCTTCGCTGCTTATCTGCTTATCCAGCTGGTGCGCCGTTCGTCGTCTACTCGTTGTTCTCCATTCTCCATTCTCAATTTAGCCGTCATCATTCGTTATTCGCTATTTGTCCTCGTCGTCGCCGGGACGCTTTTCTGGGCTTGGGCTGTCTTTTCCATCTATCGGCGACCGCATACGCGCGTCGCTGCCTCGCGCTGGATCTACAAGCACGTGACCGAGGGCTCTACGGTTGCCAACGAGCATTGGGACTGGGGGCTGCCGCTGCGCATCGACGGGCGCGATCCCTTCGGCGAGATGTATACAGGCTTCGAGATGGAGCATTATCACGAAGATACGCCGGAGAAGCGAGCGCAGCTCTACGAGTGGCTCGACCGGGCGGATTACATCTTCCTGGCCAGCAACCGGCTCTATGCCTCGATCTCGCGCTTGCCGAATCGCTATCCGTTGACCACGGCATATTACCGGGCGCTTTTCGCTGGCCAACTCGGCTTCGAGCTGGAGGCTGATTTTACATCCTACCCGGCGCTGGGCCCGTTTGTCTTTCCCGATCAGGAGAACCCCTTCCCGCTGATGGAAGCGGACTATGATCACCAGCAGCGGCCTGTTGAGGTGAACCTGCCGCCGGCCGAAGAATCGTTCAGCGTCTACGATCACCCGCGGGTGTTGATCTTCCGCAAGACCGAGGCCTACAGCCGCCAGCTGGTCGCGTCGGTGCTGGGCGATATCGACGTGGAGAAGGCAGCGCACGGCCTCAAACCGACCGAGGCCACGCCGCTTTACTATCGACCCTTCGCCTGGCTCAAGGGATTGCTTCCTTTTGGGGAATCATCGGTGTCGCAGGCGTCCGCGCGGCAGTTCTCCCCAGCGTCGCCTGACGATCCGATCGGTTACCGCGAAGCCATCTGGCGGGAGCAGCAGCGAGGCGGCACATGGTCGGGGATGTTCGACCGCGATGGACTGCTCAACCAGAAGCCGGGGCTGGCGGCGGTGGCGTGGTGGGCAGCAGCGACCGTCCTGGGATGGTTGGCCTTCCCGTTGCTTTTCGTGGCGCTTCCCGGCCTACGCGATCGCGGCTATGGCTTCGCGCGACTCTTGGCCTTGCTCCTGATCGCTTATCTCACCTGGCTGACGGCCAGCTGGCACGCTCTGCCCAACACGCGCGGCACAATCTTGAGGATGGTAACATTCTTGGCGCTGGTCGGCGGTGGGATCGCCTGGTTGCGTCGGCGCGATCTGCGACAATTTATCCGGCGGCGCTGGCGGGCGCTGGTGCTGATGGAGGGGCTCTTCGCGCTGCTGTACGCAGGATGGATCGGTGTCCGGCTTCTCCAACCCGATCTCTGGCATCCCGTTGTCGGGGGCGAGAAGCCGATGGATTTCGCCTATCTCAACGCGGTCATGAAATCGACCTGGTTCCCGCCTTATAACCCCTGGCTGGCCGGCGAACCGATCAATTATTATTATTTTGGATTCGTCATCGTCGGTTCACTGATTAAACTACTAGGAACGGTTCCTGCTATCGCGTACAATCTGGCGGTGCCGTTGCTCTTCGCGCTGACTGGTCTGGGCGCTTTCTCCGTGGGGTATAACCTGGCAGCTTCAGATCGTGTGCCCAGCACAATCTGGCATCGCCCTGTGATGGCGGGCAGCGTAGCGACACTCTTCACCGTCCTGACCGGCAACCTGGGCGTGGTCCATTTGCTCTGGCATAAGCTGATCGATCTCGGCGGGGGCGCAGCCTTTCCCAGCACCATCCCCGGCTTTCCCCAGGTGGTGGCGGGGCTCAAGGGGTTGTGGCAGCTGGCGATCCGGGGTGCGTCGCTCCCGATGCGCCCTGAAACCTGGTATTGGCACCCCACCCGCATCATCCCAACAGCGCCCAGCGAGCCGGGGCCGATCTCGGAGTTCCCTGCTTTCACCTTCCTCTACGGCGATCTGCACGCCCATATGATCGCTTTCCCGCTGACGCTCTTTACCCTGGCGCTGGGCGTCTACTGGGTTCGCTCGTCCAGACCTCGCTGGAGCAGCTTGCTGATGGGCGGCTTAGTCATCGGGGCGCTCCGCCCAACCAACACCTGGGACTACCCGACCTATTTGCTGCTGGCCCTGATCGCGCTGGGGCTGGGCGCGTGGCGGATGCGGAGAAACGAGGAGACAGAGGAGCGCGTTTCACGTTTTAGGTTTCACGCTTTACGTTTCAAGTCTTTCACCTGGCGCGCCGCTACCCTCATCGGCTTGACTATTGTACTCTATCTCCCTTACGCCCGGCACTACGTGGCCGGTTATCAGTCGTTCGATCTCTGGCAGGGCTCACGCACCCCCGCTGGTATCTATTGCTGGATCTATGGCATCTTTCTCTTCCCGCTGGTCAGCTGGCAGGTTTATAAGTTGGCAAGCCTGCAAGTAAGTAATCTGCTGATCGTGGTGGGAGGGGCATTTGTCGCTGCGCTGGCGTTGACCATTCTCGGCTACCCGGTGGCGCTGATCGTCGTGCCGGTCGGCTTGCTGTCCGCGCTGCTGCTCCTTGTGTCGCTATCTCAGTCTAGAGCGTACAATATTCGCCATTCATCATTCGTTATTCGCCAATCTCCCTTCCTCTGGCTCCTGGCCGGCACGGCGATGGCCCTCTCCTTGTTCGTCGAGATGGTTGTGCTCAAGGGCGACGTGGGACGCATGAACACCGTCTTCAAGATCCATCTCCAGGTCTGGATGCTGCTAGCGATTGTGGGGGCTGTGAGCTTGACTGACCTTTATTCCCGCCTCACCGCTCAAACCTGGCGGGTCGTGATGATCCTGCTTATCGCCGGCGGTGTGCTCTTCTTGCCGTTTGGGGTTCGCGCCCGTGCCATCGACCGCATAGCGCCGGAGACAGGCCCGACACTCGACGGAATGGCGTTTATGCAACATGCCAGCATCACCGACGGGCCTGAAGGCGCAATGGAAGAGATAGCACTCACCGGTGACTACTTCGCCCTCCGCTGGATGCAGGAGAACATCTCCGGGTCACCTGTCATCATCGAAGGGCTCGGCCGGCGTGAATACTTGTGGGCCAACCGCGTTTCGATTTACACCGGGCTGCCAGCTGTGGTTGGTTGGAGCTGGCACCAACGACAGCAGCGCGCCGGGATTGACAGTCGCATCGTCGAACAGCGGCGTAGTGATGTGAACGCGTTCTATAATGCGACTGACATCGCTCTGGCGCAGAACATCCTGGAACGCTACAATGTGCGCTACGTCTACGTCGGCGGCTACGAGCGTCTCTACTATGACCCCCACGGGCTAGCAAAATTCGTCACTATGGCCAAACGTGGCTTTCTGCGTGTGGCTTACGAATCTCATAACGTGACCATTTACGAGGTGGTCGAATAGAATTTGTTGGATGAGGACTTGAAACCTTCGCCTGCTATGGTAAACTGGCCCTTGAAACCACGAGCGCATAAAGCTGGTTTTCTGACACACGGAGAATTTGAGCGCGATGGACAAACACCTTGATTATTGCCACGATTCCCCCGTTGAGATCGTTCTCTGGATCATTCTTGTTCTCGTCGCGCTGACCATGCGTGTCGCCTCGCTGGGATACGCTCCCCTCACCAGCGCCGAAGCCCACGAGGCGATGATGGCATGGCGCGCTGTCGAGGGAGAGGGAATGCCGGCTACGTCCGATTATAGCCCCTTGCTCCTTGCCGGTAATCTCCTGCTCTTCTTCCTTTTCGGCGCCGGCGATGCCCTCGCGCGGCTCTGGCCCGCGCTCTTTGGGACGTTGCTAGTGTTCACCCCATTGTTGCTCCGCCGCCGCCTGGGGCGGTGGGGTACGCTGGCGGCTGGAGCCTACCTCACCATCTCGCCTACAGCACTGATCGCTTCTCGCCGGGTCGACGGGACGATTATCGCTTCTGCCAGTGTGATGCTCCTGCTGGGCGGCCTGGTGCGCTTCTGGGAGACAGAGCGGCGCAATTGGCTCGTGCTCGCCGCCGTCGGGTTGGCTCTCGCGCTCACCAGCGATGCCACGGCCTACGGTTTGCTGCTGCCCCTCGTTCTGGCCTACGTGCTCGTGCGTTACATTTTACGCTTTACGTTTGACGTTTCACGTATCGCACCTTACGCTTCCCAGTTTATCCTGGCCCTCATCCCGGCCCTGTTGACCTTTTCGGTCGCCCTGGGCTGGAACCCGACCGGGCTTAGCGCTGTGGGCCAGCTGTTGACGAGATGGCTCTCCCGCTTCCGCGCAGTGTCGGATTCCGTCCCGTCCCCCTTCATCTTGCTGCTGACCTACGAGCCGCTGGCACTTATGCTGGGCCTGGGCGGAGTGATTTGGCTGGCGATCGAGGGGCGTCACGCAAGGAAACGGGACGAGATACTCTTGGTGGTCTGGGCGGGAATGACGTTCTTGCTGCTGTTGCTGATGCCCGGTCGGGCTTCACTCGACCTGCTGTGGGTCGTCCTGCCGTTGGCTTTGACGCTGGGCTCGTTGGTGGAATGTCTGGAACAGACCGTACATCGCCGGCCTGTCTGGCTCGGTGAGGCTGTTTACGTTCTGATCGCTCTGGTGCTCTGGGTGCACACCTACTTGAATCTGGCACGTTACGTCACTTACGCGCGCTCTGCAGACCTGATGCTAGTCTTGTTGTCTTTGCTGATACAAATTATCCTGCTGATATCTTTTGCGTTGGCAATTGATGACGTAATGGCTCTCCGTGACCTGACGTTGAGTAGTGGTGTCGCCTTGCTGGGTCTGACGCTTTCGGCAGGGTGGGGGGCAGCTTACATCAACGCTGCCGATGCAAGCGAGGCCCTGATTGAGCGTCCCACCGATCCCGCCGTGCGCGATCTGGTGCAAACGGTGACTGGTCTCTCGTGGCGCGAGACCGGCCTGCCGACCGCACTTCCGTTCGCCTATCAGGCATCGCCCAATTCCACTCTAGCGTGGTATCTGCGCGAATTTCAATCCACCCGTCGCGTCGATCGCATAAGCGACGCAACGCCGGATACGTTGGGCGCGCTGCTGATAACGCCCGGTCGCGAGGCTAAATTCTATGCGGAAAATGAATACCGGGGACATCCGTTCGTTCTGGAGCGCGCCTGGTCACTGCAGGAGATCAATTGCAGCTTCTGGTCGCTTCACTGCGTCGATGCTATTCGTTGGTTCTTGTTCCGAGACACACCGACGGTGCCATCGCCCACTCGCTGGGCGACGATCTGGCAGGAGCGAGATTTACCGGCCGGTAAGTAACAGTTAAGCATTCTCGTGTTGTAAGGACATTGAGATTCGTGTAGTGATTAAAGGAAACCACCAACAGCCACCTAGTAATTCTCTAACAAAAAGCTAGGCTATCCGAAACTAAAATCGTCTACATTTGTACGAAGACAAAGATGGCTCTTTGAGATTTCGCGTGGTGCTCAAAGCGAGCGTGGCGCCCGCGCCCCATATCTGCGGGTAAGGCGCGAATTCGGCCCAGATATGGGGAGCCGGCAGATCCGACCACGCGAAATCCTAGAGACCCACAAAGATTAAAAAGGGAGAAACCGTCACGTGAAATCAGTACAGGATAATTTCTTGGATAAAAAGATAAATCGGTGGACCGTGCTCACCTGGGAACAGATACTCTACTTACTGCTGGTAAGCGCGGTGCTTGCCACCAGGCTGGCCGGCCTGGGCATTCGCGTCCAGAGCCACGATGAGAGCCTTCACACCAAATACTCGTGGAACCTCTACATAGGACAGGGTTTTCAGCACACACCATTGATGCACGGTCCATATCTCTTCCACGTCACAGCGTTGTCATATTTCCTCTTCGGAGATAGCGATTTCACCGCTCGGCTTCCGGTCGCGCTGATGGGCGTAATTCTCATAGCCATCCCCTACCTCCTGAGGCGCTGGCTGGGGCGGGCTGGGGCACTCGTCACCGCTTGCTTCTTACTTATCTCCCCCTCAATCGCCTATTACTCCCGCTACATCCGCCACGACATCCCGGTCATCCTTTGGTCGTTGGTGGTAGTCTTCGCGATCTTCTCTTACTTGCACGATGGCCGCCAACGCTGGTTATATCTAATGGCAGCTGGCGTCTCGCTGATGTTTGCCACCAAAGAGGTAGCCTTCATCTATAATACCATCTTTGGCTTCTTCCTCGTAGGACTCTCTGCCTATCAAATCGCAAAACACGACTGGGAGAAAGAAAGCGATAAACAGCAACTTTCTACCGTGTGGAAGACGCTCTGCAGCTACCGCTCGTTCGAGCTCGTTATTCTGCTGGGAACACTCTGTCTGCCATTCCTGGCTCCGGTCCCGATCGAGCTGATCGGTCTCAACCCGACGGACTACACCGCGCCCACGATCTACTATTCTGGTCTTACCACCATCCTGGTGTTACTGATCTCTATTGGAATTGGCCTGGCGTGGGACTGGCGACGCTGGAGTATTGCTGCCGCCATCCACTACGCGATCTTTTTGGTTTTATTCACCACCGTCTTTACCAACGGCACCGGCATCGCTAGCGGCATGATCGGCTCGCTCGGTTATTGGCTGGAACAACAAGGCGTCAAACGAGGAGGACAGCCGTGGTACTACTATGGCATCATCGTGCCGCTCTACGAATATCTGCCCCTCCTACTTTCGCTCATCACGACGGGATACCTCGCAGTCTACGTAGCACGCCATATGCAAACTAAACCACCTTCGCTGATCCAGGAGCTGATTCAGGATCGGCTCTTCGTCATTTTTCTGGTCTGGTGGATTGCGCTGGCCTGGATCATCTACTCCTACGCTGGCGAGAAGATGCCCTGGCTCGTCACACACCTGGCGCTTCCGATGATCCTCCTCTCCGGCTGGGGTATTGGCCGGTTCGTCGAGCACGTCAACTGGCGCCAGACCCTCCGCCAACGCAGCTGGCTGTTGGCCCTGCTGATCCCGCCGTTCACGATAGCGCTGGAAGCGCTCTTCTACGCCCTGGCCCGCGGCCCGTTCCAAGGCTATAACCTGGAAGCGCTGAACGTGACCGGACAGCTCATCGGAGGACTCATCGGCATCATCCTGTTTGGCCTTGGAATTGGCTATCTAATCCTCAGCTGTGACTGGCGCACGAGCAGGCCCGTTTTGTTGCTCCTTCTACTCCTCGTCCCGCTTCTCTTCACCGTGCGACACAGCTGGCGAGCCTGTTTCATCAACTTTAGCTATCCAACTGAGCATCTCGTCTACGCCCACGCTGGCCCTGCAGTTCGGAACACGATGGAACAGATCGACGAGCTCTCACGCCGTATCGCCGGGGGCCCCAAACTGCTCAAGGTAGCTTACGGTGCCGATGGCTCATGGCCCTTCCACTGGTACTTCCGCGACTACCCCAACGCGGTCTTTTACGGCGAAAACCCTTCTCGCGACCAGCTCGACGCCCCAGTCGTCATCGCCGGGCGCGGGGAGTGGGAAGAAGTCTCACCCTATATGAGCGATCGGGAATACATCGAAAATACTTACACCTTCCTCTGGTGGCCAATGGAAGATTATAAAAACCTGAGTTGGACCCGGTTAAAAGAATCTCTGACCAATCCACAGATACGTCGGGCGCTCTGGGACATCTGGTATAATCGAGATTACACCCGCTATGACGAGGTTACCAACAAAACTCACACACTGGACGAATGGCCACTGCGCAGCGAGTACCGCCTTTACATCCGGCGGGACATCGCGTCACAGATTTGGAGCCTCTCGACTGCCGGGGAGACGGATTTGGAAGCGACCGGTCCCTACGAAGCTGGCTGGCAGGATCTGGCAGCGAGAAAAGCCTTCGGAAGCCAGGGTTCAGCCGAAGGCCAGCTCCAGAGCCCCCGGGGTATCACTGTTGGCCCCGATGGGTTCGTCTACGTGGCCGACACCGGCAACCATCGCATCCAGAAGTTCACCGCCGAGGGTAAATTCGTCGCTGCCTGGGGCCATAAAGCGGAAGCTGGCACCGCTCGCGGCTTCAACGAGCCCTGGGACGTAGCCGTGGCCCCCGACGGGGCCATCTACGTAGCCGATACCTGGAACCATCGTGTCCAAAAGATGAACGCCGACGGCGACCCAGTCACAGCTTGGGGATTCTTCGATCAACAGAATCTCAACGAGCAAAATGAGCAAGCTGCCCCAGGAGCATTTTACGGCCCGCGCGGCATTGCCATCGGCCCTGAAGGCCGTGTCTACGTCACCGATACCGGCAACAAACGCATTCAGGTCTTCGAGCCCGACGGCACATTCGTCGCCCAATGGAGCAAAGCGGGTACCGCTGAAGGTCATCTGGACGAGCCAGTGGGCATCGCCATTGAGGCTGCCGAGGCCGGCCCCCGGGCTTTCGTAGCCGACACATGGAATCGGCGCATCCAAAGCTTCGCCCTCGACGGAACCTTCTTGCACCAATGGCCAATTGAGGGCTGGGACGCGGGTCTCGTGGATGAAAAGCCCTACCTGGCAGTCGACGGCGACGGCCGCATCTACGCCACAGACCCAGGTAACTACCGCGTGCTCGCCTTCAATGACCAGGGCGATTATCTGGCTTCGTTTGGAGAATACGGGACTGACGAGCGATCCTTCACACTGCCAACCGGCATCGCTGTGGCAAAGGACAGTACCATCTACGTGACCGACGCCGATGCCCATCGTGTGCTCATCTTCGACCCTTTGGTAGTGAATGATGAATGACGAATAGCGAATGATGAATAACGAGAATCATAAGTCGAAATCGGAAATCGAAAACTGCAAGCTAGCCCTGCTGGATGGCTCGCGCTTGATCGCAGAAAGTCTGGTCAGGGCTGGGGCCGATGCCTACATCGGCTATCCCATCACGCCCGCCAGCCTGATCTACAGCTACGCCAGCCGCCGCTTCCCCGTCATCCTCCCGGCCCCGGACGAGATCACGGCCTTACAATGGATGGCGGGGCTTTCGGCCGTCGGACGCCTGCCGGTCAGCGCCACCTCATTCCCTGGCCTGGCACTAATGGTCGAATCACTCAATATGGCCTATATGATGGAGTTGCCGATGGTGATCGTGCTGGTCCAGCGCATGGGACCTTCCACCGGCACAGCCACCGCCGGCGCCCAGGGCGATCTCCATCTCCTGCACGGTCTCATCTCTGGCGGTCATCCACTGCCCGTTCTCTCCATCGCCGATATGGACGATTGCTGGCGCCTGCCGCCAGTGGCGCTGCGAACTGCGGTCGAGCTGCGCACCCCGGTGATCCTGCTCACCTCCAAGGAGATGGTGATGACCGAGCGCAGCTTCGACCTGACACAGATGAAGCCAATTGAGCCGCTCGCGCGCATCTTCTACGATAGCGACGAACCCTATCATCCCTACGCTACAGAAGAGGGAGACGTACCGCCTTTCCTGCCGCTCGGCGACGGGCGTCATCAGGTGCGGCTAACCGCCTCCACACACGACGAACGTGGCTTGCTCCAGCACTCCAGCGAGGATGCGCTGGCGAATACCCGGCGCCTGGCAGCCAAGATCCGATCCGGTATGCCTGTGCTCTATGACCTAGACGCACAGGAGCACGCCGAGTCGCTGGTGATGACCTACGGCATCACCAGCGGCTCAGCCCGTGAGGCCACGCAGCAGTTACGCGCCAATGGTCAAGCTATCTCGCTCCTGGTGGCACGGACTCTGTTGCCCTTGCCTGACATCTACTACAAGGTGCTGGACAATTACTCACACATCGTAATCGCAGAAGAGAACCTGGAAGGTCAGATGGCACGGCTGTTGTATGGGCAGCGATTGCCCCGCCACGTCCACCCGGTAACCCGCATTGGCCACATGATCGAGCCAGAGCAGATCATCCAAGCCGTCAGGAGAACGATGGCGCCCGACTCAGATGACGACTCAGGAGGCGCGCTATGAGTAAGTTCCTCACGATACCCGCGTTCCCTTACTGCAAGGGCTGTGGTCACCATCTGGTGGCACGCAATACCGTTCGCGCTCTGGAAACATCGGGCCACGACCCGCTCGATGTAGTGCTGGTGACCGACATCGGCTGCCAGGGCATCGTGGGCCGAGCCTTCGCCACTCACACTGTCCACGGCTTGCACGGGCGCTCGGTGGCGCTGGGCAGCGGCATCGCGGTTGGCCTCTCGCAGAAAAATGACAAAAAGACAAATGTCTTAGTCTACATCGGCGACGGCGGCGCTACCATCGGCCTCCAACACCTGCTGGAGGCCGCCCGGCTCAACATCAATTTGACCGTCGTGGTGCACAACAATATGCTCTACGGTATGACCGGCGGACAACCCAGTGGTCTGACGCCTTGTGGGTTTCGCACTGTAATCACACCGCAGGGCGATCCTTATCCTCATCACGATCTCTGTAAGCTGGTCCACGAGGCTGGCGCTTCTTACGCCCAACGTGTCCTGGGCCAGGGTAACTTCTCCCCCGCCATTCAGACAGCGCTGGAGACAGAGGGATTTGCCCTGATCGAAGTACTGGAGCTTTGTACCGGACATGCTCTCAAGATGAACCCTGACCTGCGCCTGCGCGATCTGGCCCACGAAGTAGGATACGAGCCTGACATCTGGCGAGGCGAGCGACGCTCGCCTTTCCACCCCCATTCCCTCCGCGCTCAAGATGTCTC
The DNA here is from genome assembly GCA_964474655.1 of uncultured Anaerolineales bacterium. Lineage (GTDB taxonomy): Bacteria > Chloroflexota > Anaerolineae > B4-G1 > B4-G1 > CAYYTU01. Next base: position 20,386 of record CAYYTU010000007.1, read on the forward strand.
CTCTGATCTGCTTGCGGAGCGCCAGATCAAAACAGTCGAACCGCAATTTCAGGCCGCGCTGGAGGACCGCCTGGCGCTGGTGCTGAGCGGGTCGGCCGGCGAAGGTGTACAGAAGGCAGCCGAGCTCTTCGCGCGAGCCGCCATCAGCTCTGGACTCCACGCCACCAAGAAAGGCCGTTACCCGGTCACCGTGGGCGTTGGCTTCTCCACCGCCGAGGTGATCGTCGCCCGTCAGCCGATCGCCTACCACGGCATCTCCCAGCCAGACGCAGTGATCGTCACCTCCGCCGACGGATTGGCCCAGGAGCGAGAACGCATCGAGGCTATGTCCACCGGCACTGTCTGGCTAGACGAAAGCCTGGAGAAGCCAGAAACCGAAGCTAAGCTGCGCCTACGTGATTTTCGGGATCACGCAGGAGAGCGCAACGCTGCACTCTATAGCCTGCTGACCTTTACACAAGAAAGCAACATCCTGCCTCCAGCGGCAATGGTCGCGGCCATACGCGCCAGCTCCATTGCCCGCTTTGTACCTCAACACGTCCTGGCGCCTTTCACGTAAAAAACTCCTATGACCATTGAGCAAGCAATCGAGCGCTACCTGGATTATCTGAAAGCCTCGCGCTCGGTGGCCACCGCCGAGACCTACGCCACCAGCCTGGGCCACCTGTGTACCTATCTGGATCAGCAAGACCTCCCGCCTCACAAGACGGAAGTCACCGCCCTAACTGCCAATCTGGCGATGGATTTCATCACCTGGCTTTACGACTACCTGGTGGAAAAGGTGGCCGGCGGCGACGAACGGCGCACCTCCGAATCGACCAAAGCGACCTACTTCTCAGCCCTCTCTGGCTTTCTCGACTACCTGGTGGTGGAAACGGAACAACTACCGATGGAGGGGCACACCTACGACGCCCTGCGTCGCGCGCTCTCCCGCGCCGGTCAGCGCAAGAACCGCGACCACCTGCCGCCGGACAAACTACCCTCGCATGAGATCATCCAGATGCTGCTGGAGGAGGTCCGCCGGCCGCTTGAGCTGCCAGAGAATGCCGCGGAGGGGATGAGGCGACGCCAACGGCTGATCCGCCTGCGCAACATCGCCATCGTCGAGGCCTTGCTCAGCTCCGGTATGCGGGTGGGGGAGCTGGTGCGGTTGGAGCGCGGGCATCTGCTCTACGATGCCAAGGGTGCTCTGGTCAAGTACGGCAAGGGCAAAAAGGATCGCGAGGTACTATTCTCCGACCGCGCCTGGCGCGCCATCCAGAACTACCTGAAGGCGCGGCGGGACGGTGCGCAAAAGAGCCCTTTGGCGCAGCTGCCTGTCTTCTCCCGCCACGATCGTCGAGCTGGAGGCAAGGTACTGCCGCTCTCGACGCGCAGCGTGCAGAACACCTTCGTCGAGCTGGCATCGCGAGCCGGGATCCTGGAGCGCTTCCACCTCACGCCCCATACCCTGCGCCACTACTTTGCTACCGAGTTCCTGAGCCAGACTGGCGACTTGGCGCTGACACAATATGCCCTGGGCCACGCTTCGCCGACCACCACCCGCATCTACGCTCAAACCAAACGCGAGGATTACCGCCACGCACACCGCCAGGTGTTCGGCCCAAACGATACACAAAGGAAAACAGACGCGAGAGACCCATAGGTATAGCCTTCCACGGAGCAGTAAAATTCGTATAGTGCTACAAGGTCCAAAGCAAGTGGATTGGACAAATCCTACACAATCTGGGCAAACGAAGCGATTATAGGGTAGCCCAGACGCATTAGATTGCCTACAGTCACGTTTATCGAGCGTATCAACCCCAGCTTCGTTTACCTTGTTCACGCTTTAAGGACGCTCTGTGGCCTTGAGGGTATTTTTGCTGAGCGACCTGCTTCGAAATCCCGATCTTCCCGGAAGCTTTCAGATACGATGAAACTGACTGGGAACGATCTGAAAGCAGCCCCTGAGGGGCATCGAACCAGGAATCTTGCCCACCTGGGAGCAATAAAAGCGAGGCTTGACTTGTTACAGAATAAGCCGTTGAATACCCAGCAGCGTCTAGCCGGTACACCAACAGAATCTGCCGTCTTGTTTGCTGCTACTGCACTGCTTGCATGTGTGCCGCAGCTACAAGACCGCGTGGTAGAGCAAGTGGAGTTTGCCTTATCTCGTAGTTACTTCGCATAATTATACTTATCCGAAGTAAAAAACCTGAAAAGACCAAAACACTGGCACAAGGCAAAGCCACGTAACAAAAAGCCCCCCTCCCCCACATGTGCGTGGCTCGTAGCGGGTTTGTAAGCCGATCCTTCATCCGGATACCGGCTAACTTCTGGCAACTAGCAGCTACGTGCCAAGGCCGTGCATACGATTCAGATCCTTAAGAATGAGCACGGCACGTGCGACTGCGTGCAAGCGCCCCACCCCGACCGCTTCACACATTGCATACGCCTTCACCATTTGGCATTCGGCACCTCATTCGGAATATTCGGAAACCGCTCCTCGTCCCTTTCGGCGTCGAAGTTGTTCCGCACAGCTAATAACTATCATACATTATGCAAATCATTTTGCCGCTATGCTGATCAATGCATAGCGGTTGCTTCGTGTTTGCTTTGTGTTAAAATAGTTCTCAGTCAAAATTTAACTCAACGGGAGATTTCTAATGGATAGAAAGTTTCGTACAGCTACCAAGTTCGCTACGGCAGCGACTATTGTGCTGCTAGTCGCCTCAATAGCATTCGTAGCGGGCTTTGGCTCGGCTTACTTTTTGAGCGAACAAGATGTGTTGCCCACAGTTGAGAACTCAGCAGTCACGCCCACCACAAGAGTGGATAACGGTGGCGACGACACCCCCACGCGCACGCCTGTGCCGGTGCCCACGCCCAGAAATGACGAGGAGCAGACTTTCCAGCTCTTCTGGGAAACCTGGGATTTGGTGCAGCGCCACTATTACGGCGAGATCCCCTCAATGCAGGAGCTCACCTATGCCGCGATTCGGGGAGCATTGGACAGCCTGGAGGACGATTACACTGCCTTCATCGAGCCCCAGGTAGCCGCCATTATAGACGAAGACGCTACTGGGGAGTTTGAAGGCATTGGCGCATTCGTCGATATGGACGCTTCTGGTAAGCTGCAGATTGTACGCCTGTTTGAAAACGGTCCGGCCGAGAAGGCAGGCCTAGAGGCCGGCGACCGCGTCGTGGAAGTAGACGGCACCTCCATCGTGGGCAAGACACTCTACGAAGCAATCGGTCTGATCCGAGGGGAAACTGGAAGCGAGGTCGATCTCTTGATCGAGCGAGAGGACGTCGAGGAGCCTTTCGAGATCACTGTTACCCGAGATCGGCTTGAGATTCCCATCACCGAGGTGGAGATGCGCGATGATGGTGTCGGCTACATCCGACTATACGAATTCAGCGCGACGGCCCAGGATTTGATGAAGGAAGGAATAGAGGAATTGCTGGCGGAAGATCCGCAAGGGATCGTGTTCGATCTACGTGGCAATCCGGGAGGATGGTTAGACCAAGCCATCAACGTAGCAGATCTGTTTATCGGCGAGGGGGTCATTGCCATCGAGCGTTTTAATAATGGGGAGGAGAAACGCTTCGAGGCAAAAGCCGGGGACATAGGTGAGGAAATCCCGATGGTCGTGCTGGTGAACGGCAGCAGTGCCAGCGCCTCGGAAATTGTGGCGGGCGCATTGCGGGACCAGGATCGAGCGACGTTGATCGGTGAAGCGACGTTTGGCAAAGGATCAGTTCAGCGTCCCTTTACGCTCAGCGACGGTTCCGAACTGCGGGTCACGATTGCGCTCTGGTTCACGCCGGACAACCAGGCGCTCAAAGATGGCATTCAGCCAGACCTTGAAGTTCCCCTCCCAGAGGATGTAGATCCCGACGACGATCCCCAATTAGAAAGAGCAGTTGAGTATTTGCTCGAGGGTGAGTAGTAGCTATGGCAAATCAGTCAGGTGTCAAGGTTGTCGCTACTAACCGTAAGGCCTCGTACGATTACCACATCGAGGATCGCTACGAGGCGGGTCTGGTTCTGAAAGGCGCTGAGGTCAAATCCATTCGCGCCGGTCGCGTCAGCCTGCAAGATGGGTATGTGCAGCCGAGGGACGACGAGTTGTGGCTATACGACGTGCACATCGGGCCCTACAATCCGGCGGGCCGACACTATGGGCACAAGCCGGCCCGCCCCCGCAAGCTCCTGCTCCATCGCTATGAGATCGACCGTCTCATAGCCCAAGTCCAGGAGCGAGGATATACCATCATTCCCTTGCAGATGTATCTCCGGCGCGGACTGGTCAAGGTAGAAATTGCCCTTGCCAAAGGGAAGCGCCAGCATGACAAGCGTCGCGCCATTGCCGAGCGCGATACGCAACGTGAGATCGAACGAGCATTGAAGGACCGCTACCACCACTAACCGCCAGTTGACACTGGGTTTTATCTTAGTATAATATTCAATCGTGTTTGCGGTTCAGGTATTAAATTGAGGAGGAAGTACACGTGACAACAGAAGAAACCAATCAACTTAGTTCCGTTGAAGACCTGGAGCCTAAAATGAGCATCCAGGGTGTCGTCAAGGACGTCAATCTGCATGGCGCCGTAATTGATTTGGGATTGGAATACGAAGGGGTGTTACATGTCTCTCAGCTTTCGTCCGACGATAACATCGGTTGCGTCCGCGAGGTGATTCAACCGGGCGACAAAGTGACGGTGTGGGTCAGCGACGTTAACCCCAAGCAGCATCACATCAGCTTGACAATGATCAAGCCGGCCGACGTCACCTGGAGCGAGTTGTCCGAGGGACAGATTCATTCAGGCACTGTGACGCGAATCGAATCGTATGGCGCTTTCGTCGATATTGGCGCCGAGCGCGCTGGCTTGCTCCACGTCCGCGAGATGTCCCAGGGCTACGTGGAGCACCCTTCGGAGATGGTTAGCGTCGGCGACGAGGTCGAGGTGCGCGTGTTGCAGTTCGATCAGCGCCGACGCCGCATTGATCTCTCAATGATAGGCCTTGAGGAAGAGGTTACCAAAGAACCCGAAGAACCCACCAAAGAAGAAGAGGAAGACGGTAGTCAGACCACGATGGAGATGGCTCTGGAGCGCGCCTATGCGGACCAGGATAAAGGGGAAGATAGAAAGTCCCACAACCAGAAACAGCGCGGGGATTACTCTCAGCAGAAGGATATTGCAGAACGCACGTTGAAAGAACACGGCGAATCGGAGTAGCCCGATAGGAGATGGAGGTACCACCACCGTTTATCCCGGCCCGGCTTTCCTCCGGCCGCTTTTAATCCCACCTCGAAGAACATACACTGATCCGAACACGCTTGAATCTGCAGAAGGGCTAAATAAGCGTGTCCGGGTCAGTGCTCATCTGGGATATATTCCACCGTTCCCAGACGGACAACTTTAGCTTCGCTCCCCTCAGGCCCGAGCAGCCCATTCGCGCTAATCTTTAACCCTACCTGATAGACCCCCGGCGGCAAGTCTGTGGGAGCAAACACTAGTTGATCTCGCACCACCTCGCCAGATCGCCAGTTTTGGAAGGGATGACGTCCATCGACCGGTGCGCCGCTAGCCGGGTGCTGCAGAACCTCTCGGCCTGCACTATCCAGCAGTACAATATCCCGCCGCTCAACCGCCGGGGACTTCTGATCTGCACGCCAGAAGAGCGTAAGGGTCCAGGATTCCGACGTCGTGACGCGTTCGCGGGAGTTGGTGTAGCCCAAGAGCGTCACGCCCCCCTCCGGGAAGCTGAGTGAAATCTGTTGCGCCATATCAAGCGTCGAGGGGGGCGGCTGGCGAAGCGGACGCTTCACGGTGATCGACCCGATCACCAGGCTATCGCCAGCTACCTGACCTTGCTCGTCGTACCGCTGCAATCGATAACCATCCCACATCGAATAAAGCCCCACATTGACCATGTAGTCCCCCGGCGGCGTGCCGGGCAGCACCCGGAGCTTATACTCATCCCAGACATATCGATCCGTTGGCCAGCGCTGCGTCGGCAGCTCACCAGGATTTAGGTGATCCTTTTGTCCCCAAAGAACGTGGAGTGGATTTGCCAGATGGACAAAGGATTGATAATTATGCTCCAGAGAGGTCTGCGCCCGCCAGTAAAGCACGACTGAAAGCGTCTGACCGGAACGAATGGAGCGCTTCGGTAGATCATAACCAAGAAGCTCAATCTGACCGTCAAAGCTGACCTTTACACTCTGTTGGGCGACCAACGCTTCCCCTGGAGACGAGTGACGGTAGAGCCATCCTCTCGGATCCACCAACAGCTCCTTGAAGCCGACTACAATCATCAACGCGCCCGCCATCCAGACTAACCATCGCCCGCTTGGTCCGCGGCAAGGCGTGACCCGGCGGTCAGCAGGGGCCAGAATCAAGGCAACGATCAGGCTAACCAACCCCACAGCCGAGATAGCCCACCCGATGATGCGTGGCGGCGTATCCTCGAAGCGAACCAATACCTCATGCTCACCTGCCGGCACCCAGAAGGTGATGAAACCCTCTGGACGCCCCATCTCGATCTCGACCTCCTCGCCATCGACGTAGGCATGCCAGCCGGGGAAGTAGAACGTGTACAAGCGCAAGAGGAAAGGTTCGGTCGTGGAAACGGACAGACGGTCTTGCAAAGGCCCATGCTCAACGACCTTGACCGTGGTATCATCGGGCAACGTAGCCCGGTTGACCTTGTCCACCGGGCCGGATGTCTCGTACGAGGTAATCAGCGATGCCTCTGGATGCATCCTTGTCTGCGCCGCCTCCGTCGGCAAGAAGTCGCCGGTCGAGGTGGTTCCCAGAGCCGAGTTTTCCCACTCCCAGCGGATACTATCGGCCGGCGTCGTGCCACCAAACTCCGCTTCCCAGGGCGGCGGGTAGAGCAGCGGCAGCGCCAGGGCCAACACTACCGCCAAGCCCACAGCCAGGAGCGGTTCGCGCCACCAAGCGCCAACCGGCAACAGAGTAGCAGCGCCCGCAGCACACACGGCCAGCATCAGATTGGCCGGGCCCAAAAGCCGCCAGGGGAATTGCATATAGGGCATAACCGGCACAGACTCCCAGACCACCTTGGAGAGAGGGACCATCAGAAAAATCAACCCTAACCCCGCCAGCGCGAAGTAAGCCAGCGTGAAGCGGGCTCTCTGCCCTGGCTTGCTTTCCGGTATTCCACTCGAAGCACCAATCCCGCCAAACCCGAGTAATACACCTATGCTAGGCAAGGCTAAAACCCACTGAGCCATCCCCAGGTTGTGGCGGAAGCGAGGACCCACCGCGCCCCAATCGACGCGCTGAGAAGACCCCAGCATCTCCCGCAGCGAGAGGAAGTGTCGCCGAAAGTCGAAGTGGCCCGGGCCGATGACGTCGAGTTTGACCGCCGATCTTTCCAACAGAAACGGCAGCCAGAAGAAAGCGATCAAGGCCGCTGCAAGCACAAAGGCCAAAGCGCCCCACCCGGTGTGTGACTTCTCGGTGCCGAAGATGAGCTGCCACAACCAATAAGCCGCCAACAGCCCACCGGTCACTAACCCGAGCAAGTTATGGCTAAAGACCACCGCTGCCAGCGTAAGCACGCTTCCCAGCAAGGGCCAGCGCCTGGCGGATGGCGACGTCATCAATCGATGAAAGAAGCAGAACGTAAGCGGCAGCAAGCAAATGGCAAAATGCTCCGCTAGGTCGCCGCGGGCATGAGGATCGACGAAAACGATGTAAGGGGCAAAGGTGAAAGAAGCTGCCGCAATGACGCCAGCAGCTGGACCAAACAGGTTGCGGGCCAGCAAGTAGCTTCCCATCGCAGCCAGAAGCAACCCCAAAACGAAGATCGCTTTGACCCCGCCCACAATGGTCAAACCGGGCATCAGTGCGCACAGATTAGCCAGATAATACGTCAGCGGAGCATAGTAATTGAAGATGGGATAGCCATAGCCCAGGTAAAGGTTGGGCGCCCACCGAGGATAAAACACACCCTGACGCAGGATGTGCTGGAGCTCGGCCGCGCGATAGACGTGCAGCTCGGCATCGGTCTTACGGGGCAAACCGGGACGAACGAGAAAAGGCGAAGCCGCGAAAAGCCCCAGAGCCAGGGCTAGCAACAGACCCCAATCCAGCCAATCCCACCGACGGAGGTCATCAAGGAGGATGAAAAAAGCATAGCGTGCAAAGTCCAGAACCGACCGAGAAGAAGTCGGTTCTGGACCGTGTTGGAAGGTGGTTTCCATCAAGCGCTATTCCAGACGTTGCTCCACAAAGTCGGCGATTTGCTCTGGATGGTGGGCCACCGGCACGTCGACTGCTTCAAATGCCGCAATTTTCTCCGCCGCAGTCCCCGTGCCACCCTGGATGATAGCACCAGCATGTCCCATCCGTTTTCCCGGCGGCGCTGTCCGGCCGGCGACGAAGGCCGTGACCGGCTTAGTCATAGAATCGTCGATGAACCGAGCCGCCTGTTCCTCGGCAGTGCCGCCTATCTCTCCGATGAGTACCACTTGCTCGGTGTCCGGATCCTCCTCGAACAGGTGGAGCGCGTCGATGAAATCCGTACCGATAATCGGATCGCCGCCAATGCCCAGACAGGTGCTCTGACCAATACCCCGCTCCGTGAGGGCATAGACCACCTCATAAGTCAGAGTGCCCGAGCGGGAGACGACACCCACCGGCCCCGGCGTGGCGATCTGACCGGGCATAATGCCAATCTTAGCCTGGTCCGGAGATAGCAAGCCAGGGCAATTGGGCCCCACGAGCCGCGCGCCTCTCTGGTCAAGGTAGGAGTTTACCTCGATCATATCCAGCACCGGGATGCCCTCGGTGATGCAGACGATCAGCGGGAGGCGAGCATCAGCTGCCTCGATAATCGCATCGGCGGCGAAACGGGCCGGCACATAAACGATCGAAGCATTCGGCTCCGCAGCGTCCATCGCCTCAGCCACGGTATCGAAGACCGGTACCTGCCCATCGCAGGCCATCTGTCCGCCCTTCCCCGGCGTCACGCCGGCCACGATATTTGTACCATAGGCGATCATCTGTCGGCTGTGAAACTCGCCCTCGCGCCCGGTGATACCCTGAACGAGCAAGCGTGTCTCTCTATCGACTAGAATTGTCATAGCTCCTCCCTACCCTTCGGCAGCGCCAACGGCCTTCTGCGCTGCCTCGGCCAATGTCCTTGCGATGATCAAATTGTAATCGGAACCCTCCAGCAGCGCGCGTCCTTCGGCCTCGTTGGTGCCCACCAGACGCGCAACCAAAGGAACGTCGGGTCTCACCTCTGCAAAAGCGTCTAAGATACCCCGCGCCACCTCGTCGCAGCGGGTAATACCGCCGAAGATGTTGAACAGTACCGCCTCGACGTTGGTATCCTCCAGGATCAGGCGTAGCGCGATGGCTACCTTGTCGGCCTGAGCACCGCCGCCGATATCCAGAAAATTGGCCGGCGAGCCGCCAAAATGTTTGATGATATCCATCGTGGCCATCGCCAGCCCGGCCCCGTTTACCATACAGCCGATCGAGCCATCCAGATCGACATAGCTCAATCCTGCCTCCCGTGCCTCGCGCTCCGCCGCTGTCTCGGCGTCCACGTCGCGCATCTCCGCCAGCGTAGGATGACGGAAAAGCGCGTTATCATCAAGCACCATCTTGCCGTCCACAGCCAGCAGCTCGCCGTCGGTGGCGACGATCAACGGATTTATCTCGGCCAGCGAAGCATCGTAGCTCATAAACGCCTCGTAAAGCCCCTGCGCAATGCGCCCGAAGGAGCGATACAGCGCTTGCGGAAGCCCAATCCCCTTCGCCAGCGCCAGCGTCTGATAGCTCCGCAGCCCCAGGTAGGGATCGATGGCCACTCGTTTGATAGCCTCAGGGCTGACGCGAGCCACTTCCTCGATCTCCACGCCGCCCTCGGAGGAGGCCATCATCGCCGGCCGACGAGCAGCGCGATCTACCACGATGCCTAGATAGAGCTCTTGCTCAATGTCAGCCGCCTCGTCGATCAGAACCCTCCGCACCGGAAGGCCCTTGATCGTCATGCCCAGAACTTGGTCGGCCAACGTCTCGGCTTCCGCAGATGATTGGGCAATCTTGATCCCGTCGGCCTTTCCCCGGCCGCCGACGAGCACCTGCGATTTGACAACGACTGCTCCGCCCAACTCATCGGCGATGCGGTACGCCTCTCGCGGCGTGGTCGCCACATTACCATCGGGAATAGGCACGCCGTGCTCGGCGAACAGCCGCTTCGATTGGTATTCGTGCAATTTCACGTGCTTGCCTCCTTGTCTATCCAGGTCTAACCAACTCTACCCAGTACGTCCAACCTAGCCGATGAGAGCATCCCCCAGCAAGACCCCCAGGAATCCAATGACCAGCCCCAGATGCAGGCAGAGGTGCGTCCGGGCCACCCAACCGATAAGCGGCCAGGCCGGCAGCAACTGCAGCGCAAAGTTGAGTACGATCAAGCTCACGGCGAAAAGAACCGGGAGTCCCGGCAAGCGAGCCAGAAAATCACTCATTTGCTTCAGCCATTGGCTTCCCATATTTATGCTCCTTCTTCAATATGCGTGTTCGCTTTCGCTTCAGCGGTGTAATGGAGCCCGCGGAAATGCCCCACCAACTCCTGGGGCACACGTCCTTCGATGTGTGTGCCTTGCTCCACATACTCTTCACGCTCAATCAAGCCCCGGCGATGGAATAAGTCCACCAGCTCCCCCGATTGGTAAGGGATCAAGACGTTGATCTTGGCCATCTGTGCTTCTAGAATCTCCTCAATCCGTGCCAGCAGCTCGTCCAGGCCCTCTTCGTCAAGGGCCGAGATTGTGACAGCACTTGGAAGGTCGCTTAAGGGCGTAGGGAGTACATCTGGAGAGGGCAAGAGATCAATCTTGTTCAAAGCGTTGATAACTGGCTTGTGAGCGGCATTGATCTCCGCCAGCGTCTCGCGGACGGCTTTCACCTGACGCATCACCTGGGGATGGGTCACGTCGATCACGTGAACCAGCAAGTCGGCCTCACCCACCTCTTCCAGCGTAGCGTGGAAGGCGGCTACCAGCTGCGTGGGCAGCTTCTGGATGAAGCCGACGGTGTCGGTAAAGAGCGCCAGGCTGCCGCCGGGCAGCTCGACGCGGCGGGTCGTAGGATCAAGCGTCACAAATAGCTGATCGTTTGCCTTTACGTCGGCATCGGCCAGCGCGTTGAGCAGAGTCGACTTGCCAGCGTTGGTATAACCGACCAGAGCGATGGTAGGCATACCATGTTTACGCCGACGCGCACGATGGCGTCTCCGATGAGCTCGCACCTCCTCCAGCTCGCTCTTAAGGTGGGTGATGCGTCTCCCGATCACGCGTCGATCAGTTTCCAGCTGCGTCTCGCCGGGCCCGCGCACGCCAACGCTACCGCGTGCACCACCGGCGCGTCCACCGGCCTGACGGGCCAGGTGTGTCCAAGCCCGCGTGAGGCGCGGCAGGCGATATTCGTACTGGGCCAGTTCAACCTGCAACGCGCCCTCGCGGGTGTGGGCATGTTGAGCGAAAATATCGAGGATCAAAGCTGTGCGGTCGAGCAGCTTGATTCCCTCACCCAGGACTTCCTCCAGCTCACGCTGATGACGGGGAGAGAGCTCGTCGTCGAACAAGACGACGTTCGCCGCGGCCTCCTCGACGCGCCTGGCGATCTCCCGCGCTTTACCCGGCCCGATGAACGTAGCAGGATGCGGGTGTTCAAGCCGCTGTACGGCATGCCCAACAACGACCATACCGGCCGTCCGCGCCAGTTGAGCCAGCTCGACCAGAGAAGTTTCGACCGGCCAGTGATCATCCGCGGAGGATGCCCCTGGTCCTTTGAGCTCAATGCCGACCAAAAAAGCGCGCTCCTGTGGCGAACTGGTTGGTTCTGTCACTCGTTTTGTCACTCGTGTAGTCATTCACCTCCACCATACATCTATGATGCGAGCAGCCACCATTATACGATGAATGAGGCTGTTCACAAATTTCCGCTCCGCCATCAATAGGTCAATAGTAAGGAGTTTCCCAACGATCGACCTGCTGGGTGGTAACCTCGTGCAGGCGCCACGTATCCTCGACCCGGCGCACGCGCCACTCGACGTCCCAGAGCGTAGCGAAGACGCGCCCGTCGAGGTTTTCATAGACGCGCACCTGAGCCGTGATGGTAGCGGTGGTCTCGTCCGCACTACGCTCGACCTCGTGCACAGATCCAACTTCCATCGCCAGGGTAATGGCGAACTCGTCAAGCCAGGTCTCATACGGTTGTGCCCCCCGAGCTTCCGCGCTCAACAAGCGGTAGGCCGCCGGCATATCTCGATCATCAAGCGCCAGGTAGAACGAGATGACCACGTGTTCCGGCGTGTCGGTAAAATAAGCGTGCGGCCGATCCAGGTAGAGCCAGCTGTAGCGCTCCCACGTCCAGCCATAACGGTCGCCATCCCACGTATAGACCGCCTCCCACACCAGGTTGGAGCGAGCGGTATTGTACCCCACTACGATCTCATCGGATAGATCGCCGTCCTTATTTTCCAGCCGGATGCCAGCTTCGCCCTCGAAGAAGGCCAGCAACTCATAATCCTCCACCTCCCAGACGAAGATATGGAGCAAGTCCGTCCGCGCTCCAGCATGCCCCCAGATCAGTATTTCGCTCTTGCCATCGGTATTGATGTCCTCGACATCTATCTCACAAGTAGGGTATTGCCCCAGGCCATACTCTTCCTCCTCAAGTGGCTCCAGTGCATACCAGCGTTCGCCATCAAGGATGAATGCCTGTAGTTCCGGCGGATCGCCTGGCTGGTGGTAGAGCCCTATCCATTCCGAAGTACCGTTATCGTTGGTATCCTCCCAGCGCAAGCAAAGGGGCTCGACGTTGACCGCGGCCGCCTGGGCTTGGGCGTCGGTAATAGTAGAGACAACTGCGGTTGAATCGAGCGTTGGAGCTGGGGTGGATGTGGATGTCGGCGCCAGCGTGGGGGTAGCAGTGGGCAAGGGCGTGAATGTAGACGTAGGCACAGCGGTGGGCTGCGCCGTGATCGTCGGTACCAGCGTCATCCGAGTAGGCATCAGGTTGCATCCAGCAGAAGTTAGCAGCAGGACGACGAAAAAGAGAGAGAGAACGAAAAGAGCCCCAGGCGAACGGAATCCACGTTGCATCGTTTTGTCAGCTCAAATGACGGTTATTCATCGGCGACTATTTCCACTTCGTAGACGTGTGACCAGTGCTTCCCGGTCACGAAGACGTCGCCGTCCCGGACGGCAATACCGTTTAAGACGCCGGCCGGTTCTTCTTCGACCAGCGAGGAGAAGTCGATCCAACCGAGCACAGTGCCTGTGTCACCGTCAATGCGCACAATGCGCGGCTCCTTCCATACGTTGGCCCAGACCTGATCTCGTACCCACTCCAGCTCGTTCAGTCGAGTGATCGGCTCGCCGTGCTCCAGCACCTGGACGCGATCCATCTCCTCCAGCGTATCGGGGTCCAGGAAGCGCAGCCACGAGGTACCATCGCTCATAATAAGTCGTTCACCATTGTGAGTCAAGCCCCAGCCCTCACCTTGATACGAGAACGTGCGTTGGAGATCGAAAGAGGCTTTATCATACACAAACCCGCGTCCACTCTTCCAGGTCAGATGGATGATTTGGTCCTTCCAGACCGTGATGCCCTCGCCGAAGTAGTTCGGTGCCAAGTGTTTGATCTGGACCACTTCGCCCGTCTCCAGATCGACGCGTCGCAAAGACGATTCTCCCCAGAGCCCTGTGCCTTCATACAAGGTATCTCCATCGAAGGCCAGGCCCTGGGTGAAGGCCGCCGGATCGTGCGGATACTTTCGAACAACGCGATGGGTGGCGTGATACGGAAGTTGGGCAGTGCAAGCGGCGAGCGCAAAAGCAGCTATAATGACAAGAAAGGAAGCGAGAAGCAAGACCGAGCAGATGACACTCTGCACCGGGAGATTTTCTCGCGAAGAATGGCGATTCGTCCGAAGTTCAGGGATCAGCATTTGAAATGTATTGTACCATAGACGCGAGATTATTCCACATTGACGCTCTGAAGCTTGTGCGACGCAGCTTGCCTTATAGTTCCAAATCGTCTATACTTTGTTCATAGTCAGTCCGATCTTTCCCCTTGCCTGGACTGCAGATCTCACATCCTACACAGGTATTACATCTGACAAACTCGCGCGATCCATATCGCTATAATCCGGAGATAGCCTATGAAACCTCTGACTCGTCGAGAGTTCCTGAAATATAGTGGCGTCAGTTTGGGCTTACTGGCGCTTCCCCGCCCTTATCTATTTGCCAATGAACCAATGCTGCGAGATGGCTTGACCTCCCAAGCAGCGCCAACGCCCCTGGGTCGCATCGCTACCTGGCGTCTGGCTCTGCGTGAGGAGCCGTCGCCCGATGCCAACTTTGTGGAGTGGAAGTATCGTAACGACATCATGCCCCTCAAATCTGCCGTCGAAGGGAAGGCTCCTTGGCCTTCCAACGCGATCTGGTACGAGACAGGAGGCGGCTATATCCACAGCGGCTACGTCCAGCCGGTGGTCGATGCGCCGCAAAGTGAGGTCATCGCTCCGGTGCCTGAGCCGGGCTTTTGGGCCGAGGTTTGCGTGCCCATCGCCGAGGCCCGCTGGCGTCCCAACAGCTCCTATGTTGCTCGTCGGCTCTATTACCAGACTGTCTATCGCGTGATCGCTGCCGAGAGCGACGATGAGGCCATCTGGTGGTATCGCATTCAAGAGGGCCTCACCCATTCGCCTGGCTACTATGTTCGCGCTTCGTCGCTCCGTCGCATCCCTCCAGAGGCTCTGACGCCGATTTCGCCGGGCCACCCGGACAAACGGCTCCAGATCAACATCGGAGACCAGACGCTGACGTGCTTCGAAGGCTCGCGCGACGTCTTCCACACGCGCATAGCCTCCGGCGTCTACGGTATGGGAACCCCGCTCGGCGAGTTTCACGTTCTCTACCAGCGTCACACTCGCCGTATGGTCGGCGGTGGCGACAACGATCGTTACGATCTGCCGGGGGTCCCTTTTCCGGTCTATTTCACCTGGCGTGGTGTGGCCATCCACGGCACCTACTGGCACAATGATTACGGCCGGCGTCATAGCCACGGCTGCATCAACGTAACCAGCGAAGCAGCCCGCTGGATCTTCCGCTGGATCGAGCCGCACGTCGAATACGGAACCTACACTCTCCGCACACCGCCGGGGGAGGGTACACGTGTGGTCGTGATCTGACTCGATGGGCCGCATCTTTCCCCTTGTGTTGCCCTGTCTCCTCATCCCAATGCCAGCCTAGCGCTGCGCTCACAGATATACGGAAGGCTCAGATGCGAAGAAGAGATTGGGATTACCTCGTCATCGCCCTGATGATCCTCAGCGGTCTCTACGTGACCGGGACGGGCATCGTGATGGACCTGTTGGGGTTGCATCAGCTTCTCTACCACAGCTACGCCGGCTACATCTGTGCTGGGCTGGCCGTGCTCCACGTCGCGCTCAACTGGCAGCGCATCACAGCTTACGTGCGTCGAATCGGGAGAGGCCAAGAGCGCCCCAGACGTCGAACCATAACCAGGCCGAAGAAAGAGGCAATGACCACCCGGCGAGACGTTATCATCGCCGGCCTCTCCGCCGGCCTCGGATTCCTGATCGCCTGGCTGCTACCGGGGCGCCGGACGCCAGATCTTCCGGGCGACGCGCGGGACCTCGGGGCGCTTTACCACCAGTGGAGCAAGCCCGGCCTCCTGCCTGAGCTGGACATTAGCCCCGACTGGGGGAACCGTCCGCCGCGCTACAAGACCTATCCAGAAGCCGAGCGCATCGCCCTGCCCGACCCCGACCCAGGAGGCAACGCGGGATTGAGCGTGGAGAAGGCGCTGGAAATGCGACGGTCGGTGCGTAATTATGCCGGGGGACCGATCTCGCTCCAGGCGCTCTCACGGCTATTGCACGCAGCACAGGGCATCACGGAGGAGCGCATGGGATTTCGCGCAGCGCCCTCAGCCGGAGCACTCTATCCTATTGAGATCTACCCGGTGGTCCATAACGCCGAGACGTTGAAAGCAGGCATCTACCATTACGCAATACAAGAGCATGCGCTGGAGCGTCTCCAAGAGGGCAACTTTCGCGACACGGTGACGCTGGCCGGATTGGGCCAAGAGTTTCTGGGACAAGCAAATGTCTGTTTCGTGCTTTCGGCCATCTTCCAGCGTACACGATGGAGGTATCACGAGCGTGCTTATCGCTACGTGATGATAGAGACGGGCCACGTGGGACAAAACCTTTATCTGACGGCCACGTCGATGGGGCTGGGCGCCTGCGCTGTGGGTGCCTTTTTCGACGACCGGCTCAATGATCCACTGGGGTTGGACGGGACGGAGGAGACAGCAGTATATCTGATCAGCGTGGGAAAGGCGTGACCAACGACTTTTCAGAACCACGGCCATGTGGTACACTTTCTCGTCGGCGAGGATCCGCCTCGCCAGCGAGTTGACGAGAGGACTGATGCCTAGAGCATTCCCAAGAGAGAACGACCTTCCTCGCACCACCCGTATCCGCGATGTGCGCGACGAGACCCGCACCATTCGCACGTTCGTTCTGGAGGCCGAGCTTCCAGAAGCAACGCCCGGTCAGTTCATCATGCTCTGGCTGCCGGGCCTGGACGAGAAGCCGATGTCGATTGCTTATCCCGCTCCCCTCACGGTGACAGTGGCCCGGGTGGGTGCTTTTACCACGGCGCTCCATCAGCGAGGGGTAGGGGATTCGGCAGGCTGGCGCGGGCCCTATGGTCACGGGTTCTCACTTCGGGAGGATAGGCCGGCGCTGCTCGTAAGCGGGGGTTGTGGTGTAGGACCGCTCTACTTTCTGGCCTCGCAGGCTATTGAGCGTGGCATCCCGACCACCGTTGCCATCGGGGCCCGGACAGCGCTCGATCTACCCTACGTCGACCAGTTCCAGGCGCTGGGTGCTGAGACTGTCACCGCCACCGATGACGGCTCAGCCGGTCGCAAAGGGTTCATCACCGATGTTATACTGGCAACGGTACAAGAGGAGCCTGCTCCGGCGATCTACGCCTGTGGCCCGGAGATGATGCTCGTGGCGCTCCACCGCTTGTGCCTGGAGAGGGAACTACCGGGGCAGTTTAGCGTAGAGCGGTATATGAAATGCGGCTTTGGAGTCTGCGGACAGTGTGCAATGGACGATCTATTGGTCTGTCAGGACGGGCCTGTCTTTGACGTGGAGCAGCTCGAGGGGGTGCAGGACTTTGGGTCTGTGCGTCATAGCGCCACCGGTCGCCGCTTGCCGATCCGCTGATAGAGATAGCTGGACATAGTTGGCGACAGTATTCAGAACCTACGCTTTGCCCAGGCCCAGCGCCGGGTTCTCTTCATAACGCTCGAACCAGCTCAGCACCTCCAGAAGCTCCCGCGCCAGAAAATCGGCCATCTGCCGGTCCGCCGCCGCGAACGCCTTCAGCAGACGATAAGTATCCCGACACGCCTCTTCCTCCGAGTGATCCGGAAGCATCGTCAGCCGCGCCGTCTGATCCAGCGCTGCAAAGGCCGAACGCTCCGATGCATCTCGTGGCTCGCGCTGACTGCCGACAGGCAACCCCAACATGCCAGAGGAAGGTGAACGGGCCATTGTGACTTTGAAGCCCATCAATTTCCGCAGCGCCTGATCGGTTACCTCTCGCAGATCAGTACCTAGCGTCATCTCGTCCATAAGCGTCGCTTCAAGACACCGCTTCTGCCCGTTCCAAGAACGCAGACTTTTTAACGAGATAGAGCGCATGCCATCGCTACGTTCCTCAACCCGCGCTGTGCAGTACTCTTTTTGAACCAGGTAAGCGTAGGCGGAAAAAAGCAGCCCCGCTGGTTCCGCACGACGCTCATCCAGCGGCCCGAAGAGAGTGACCAGAATGGTCTTTCGCCCCTGCTTGTCGACGTAGAAGAAATCCTGCAGGTTGTTGACCACCACGGCGCTGGCGACCAGCTGGCCCCGCGTCCGGTCTTGTGCCAGATCTGTGACCTCCGAACGGCGCGCCATCTTCTTGATCTCTTCCATCTGGTCGGGCTCAAGCGGCGCTCCACAATGCTGGCAATGGGGCCTCTGGTCATCGGTGTAAGCTTTGCAATTGGCGCAGATGACCATAATCCGCTCTCCGCACCAGGGGCACGTCGAGGCTGGAACTCTGATGGACCGACCACAATGCCGACAAGAGAAGTTTTCCATTCGTCAGAGCTGTCAATCCTCGTCCAACCGGAGCACCGCCAGGAATGCCTCCTGGGGAATTGAGACCTCACCCAGCTGCTTCAGCCGTTTGCGGCCTTCCTTCTGACGCTCCAGCAGCTTCCGTTTGCGCGTGACGTCGCCGCCGTAACACTTGGACAGCACGTCCTTGCGCCGAGCCTTGACCGTCTCACGAGCGATGATGCGGCCTCCCAGGGCAGCCTGGAGGGGCACTGGGAACATCTGGCGAGGGATGACTTCCTTCAGTTTGCTCACGATGGCGGAGCCTTTCTCATAAGCCTTATCGCGATGGACGATGAGCGAGAGCGTATCCACCGGCTCCTCGTTGACCAGAATATCCATCCGCACCAGCTCACCCGCGCGATAGCCGGCGAAGGTGTAGTCCATTGAGGCGAAACCCCGCGTGGCCGATTTAAGGCGATCGTGCAGATCGACCACCATCTCCGCCAGCGGCATCTCGTAGGTCAGCACCACCCGCTTGCTATCGGGATACTCCGTGGTCACGTATTCCCCGCGCCGCTTCATAATCAGATCCATAATTGGCCCGATGTAGTCGGACGGCGTAAAGATCTGGACCCGCACCCACGGCTCGCGTATCTCCTCAATCTGATGGGGCTCCGGCAACCCAGCTGGGCTAGAGACCTCGACCACCTCACCATCCTGGGTGACAGCCTGGTAAGCTACGCTGGGTGCAGTCGCGATCAAGTTCATATCATACTCGCGCTCCAGGCGCTCCTGCACAATCTCCATATGGAAGAGGCCCAGGAAGCCGCAGCGAAAGCCGTACTGGAGCGCTTGTGAGGACTCCGGCTCGAAGCTCAACGCCGCGTCGTTGAGCTGGAGCTTTTCCAGGGCATTGCGCAAAGCGTGAAAATCGTCAGCCTCGACGGGGTAAATGCCGGCGAAGACCATCGGCTTGACCGGTTGGTAGCCCGGCAGCGGTTTATCGGCCGGTCGATCGGCCTCGGTGAGCGTGTCGCCGACCTGGCAATCGCGCACCGATTTGAGCCCCGTGGCGACGTAGCCGACCTCGCCGGCCTCCAGCCGTCCGGTCTCTTGCATACCCGGTGCGAAGATACCTACCTCCATCGGCTCTGTCCGGGAACCGGTGGCCATCAGCTGCAAATGTTCGCCCATCGCCAATGTCCCCTCGACGATGCGCACGTAAGCCACGACGCCCTTGTAGGGATCGTAGTGAGAATCAAAGATCAGCGCCCGCAGCGGAGCACCTTCATCGCCCTCCGGCGGCGGCAGCCGGTCGACGACGGCCTCCAGCACTGCCTCCACCTCCCAGCCCTCCTTGGCAGAAACGTGTAGAATCTCCTCTGGATCGCACCCCAGCAGCTCGGCCAGCTCCAGCGTCACGTCGACCGGCCGTGCCATCTTGAGATCGATCTTGTTGACCACAGGAATGATCTCCAGCTCGGCCTCCAACGCCAGGAAGAGGTTGGCGATCGTCTGGGCCTCAATACCCTGCGCCGCGTCGACCACCAGCAATGCCCCCTCGCACGCAGCCAATGCTCGGCTGACCTCGTACGAGAAGTCGACGTGGCCCGGCGTGTCGATCAGGTTCAGCTGATACCTCTGCTCACCATCGACCACGTAATGCATACGCACCGCCGACGCTTTGATGGTGACGCCACGCTCGCGCTCCAGGTCCATCGAATCGAGCACCTGATCCATCATATCGCGGTCGGCCAAGGTATGCGTCAACTCCAGCAAGCGATCGGCCAGAGTCGACTTGCCGTGATCAATGTGCGCCACGATGCAAAAATTCCGAATCTGTTTTTGAGCCACCAATACCTCCCAGGTTAATTCTAGCCCACCCGGATGGGTTGTCAAGGGGTGTTTTGGTCTCAGATTACACTAGAATTTCTACACAGTAACGCTTAAGTTGACGCATATGGGGGCACACCGTGGGAGGCAGACGGCGAATCTACTCGGTGACTCGCTAACGGGAGGCCGCGCGTAACAGCGACACACCGATCTCAAGCGCCTGCTCAGGGACAGCGGTGCGTTCGATCAAGACGGCTGCAGCGTAGCGCTGCTCGCCGTTGGGCGGCCCGACGCCAAGGAACCAGGCGTGAGGTCGGCCCTCGCCCGCCACTGCAAGTCCCCAGTGGCCGGCGATACCATCGTCATATCGCTGCCAGGCCGCGAGCAGCTGCCGGGCCTCGCGGGAGCCGAGGGCCCGGCGTGGCTCACTTGTGTCTTGATCATACGCCTGTCCGCCGACGCGGAGCGTCAATCGGGGCCTGGGGACGGTACCCTCATTCGCCAGCGTCGCGGCTATCAGCGCCATCTGAAGGGGAGATATAGTCAGCTCGCCCTGTCCGATGGCCTCCAGGCGCAAGGCCCTGGTCATTGAGACAGTCTCACTGTCCCAGTCGGAGGCCGCAGTTGGGATCTCCAGCGGCGGCGGTTCTATGAGACGCCACCGCTTCATAGCTGCATCCAGACCATCGGCTCCCAGACGCGGCCCCAATGTAGCGATCGGGGCCGGGCAGGCCGCAGCATAGGCGTTGACCAGCGTGTAGGGTTTCTCTGGAGGAAAACTACAGCCCACCGCTCCGCCGTCTACCGTCAACATAGTACTGACCGTCGAAGTGACCGGGCGGTTCAATGTGACCATCCGCTGTCGCAATGCCTCGGCGACGATAGGTGTCTGGAGCGCGGCCCCTGGCTGGTAAAGCTGGATGGCTCGATTGACCAGAGGCGAGGATTGATCCTCACGCAGTTGCTCCCACACGTCGTCGAGCCGAGTCGGGTCGGCACTGGGCATCGAGGCCAGGGCCAGCACCTCGCCGGTCCGAGCATTCAACAGAACCGCAGCGCCGGCCTCCCCTGCCAGGGCTGATTGGGCCAGTCGTTGCATACTCGTGTCAAGCGTCAAACGGACGTTTTTCCCTTCGGGTGGGCGATGGAGCAGCTCGGACCAGACCGTCTCTAGCTCTGTTCGGCCCCTCTCGCCGCGCAATACATCGTCAAAGGTCGCTTCGATCCCGGCAGTGCCGTGGCGCAATGTGGCATAACCCACCACCGGGAAAGCCTCTGGCACCGGATAAGTGCGCGTGACGATGCCTGAGGGAGCCACGTCGACGCCGGCAAGCACCACGCCGTTCCGATCCACAATCCTACCCCGCACGATACGCCGTTCATAGGCTATTCGGCGGGGGTTATCTCCCCGCGCCGTCAGCCAGTCGGTGCGGACCACCGACCAGTAGCCGCAGGTGGCGGCCAGGAGGATCAGTGCCAGGCCAATGGCGCATGTCAGACGGAGAGCTGGCCGCTGGACGTTGTTCCTAACAGTGCTCCCTTCATTTCCCCCTTCATCTCCCCTCTGCTCGCGGCTGGAGATGCGGATCAGGAGCCCTAATGCGATGAAGGAGGCGACAAGCGAGGAGCCGCCATAGGAAAGGAAGGGAAGTGTGACGCCAGCGATAGGTACCAGCCTGACGTTGGCGGCCATAATCACCCAGGCCTGGATGACGAGCCCGGCGGTCAGCCCGGCGGTCAGCAGCCGGGCAAATGATCGTCGGGTGCGGAGGGCAGCCCGGAAGCCGCGTACCAGAAGCACACCGTAGAGGACGATCACGGCCAGCACCCCGGTCAAGCCAAACTCCTCTCCCAGAGCGGCAAAGACGAAATCGGTGTGGACCGCGGGGATAAAGGTAGGCCGCCCCAGGCCAAGGCCCTGTCCCAAGAGACCGCCTTCCCCAAAGGCCAAAAGAGACTGAATGATCTGGAAGGCCCAGTCAGCGGCGCCGGGCCAGGGGTTGATCCAGCCATCCACCCGCAGCGCCACGCGCGGCGACATTCTGTAGCCCACGAACCCGGCCCCGACAAAGAGCAAGGTCCCGGCGACCACGTATCCCCATTGGCCCGTCGCCAGATAGAGTATCGAGAGGAACGTGAAGAAGAACAACATCGCAGCGCCCAGGTCCTGCTGGGCAGCCAGGAGCAGCGCTGTCAGCCCGAACGTCGCAATCAGTGGCCCCACGTAAGCCAGCGGGGGCAGGCGCCATCGTCCCAGCCTGACCCCCTCGGAGATGAGCAGCTCGCGTCGCTCAGCCAGATAGGAAGCCATAAAGACCACCAGTAAGAGCTTAAGCGGTTCTGATGGCTGGAAGTATGCACCGCCCAATCCTAGCCAGAGCCTGGGGCCAGCACCGGAGGGGTTGACGCCCAACACCAGCGTGGCGGTCAGCAGCACCAATCCGGCCACGAGCCACGTATAGCGGTAGCGCCGCAACCAGCGCAGGTCACGTCCGGCCTGGGCTACGATCAACATCGCCAGCGTGGCCAGCAGCAGCCAGGTGGCCTGTCGCGGCAAGAAGTTCGGTGCCAGTCGTCCCACCATCAGCAGGCCCCAGCCGCTAAGCAGCGCCCCGGTGGGCAGAAGTAAGGGATCGCGCTTGGGTAGCCTGCGCGAAAGTATCACGTGGCCCGAGACGGAGGCCAAGACAAATGAGAAGATGACGATCGCCAGCTGGCATAAGGTGAAAGGGGGATAGGCCAAATAGAGGGTGACGCCGCCTACGATCACGAAGGCGGCAGCCGCGATCAACAAAAAGCGCTCCCGGAGAGCAGGTGACCCCAGATCTGGCACGGCCCAGCTTGCCATTTGATTTCTCTTACGTTTGTGGCGTGATAACAATAAAACGAGTGTTAATCCAGCGCCAGGTAGTCTCCCACGATCGGCGCCAGTTTATCCTTCGTGGCCGACGGGATGGTTTCGCGATCGGTGATGATGGCTGTCGCCAGCGCCTGGTCACAGTCACAGGCAAGATCAGCTTCTGCCACACGAGGTACCAATAAACGTATAGCCTCCTGGGCCAGGGCGGTGTTTTGCTGCAGGATACGCACCACAGCCTCGACGCTGACCTCCTCCTCCGTTTCATGCCAGACGTCATAGTCAGTGACGTGAGCCATCACGGCGTAACAGATCTCCGCTTCCCGAGCCAGAAATGCCTCTGGACTGGTGGTCATGCCAATGATGTCCATATCCCAGCTGCGGAAAGTGAAGCTTTCGCCCCTGGTGGAGAATCGTGGTCCCTCGATGGTGATAAAGCGCCCCCCCCGATGCACTCTACCGCCAGTCTCTTCCACCGTGTCGCCGATGGCCTGAGAGAGGCGAGGGCAGAAGGGATTGGCCGAGCTGATGTGCGCCACCAACCCATCCCCGAAGAAGGTGTTGTCGCGCTGCTTGGTGAAATCGAAGAGCTGATCGGGGATCACAATCTCCCCCGGATGGAGATGTTCGCGCAGCGAACCACATGCACTGACCGCGACAATCTGCTCCACGCCCAGGCTCTTGAGGGCGAAGATATTGGCGCGGTAGTTGACCTCGGTGGGCATCAAACGGTGGCCACGGCCATGCCGGGCCAGGAAGGCGACGCGCTCACCAGCCAGAGTCCCGATGAGAATGGCGTCGGACGGCTGGCCGAACGGTGTCTCCACGGTGTACTCCTCGATGTCGGAAAGTCCTTCCATTTGATAGAGACCGCTGCCGCCGATAATGCCGATGCGGACAATCGGCTGTGAGCTCTGATTTGTGATTTGTGAAGTGGATGACATGGGAAACCTCCTTAGTGCATTCTTGGTGCGTTTAATGTGTCCGGATGGTTATTATGGCGCAAGGCGATAGACAACCATCGTTTCGCCGCCGCCGATGGTACGGCGTTCCAGCGTCACCTGATGGATCGGCGTCAGGGCCTCGTGAGCGGCCAGCCTGGGGAACCAATTGGGGAAGATGATGACGTATTCCACCTCCCGCTGAACCAGAAAATCGACCAGCTGTGGAGCACGATCGGGCCGGCGCAGGACAGGCACGATCTCCGGCGTGATCAGCCCGGCCAGATCGACCACCGGACGTCGAGAGAAATATGTGATGGCGCCGATATCGTTCAGAGCCAACGCAGCCTCCGTCGGTGTGTTTTCCGCCGCCCAGCGTCCCAACGCTACGTGCATCTGGTTGATGTTGTGTACGTTCCAAGCGTAGAGCCGCGCCATCGTCGGCAACCGCCAGGCGGTCCCTGCGACGGCGAGCAGTGTCACGATCACGACCAGCGTCACTTCCGATTCCGACCAGCGCCATCCGCGACGGCGCAAAAAGGGACGCGCCATTAGTAACCCCGCGCTGGCTATCACCGCGTTACATGGGATCAGCGGCATCAAGTAGCGCCCGTGTTGATAGAGCACGGCGTGGAGAAAGGCATAGCCGATCGGCAAGCCCAAGCTCCATATGCTTAGCAACGTAGCTCGTTCCTCCGACGTACCAGGTCCTTGGAACGGCAGTACCATCGCGCCTAACAGGTAAAACGGAAGAAGCAGCGGGTTATCCAACACCAGATAACGGGCCCATAAGCTCAAGAAATCGCGGTCGGGAAGGCCGTTGAACGTCGCCTTGGCGTGGAAGGTATTAGGCAACAAGTGGCCACTGGTGTGCAATGAAAAGATCAGATAAGGCACTACTATGACGGCAAAGAGGAGCGCTGGCAAGAGCAACCTGCGCAGGACGTGAAGTGCTTTATGGCGATCAGGTGGCGCCAGTTGCAAGACGGACAGTGCAAAATCGGCCAGCGCCAGCGCGAAGAGGAGATAGCCCTCGGGGCGAGCGAGCGCCGCCAGGCCGAACAAAGCTGCCGTGTGGAGTCGGTAACGGGCTCTCTTACGATCGGTCAGGTGAGCGTTGATGGCCAACATGCTCAGCGTGGCGAAGAGACATATCTCCAATGCCGAAAGGCCGGCCCAGACCATCCGGCCGTTGACTGCCACCACCGCCCCCGCCAGCCAGGCCACCCACCGACGCCCGGTCAGACGCTTGCCCAGCGCATAGGTGACAAGCAAGGTGGTCAAGAACGAGACCGCGCTGAGCGCCTGTCCCGCAGATGGAAATCGACCGCCAAGGGCGTATATGCCAGCCAGGAGCAGCGTCCAGAGCGGCGCGGTGGAGCCGGCGGTCGGCTGCCCAGGGTTGAACGCGAAGCCATCGCCTCGGGCCAAGTTCCGCGCGAACTGGAAATGAATCCAGGCGTCGTCGAGCGGGACGCCCCCTTCCGCTGTGGTGAAGCGGTAAGCGTGTAGAGCGGTCGCGCTCAGCGTCAGGCATCCCAGGGCGATCAGCCCCACCAGCCAGAGCAGATCGCCTCGATCCAGGTCCATCTTTTGCCTCACATCATCCCTCGGTACATCCCTCCGTCCACCAGCAGGCTGACGCCAGTGATGTAGGAGGCGGCATCGGAGATGAGAAAGGCAGCGGCCTTGGCGAACTCCTCCGGTGTCCCCAAACGTCCGAGGGGGATGTCAGTGGCCAGGAGGTCGGCCTCTTTTTCCGGCGTGGTCGTGTTTCTCATCGCTCGATCATCGAGCAACTGTTCCACCCGCGCGGTGCGGGTCCAGCCGGGACAGATGGCGTTGACCCGGATGCCGAAGGGCCCCAGTTCGTCGGCCAAGGTCTTGACCAGACCGATCACGCTCATTCGCACGCTATTAGAGAGAATTAGGTTAGGCACGGGCTGCTTGACCGAGATCGACGTCATAGCTAGGATAGCGCCGGTGCCTGCTTCTTGCATAACCGGTACAGCGGCGTAGCAAAGCCGCACCGCGCTCATCAGGGTCAGCTCGGCTGTCCTTTCCCAGTCCTGCGGGGTGAGGTCGAGAAATTGTCCCGGGAGCGGTCCGCCAGCGTTTGTCACGAGCGCGTCAATCTGCCCGAAGCGATCGAGTGTCCTTCCGACCAGCACCTCGGCCGCCTCCGGGTCGGTGACATCGGCTGGGATAGCCAGGACCTTCTGGCCCGTCTTGGCCCTGATTTGAGACGCAGATTTCTGCAGATCCTCCTCGCCGCGGGCGCAGATGGCTACGTGAGCACCCTCACGCGCTAGGCGCAGCGCCACGGCCCGACCCAGGCCGCGGCTAGAAGCTGTCACCAACGCGACCTTATCGTGAATCTCAAGATTCATTCGAAACCTCCAGTCTAAATTGCGTCCGTCCAATACCAATCACGTCGCCGCTGCTGACGACTACGGCTTCTTGGAGGCGATTGCCGTTGAGCAGAGTCCCGTTGCGGCTCTGACGATCCCGCAGCCACCACTGGCCCTCTCGCCAGCTCAAAAGGGCATGCTGAGACGAGGTGTATGTATCTGGAATGACAATCGTGTTCCTGGACGAGCGTCCCAGCGAGGTGACCGGCTGCAGGGGGAATACGGTACCCTCGGAAAGCACGTCATTTTCGGCCTTCACGACGACCAATCGGCCTGTGGAGCGCGCTTTCTCGTGGATTTGAGACGCACGCTTGAGGTCGCGCCAGAGGATGAAGGCGATAGTGCCCAGGAATGTATAGAGCACGGCGACGAGCAGGAGACGGAAGCCTAGCAATAAGATATCCATTGCTTGCAGCGCTAGGTGTCCGAAGATTCGAATGGCTTGGTATCTTCGTCCTCCGGCAAGGGGATCGGTGTCGGGGGATCTTCGCCATAGATGATCTGAGCACCAGCGAGGGAGATCACGTCACCCGAATGGAGCACACATTCCTCGACAGGATAACCGTTGATCTGGGTGCCGCCGGTGCTTCCCAGATCGTAGAGCACATAATGGCCGTAGCGCTGGCGCAGCTGAGCGTGATGACGCGAGACCCGTGGATCCTCAATGATTATGTCGTTATCCAGCGCACGCCCGATGGAGGTTACCGGTTGCGTCAAATTGATGTGACGATGGCCTTCCAGAATGAGAAACGGCCGGCCGTGTGGCCCTTCTGAGGCTGCCGACTCGACCTCCGGTTCCTCCTCTGGAAGCATTTCGCGGGTACGTTCGACGTTCTTCATCGTGGGCTCCTCTGAGTCGTGGCGTGCCTCAATGCGCACGTCATGAGGGGGGATTTGCTTCTCCGAGAGCACATGAACGACCGGCGACGCGGTCAGCACCATATTGGCTTCGGCGGTCAATTCGGTGACATGATGCGAGAGGTCTTGTTCCAGCGAGGGGCGTTCCTCTAGCAGCGCGGCATGGTCGTCGGGATTGAGGTAGACCCAGTAATGCGTCGGGGCCTGGTGCGCGCCGTCCAGAGCGCAAACTCGATGATCTTCGATGGCGCGGGTGAGATGTGCGGCCACCTTCGCCGGCGCCAGGTGCCCGGCAAAGAGCCGCGCAAAAGTGCCTTCGACGAGCCGTTCAGCCAACTCCTCAAACTGCGTCAGGGTATTCATCACGAGGCGATTATAAAATGAGACGTGACAAATGACAAATAAGCCCAGGGGTCAGCTTTCCAGCTGGCGAAGGGCGTTTCGGGCAATTTCCCCGATGCTGACGGGCCGGGTCATAAAGGCGGCGCAGCGGTCATGTAATGGCGCGAAGGTAGAACGGAGAAACGCGCCGACGATCAGAATCACGGGAGCTCTTAGTTCCACCTCCAGCAGGCGATCGATCTCTTGGCGAGTGAGCTCTTGCCCCACATCCACAATCAGCAACACGGGGTCGATGCCAACGACTTTGATCATCTTCAAAGCCGTGTCGACGCCCGGAGCTGAGACGACGTCGTGCTTGGTCATCTCGCCGAGTTGGGCTGCCAGCATCACGCGCGTCTGCCACCGCGGTGAGAGGATCAGGACAGCATGCTTTTGTCTGATCGCTGTTGAGCTGTCGTCGTGAGGGAGAGAGTGTGTCATCACGTCTCCTCGACTTTGAGGTATTGGGACGCTAAGATGCTGATACCAACGGTGGGGATCCTGGTAAGCGTAAGATACCATCAAATGGACAAACGCGCCAGGGCGGAATGGAGGGAGGGGGGTAACGAAGACGGGGGTGATACGCTTGGTAAGCGCGTCTGCAGGCAAGCTAATGCGTCTAGGGTGCTTGGGAACTGCTTCGTTTGCCCACGGGCTAACAGGCTTGCATTTGCGTCTCCAGTGAGTATAATCAATCCTCGGATGCAAGCAGGGGCTCAGGGGATAGTTACCGGGCGATAATCTGCCGGCTCGTTTCTATTGGAGCTAGTTTTAATTGAAATCTAGAGAGGTACGTCTGTTTTATGCTACGTGGGTTGATTAGCAAATTGGTCAGCAGTTCTGATGAGCGCGAAATTGCTCGTTTGCAACAAGACATAGAGCGCATCAACGCTCTGGAAGCGGAGTGGAGAGCGCTCAGCGACGCCGACCTGCGGGCCAAGACTGATCTGTTTCGCGAGCGCCTGGCGCAGGGCCATACGCTGGACGAGCTTTTGGTTGAGGCCTTTGCCACCGTGCGCGAGGCCGCCAAACGGGCCATTGGGCTCCGTCACTACGACGTTCAGCTGATCGGCGGCATAATCTTGCACCAGGGCAAGATCGTGGAGATGAAGACCGGCGAAGGCAAGACGCTAGCGGCCACCGCGCCGCTCTACCTCAACGCGCTTACCGGGCGCGGCGCTCATCTGGTCACGCCCAACGATTACCTGTCCAAAGTAGGGGTCCAATGGATGGGACCAATCTACCACGCTCTGGGTATGTCTGTCGGTGTGATCCAATCGGCGGCTGCCGATCCCAATCGGGGCTCATTCCTGTATGACCCGGGCTACCCTTCAGCTGACGATCGTTTCTTGAGCTTACGTCCCGTCTCGCGGCAGGAGGCCTATCAAGCCGATATCACTTATGGCACCAACAACGAGTTCGGTTTCGACTATCTGCGGGACAATATGGCGCGCGATTTAAGCGACTGTGTCCAGCGGGATTTCCACTACGCCATCATCGACGAGGTGGATAATATCCTGATCGACGAAGCGCGTACACCGCTCATCATCTCCGGCCCGGCCGAGGAGCCCTCCAATCTCTACCGCAGCTTCGCCAACGTCGTGCGTCGTCTGACCCCCAGCAGCCAAAAAAGTATCGATCTGGAGGAACCGGATGGCGACTACGTGCTGGATGAACGGACGCAAACTGTCACGCTCACCGAACAAGGCGTGGAAAAGGTCGAGAAGATGGTACCAATGGTCGGCAAGGGCGAAAGCATCTATGATACCGAGCACGCCCACATGCTCCCCTACCTGGATAATGCACTCCGAGCGCACGTGGTCTACCAACGCGACAAAGATTACATCGTCCAGAACAGGGAAGTAATTATCGTCGATGACTTCACCGGCCGGTTGATGTATGGACGGCGTTTTTCCGAGGGGCTCCACCAGGCCATTGAGGCCAAGGAGAACGTGAAAGTCCAGCGCGAGAGCTTAACCTACGCCACCATCACATTCCAGAACTATTTCCGTATGTACGAGAAGCTGGCTGGAATGACCGGTACGGCCAAGACAGAAGAAGAGGAGTTCCAGAAGATCTATAACATGAGCGTGGTGGTGCTCCCGACCAACGTCAAATACCGCGCTACTTATGGCGATCTGGAGACTCGTGAGCGGCGCGTAGAGGAGCTGGACAAGGTGAAATTTGCCGGAGTCCTCAACGGGCGACCGGATACGAGGGTAACGACCTACGAGCATCCCGAGGAGAATAGCGAGCGACGCTACTTCAAGCGGCTCGACCTGCCAGATGTAATCTATGCCAATGAACAGGCCAAGTTCCGCGCTGTGGTAGACGAAATCGCTGCGCTGCACGAAGCAGGACGTCCCGTTTTGGTGGGCACAGTGGCGATTGAGACATCGGAGCAGCTTTCACGCATGCTCCAACGGCACAACGTGCCCCATCAGGTGCTCAACGCCAAACACCACGAGAAGGAAGCGGTAATCATCGCCCAGGCGGGTCAATCGGGCGCGGTGACCATTGCCACCAATATGGCCGGGCGCGGCGTCGATATCAAGCTGGGAGGCGACCCAGAAGGAGTAGCACGAGAACGGTTACGCCGGAAAGATTTTGATCTGACGGCAATCAGTCAGACGGAGTGGAACCGCACGCTGGAAGCACTGCGTGAAGGAGAGACGGTCACCTCCAGGCCGATCGCGGGTGAGAAAAATGGGGGGAGCGAGGAAGAAAACAGCCTCTGGAAAGAAGTGTTGGCAAAAGCAGTAGCAGATTGCCAGGCCGATCGCCGATGTGTGTTGGAGCTGGGTGGATTGCACGTTCTGGGCACGGAGCGACACGAGGCGCGTCGCATCGATAATCAGCTGCGGGGCCGATCCGGACGCCAGGGCGACCCGGGCTCCTCGCGCTTCTACATCTCGCTGGAGGACGAGCTGATGCGTCGCTTCGGCGGCGAGCGCATCAAGTCTATGATGGACCGGTTCGGAATGGAGAAGGATGTCCCGCTGGAGCACGCATGGCTCGATAAGTCGATCGAGTCGGCTCAGATGCGAGTGGAGGGCTACAACTTCGACATCCGCAAACACGTGCTGGAATTCGACGACGTGGTCAATAAGCAGCGCGAGGTGATCTACGAGCAGCGGCGGGAGGTGCTGGAAGCACACGACCTGCGCGATCAGATTCTGCGCATGGTGCAGGAGGAGATCACCAACGTGGTCGATACGCACACATCTGGTCCCGATCCCGACCAGTGGGATTTGCACGCCCTTAACGGCGAGCTGCGGACGTTCTTCCCCCTGCCGTCGGATTTTGATTATGAACACTGGAGCAATCTCACCCCCTCGGAGATTGAGGCGGAGCTATTCGAGATGGCCGAGTCGGCCTACGAGCGTATCAATCGCGATCTGGGTCATCTGATATACGAGCACGCAGAGCGGAAGAACCTGACGCTAGAGATGCTGGCCGAAAGTTCCGATCCGCCCCAGCGAATGGTCTATGAGCGAATGGTCGAATCATTGGGAGACGAACTGGACGAGGATCTCTTGGGAACGCCGCTGCACGAGTTGCCCGATGACCTCCGTCAGCAGAGCATAGAGACTTTCGTCGACGTCTACCGCCTCTTCCGCGATCGCCAGAGGGTGTTGCAAGCTGTTGACAGCCTGTGGGTACGTCATCTTACCGATCTGGATGCACTGCGTGAGGGAATCGGGCTGCGGGCCTACGGTCAGCAGAACCCGCTGGTGGCCTATCGCAAAGAAGCACACGAGATGTATCAGAATCTCCTGGGACGCATCCAACGGCGGGTGGCCCGCTCGATCTATCTGTTGCCGAAGGAGCTGAGCTCACAAACCAGCCAGCGGCGGCTGCGCACTGCACGCCGACGCCCAACTTCATTATCAAGCAGAAAGCCAAAGTCGCAGCAACAACCGCAACCACAAGTGACACCCTCCTCCACCACATCTTCCCCAGACGACGTCCGCCCAGATTGCGACCTGGGCCGGAACGATCCCTGCTGGTGTGGGAGCGGCAAAAAATATAAGCATTGCCATCTGCGAAAAGATACAGCGGCCAGGCGAGCACAACGCGCCAGTCGGCGACGTTAGATATGCGTTAAGGAGGTCTCATGAGTAAGACTGGCTCGGATTTGACGAGTCGATTGATGACAGATATGGACCCTCAGCTGCTCCATTTCTTACAAACTAAGATTGACTCTTTTGTCAAGTGGGACCTGGTTCGTTTTTTTCACAACAATCCCTATACAACCGATACCGCCGAGAATATAGCACGTTATGCTGGCCGTAGCACCGAGACGATCAGCGAAGGGCTAAAGGAATTGGCAGAGGACGGCTTGCTGAAAGCGAATCAGCTTGGCGATATGATGGTCTATTCATTGACGCCCGACGATGAAACCAAGAAATTATTGAAGCAATTCGCCATTGCTTCCGATAACCCGCAATTTCGGGTCAAGGTGATCTACCACATTATCCGAGGCAATCGGTAAGATGCACATGGTGGAGAAGTAGTTTCACCAAGAGACGTGCGAAAGGAGACGATTGTGGAACGGGTGAAGACAGGCATCTCTGGCTTAGACGAAATGTTGAGAGGCGGCTTTCTGCCGCGTACGGCCAACCTGGTCGAAGGGGCACCCGGAACGGGCAAGACTACACTGGGTATGCAATTCGTCCACCACGGCATCGTAGCCTGCGACGAACCGGGACTGATATTGACCTTCGAGGAGTTCCCTCAGCAGTATTACCGCGATGCCGCAAATTTCGGCTGGGATTTCCGCCAGCTGGAGCGAGAGGGAAAGCTGCGCGTGATGATGACCAGCCCAGAGGTGAGCGTGGCCGGCCTGGAACAAGTCGGCAGCGAGGTCGAACAGCTGGTGCGAGATGTGGGCATCAAACGCGTCCTGGTCGATAGCCTTTCGCACTTCGAACGCATCAGCGAGGACGCCGGTCATCTGCGCCGCGTGGTCCACGGGTTCATCAACGCTCTCAAGCGCGAGAATCTGACAGCTGTGTTGACCCGCGAAAGTCTGGCGCTGCTGGGCGACTCCGACGGCGCCGATGACGCTTTTGCGTTTATGGTCGATTCTTACGTTTTGTTGCGATACGTCGAGATCGAAAGCGCAGTGCGTAAGGCCCTGCTGGTACTCAAGATGCGCGGCAGCGACCATGATAAGGGCATCCGTCAATTTGAGATCACCTCGCGAGGCGTTGACGTCCTGGCTCCCTTCGCCGGTCGGGAGGGGATCATGAGCGGGAGCCCGCACAAGATGATGGATTCTTTCGTCCAGGCGTTTGTTCAACGCTAATGAGAGGATAGCGCTATGATGAGAACCATCCAATACGTGCTATCCATCTACTCCTGGATAATCATCGGCGTGCTGATTATCTTCCTGGGGCGCATTGCTTACTTCTACGAAAGAACATCCGGTCAACCGGTGGGCTATCGCTTGCTGATCGCTCCTGGCATGCTGCTGACCGGCGGAGCAGCCTGGTATCTTGCCCAAAACCCGGTGTTTGCTAAGGATGCTGTCGGTAACGCGTTGTTGTGCGCTGGCGGTGTGCTTCTGGTCGTCTTCGGGGCCCGTCTACGACGGCTGATGATGGGAGAGTGAAAATGTTAGTGATCACCACGCCGCTTGCGCCGTTGGGGCTAGTTGCTATCCTATACCTGAGCGATCTATTCGACGCGCTCAGCAGCAAGCTGAACGCGGTCACCAAAAAAGGCAACTATTTGGGATGGTTCAAGGTGGCCAACGGATTGATCCTCATCGCGGCGTTGAGCCAGGCCGTGCGCGGGACAGCGGCTCTGGCACCCGATCAAGCGCCGGTGATGTTAAGAACAGATTGGTTTGCCTTGCTCAGTTTTCACCTTCCGCTTGCTATCGGTGTCACGCTGGATCTGGCGTTGGTCTGGTACTATTGGAACTGGATTTTGAAGGAACAAGTAGAATGAGAACTACTCGAGCTTGGCTCTTGCACTTTTCAAATTGGAAGCAAGGGGGAGTTATCTTGCCCCCAAAATCCTCGACGGTAGACTTACGAGATCTGGCGTCGCTAAACTGCAGGAGTTAAGATTGAGCCTGAACGGCACTCGGTAGAATGCTCATAACGGACGACAAGCAATCTAGTATGGAACACCCAACAGCAAGCGATAATCTCTACGATCAACTTCGCGCTTTACCGAAAGTTGATCTACACCGTCATTTGGAAGGCTCGTTGCGCCTTGAGACGTTGGCCGAGATTGGCCAGGAGCACGGTATCGACTTGCCCAGTTACGATATTGAGGATTTGCGTCCTTTTGCTACAGTGACGAACGAGGAGCCGGACTTCCACCGCTTTCTGGAAAAATTTCGCTTCCTGCGTCGTTTCTACCCCACACAAGAAGCTGTGAGACGTGTAGCCTACGAGGCAGTAGACGACGCTGCCGACGATAACATCAAATACCTGGAGCTCCGCTTCAACCCGGTAGCCCTGGCTCGCGCACAGGGGTTTTCCTTCCACCAAGTGACAACCTGGGTCAGCGAATCTGTTGCTGCAGCCGAACGCGAGTACGATATCAGCGTCAACCTGATCATCCAGATTGGTCGTGATGTAAGCTTGAATACCGCAACCCAGGTAGCCTCAGTGGCACTCGACCATCGTGGAAAAGGCGTTGTCGGGCTCGATCTGGCGGGTGACGAGGTGCAATACCCGGCTGCTCGCTTTGCCGATATTTTCCAGAACGCGCGGCGGGAGGGGCTTCACGTAACAGTACACGCCGGCGAGGCCGGAAGTCCTAGAAATATCCAGGTGGCGGTCGAGGAGCTGAGAGCCGAACGGATCGGGCACGGCGTGCGCGCAGTAGAGGATTCGGCCATCGTGGAGCTGCTTCGAGAACGTAAAATAGCTTTGGAGGTCTGCCCGACCAGCAACCTGCAGACCGGCGTCGTCGACCGCTTCTGGCAGCACCCCTTGTCCCATTTGCTGGCGCTCGACCTGCGGGTGACGATCAATACTGATGATCCCAGTGTCAGCGCCACGACCCTAACAGATGAATACATCGTCGCGATGTTGGCTATGGGGATTTCGATGGAGCAGATCAAGCATATGATCCTGACCGGCGCCCAAAGCTCGTTTTTGCCCCCGCACAAGCAGAAGAGGCTGGCCAATCGTTTGCGACGCGAGATTAACTGCTCGGCCTCTTCAAAACAGATCACGAATCCAATTCAGACCAGAGGATGAGAGGTTCCTGCCTCAGTATGAATCGATCAACAGAAATAACAAAGGGAAAGTAACAATGACTCTGATCCAGGACCAAATTGCCGATCTAATCGCCACTGGGATACACAGCGCTCAAGAGCGTAACGACCTGCCGCAGTTTGAGATTCCGTCAGTCACCGTCGAGCGCCCACGTCAGGCCGAGCACGGCGACTACGCCACGCCTGTCTGCCTGCAGCTGGCCGGAGAAGCGCGGATGGCGCCGCGTCAAATCGCCAAATACGTGGTGAAGCATCTTCCGTCGCCCCCTCCATTCGTAGGCGAGATCAGCGTGGAAGGTCCCGGCTATATCAATTTCACATTCGCCCCATCCTGGCTGAGCGAGCAAGTGGAGAGGGTTATAGCGGCCGGAGATACCTGGGGTTGTCTCAACATAGGCCAAGAGGAAAAAGTGCAGGTCGAGTACGTAAGCGCTAACCCCACTGGTCCCATCACTGTCGGCTCCACCCGCAACGCCGTCATTGGTGACACGCTCTCCAGCGTCCTGGAGGCGGCCGGCTTCGTGGTCGAGCGCGAGTATTACGTCAACGATGCTGGCTCACAAGTACGCAAATTTGGCGAAAGCCTCTATGCCCGCTACGCTCAAGCGCTGAAGCAAGATGAGCTTTTCCCTGAGGACGGTTACCGGGGGCATTACGTCACCGAGATGGGCCGGGCGATGGCGGATGAGTATGGTGATCGGTATTTGGATCTGCCCAGAGCCGAGGCGGTGCAGAAATTGGGCCAAGAGGGCATTAAACGCGTGGTGACCTGGATCAAGGAAGACCTGAAGGCCCTGCGCGTCGAGTTCGATACCTGGTTCCACGAGCGCGATTTGTATGAGTCGGGACTGTTCGAACGCGTCATTGAGCAGCTGCGTGAGGATGGCTATATCGTCGAGCGCGACGATGCCATCTGGTTCACCTCACCGGCGCTGGAGGACGACGCTGTCGTCATCCGCTCGCCCCAGGTGATCCCCAACCCCGACGAACGCCCGACGTACTTCGCCTCGGATATCGCCTATGCCTGGAACAAGCTCGTCGAGCGCGGCTTCGACCACGCGATCTACGTCTGGGGCGCAGATCACCACGGTGACGTCCCGCGCGTCAAAGCAGCCGCCCAGGCATTGGGGCTTGACCCCGAGCAGCTGGAGATTATCCTCTACCAGATGGTCAATCTCAAGCGCGGCGACGAGGATGTACGGATGTCGAAGCGAGCAGGCGAGTTCGTGACGCTGCGTGAGCTGCTTGACGAGGTTGGTCCGGATCCGATCCGTTTCTTGCTCCTCACCCGCACAGTCGACGCTACCATCGATTTCGATCTCGACCTGGCGGTCGAGCAATCGGAGAAGAATCCAGTCTACTACGTCCAGTACGCACACGCTCGTATCTGCAGTATCCTGCGCTACGCTGATGAAGAGGGCTGGGACCTTGATGCTCAGGGCGACGTTTCGCTGCTGACCCACGAAAGCGAGCAAGCGCTGATCCGCAAGATGCTGGAGCTGCGGGAAGTGGTCGCTCGGGCAGCGACTCAGCGAGCGCCACACCAGCTGACGTTCTACGCCAAAGAATTGGCCTCAGACTTCCATGGCTTCTACCGCGATTGTCGTGTGGTGGCCTCCGAGGCGCCAGATCTGACCCGCGCACGGCTGATGCTGGTTCGTGCGGCGCAGCTGACCCTCGCGCGGGCGCTGAGCTTGCTGGGCGTCACCGCACCGGAGCGAATGTAGAGGGAAGTAGGCAAGTGTGCAAGTCTGCAAGTGTGCAAGTGAATAGGAGAAAGCAGGAAATATGGGATTGAAGCCGGATCACTGGATCCGCAAGATGGCGCTGGAGCAACGGATGGTCGAGCCCTTTGTCAACGGGCAAGTCAAAGATGGCGTTATTTCCTACGGCTTATCATCCTATGGCTACGATATCCGAGTGGCCGATGAGTTCAAAATCTTCCAGCCGGAAGTTACAGCTTCCAAACTCTCTGACGTACAATGTGCTTACGTCGCTGGGTTGCTGGATTCCCAAGGAGAAATCGGCTACGAGACTACGATTAGCGACAATCGTCCTCGCCTGGCGCTTATCTTCTGTGGAAACGATCACCAGCTGATGGAACGGTTACAAGCAATGGTCGGTACCGGGCGTCTGCGGAAATCTGAGGCGGGTGAGCGACTTGTGGTGGGAAAGGCGGCTGATGTGCAGTCTATCCTTTCGCAGATCCTGCCCTATTTGACTCGACAGCGAGAAGCGGCCTCCCGTGCGCTGTCTGAGCTCAAGTCGAACAAGTCAATCATCGTCGACCCCAAACAATTTGATGCTGATTCCTTCGTCGATTTTACCGGCGATGTCTGTATCATCCCACCGAACTCCTTTGCCTTGGGCCGAACAGTGGAATATTTCCGCATCCCGCGTGGCGTGCTGACCATCTGTGTAGGTAAAAGCTCTTATGCCCGTTGTGGGATCATCGTCAACGTAACGCCGTTTGAACCGGAGTGGGAAGGCTACGTCACGTTAGAGATCAGCAACACGACGCCTTTGCCTGCCAAGATTTACGCCAACGAGGGGATCGCTCAAGTACTCTTCTTCGAAGGAGACGAAGTATGCGAGACCTCTTACGCGGACAAGAAGGGCAAGTACCAGCGTCAACAGTCGATCGTCCTGCCCCAAATCTGAGCGTCAAGGGGTTATCGTTTCCCAGATACAACGAAGTCAAACTGACTCCAATCTGATTGACGAGTCGGATGTTACCATCTATAATCTACATGCGTGGGCGGTTAGCTCAGCTGGTCAGAGCGCTTCCCTTACAAGGAAGAGGCCATAGGTTCGAGTCCTATACCGCCCACTATTGCCTGTCTCCAAACTCCTCAAGAGCCAAACCAAATATGTCACGAACGGTACTCTTATCCTGAGAACCGTTTCGTTTTGCGCGAGCCCGAAAGCAGATTCTCACTGGGCTCGTCAGGAGCTGAAGTATCTTATCAAATTAACCTAATAAAAGGAGCGTAACGATGAAACTGGATCCCGAAGCACGCTATACCGAAAGTCACGAATGGGCCCGCTGGGACGGCGATGAAGTCGTCTGCGGTATCACCGATCATGCTCAGGAAACTCTCTCCGACATCGTCTACGTCGAGTTCCCTGAGGTCGGCGACCATTTCGACACCGGCGATCCCTACGGCATCGTCGAGTCGGTGAAGGCCGCCTCTGATCTTTATGCCTCGGTGGGCGGTGAGGTCACCGCTGTCAACGAAGAGCTGGAGATGTCCCCCGAGCTCGTCAATCAAGATCCCTACGGTGATGGCTGGATGATTCGCCTCAACCCTGATGATCCTGACGAGATTGAGGACTTGATGGACGCTGACGAGTACGAAGCATTCGTCGCAGAAGAGGAAGGGTAATTCGTAAGGCGTGATCATCGTGCGTGAGGCTTCTTGGGCCTTACGCAGTGTTTGGGGTTGGGGATTTTTTGGTCTGGCTTGGATTTGAGCTGTGAGTGTGCTTTGCACTTGGGTTTGGGTCTGAGTTATTGACTATGCGAAATATATCCCTCCCTCACGTTTTGCGGCTTACACATTCCGAGGTGATCTATGCCCTATATTCCTCATAGCGATGCAGATCGGGCGTCGATGCTCGAAGCGATCGGCGTCCAATCAATCGAAGACCTGTTTGCAGACGTACCCGAAAGCGTTCGGTTCCCCAAGCTCAATCTCCCTCCAGC
Source organism: uncultured Anaerolineales bacterium (assembly GCA_964474655.1). GTDB lineage: Bacteria > Chloroflexota > Anaerolineae > B4-G1 > B4-G1 > CAYYTU01. Next base: position 58,809 of record CAYYTU010000007.1, read on the forward strand.
TCTCTCCGAAATAGGAGTACGCTGGGAGCTGGGAGCGTTGGCCGACGCCAACTTCACGACCGCTGCAGGTCCGTGTTTCCTCGGCGCCGGCGCCTACCGCCACTTCGTGCCAGCCGTGGTGGACGCCGTCATTAGCCGAGGCGAATTCTACACTGCTTATACCCCTTATCAGCCGGAGATCAGCCAGGGGACGCTCCAGGCCGCCTTTGAATACCAGACGATGATCTGCGAGCTGACCGACATGGACGTCGCCAATGCCTCGCACTACGACGGCGCGACGTCCACAGCCGAGGCGGTGATAACCGCCATCAACGTCCATCGTATGCGACGTCGCAAGATTGTCGTCTCGCCGCTGGTACACCACGAGTATCGCGAAGTCGTCCGTACATACACCCAGGGACTGAACCTGGAGATCGTCGGCGACGATGCTCCCCCCTTACAAGAGAAAGACGCCTTGGTCGAGCTGCTGGACGAGGAGACTGCCTGCCTGATCGTGCAGTACCCGGACTTCCTGGGGCAATTCGAGGATCTGAGTGCCCTGGCGGACGCAGCCCACGAGGCAGGTGCCTTGTTCGTCGTGGTAACTGATCCGATCGCATTGGGTCTGCTCACACCGCCGGGTCAATTTGACGCTGACATCGTGGTGGGCGAGGGACAAGGTCTGGGCGCCGGGCTCAGCTTCGGTGGTCCCTACCTGGGCTTCTTTGCCTCTAAGAAGAAGTACGTCCGCAAAATCGCCGGGCGGCTCGTCGGCCAGACAGAGGATGTCGAGGGCGATCGAGGATTCGTGCTCACACTTTCCACCCGTGAGCAGCACATCCGACGCGAGCGCGCGACCTCCAACATCTGCACCAACCAGGGTCTGGTAGCGCTGGCCGCCGCGGTCTATATGGCCGCGCTGGGCAAATGTGGCCTGCGGCAGGTAGCAGAGCTCTGTTACCACAAAGCGCACTACGCAGCCGAGCAGATCGACGCTCTGGAGGGCTTCACCGTGCTGCAGGATAAACCATTCTTCAAAGAATTTGTGGTCCAATGCCCTCAACCGGTCGCGGAGATCAACGAGGCCCTGTTCGAAGAGCAATGCATCATCGGCGGCTACGAGCTGGGGCAAGTCTACCCAGAGCTAGAGAACCATATGCTGCTCTGTGTGACGGAGATGAATCCCCGGCAGGAAATCGACTACCTGGTCGAAGCACTGGAGGAGGTGACGTCATGAACAGGCCCCTGATCTTCGAAATATCACGTCCCGGACGCTGCGCAGCTGCGCTCCCGGAGCTAGACGTTCCTCGTGCTGATCTGCCCGAGGGGTTGGTGCGTGATGAGCTTCCTTTGCCGGAGGTTAGTGAGCCGGACCTGGTTCGTCACTACACGAACCTGTCGCAGCTGAATCACGGCGTCGACACCGGCTTCTACCCTCTTGGCTCTTGTACGATGAAGTATAACCCCAAGATCAACGAGCAGCTGGCGCGATTGCCCGGCTTCGTCCACCTCCATCCGTACCAGAACGTGGAGCGCGTACAAGGGGCGATGTTCCTGATGCACAAGCTCCAGGAGTTTCTCAAGGAGATCGGTGGATTTGTCGGCGTGAGTCTCCAGCCGGCGGCCGGCGCCCACGGCGAGCTGACGGGCGTGCTGATGATGCGCGCCTATCATCACGACCGTGGAGACACCGAACGCGACGCGATGTTGGTACCCGATTCAGCGCACGGTACCAATCCCGCCAGCACGTCGATGGCCGGATTGGAAGTCGTAGAGGTGCCCTCCGACGAACGTGGCAACGTCGACCTGGAAGCGTTGGAGACAGCATGCGAGGAGAACAGTGAGCGGTTGGTGGGTATGATGCTGACCAATCCCAATACGCTGGGCCTCTTCGAGGAGCAGGTCGAGGCGATTTGCAGCCTGATCCACGAACACGGCGGGCTGATGTACGGCGACGGCGCCAACATGAACGCCCTGTTAGGCATCGCGCGGCCCGGCGATCTGGGTTTCGACGTGCTTCACTACAACTTGCACAAGACCTTCAGCACGCCTCACGGCGGCGGCGGGCCCGGTTCCGGTCCGGTTGGCGCATCGGAGCGATTGGTCGAGTTCCTGCCCGGTCCCATCGTCGGCGTCGACCCCGAGCGTTCGGAGGAAAAGATGCCGTTCTTCACGTGGCAGAGGCCATCCAAAAGTATCGGGCGGGTGAAAGCATTCCACGGTCACTTCAATGTGATGGTCAAGAGCTACGTCTATATGCGTATCCTGGGACCCGAAGGGCTGCGGCGCGTCTCTGAGTACGCGGTGCTCAACGCCAACTACCTGAAGGAGCAGGTCAAAGAGGTCTACCCCCTGCCCTACGATCGGATCTGTAAGCACGAGTTCGTGCTGGCTGGCCCGCCGGAGGACGTGCAGGAGAAAGAGGTCCACACGATGGACGTAGCGAAGCGGCTGATGGACTACGGCTTCCATCCCCCCACGGTCTACTTCCCGTTGATTGTCGACGAGGCATTAATGATCGAGCCGACAGAAACGGAGAATAAAGAAACCCTGGAGGCCTTCGCCGATGCTTTGTTGGAGATCGTCGAGGAGGCGCGAGAGGATCCAGATTCACTACACGAAGCGCCAGTGAACGCCCCGATGAGACGGCTGGACGAAGTCAAGGCCGCGCGGGATCTGATCCTCCGCTGGACCCCTGAAGAAGCGTAGTAGGAGGCACGCATCACACGGATCGAAGAGTCGGTCGATATTGTGGCAGAGCCGGCGGATATCTTCCGCCTCTGTCACGATGTCGACCGGCGGCCCGAGTGGGACGAGCGCGTGAGCCGGGCCGAACTGCTCTCGCGGTCATCAATCCGGACAGGAGGATTAATCCGCATCGACGCCGACACATCCCGCGGGCCGCTATTTACTTGGGAGGGAGAATACGTCGACTACCAGTTTTCCACCCGCTCGCGGGTGAACGTGTTGGACGCCGCCCCAAGCAGCTACTTCGAATCGGGGAGCGAGACGTGGGAGCTCAAGCGGCAAAACGAAACGATTCGTTTCACCCTGATCTGGGACTATGAGCCGCGTGGATTTCTAGAGCGTATCCTGGACGTGATAAGGAGAAGCGCCACGCGATCCGCCATCCAGCGCAGCCTGCAGAATCTGAAGAAAATGTGCGAGGGAACAGCCTGATCGCGAACTCGGAATCGGCGTCACCTGTTTAAGCCACCTGTAGTCGATCAACCTCGGCAGCCAAATCCGCATACTCCCGCTTGACCAGCTCGTGCTCCCGCACGTTGAACAAGGCGAGTAGTTCGCCGATCAACTCCGCCTTTCGCTCGGCATCTTGAGCCGACCAGGTACGGCTCTTGACCTCCAGAAAGACGCCGGGTAGCTCTGGCTTGATTATGCGGTCGAGGTTGAGTGCAAAGTCAGTATCCCCATAGCGAATGTGGTAGCGGCGACGATCCTTGTGAACCTTCATCTCCTCGGAGGGTTTGAAGTATTCGCGGTAGAAGCGTCGGCTATGCTTAGCGGGCGCGTCGAAACGCGAACGCGAAAGCAGAATCGAGTGTGCGAACTCCCGTTCCTTGGCCTCACCGAGTAAGGTCAAGCGATAGACCACCTCGTCCGGCCTCCCCTCCTGATCCAGTATTTCATCCTCCCGATAGCGCAACCGACGGTGCTCGGGTTCCTCAAACTGGAAGTACGTATCGTACTGGCGCCGCCACGATGAGCGAACGACCGGTACCTTCTCGCTGCCCAGCAGATTCTCAATCGCCAGGGCATCGGACAGATGGACTTTCACCTGCACCTCGAAGTTTTCCACGCGATCGACGCCGCCGATGGCGACCAGCTTGCTCAGCACACTCTCCTCTCTCGACGTCAGGAAATGATCGATTTTATGCGCCACTTTGGCTGCTCGCGCCCGCAGCTGCTCGACGTTCACGGTCAACAGGTTCCGATCACGCATCAACCAATGTCCCTCGCAAAGCACATCACGCACATCACTGCTCTTGGCAGAGTAGACCAGAAGTGAATAGAGGTTTTTCTTATTGCGGTGAAAGTGAGGCGTGAGGTGAATTTTTTCCAGATTAATGATCGCAATATCGGCACGTTTATCAGCTTCCAACGAGCCGGTCAGATGATCAATGTGCAATGCCCGTGCGCCTAAGCGCGTCGCCATCGCCAGGGCCTGACGGGCCGGGAGGACAGTGGGGTCGTCGGCGACGCCCTTAGCGAGCAAAGCGGCCAGACGCACTTCTTCAAACATATCGAGATCATTGTTGCTGGCAGCGCCGTCGGTTCCGATCCCCACGTCCAAGCCCAGATTCAACATCGTAGCCACCGGTGCGAAGCCACTGGCCAGTTTGAGGTTACTGGAGGGATTGTGCCCGACACCTGTTCCATAATGGAGCAGGGTATGCAACTCACCCTCGTCGAGATGGACGCAATGCATAGCGGTGACGTCCGCCTCCAACAGCCCTTGCTTCTTGATCCAAGGCACCACAGGCATATCGTATTTCTCGCGGTGCTCCTCAACTTCCTGCGTCGTTTCCGCGATGTGGATATGAATCGGTATATCATAGGCTAATGCCAGGTCGGCGCTCTCTTGCAACAGGTTTTTCGTCGCAGTGTAAGCGGCGTGAGGACCGACGGCCGGGACGATCAGACGGTGCCCTTTCCAGCGATCGACAAAGTCTCGAGCCAGATGCAGCCCCTCTTCGTAGCTGCTGGCATCTGGGGTTGGAAACTTGAGAATCGACTGCGCACAAACAGCTCGCAATCCCACCTCGGCCGCCGCATCGGCGACGGCTTCCTCGTAATAATACATATCGCCGAAGCAAGTGACGCCAGAACGAATCATCTCCGCGCATGCCAGCTGTGTGCCCAGCCAACAGAAATCCGGTCGGACGAACTCCCGTTCTACCGGCATCATATAGCCCATCAGCCAGACATCAAGCCGTAGATCGTCGGCCAGACTACGCAGCAAAGTCATCGGGGCGTGGGTATGGGTGTTGATCAAGCCAGGCATCACAACACAGCCGTTACAATCCACTACCTCATTGGCTTCATAAGCAGCTGCAATCTCATCCGACTCGCCTATTTCTACAATGAGGCCGTCCTTGATTGCCACGGCCCCCTCTTCGAATGCGTTGAAAGCCTCGTTCATCGTAAGGACAGTACCGCCCGTCAGAATTGTGTCGACATTGTCCATCGGTTACAGCCTCCTCAATTTCAGAAAAGATAGTTGAAACGATTATAACCCAGTTACGCCATGATGCAATTTGCGAGTTTCTGCGTATTCTTTTTACCCAGGCGAGCTATGGTATAATGAACAATCTACCACACGCTGGGTTCCAAGCGCCTTAATCACTACACGAAGAAAATGGGAGGGCAGGATCAACATGAAGGCTACTGACATCATCATCAAGAAACGGGATGGGGCTGAGCTCTCTCGCGAGGAGATTGAGTTTTTCGTACAGGGGTACACGCAGGATGCCATACCGGATTACCAGGCCGCCGCCTGGCTGATGGCCGTATTCTTGCGCGGAATGACGAATCAAGAGACGTACGACCTGACAATGACGATGGCCCGCTCTGGCGATATGCTCGATCTGACCGATGTGGCGGATTTTATCGTCGACAAGCATTCGACCGGTGGCGTCGGCGACAAGGTTAGCCTGGTGATAGCGCCGCTTGTGGCTGCCTGTGGCACCCCCGTCGGCAAGATGACAGGGCGTGGCCTCGGCTTCACCGGCGGCACGGTCGACAAGCTGGAATCGATCCCCGGCTACCGCACCGATTTGAGTGTGACAGCGTTCAAAGAGCAGCTTCAGGCTATCGGCGTCGTGTTGACCGGGCAGAGCGCCGATCTGGCACCAGCCGATCGGAAGCTTTATGCCTTGCGCGATGTGACGGCAACGGTAGAGTCACACCCGCTCATCGTCAGCTCAATTATGAGCAAGAAGTTGGCCGCCGGCGCTGACGCCATCCTGCTCGACGTCAAGATCGGCAACGGCGCCTTTATGAAGGTGGTGGAAAACGCACGCTCGCTGGCGGAGGCGATGGTTCAGCTGGGCCAGCAGGCCGATCGGGACGTCGTCGCGCTGCTTTCCGACATGAACCAGCCGCTGGGCCGGGCGGTCGGGAACGCGCTAGAGGTGAAAGAGGCAATTGAGACGCTCCACGGCGGCGGGCCGCCCGACTTCCGCGAGCATTGCCTGACTGTAGCGGCCGAGATGTTGGCCCTCAGCCGGCAGGTGGCAGATCCCAAGGCCGGGCGAGAGGAAGCGGAAAATGCTTTAGATAGCGGCGCTGCCTGGAAGAAGTTCCATGCGTTGGTCGAGGCCCAAGGCGGCGATCTGGACGCAATTGAAGAGCCCGAACGGCTACCCCAGGCCCCCCTGGTCGAGCCGGTTATTGCGTCTCAAGAGGGATATCTGGTCGCGGTCAACGCCGCCGAGATCGGCCTCACGGTAGTTGAGCTGGGTGGCGGACGTGAGGAGAAAGGTCAGCCGATCGATCACGCGGTGGGTGTGGTCACGCATCACAAAGTGGGAGCGTACGTGGAGGCGGGCGCCCCGCTTGTCACGATACACGCTCGTGACAAGAGGAGCCTGGCGACAGCCCGCGAGCGACTGTTGGCAGCGCACATCCTCAGCGAAGAGACGGTCGAGCCATTGCCGCACTCCTATGGGCGCGTGGCAGGAGATCAGACCTGATACAGCACAGTCATGTTTATCGAAGGAAAGCCCGGAATCCGTGGGCGGCGAGAAGCACTCCCAGGTACCGTCGGCGCCAAGACGATACCAGTACAGCGGCATCTCCGCCCGGCGGTGATCGGCGTCAAACGTAATCTCTCCCAGCAACCCCTCGCGCTCGGTGGCAGCGAGCGCCTTGCATAGCTCTTCTCGCGACGGCTGGCCTGCAGCCGCGAGCGTCCGTTCCAGGGCCTCCAGCAAAACCCAGGTGGCCTCGTAGGCCGGGAGCGCCAGCGGCCCCGGCGACCGGCCCTCGGATAGCTCCTGATAGTCCGCATCGAATGATGCCCCGTCGGCGACGTCCTCAAGAAAAGGCCAGGGCGTGACGAACATTGCCCCCTCGGCAGCTTCGCCGGCTATATCGACCAAGTCATCGGCGAACATCGTCGGCCCGCCCACAATGTGACCGGACCAGCCAGCCGTCCGCAGCGCCAGGATGACCTCGCCGGCCGTCACGGGATCGACGTCGCAGAAGACGATCTGAGGTTCAGAAGCCAGCGCCACCTCAAGCCAGTCCGAATCATCCGGTGAAACAACAGATACCAGATACTCAGTATCACGCCGGAAGGCCGCTTGCAGCGATCCTCCACCGCTCACCACGATCGCGCGCGCCGGTTCCGAACTCCTGAGATAGGCACGCCAGGCCTTCGCTACCGCCGAGGATGTCGGGCCCAGCCGGTAGACCCCCTCGGCACAGGCGTGAGGGCTCTCGGTTGCAACCGGACGCTCATCGCGGTGACCTCCCACCTCCACTGAAGGCGTCGAGTCTACCATCGTGGTGGTAAGTAAAGGGAGACCAGCCTCGACATACGTGTCCAGAGCCGCTGCGGTCGTATCTGGGCGGAAGTGGCCGACGACGGTGACGATGTCCGGATCAACGGTCGTCTTCCGCGCTTGCTCAATCGCCAGCGCAGGATCGCCGCCATCGTCGTAAGCCACCAGCTCGATGTTGTAGCCCCTCACTCCGCCGCCGGCGTTTACCTCGCTCAGCGCTAAGCGGACGGCGTAGATCACGTCATAGCCGATGTAACGGTAGCGCCCCTCAAACGGGGCGATCAATCCGATTTTCACCGTGGGACGCACTGCGCCCGGCCAGCTACAGGCCGTCAGTAATAGGAGAAGAAGGGAGAACACGTTACCAAGGTACCCTACGGCTTGGGTTGGTCCCCTCATATGCCTAGGGGTTACATCGGTAGTAGTTGGCGTTATGCTCTTCTTGCGTCACAGAGAAGAGATGACTGCCGTCGTCTTTGGTGCAATCGACGAGGAAGAAGAAGTAGTCCGTATCGGCCGGGTCGGCGGCAGCCTCGATAGAGGCCAAGCCGGGGCTACAGACCGGGCCTGGCGGCAAGCCTCGGTTGCGATAGGTGTTGTAGGGAGAATCGACGTCTGTGGACTCCAGGGAGAAGGGCGGCCACCAATCATCGGGGCCGCCAAGGGCATATTGGACGGTGGGGCAGGCGTCCATCGTCCAGTCGGCCTCCAGCCGGTTCCAGTAGACGCCAGCGATGATAGCACGCTCTTCAGCAAGCACGGCCTCGCGCTCAACGATGGAGGCCAGGGTCACCAGCTGGTAGAGGTCCAGATCAATCTCTCGAGCCGCTTGACGCAACTCCGGTCGCACCCGACTATCGAAGGTGCCAAGCATCCGATCCAGAAGGTCAGAGGCGGTGGCATCCTCGGACAGGCGATAGGTGTCCGGGAAGAGAAAGCCCTCCAGTGTGGCCGTAGGGGGCACGCTTTCCAGAAGCTGGTAGTCAAAATCAGCCTCCCGCCAGCCTGTGGTGGACAGCTGCTTAAACTCGTCAGCGGAAATAGCGGTCTCTTCCGCCACCCGCTCGGCTACCTGCTCCAGCCGCAACCCCTCCGGGATGGTGAGGATGCGTTCGGAGCCTTGACCTCGCTGCAACGTCTGAGCGACCTCGGGGATGGTCATCGTCTGCCGCAGGGTGAACCCACCGGCTTCGATCCCCGCATCCAGGTCGTGGTGCTGGACGTAGCGGCGGAAGAGCTGAGCATCGATGATCAACCCTGCGCGCTCCAGCCGCTCAGAGATGGACGTGACGCTTTCGCCCGGCTGGATTGTGAAGGAGACCGGGGTATCATCGCTGCCGGCTGGCTGGTCTAACTGATCCGCATTCGCCTCCAGGTAGGCACTGATCATGAGGTCGTCCGCGCCGGAGGAGAATGAGGAGAGATCACATAATCCAATCGAGGGTGTCTCCAGGTTCAGCGCAACGTGCCCCACAGAGAAGAAGAGGGCTCCAAAGGCGCCCAAAATCGCGATCAAGGTGACAGTAAAAGCGAAGAATCTACCCAACGTGTCCATTACATCTCCATCCTATCCATCCTATCGTGATCTACCGTTCGATTATTCAGATAGTCCTGCAGAATCACCGCGGCTGCGATGGCATCGATCTCACCATCGGAACGCGCGCGACGTTTGGCCCGTTCCTTACGGTTTTGACGCAAAATCTCATCAGCCCGGGTGGTCGAGTAGCGCTCATCCCAGGCGACCACGGGAACGGAGAGTTGCTCGGATAGCCCCTGCACGTAACGCGCAACGCGCTGGGCTTGCGGTCCCGCAGTGCCGTCCAGGCTGATCGGCATTCCCACCACCACTAACGTTACGTTATGCTCCGCCACCAAAGCGGCAACGGCGGCGAAGTCCTCCTCATCCGAGGTGTGCTCCAACGTCAGCAAGGGACGGGCGATGAGAGCGGTGGGGTCACTGATGGCGACGCCAACGTGTCTTTCGCCCACGTCGAGGGCCAGAATGCGCATCGGTCAATCGGCGGTTATCGTAGCCCGGCTCACTGCCCGTCCCCGGGGTAACACGTCCACATTGATGCGCAAGGGCAGCAGCGGCAGTCGCCCCACCCATTCCGGCCAGACTGTGAAGCGAGGCGCTTCGTCCAGGGGCAAAGTCTCCTCCAGGGCCTGCCGGGCCCTGGGCACGCGCCGCCCTCGAATCAGATCGACGATTTGTTCGGTATTGAGAGACGCTGCGGCGTAGCCACGTCCGGTGACGAAGAAGGTGAATTGACCAGGCCCCACATCTTCCTCCGCCACCTCGCCCAGCTCAAACTGGGCATCCACCAGCCTATAGCCATCAGGGAGCTTCTGCGATAATGCCCGATAGGCTACCGACTCGGCGTCGGCTACATCGACCGCCTGACCGCTCACCAGCAGCCGCATATCAAGCCCCACTTTCTCGGCCTCCTCGCCGATGAAGTGCGTATAGGACTTCTTGGGCACTGCTTCGACCCGCAGAGACTGGCGCGGGGCGAACTCCGTCGCCTCCAGCAGCCCTCCCAGATCGGCGTTGGCTTTGTCCAGAAGCTGCTGCGTAAGGAGGTCCCGCACGCGATCGTAGTCCTCCTGGGCCACAGCCGGCACGTCCTCCGGCTCCGCGCCGGTGGTCGGCTGCGGGTTGGTCACCCGCACGGCGGAGGCTGCTACCCCTTCCACTCTGTTGATGCGTAGGGCCGCTACGTTACCAACGCCCCGCTCCAGGGCCTCAATGGAGACTGTGGCCTGACCGTCGGCCGGGACAGCGACGTCGGACGTGGTGCGAAATCGAATCGGGTAGCTGGTAGAGGATGTGCGCACGATGGTTCCAGCCGGCACCACGTAGTCCTGCATCAGTAAGTTCGTAAACAGGACCTCGCCGGTGGCCCGCCCGGTGGCGACGCTCCTGGAGCCGCTCGTCTCCACCTCGGCATACCCGCCGACCTCAACGCCGACGCGCCGCGAGGGGATGATGGCGCCCGGGCCATCATCCAGCGGCTCAATCCTCTCAATTTCAGGATCGACGAAGACGGGCGCCACGGTGGTGACCCTTCGTCCAGAGGGGATAATCACCACGTCGGCGCTGGGGACGATGACGTAAGCGCTGCCCGCCAAGACTAGCAGGGCCAGCACAAATGCGCCCACCCGCAATCCTTGCCGAAGCCAATCGAGCCAGGTCGGGAGGGAGCGCGTCGAGCACCGCCTCAGATCGACATCCGGTTCCCACCAATAGCGCGGCGGCCGGGTCGGCTTTTCCAGAGGGCGGCTATGCCACCCGGCAGAGGAGCGAGCCGCATCGACGCTTTCAAAAGCCGGGAAGCCCTGGGCGTGGGCCACTCGCCGTCGTTCGGGATCAAGAGAGACGATGGCAATATCCAACTGGCAGCGCTCGGCCTCACGCCGGAGTAGATCGAAATCGAGCGCACGGGAGAGGAAGCGCAGATCCCAGGGCAGGGAAAGGATGACGCGAGGATCATCGACGCCGTCAAGGCGGTAACGGATAGATGCGAGGTCGTCGTGAGGTTGCAGCTCGATGACGGACGAGTTATCAGCTGTCAGCCGCGATGGTCCATCAGGCCGACTGTCAGGTGGCATCGGTCAGCTGTTCCTTCAACAAGCCCAAGACTTGATCCAGCGCCTGGCTGAGTTTGCGGGGGTCGCTGCCGCCGGCCTGGGCCATCGTCGGACGCCCGCCACCTCCGCCGCCCACTATGCGCCCTAGATCGCGCACGATGGCGCCGGCATCGGCCCCGCGCTCCACGACATCGGGGGTCACGGAGGCGATCAGCGCCGGACGCCCTCCGATCACAGATCCCAGGACGAAGACGCCGGAGCCAACGCGATCGCGCAGCCAATCGGTCATCTCACGCATCACGTCCATCGTAGGCGCTTCGACCTGAGCACTGAGCACGGATACGCCATCAAGCGACTCCACGTGATCCAGCAATGATTCGAATTCCTCCCGCGCCAACCGCTGCTGGAGGCGTTCCACTTCCTTCTGGACCTCGTGAAGATCCTCGAACAGGGACTCAATCTTGCGCTCCACCTCACCCAACGGGACATCCAGACGATCCGCGACGCGATCCAGTAGGGCCATACGCTCTCCAACCACGTCCACCGCGCCGTGCCCGGTCACCGCCTCGAGGCGGCGCACGCCAGCGCCAACGCTCTCCTGGGAGGTGATGTGGAAGAATCCGATGGCACCGGTCCGAGATACGTGAGTGCCGCCACAGAGCTCGCGGCTGAAGGGGCGATCATCCTCGCCGACCCGCAAAACGCGCACGACGTCGCCATATTTCTCGCCAAATAGAGCGATCACTCCCTCGTCCAGCGCCTGGTGATAGGCCATTTCGGTGCTTTCCACTCTGTAATTGGCCAGTATGGCCTCGTTGACCAAGCGCGTCACCTGGTCTAACTGCTCCTGGGTAAGCAGCTCAGGGTAGGTGAAGTCGAAGCGCAAGCGGTCCGGCGCTACCAGAGAGCCGGCCTGTTGCACGTGCTCGCCCAACGTCCGACGCAAGGCCTGCTGGAGCAGATGTGTGGCAGTGTGGTTGCGAGCGATATCCATTCGGCGCTCCTCGTCCACGACTGCGCGGGCGGTATCGCCGATCTGCGGTCGGCCTTGCTCGACCGTGCCGACGTGTATGATCAGGCCAGGCACTGGCTCTTCCACGTCCTCTACCGTGATTTTCCAGGCCGGCTCCGCCTCACCAGATGAGCGAGCGACGATGACGCCTGTATCGGAGACTTGACCGCCAGCCTCGACGTAGAAGCACGTCTCCGGCAGCACCACCTCGACTGGGTCATCTTCCTCAACCGCATCCACCGGCTCGCCATCGCGCAACAAGGCCAGCACCTCAGTCTCCACGGCGATGGAGGTGTAAGGATCGTGCTCCACGCCGCTTTCATCCAGAGCGTCAGTTTCAATCAGCTGCTTCAGCGTCCGCTGGTAGCGCGCTAATGTTTCCTCATCGTGCATCTGGAAGGCCTCGGCCTCGCGGGCACGGCGTCGCTGCTCCTCCAGAGCCTCGTGATAGCCAGATTGGTCGACCTCAAAGCCCTCCTCGTCGGCCACGTCGCACGTGATCTCCAGCGGGAGTCCGGATGTATCGTAGAGCCGAAAGGCCTCCTGACCAGGAATCACCCGCTCTCCCTTGCGCTCCAGGTTGCTCATTACCTCCGCAAGACGGCTCAAGCCCAGGTCGAGCGTGCTCAAGAAGCGTTCTTCCTCCTGAGTGATGGTGGAAAGGATGAAGGCGCGGCGATTGGTCAACTCGGGGAAGTGGTGCCCCATAATCTCGATCACGACTTTGGATACTTCGGCCAGAAAAGGGGTGGTGAAGCCAAGATTTCGCCCGAAGCGAGCCGCACGCCGCAGGATCATCCGCAGTACGTAGTTACGCCCGTCGCTGCCCGGCAAGACGCCATCGCCGATCAGGAACGTAATCGCCCGCGCGTGGTCCGCGATGACGCGATAGGCCACGATGTTCTCCTCCACCTGAGCGTCGCTATGGCCCACCAGCTCCTGGGTCCGACGGATGAGGGGCATAAAGAGGTCCGTTTTGTAGTTGGAATCGACACCCTGGAGCACGGCAAGCAAACGCTCGAACCCAGCCCCGGTATCGATGTGCTTCTCCGGCAAGGGATCCAAGTTGCCATCGGCGTCCTTGTTGTACTGGATGAAGACCAGGTTCCAGAGCTCGATGAAGCGCCCACAATAGCCATTGACGCGACAGACGTGCCCCGGCTCGTCCTGACGGTCACACCCCTCCGGCCCACGATCGTAGTGAATCTCGCTGCACGGTCCGCAGGGCCCCGTATCGGCCATCTCCCAGAAGTTGAACTGGCGACCAGCATAGAGGATCTGCTCGGGGTCGATCTCGGTCTCAGACAGCCAGTACCCCTTGGCCTCCTCGTCCGTTTCCAGCTCGCCCAATTCGTCCTTGAAGACGGTCGCCCATATGCGATCCTTCGATAAGCCCCAGACGTCGGTCAGAAGTTCCCAGGCCCACGCGATGGCTTCTTGCTTGTAATAATCGCCAAAAGACCAGTTGCCCAACATCTCGAAGAAAGTATGGTGGTAGGCATCGCGCCCCACGTCGTCCAGATCGTTGTGTTTGCCGGAGACCCGCATACACTTCTGCGTATCGGCAGCTCGGGAATAGGAACGGCTGCCCACACCCAGGAAGACGTCCTTGAACTGGTTCATCCCGGCGTTGGTGAACAGGAGTGTGGGGTCTTCGGCCGGCACGAGGCTGTCGCTGGGCACGATGGTATGTCCGTGCTCGGCGAAGAAATCGAGAAAACTCTGGCGAACCTCGGCGCTGGTCATAGTCTTCATCGGTACGCTCCCACTTCACTCTACTGACTCACAAAATGGCCCGGCGAGTGACTGATCAGCAAAATAGTTCACTCTTTACCCGGGCTATTGAGGAGCCAATTTCCTCACCAAAACACGGCGGTATTGTAGCCGAAAGGGGGGTAAGTGTCAACCAGGATCCGTTCCAGGCCAAACGAGGCAGTTCTATGGTAACGTGGACACATTAGATCGTCTACAGTCACACGTGTCGAGTCAACTACCCCACCGAATGCGTTCAATACTCAATCTGCATCCTCGAAGAAATCCGCCACGTCCTCAAATTGTAACGTCCTCCGCGCCGGCGGCAGGCTAGCGATCACCTTAGAGCGTTTCTTCTTGATCGGAAGAGCACCTCTTCTTGTAAGATGATTGCCTCTTCTCGATTTTAGAGGCGCTCTTCTTGAAAGGAAGAGCGTTTCTTTTTGATGAGAAGAGCACTTCTTCTTGATAATTCGACAATGGCATGTTAGACTTCCAAAGTCCACAACCACTCATTTCACCGGCTGAATCTTTGCAAATATGAGCGAGATCGAGTTCACTCATATTGTAGTTCAAGAAAAGGAGAACTATGAACTGGCAAGAGGCCGTCACATCGTTCCTCAACACGCACCGTCGCTCCACTGCGCGACAGTATCGCGTCGCTCTGGAGGACTTCGACCAGTGGTATCGCCACACTTACGGCGAGCCGCCCAGGCCCGCACTGCTCACCGATGAGGAGGCGCGTGAATGGCGGGGCTATTTGACCGGCGTGAAGGAGTACGCCGCCTCGACCGTCAACGTGCGGCTGGCGGCGCTCAAGGGCATGGTGGAGCATGCGGGGGGGCACATTGATGTCGACAGCGTGCGCAAGGTACAGCAGCCGGTGGAAACGCTCACCGCGCGCGACCTGGGTCGACTGGTGCGCGTGGTCGAGCAGCATCGCTGGGGGCCAAACTGGTTATGGCGGCGGAACGTGGCGCTGATTTCGCTGATGGCGCGAGCGGGGTTGCGTCTGGGAGAGATGCTGGCGCTGAACGTGAAGGATCTGGAGATCAGCGAGCGGTCAGGCTGGGTTCTGATTCAACACGGTAAGGGCTTGAAGGAGCGACGGGTGCCCCTATCAAGCCGCTTGCGGCGCGACCTGTCCGCCTATCTGGAGGTACGGCCCCAAGCGGAGACAGAAGCGTTGTTTTTGACCAAGAATCGGAACCGCTTGAGCAAGCGCCCGGTGCAGCGGATGGTAAAGCGCGCAGCTCAGAAAGCGGGAATCGAGCAGAACGTAACGCCTCATACACTCCGCCACACATTCGCCACACGTTTTCTGGAGAAAGGCGGGGACTTGGCGACGTTGCGCGACATCCTGGGCCACGCGAACCTGGCGACGACGTCGCGTTACTTACACTCCAACGCCGCCAAGATGCAACAGATGGTAGAGACGTTATGAGATCCACCACGGCCCGACAGGCTATTTGGTCAACGTAACTGTTGATCCCGGGGAGACGTTCCGCAGCTCGGTGACATCGCCCGCTACGCGCCCCACGACGTTGACCGGACTGGCAGCGCGCGGTTGAGCATCGGTGCTGGCAGGCGTGGGACCAAAGAAGATGCAAAATGCATCGCCCTGCGGCCAATAGCCCAGCTCGCCGACTTCGACTTCGGCTCGAGCCTCTGGGGCCTCCTCGGCCTGTACCGGAATCTTGAAGTAGATCTCATCACCCCATACGTTGGCCTGTCCGGCGATGGGCAACGCGTCCCAGATCAGCCGGGCCGTGGGGCTGTCGTTTAGCTCGGCCTCTAGCGTCACTGGACCGGCAGAAATCGTAATACAATAAGGCATATTCTCCTCCTGGTAAGAATCTTGCGGGATTCCAAAGCAGGTCGCTCAGCAAAAAGGCCCTCCAGGCCACAGAGCGTCCTTAAAGCGTGAACAAGGCAAGCGAAGCTGCGGTTGATACGCTCGATAAACGTGACTGTAGGCCATCTAATGCGTCTGGGCTACTAGAATCGCTTCGTTTGCCCATCTTCATCAGCAAACGTGCGTGGCGATCATTCACAAGTGCAGACGATCAACCACAGGCAATCAAACGACGCGGCGCGTGGGTCAGGACCTCACATCCATCGGAGCGCACCACGATGGTATCCTCTATCTTTGCCATCATACGATGACCGGGCGAGCTAACCTCGACTTCAATCGCCAGCACCATTCCCTCCTGCAGAAGCCTCTCATCATCGGGCCAGAGCACCGGGGGTTCATCGAGCTCCAGGCCAAGCCCGTGTCCAACGAAGCCTGGCAGCACCAGGCTGCCCGGGGCGTGATGGGGCGGCGCTCCGCGTCCGACCACGTCATCCACAGCAGCGTAGACCGCTCCGAGAGAAGTTCCCGGCCGCAAAAGGTCGAAAGCAGCTTCCTCGGCCGCCAACGCCACGGAGAAGAGCGCCCGCTGCGCCGGGGTGGGCGGCCCGATCACGAACGTGCGCGCTTCATCGGCGGTGTAGCCCTCGTGGGCGGCGCCAAAGTCCAGCACCATCAGATCGCCCCGCTCTACCTGCCGGCGCGAGGGGCCGTAGGGTGCAGCCGGGCTAAGTCCTGCCCCGGTCACGACCAATCCGTGCCCGCCGCGCTCGGTCAGATGCTTTCCGCTGACCAACAACACGCCGCCTCCACGAGCTTCTGGGTAGCGGAGCGGTTGGAAGCCCTCGTGCCCGTCCAGGCGGATCGCGCGCTCCACCTCGGCCGCCAGCGCCAGCTCACTCATCCCGGCCCGGGCGCTCTGGGCCAGCGCCTCGTGACCGGCGTCGGCTGTCGCGGCAGCCCGACGGGTGGCTTCGATCTCATCGGCATCCTTGACCATACGCTGCGTCAGCACCGATGAGCTGATATCGGCGATCGTCCATTGTGGGAAGGCCTCGCTCACCCGCTGGTAGAGCGCCGCGGCCACGACGTCCATCTCGATACCCAGTACGCCCTCGGCCAGGCCCAGATTATCGACCGCCGCGGTGACACTGGAGAATCCATCCATCGCTTCTACGCGCTCGACTGTGGCCTCCTGCTGAGCGAGCTCAAAGCCTCGTCGCACGAAGAGGATGACCGCCGGCTGACGCTCGGCGCGCGGCACGACCAGTAAGCTGGCGGGTCGCGCGGTGCCGGCGTAGTAGAGCACGTCACGGGGATGGAGCAGGAGCGCGGCGTCGATGGGCGTTTCTTTCAAACGCCAGGCGAGTTCGATCAGACGCTGATTCATCGCGCTATCCTCCGGCGATCAGGTGGATGGCCTTGACGTCGGCCTCGTCGGGGATGGTGTAGGTGTCGTAGTCCTCCTTGCGGACCAGTTCGCCGTTCACCTTGACGATGATTTCGTGGTAGGTGTAATTGAGCTGCTCCAGCAGGTCGGACACACTCATCCCCGGCCGCCATTCGACTTCCTCGCGGTTGTTTACTCGAATCATAGATAACATTATGCCCGGCGCGTTCGGAAGCGCCGGGCATTCGGGTCACAGGTGCTTTTCGACCACAGCGACGAGCTCGGGATAAGCAATGTCCAGATTCTCCAGTGTCTCGATCTTGGGCACGCCGTTTTTCGTCCAGCCGCGTCGCTCGTAGACGGCGTCGATCAGCTTCTCGTACTGTTCTTCGCGGTGTTCGCGCAGCGCCGCCACCTTCTCCTCGGTGGACATTTCCTCTGGGTCGAGCCCCAGGATCTCCTCCAGCTGCTCGTCGTAGCGTGAGGCGCGCGATTCGTACTCCTCCACGGTCACCGGCCCCTGAGAACGATAGGGAACCGCGTCGTGATCGCGCAGACCGTGGCCCAGGCGGATGTTGAAGACGCGTTGAAGCTGGTAGACGCGCTCCGATTGGGTGATCAGATCGTCCCGGGTGACTTCGCGACCGGTGACGCCGGAGAAGACCTCTACGTAATTCCGGACGTGCTCGGGGATCTTGGCCGGCTCCTCGGTCAGCTCGTTATCCGGCGGGGTGACGTCGTTCCAGATCACCTTGCAGAATCCACACAGGCCGAACCAGGTGCGCCACATAGGGAAGTAATGGAGCGCCTCGGCCTTGTCCTCAAAGGTAGGAATCTGGTTGTTGACCTGATCCATAAATATCAGCCAGGCCTCATCGTGCTGCGGCCCCTTGTTGGAAAGCCCGTAGCCGCCCTGCTGGGCCAGCGACTCTTTGGTGACGTACTCGGAGTATTCCAGGCCCTTGGCCTCCATTCCGATATCATCCAGGAACTGGCGGTCGGCATCGAATTCCTCGGCGAAGTAATCCTTCATCCGATGGATGCCCTGGCCGAAGATCAGGCCAAAGCCCTCGCCACGCCCAACCTGATGGAGTAGCTCCAACGCGGCCTCGGCGTTACCGAAGTTAAGCTCCAGCCCACCGGTCTTTTCCTTATCGAGAATGCCCGTCTCGTAACATTCCATCACGAAAGCGGTACTGGTGCCGAAGGAGATGGTGTCCAGCCCATAGGTGTCGCAGTAGAAGTTGATCTCCATCACGGCCCAGGGTTCGAAGATGCCGCAGTTAGAGCCAACGCCAGCGACGGTCTCGTATTCGGGGCCGTCGACGATCACCTTTTCGCCCTTGTAGGGGCCGGTGCGCAGCTCGTAGCCATCGACGGCGTGCGAACAGCTCATCGTGCAACCGTACCAGCAGCCGTCGGGAATGCCCTGCGTGAAGCGGTTCTCCCAGACGTCGCCGTTGATCTTGGGCGCGTCCTCGTGGGAGCCGTAGCGGAAGTTGTGGGTGGGGAGCAGATCGTAATCGTTCATGATCTGCACCAGATAGGTCGTTCCGCGATGGCGCATACGGCACTGCTCGGCGTCGTATTCGAAGATTTCGCGGTGCATTTTAGTACCCACGCGGGCAATGCGCTCCGGGTCGGCGGGATGGTTGGAGTCACCCCGCACGGGGTCGGTCTTGACTACCAACGCCTTGATGCCCTTGTCGCGAAAGACGGTCCCGATGCCGCCGCGCCCGGCCTGCTTGAAGCGCGGCTCCTCACGCTTCCGATCGTAGAAGCTGAAGTTCAGGCATCCGAATCTGCTATGCTCGGCCCCTGATCCAGCTGCTACTGCCGACATGTAGTAACGATCCTCTTCCGTCTCCGCCATCTCCTCGATCAGCCAATGGCCCACCTTGTGGGCGTCAACTGGCACGTCCGGCGCCTCCTCAATGGTGATGTGCCCGGTCGTACCGTCGATGAAGACGATCACGTCCTGATCAGCCTTGCCCTGGATCTCCATTGCATCCCAACCGGCAAATTTCAGCAGCGGGCCGAAATGCCCCCCTACGTTGCTATCGATCACCACGTTAGTCAGCGGTGAGATGGAAACGACGAGCGACTTGCCGGAGCCGGGATACTGGGTGATGCCGCCGCAGGGGCCGGAGGAGATCACGATCTCGTTCTCCGGATCGTCCCACTGGGTATCGTCCTCGACGCCGTGCCACAGATACCACAGGCCAAAACCGCGCCCGCCGATGAATTTCTCCTTCATCTCCTCGCTCACGTCCTTGGCAGCGACGGCATTATCGGACAGGTTGACGTAGAGGGTCTTGTTGGTATAGCCGCGGTCGGTCTCGGCCGGCTCATACGTATATTCCGCCAAAATGCGTCCAGTTGCCTCTTTCTTGGACATACTAACACTAACTCCTTATCTGTAACTGGTAACTAATTTGCAGATGGGGAAGGGACTTCCTTGACCTCGACGATATTCAGCGCATCCTCAGGGCACTCATCAACGCACATTGCGCAGGCGAGACAATTGAAGGGTTCGTTGTGGTCGACGTGGTAGAACATCGCATGGTAAGGACAGACGCCCACGCAAGAAAGGCAACCCACACAGAGGTCCATCCTGATGCGAATGTTATCGCGTTTATTCCGAAAGATAGCCTCGGTGGGACACACTGCGATGCATTCGCCACAATGATTGCAAAAGACGGCGTCGGGAAACTCCCCTTCATCGTCATAGATGCGAATTCTAGATTTTTCTGCATTGGCTTCCTTAAAGAATGTCTCTGAGCAGACATCCTCACAACTATAACACGCGATGCAGCGTTCGGGATCGTGAGACAGGATTCTCATAGCGTTTCTCTCCCTTAGACTAATAATGAGATTCGTTCTGGATATTCCTGGATAGTTACTGAGACAAAGTTATTGTATCATAGCTGAGGCGGAAAGCCAAAGAAGTGCGCCCGGTTGATTCCAAGTGGGTATTGAGGTATACTTACCCTGACACACATTCATAAATGGTAGTAGCGCAAAAGTCATCTCGTTGTATATCACATCTCGCCGTAGTGTCAGATAGGGAAAAGTAGGAGGCGTCTCCCCGTAGGACCATAGACCCCTACGGGACTATGCCAGACGGCGGCAGTCGCGCTCTTGGCGTAATCCCCCATAGGGCCACGCACCATACGCAATCAGGGGTACTTTTGCTCCAGTACCCTAAACGTTTATGTCCCCCGCAAGGAAACTATGATACACCAAGATAACGGAAGAAGACGAAGCATCGCTTTACTCATCGCAATGGTGAGCTCTTTTCTCACCCCGTTTATGGTCGCCTCGCTCAACATCGCGCTGCCTTCCATTGGTCGTACATTTTCGATGAGCGCAGTCAGATTGGGATGGGTTTCCAACTCGTATCTACTGGCTGCTGCGATGTTTCTCCTCCCCTGCGGCAAAGTAGCCGACATCGTGGGATGGAAGAAGGTCTTTATGTACGGCGTAGTGACGTACACTCTCGCCTCACTGCTGGGGGGGTTCTCAATCTCCGGCATTTTCCTAATCAGCTATCGTGCTCTGCAAGGCGTTGGCTCTGCAATGATGTCCAGTACGCTCCTGGCAATTCTGACCGCTACCTTCCCGCCTGAAGAACGGGGCAAAGCGCTGGGTATGACCATCGCTGCCACTTACCTGGGATTGGCGATGGGCCCCTTCCTGGGCGGCTTTATGACTCAACATCTGGGTTGGCGGAGCATTTTTCTGACCAACGTGCCCTTGGGCCTGGGTGTGACTTTACTGGTGCTTTGGCAGCTGGAGGGCGAATGGACGACAAAGGGAAATACGTCGTTCGATCTGATCGGGTTTGTAACCTACAGTCTCTCGCTGTTCTTCTTGATAGTGGGGCTCTCGCTGTTGCCAAAAGCAACCGGATTTGGAACGCTGGCTCTGGGAGCGATAGGGCTGGCGTGGTTCGTCTGGTGGGAGCTGCAGGCGGATAATCCCATGGTAGATATGAAGCTGATAGGGGGTAACCGAACGTTCGCCTTCTCCAGTCTAACGGCTTTCCTCAACTACAGCGCCACGTTCTCCACCACGTTTCTTTTGAGCTTGTATCTGCAGAACGTCAAAGCGTTCGCGCCTCAGCAAGCCGGAGTGGTTCTGGTTGTTCGTTCCGTGATGATGGTCCTTTTTTCTCCTCTGACAGGTCACTGGTCGGATCGCGTCGAGCCACGAATTCTCGCCACGCTGGGGATGGGCTTATTGGATGTGGGACTGGTGATGTTCGCGTTCCTGGATGCCGGCACGAGCATCGGCTTCATCGTCGCCGTATTGGCCCTCTCGGGAATCGGGTACGCTCTATTCTCATCGCCCAACACCAGCGCGATTATGGGTTCCGTCGACAAGCACCACTATAGTATGGCCTCAGCGATGACAAGCACGATGCGACTGACCGGGCAGATGTTCAGTATGGGGATGGTGACGTTAATTCTGGCTTTACATCTTGGTGGAGCCGAGATTGAGCCAGATTATCATCCTGCGTTCTTGTCCGCAATGCGAACGGCTTTCGTCATCTTCGCATTCGTCCATCTTGGAGGAGTGTGGGCCTCGCTGAAGCGCGGCAGCGTGCTTCAACGTGAACTTTAACCGCAGCGGCTCGCTACCTTCTCAAAGCCGCCGTCTCGGGGGGCGTCCGACACGATTTTTCGCCCTCGGAGACGAAAGCTATGAGCAGTAAAGTCGCTATGTCACTTTTAACCTATGGGAAAAGTCGCAGTAGCGCAAAAGTAACCCCTTTTCTCCGCTGGCGAAATGATGTATCATAG
>CAYYTU010000008.1:0-80075 GCA_964474655.1 uncultured Anaerolineales bacterium
AACCTGGGCATCGTCTACCGCGCCCTGGGCCGCCACGACGAGGCGATCGCGGCCTACGAGCAGGCCATCGAGCTCGACCCCGAGGACGCCGTCCCCCACGTCGGGCTTGCTGGCGTATATCGGCATATTGGAGACATAGACGCTTCAAGGTGTCACGCTGAAAAAGCTCGGCAACTTCTGGCACCTGATGCATACGGTGGTTGGGCCTGCATCGAGTCCATCACCGGTAACACCGACGCCGCGCTGGACCATCTGGCGAAGGCGCTGGAGCGAGCGCCCGGTATGCGCGACTGGGCCCGCCGCGATCCCGACCTGGCCTTCATCCGCGACAACCCGCGCTTCCAGGCGCTGATGAAAGAGGAAGAGTAAGATGAGAAAACGCGAGAGAGGAACAATGGCAAGAAAAGACTGGCCAACATACAAAATGCAAGCATATCGAGTGGAGAGAACGGTACCCGGTGACAAGACCCTGATCCTTGAAAGGTTGCCTTTTTCGACCGGTGATAGAGTCGAGGTCTTTATTGTGCGCCAGTTGCCTCGTGGCGGCGGGAACCGGTATCCCTTGCGCGGCACGCCGGTCGAATATAAGCGCCCCCTTGAGAGCGTGGCCGAAAACGACTGGGAAGCTCTCCAATGATTGTGCTTGATACACACATCTGGGTGTGGTGGGTACACGGCGATTCACAGCTTGCCGAGAGACAGATGGATGTCATCGTTGAAAACGAGAGTGACGTGATAGGCATCAGTGCCATCTCGTGTTGGGAAATTGCCAAGTTGGTGGAGTACGAGCGCTTGGTGTTACCCTGCTCACTTTCAGAGTGGTTCGAGCAAGCACTGACATATCCCGGGATGCAACTGATTGAACTGAGCCCGGAAGTCGCCATTCAATCCACCCAGCTTCCAGGGACGTTTCATCGTGACCCGGCTGATCAGATTATTGTCGCCACTGCGCGGATATATGCTTGCCCACTCGTAACATCGGATCGCAAGATACTTAGCTACAGCTATGTTGAAACGATAGGATCTAAATCACCTACGTAACATCAACGCAGCGCTGGCGCGAGCGCCCGGCCACCGCGACCTTGCCCGCCGCGACCCCGACCTGGCCTCCCTCCGCGACGACCCGCGCTTCCAGGCCTGATGGAGACTACCTCGGATGAGAGAAATACACGATGACGAACCACTTGCCACCGGCAACTTGCACACTTGCAACCTTAACCCTTGAACACTGAAACCCCAACTTCCACCGAAGCCCGTTTACTTCCCATCGCCCGGCTCTTCTGGCCCGCGCTGGATACGCTGGACGCGGAGGAGTTGCCGCACCGGCTGGCCGACGTGCTCGGCTTCCTGTACGGCGCGCCGATCGCCCTGATCGGGCTGGCATAGCTGGTCGCCGTCACGGACCGCTCGCTGATCGGAGAGCAGTGGCCGCTGCTGCTGCTCTTCACCGGGCTGACGATCCTGCTGCGCCGCTGGCGGTTCTCGCTCCTGATTCAGATCGGCCCGGGCAGCTACGCCGACTGGCACGAATCGTTGGACGTGATCGTCGCTTGGTCGGCGGCCCTGGTCTTCGGTCCCACGGCGCTGTGGGTGACCGGCCTGGCGGTGGTGGTCGATCATCTGATCCCGGGGCCCCAGCCGCCCTCGGCGCCCCTGCGCTGGAACCGGGCCCGCAGCTTCGTGCTGGATTTCGCGCAGGTCACCGCCGAGATGATCGCGCTGGCCCTGTACAAGCGTTGGGGCGGCGTCTTCCCCCTGACGGCACTCACGCTGCCCGGCCTCGCCCCGGCCATCGGGGCCACGGTGGTGCGGTTGATGATCTATCGACTCTGCTGGATGCCTGTCTTCGCCTATTGGGCCCGGGTGCTCAAGGAGATGACGGAGGAGTACAACCTGGGCCGATATGTGGGGATTGTGATGACGCTGCCGATCCTGATGGACCCGTTCGCTCTGCTGGCCGCAATCCTGTACACGCGGGTTGGCCTGGGCGTCTATCTCTTCTTCGCCATCGGCGTGCTGCTGGCTACCCAGTTGGCCAATCGGCTGAGCCGGACCGCGACGCGCAGCCGCCAACACGCCCGCGAGCTGGAGGAGCTGGAGCATCTGGGGCGGACCATCATCCAGACGCCGGTCGATGCTTCCACGCTGTCACCCATCCTGGAGGAGCACCTGCCGGTTATGTTCCCCGATTCGCAGATCGAAATTCGTCTCTTCCCCGACCGGATCATCTACCAGAGTGCGGAAGGGCAGATGCTGGTGCCGGAGCCAGCCTGGGCGTGGCTACGGACGGAGGGAGAAGCCCGCAGCTTCTCGCCGGGGGACCAGCCCCCCTGGGCCGACGCGCCTCTGGTGCAGCAGGCCCTGGCGCTGGCGCCGATCCTGGAGCCCGATGCCAAGGAGCCCATCGGCGGGCTGGTGTTCGCACAACGAACGCACGCCGCCTGGCGGGGCAAGGAGCTGGCCAACTCCCTGCCCGCCATCCAGACGCTGGCGTCGCAGATCGGATCGGCGCTGCACGGTGCGCAGCTCTACCGCATGGAGCAGGAATTGGCGCTGGCGGGGCAGATCCAGGCCAGCTTCTTGCCAGCTGAGCTGCCGGCGGTGCCGGGCTGGCAGGTGGCGGCGACCCTGCAGCCCGCTCGTCAGACGGCCGAGGACTTTTACGACGTGATCCCCTTGCCCAACGGGCGGCTCGGCATCGTGGTGGCCGACGTGGCGGACAAGGGGATGGGCGCGGCGCTCTACATGGCCCTCAGCCGCACGCTGCTGCGCACCTACGCCGTCGAGTACCATACGCGCCCGGACTTCGTGATGACGATCACCAACCGCCGCCTGTTGGCGGATACCGACGTGACGATGTTCGTCACCGCCTTCTACGCCGTGCTCGATCCGCTGAGCAGCGAGTTGACGTATTGCAGCGCGGGACACCATCCGCCGTACCTGGTCCGTGCCGATGGCGAGCTCCAGCCGCTGGGTAAGACCGGGATGGCGCTGGGCGTCCTGACCGGACAGGAGTGGGAGCAGCGCGTAGTGCAAGTCGAGCCGGGCGATGCGCTGGCGCTCTACACCGACGGCCTCGTCGACGCCCAGGACGACCAGGGGACGTTCTTCGGCCCGGAACGGCTGCAGGCGACGCTGCGGACCAACGCGGGACGCTCGGCCTCGGCGATCCAGGCGGCGCTGATGGAGGCCATTTGCGGCTTTATGGGCGATGCGCCCCAATTCGACGACATCACGGTGATGGTAGTGACGAATGGAGAATGAAGAATGGAGAATAGAGAATGGAGAATGAAGAATGATTGCCACTTGCAAACTTGAAACCTTGCTCACCAAGCTGGGGCCGGTTTCCTGACCGCGCCACTTGCACACCGAGCTGGGGCCGGTCTCCCGACCGCGCCACTTGCACACTTGCACACTTGCGGACTTGACCGCTTATGAAACCTGAAACTGAAGACGTTAAACGCGCTCACGAATCACTCTTGGACGAATACGGCGATCACCCGTGGCATCCACGGGATCCGGTCGCTTCGTTGGTCAACACGATCCTTTCGCAGAACACGAACGACGTGAACCGCGACGTGGCCTACGAGCAGCTGCGCGAGCGGTTCCCCAGCTGGGAGGCGGTGCGCGACGCGCCGGAGGAGGCGGTGGTCGACGCGATCCGCCCGGCCGGGCTGGGGCCAACCAAGGGCCCGCGCATCCAGGGCGCGCTGCGCACCATCACGGCGCAGGAGGGCGCGATCACGCTCGACTTTCTGCGCGAGCTCTCAACCGAGGGGGCGCGTAAATGGCTGGACGATCTGCCAGGCGTCGGGCCGAAGACGGCGGCCATTGTGCTGCTATTTGCGCTGGGGAAGCCGGCCTTCCCGGTCGATACCCACGTCCACCGCGTCGGCCAGCGGCTGGGGCTGATCCCCGATGGCACCAGCCGGGCGAAGGCCCACGACGTGCTGGAGGCGATCACGCCGGAGGCGATCTACTATCCGTTCCACCTCAACCTGATCGCCCACGGTCGGGCCATCTGCCACGCCCGCAGCCCGGAATGCGAGCGGTGCTTCTTGCAGGACGATTGCGCCTACTATCAGCGCGAACGAACGGATGGGTAAGGCGCGGGTCCAGCTGGGGCGACGCGGCGAAGAGCTGGCCGCCGATGCGCTGGTGCAGCGCGGCTACCAGATCGTGGAGCGGAACTGGTACGCTCAGATCGGCGAGGTGGACCTGGTGGCCCGTCGTGACGACGTGTGGACCTTCTTCGAGGTACGCACGCGGCGCGGACGCGCCTTCGGCACGCCGGAGGCATCGGTGACGCCAGCCAAGCAGCAGCGTATGATCAACGTGGCCCGTCTCTACCTGGCTGAGCACGACGTCAACGTCCACAGCGTCGATTGGCGCATCGGCGTGGTGGCGGTGGAGATGGATCAGGCCGGGCATTTATTACGGATTGAGGTCTATGAAAACATCTGGTGAAGGACACAAGCGGCAGGGGAGCAGGGGAGCGGGAGAGCAGGAGAAACGAGGTTTCGCTCATTCGCTCATTCGCTCATTCGCCATTCGCCATTCCCTGTTGGTCATCGTGGGGCCGACGGCGGTGGGCAAGACGGCGTTTTCGCTCCAGCTGGCCGAGGCGCTGGGCGGCGAGATCGTCTCGGCCGATTCGCGCTTGCTCTACCGCGGGATGGATATTGGCACGGCCAAGCCGACGCCGGAGGAACGCGCCCGCGTGCCGCACCACCTGATCGACGTGGCCGACCCCGACGAGACGGTAGGGCTGGCCGAGTATCAGGATATGGCTTACGCGGCCATCGACGCGATCCACGGGCGCGGCAAGTTGCCGCTGCTGGTGGGCGGCACCGGGCAGTACGTGCAGGCCGTCGTCGAGGGCTGGCGCATCCCTCGCGTGCCGCCGCACTCCGAGCTTCGCGCCGAGCTGGAGGATCACGCCGAGCGGGAGAGCTGTTACGCCCTCCACGATTGGCTGAAAGAGTTAGATCCTGACGCAGCCGAGGATATTCATCCCCACAACGTGCGGCGCATCGTACGTGCGCTGGAGGTCTGCCTGGTCAGCGGCGTGCCGATCTCCGAGCAGCAAGGCAAAGAGCCGCCGTCCTATCACATCCTCCAGATCGGGCTGACGCGGGAGCGCGAGGCGCTCTATGACCGCATCGACCACCGGCTGGAGGCGATGCTTGAGGCGGGGTTGGAGGAGGAAGTCCGGCAGCTGCGGGAGGCCGGCTACGATTGGGATCTGCCAGCGATGTCGGCGGTGGGGTATTCGGAGTTCAAGCCCTACCTTGAAGGCGAGGCGACACTGGACGACGTCGTCGCGGCGATCAAACATGACACGCGCCGCTTCGTGCGGCATCAATACAACTGGTTCAGCCTCGACGACCTGGACATTCGCTGGTTCAACGCCGACGAGACCTCGCCATCGGAGATTGAAGCCTTCGTGCGCTCCTGGCCGGGTTTCGAAGCAGGTCGTCCAGCGAAAACAATCTCAATGCCGTAGAGCATGCTTAGACGTAAACACTAGCTCCCCCATCACTTTGGTTTTCAGAGCTATGGGCATTCCGAGCGCAGTGTTCCGAGCGGAGCAACTTGTAGGCAATCTAATGCGTCTAGGCTGCTTTGGAACAAGGTATGCAAAAACTTGGGGGGGGGGATTACGAGCGCCAAGACTTCGGACACGCTTTGTCAACTTCCGTCGTGCTCAATAGGCGTGTGTGTACCACGCAGCGTTTCACAAGTATGTTTGCCGCGCTCCACAGTAAAGACATTTAGTTGGGCAAGCAACTCTCTTGTCAGCCTGTGGAACCGAATGTTAATGTGACCTTTGACCGCCGGCCAACAAATCGCTTAATTGAATGTCGGGTACGGTTTCTTAAGCAGAATTGAGAGCAAAATGCCTATTCTAAGCCCTGAGAGGCACGTAGAGCCGCCGAGAACTTTTGTTCTATACAGTTTTTGACGTATTTCTGTCAGCGTGCCCCACAGAACGCGAAATTACAATATGTCAACACCGATACAATAGTGTACCAAAAACACCGACTGAAAAGTGTACCACCCAGGCCATCCCATAAGTTGCCAAAAGGCGACTTTTCTGTCAGACTGAATCCCAAAGAAAGCACGTAAGCTAGATGGGCTACTGCTCGCCATCTGGGCATACACCGCGACACCGTCACGCGGGCTCTGGAGTCGGATGAGCCCCCCAAATACGAACGCGAGGCACGCGGCTCGATCCTTGATCCTTACAAACAGCCCCCAGTCTACATCCGGATGGCATACCACCCCGGTGAGTATGGTCAGGTGGACTGGGGCGAGATGCCGGATCCGGTTCTGTGGCAAGGGCACCTGTGCGAGGTCAATGCCTTCGTGATGGTGCTGTGTTACTCGCGCCTGCTCTACGTCGAATTCAGCCTGGCCACGAAGATGGAAGACTTCTTGCGCTGTCACCAGAACGCGCTGCGCTTCTTTGGCGGCGCGCCCAAGAACTGCGTCTACGACAACCTCTCCAGTGTGGTCAAGCGCCGACGCGGCACCGACATTACTCTCAACGAGACCTTCCAGCAATTCGCAGGCTACTACTGTTTCCAGGTTCACCCCTGCTGACCGAACGCCCCGCACCAGAAGGGGGCCGTCGAACGGCCCATTGACTATATCAAGGGCAACTTCTGGGCTGGGCGGTACTTCGCCGACTTCAAAGACCTGGATCAGCAACGCTGGGGATGGCTGAACGGGACAGCCAACGTGCGCCTCCACAGCGTCACCCGCCGACGGCCTGCAGAGCACTTCGAGGAGGAGCGAGAGCACCTTCTGGATCTACCTGCCGAGCCGTTCGGCACCGACCGGGTGCTCTACCGCAAGGTGAGCAAGGACTGCTTGGTGCGGTTGGACACCAACGACTACTCCGTGCCCCGGAGGGCGGCCCAGCGACATCAACGGGAGCCCATTGAGGTGCACGTCGATGGCGAGTGGGTACGGATCCTGGACGAAGGGAAAGAAGTCGCCCGTCATCCCCGCTCCTACGCTCGTCACCAGCAGATCATCGACCGCTCCCACTACGACGGTCTGTGGAAAAGCCGTGCTGCTGCGGCTTTCGCGGCTCTGGAGAAAGGGGAGGCCTATAGCGACGTTGGACGCCACTTCTACGCTGGGCTGGGGCGGAGAGGCCATCCTACGCCTGGAGCAGCGGTACCCTCACGAGGACATCCTGGCGGCTCTGGAGGTGGCGGTCCAGCACGGCTACTTCGACATCGCTGCACTCCAGTACCTGCTGCGGACCGGGCGAGCGGTCTCGACCGGCCCCACCGTCACGCCCATGGCGGCCCAGGTGGCGGTGGAGGAGCGGGCGCTGGAGACCTATCAGGGAGGTGATGCATGACCACTGAAACGACGGCATCCATCAGCGGCGATCTGGCCTTCTACTACTTCGTTGACAACAGACGTTCACCAAACTAAATTGATGTGAGATACTGACTTGCTTTTTAAGTAATCTTATCCCCAGTATCAATCTAAGCTTCTTAATTTAGTCGTAGTAGTAGGGACGTTCAAACTGGGGAGAGAGAGGTTGATGGGAGACTTCTCCCCTATATGTGGGTATGGAGCGAGGATCGGTGGTAAATATGGGGGGAGAGGGGTGATTTTAATTACACGCTGACTGTGGATAGTTGTGGAAAACATCGGACGAAGATGTCTTGTTTTGAATGGCGGGAGGAAAAAAGACAAGGAAGCATCAAAAACCACCAAAGTTATCCACAGCTATCCCTACTTATCCACAGAAAACCCAGGGTTATCCACAGCTTGGTCAGCTAGTTGCCCTGTATACCGCTCCTTCCCCCTAGATGTAGGGGAGAGCGGCGACAAGGTACAGTAGGATTGGCGGTGATTGTTTGATAGAGTGG
The DNA here is from genome assembly GCA_964474655.1 of uncultured Anaerolineales bacterium. Lineage (GTDB taxonomy): Bacteria > Chloroflexota > Anaerolineae > B4-G1 > B4-G1 > CAYYTU01. The sequence continues at coordinate 7,899 of CAYYTU010000008.1, forward strand.
TTGTGGAAAACCTGAGTAGCGGTAGTGGTGGAGAGGGATCAACTTCGTTGCGCTCTTGTGTAGTTCCGCACGGGCTTGGCACGGCGGTTGAACCCGCGTGCTACGACCGGCGAAGTCGGCCTACGCTGACTCCGAAGCCGCTGAAGAGCGACTTCGCAAGGGGGAGCCCGTGACTTCAGTCATCGGGCGACTCTCTGTAGTATTAGTTGTTGTAGATTTCCTGGCGCAGCGTGGTGATTTCGTGTTGGAACTCTGGGTCTTGCTCAATCAGCTCGGCGACCCGATCACAGCCATAAAGGACGGTGGAGTGATCGCGACCATCCAGCATAGACCCGATTTGAGGGAGTGAGCTGTCAGTCTCCTCGCGGATTAGATACATCGCGATCTGACGGGGGCGAGCGATTTCTCGCTTACGGCTACGGCCTTTTATCTGAGAAACATCAAGGCTGAAGTAACGAGCGACGCCCTCGATGATCTGGGTTGGCGAGAGCTCGTGGTGCTGAGGGAGCAAGTTGCTCAAGGCTACCTTGGCTACCTTGAGGGTCAGGGGTTGATTGGTGAGCTGGGACATCGCCACGACCTGATTGAGCGCTCCCTCCAGCTCGCGAATGTTGCTTTGGACCTGAGACGCGATGAAGGATAATATCTCGTCGGGAATTGTGATGTTGTTGAATTCGGCCTTGGAGCGCAAAATTGCGATGCGGGTCTCAAAGTCTGGAGGCTGAATGTCGGCGATCAAGCCCCACTCGAAGCGAGAGCGCAATCGGTTTTCCAGTGTGCTCAGGGCCTTGGGTGGCCTATCCGAGGAGAGGACGATCTGCTTACCGGCGCTGTGCAGTGTGTTGAAGGTATGGAAGAACTCCTCCTGGGTCCTCTCCTTGCCGGCGATGAATTGAATATCGTCCACCAGCAACACGTCGGTTGTGCGATACTTATCGCGGAAGGCATCGGTGGTGTGGGATTGAATCGCTTCGATCAGATCGTTGGTGAACGTCTCCGAAGAGATGTAGAGCGCACGCAGGTTTTGGCTTTGGCAGGCGTGCCCGATTGCATGCAAGAGGTGCGTCTTTCCCAGCCCCACGCCTCCATAGAGGAAGAGAGGGTTATAGGCAGTGGCCGGGCTTTCGGTCACGGCGACCGAGGCGGCGTGGGCGAGCCGGTTGTCTGGTCCCACGACGAAATTCTCGAAGCTGTAACGCGGATTGAGGTTGTCGCTGGGAGAGACAGTGAGAGAGGCGTCGGGCGCTGGAGATGTTGCTTTCTCCTTGGTTGCTTCCTCTCCTGGTGGTACAGGCTCCGGGCTCGAATCTGGTTGGTCGAGCAAGGAGACATCCGTCTCTGGTTGCGGCTGCTCAGTCCCCACCACGAACATAATATCGACCGTGCGATTGGACAGACGGGCGAGGGTGCGTTTGATGGTGGCCGAGAGGCGGTGCTCCAGCCAGTCCTTGGCATAGCCGTTCTTGACAGCGACGACAAAAGTGCCGTCTTCATACTTCTGTAAGCGGGAATCCCGGAGCCACGTCTCGAAGGTGGCTTTTGTCATTTGTAGTTGGAGCTCGCCAAGGGCGGCAGACCACACATGCTCTGGATTCATCGTTAACTCGGCAGATGTTACGAGTGACTAGGAATGTCAGATAAGATTGCTATTGATTGAGGAAGGAACGACACAAGACGACCCTGGCAGATCGCGCCAAACACCCGCGAGGTCTCCCAACAGCCAAAGTGGCCAAAGCGAGGTGGAGCCTCTTAGAAGTGTAGGTTGGTCAGGTGCTTCCCTCCTCCGAAGTGCGATTATTCTACCAAATAGTAGGGGAGAAGCAACCGTTTAAGCGGCTGTAATCTTAAAAGAGAAATCTTTTTAAGGTTACGTTGTGGAACTTCTTGAGGTGGCAGAAAGTTGGGCTCTAACTCCCACTTATGGGGTCAGAGACCGTGTGAATCGGCAAATGTGGGGGTGCGACGGTCCTGAGGTGGGAAGAGGCCGCTTGCAACCCTGGCGGTTAATCTGGCAAAATTGTTTGTCCATGACAAATCTCATCAGACCCCGGTTGAAGAAAAAAGGATTTCGGACTCTCGGCTTCAGATGAGGGGATAGGCACCATACGCCGTCAACCTAAGGCTCGTAGCGGGTTTGGTGTTCGCAAGGAATCTCATCATCATTTTTGGTCAAGCAGTGGGTTACAAACCCCACTGAAGCCAAAACTTGCACTGGAGCAAAAGTAACCCCCGCGATTGAGGGAGTGTTCTCCCCGTAGAGGTGGAGGTCCCTCCGGGACTGCGCCAAGAACGCGAATATCGCCCTCTGGAGACGCCTCCTAGTAGTTTGTGGTACTAATTGCGCCACTTGCTAATCGTCAGCTCTGCGCAGAATTTCCTCTGCCACCTCGCGCATCGAGCGACGCTGACTTCGGGCTTGCTGCTGGATATGTTGGTAAGCGGTTTCCTCGTCCATCTCCTCGCGACGCATCAGGACGCCCTTGGCGCGCTCAATGATCTTGCGCGTGGCGATCTCCTCTTTTAGCTCGATGGTTTGCTGGTGTAGCCACTTGAATTCGGCGAAGCGCGCTGCGACCACCTCCAGCGTGGCCAGCAATTCTTTCTCTTGGACTGGCTTGATGAGGTAGGCCATGATGGGCAGGGCTTTCGCTTGCTCAACCAACTCCCGATCCCCGTAAGCGGTCAGCAGAACGATGGGGGTGGGACGCTCGCGGTAGATCCGCTGCGCTGCCTCTAGACCGTCCATCCGAGGCATCTTGATATCTAGGATCGCCAGGTCTGGCCTGTCCTGGCGTGCTAGCGTGACTGCCGTGCAGCCATCAGGCGCGGATATCACTTCGTGCCCGGCGTCCTCCAGGATGCGGCTCAAGCCCATGCGGGTGATCGATTCGTCTTCTGCGATAAGGATGCGCATATCGAACAATCCCTCGATCCGCTAAACCTCTTGAATGACATCCTCCACAATGATGGTGGCGGATGTGCCTTCTTCATGTTGCTCGATGATCATCTCGCCGCCCAGATCTTGCGTGACGAGGGTTTCGATGATCTGCAGGCCCAGGCTTGGCCGGTCGCTGGGTTCCATCGCCTTGGCCGAGAGCCCGATGCCGTCGTCCTTCACTATTACTGTGAGGTCCGCGCCTTGGCGTTGGAGCGTGACCGTGATTCGACCTGTGTCTCGATCTGTAAAGGCGTGTTTGAGCGCGTTTTGTATCAGCTCGTTTACCGCCAGCGTGAGCGCTGTGGCCTCGCGCGATGGCAGGGCCACCTCGTCGCCGCGTACCGTTACTTGCAGCATCTTCTGGAGGTGGAGCCGGTGCTGGGTCACCGTCTGTGCTACCTGTTCGAAGACTTGCTTGACGTCGACCATTCGGAATCCTTTTTCCGAAAGCACCTCGTGGACGGCAGCGATGCTGAGGATGCGGTCGATGCTTTCGCGCAGCGCCTCTTCGGCGTCGATGGACGGCTCGCCCAGCTGGAGCCGCAGCAACATGGCGATGGTCTGCAAGTTGTTCTTGACGCGGTGGTGCATCTCTCGCACCACCGCCGTGTTGACCGCCAGCCGGGCGTTCTCAATCGCCAGCGCCGTCTGGTTGGCCAGTGTTTGGAAAAGTTCGATCTCTTGAGGGGAAAAGGTGTACGGGCGACCGGTGTAGCCATTTAACACCCCGATGATCCGGTCTCGTACCTGGAGTGGCACGCAGAGCAGCGCGTAAAGCCCCTCCTGCGCAGCGATCTCTGGATAATGGTAGCGTTCTTCCTGGCGCACGTTTTTCACCACTATCGGCCGGCCGCTTTGAGCCACGCGCCCGGTGATGCCCTTGTCCAGTCCGAGTGGATCTTTGTCGCAGTAGGCTGCGCCGAGGCCGTGAGTGGCGTGGATACTCAGCTTCTCCTGCTCGTTCAATAACATCAGCGAGGTGGCCTTGACCCGCATCACCTGGGCCGCCATATCGACCACTGTACTTAACATCTGATCCAGGTAGAGGGGCGAGATGATAGCTTCGCTCACCTCGGCCAGCGTGGAAAGCTCGCTGATCTGGCGCTGCATCTGGTCGTAGAGCATGGCCTTCTCCAGCGCGCCGGCTGCCAGGTCGCCGATCAGGGAGAGCAGCTCGATCTCTTCGTTGCCGTAGTGGTGATACCGCTCGGTCTGGACGTTCATAGCGCCGATCACGCGCCCCTGGTTGCTCAGTGGCACTGCCAGCAGCGATTGGAAGATCGATTCCTCCGTCTCCGGCAGGTGCTTGAAGCGCGAGTCGCAGGCCGCGTCGGCCACGGCCACCGGCTCCCCCTTTTGGGCCGCCCAGCCGGTCAGGCCTTCGCCCAGACGGAGCTGCGCCTGCCCGATCGAACCTGGGGCCAGGCCGGTGGTCGCCTTCAGGGTCAGGAACTCCTCGTCTTCATCGAGCAGGTAGATAGAGCACGAGTCCATCCCCATGACGGCGGCGGTCTTGCGGGTGATGAGATCCAGCGTCGCTTGCAACTCCCAGGCGGCGTTGATGGCTCGTCCAATCTCCCGCAGGGCCGAAAGTTGGTCGGTTTTCTGATCTAGTCGTCGCTTCAGCTCTTCCATAGGGTGGAAACAGGCCTAAACAGAAGCGGCCTCCTCTCTGCCGTCGATGCGGTAGAAAGGAAGCCGCTTGGTGTGCGAGTAGCGCCTAGCAATCTTACAGCCAGGTCTACGTGAGTCGGTTTGCTACTCGATGAGTATCACCTCGACGGGGCATGCAAAAGCTGCGTCTTCCACGCACTCTTCAAGGTCGTCGGGTACTTCGCCTACGGCCAGGTCGTCGTCCACGCGGTACTCTTCCGTGATCTGGCTGAAGAGATCGTCCTCGTTCTCCTCGAAGACCTCGGGGCAGTCGGCGTAGCACGACCCGCAGCTGATGCATTCTTCACGTTCGATCGTGACCTTCATTAATGTACCTCCTTGTAGTTGGACTTTACTGTACTTAATTGTACTGTGCGCTCCCTTTACGCTCTTGCAGGAGCACGGATTTGACCAGGCGTATTTATAGCACAAAGCGGGCCACCTGTCCAACCTGCTTTGCTCTCGAAGGGGGCGTGATCAGGTGACACGTTGCGTAGAGTCACAGGATCAGCATCGCATCGCCGAAGCTGTAGAAGCGATAACGTTTCTGGATGGCCTCGGCGTAGGCCCGCCCTATCAGATCCTTTCCCGCGAAGGCCGAGACTAACATCAAGAGGGTGGATTGCGGCAGATGGAAGTTCGTGATCAGCGCATCCACCGCGCGGAACTCGAACCCGGGGTAGATGAAGAGGTCGGTTTCGCCCTCGAAGGCGGCGACCGTCTGGCGGGGACAGGCTGGGGCGTCCTCTTCGCCGCCGGCGGCTATGCGCGCCGCCGTCTCCAGCGTGCGCACGCTCGTGGTCCCCACCGCTACCACCCGCTGCCCCTCTAGTTTGGTCTGATTGATCCGCTCGGCTACTGGTGGAGGGAGCGAACAGTATTCAGTATGCATCTGGTGGTCTTCGATTCTATCCTCGTGCACCGGTTGGAACGTGTCCAGGCCGATGTGGAGGGTGATGAAGGCGGACTGCACGCCTATATCTCGCAGCTCCAGCAATAGATCCATGGTGAAGTGGAGCCCGGCTGTCGGCGCGGCAGCCGACCCGGGCTTATGCGCGTAGATAGTCTGGTACCGCTCGGCGTCCTCCAGCTCCTTGTGGATGTAGGGCGGCAGCGGGGTGACGCCTACCTCGTCCGCTATCTCCAGCGCCGGTCGGTCGAACCGCAAGACGCGCATCGCCCGCTCGCCTCGCTCGACGACCTCCGCTTCCGCGTCGATAGGGTCGCCGTCGGGCGCGTCCAGTAGCGTCAGCCACAGGCCCGGCCGCACGCACTTGCCGCCGACCAGGGCCTCCCACGTGGTCGCGTCGCGCTGGCGCAACAGCAGAATCTCCACCTGTCCGCCGGTAGGCTTGCGGGCGAAGAGCCGGGCTGGAATGACCCGGCTCTTGTTATGGATCAGCAGATCCCCCCATTCCAGGAAGTCTGGCATATTGTAGAAGTGTCGATGGAGTATCTCGCCGCTCTCGCGCTTCACGACCATCAGGCGGGAGGTATCCCGTGGCTCGACCGGCTCCTGGGCGATCAGCTCGGGCGGCAGGTCGTAGTCGAATTCAGCCGTCTTCACGTGAGTGGCTCACGATTCTCGGACGCGGCGTCGGGGCCCGAAATCGCTTGCCAGAGCGCGAGGATGAGGCAGACGATGGCCGCTACGTCGATCACGCTGCAACAGCAGCCGATGCTGGTATTGACGGTCAAGAAGCGTTGGGCCCCCCGCGTTTGCCTGATTATCAAGTTGACCAGGGGAGCGCGGGCAAACGAGGCCAGATCGACCAAGAGAAGGACCCCAAAGCCGATCAAAGCCAACAGCGCCGGGCTTTGCTTCTGTTTGTGGCGGGATAAGAGCATAATCGCAGCTATCACGCCGCCCAGGTGCGCCAGTAAGGTCGGCAGGCTGGGAAGGATCGAGAGAAAGCCTAATTGTTGCATCTTTGCCTCCTGAAGAGTGTTGATCTAGCGGTTCAGCAGCCGTATGATCACGTTCAGCACGATGGTCAGCAGGATGCTGAGCAGGATCGAGCTTGCCAGTGGAAACAGGCAGGTGAAGCCCTGCCCCTCAATTCGGATATCGCCCGGTAAGCGGCCCAGGAGATCGAAGCGGGAGAGCAGCCATATCAGCCCGCCGATGGCCACGAACACAACTCCTGTCAGCATCAGCCATTTGCTCAGCGGTTCTAGTCCGTTCATCATACCCGCTCCTTACAACAGTGATGGTTGCTCAGCGCGCTCGTAGGGGATATCCAGGTGCTCGTAGGCCCTTGGGGTGGCGATGCGCCCGCGAGGTGTCCGATCCAAGAAGCCCAGGCGTAGCAGGTAGGGCTCGATCACGTCCATAATTGTATCGGGCTCCTCGCTCACGGCGGCGGCGATGGTATCCAGACCTACCGGTCCGCCGCCGAACTTGTGGATGATGGTGTTCAGCACGCGCCGGTCGATCTCATCCAGGCCGCGGGCATCGACATGGAGCATCTCCATCGCTTCGCTGGCTACCGCGCGGGTTATGCGCCCGTCGGCGCGCACCTGGGCGAAGTCGCGCACGCGCTTAAGTAATCGCAGCGCCACGCGCGGCGTCCCGCGTCCGCGCCGGGCGATCTCGGCCGCGCCGCCCGTGTCGATTGCTACCTCCAGCACGCGCGCGGCCCGCACCACGATTGCCTCCAGCGCTTCTTGTTCGTAGAAATCGACGCGGAAGGTGGCCCCGAAGCGCGAGCGCAGCGGGGCTGTCAACAGGGCTAGGCGGGTGGTGGCGCCCACTACGGTGAAGCGGGGCAAATTGAGACGGATCGAACGTGCGCTCGGCCCCTTACCGATCACGAAGTCGAGCGCGAAATCCTCCATCGCCGGGTAGAGGATCTCCTCGACGGCCCGCCCCAGGCGGTGGACCTCGTCGATGAAGAAGATCTCCTTGTGCCGCAGGTTGCTCAGAATCGCGGCCAGATCGCCGGTGCGTTCGATGGCTGGCCCCGACGTGACGCGGATGGGCACGTCCATCTCGTTGGCGATGATGTGGGAGAGTGTAGTCTTACCCAGGCCCGGCGGGCCGTACAGCAGCACGTGATCGATGGCCTCGTCCCGCTGCTTCGCCGCTTCGATCAGAATCCGGAGGTTCTGACGCACGGAATCCTGGCCGATCAGATCATCCAGCCGTTGCGGGCGCAGTGCCTGGTCGAGTACGACTTCTTCTTCATCTGGTTCCGGGGAAATGATACGTTCATTCATTTGCGGCTAATTATACTAGGAATGGCAGCCAGGGAAAGTGTGCTTTTGACAAACGGTAGGCGAGCGAGTACAATGCACGCCTTGGATTTTGAAGCGCTTGGAGGTGATTGGTGACGGCACAAGTACATATTTCGACCCATCCAATGGTGGAGCATAAGATGGTTCTGCTGCGCGACCAGCGTACAGATCCCAAGAAGTTTCGCGAGGTGCTACGCGAGATATCGGTTCTGATTGCTTACGAGGCCACGCAGGATCTGGCGACGGAAGAGACGAAGGTCACGACGCCGCTGGGGCAGGCCCAAGGGTATCGACTACGGGAGCGCGTGGGGCTGGTGCCCATTTTGCGGGCCGGATTGGGGATGGTGGAGGGCGTTTGGAGTATGATGCCCAACGCCGAGGTCTGGCACATCGGTCTTCGCCGCGATGAGCAGACGCTGGAGCCGGTGGAGTATTATAGCCGCCTGCCAGTCAAGCCCACCATTGACCTTTGTTTGGTGCTCGATCCGATGTTAGCCACGGGCGGGTCGGCAGTGGCAGCGGTCGATATCCTCAAGGATTGGGGGGCCGAACGCATCAAGTTCGCCGGCGTTGTCGCCTCCGCTGAGGGCGTGCGGCATATGACTGCAGCTCATCCTGACGTATCGCTCTATCTGGCCGCGGTGGACGAAAGACTCAACGAAGAGGGCATGATTATGCCCGGGCTGGGCGATGCCGGCGATCGGCTGTTTGGAACCGGGTGATCACCCTGCGTCGATGAGTTTGTATGGAGTGGTGGCGCTATCGTCGTTTATCCTGGCGTTTCTCCTCACACCGCTCACCGGCCGCCTGGGCCGGGCGCTGGACATCGTCGATAAGCCTGGTGGTCGCCGCCGTCATCAAGGCCAGATCCCGCGTTTGGGCGGCGTGGCTGTCTTTGCAGCTTTTGTGGCCGCGATCGCGATCGCAGCCTGGCGTGGTGGACTTACCCTTGGCTACAGCGCCACCGATACTCTACGCTTGAAGGGGTTGCTGATCGGTGGGGCCGGGGCCTTCCTCTTCGGCCTGATCGACGACTGGCGCGATCTGTTGCCAGGCCTCCAGTTTGCGTTTCAGATTCTCCTCTCGTTAGTAGCTCTCGCGACGCTCCTCTGGCTCGAATGTTTCACCCTCCCTTTTGTCGGCTATGTTTCTCTGAGCGACTATGGCTGGGGCGTCTGGGGCTATATTCCTCTGACCATTTTTTGGATAGTCGGTATGATGAACACGGTCAACTGGCTCGATGGGCTTGATGGCTTGGCGGCCGGCGTGGGGGCTATTCTCTGCCTGGTGCTGGCGATCCATATGCATCGTGTTGGGCAGCCGAGCGTGGCCTTGCTGCCGCTGGCGCTGCTGGGAGCGTTGCTCGGCTTCTTGCCCTACAATGTCGCACCGGCGCGGCTCTTTCTGGGCAGCGCTGGGGCCTTCTTCCTGGGCTACGCCCTGGGCGGCCTGGGACTGATCGCAGGAGGGCGTGTGGCTACTGTGCTGATGGTAATGGGGTTGCCCATCGTGGATGTGGCCTGGCAGATACTCGATCGGCTGCGCCGGCGGCGCTCGCCGGCCCGCGCCGACCGTGGTCACCTTCATTTTCGCCTGTTTGATATGGGGCTTTCGGAGCGGGTGGTGGTCTTGGCCTACTGGGGATTCTGTGCGCTGTTCGGCCTGCTGGCGTTGCTGGTCGTCTCTCGGCTTTACAAACTGCTGGCCCTGATCGCCATCGGCGCGATTGTGGTGGTCACTCTGGCTTTTCTTTCCGGGGAGTGACGTTGGGTAATGTCCCTAATTATAGTATAATAATCAGCTAGTGCTTCCGATTTATTGGTGATAATTTTGGAGGAGATAGATGATCGACGTTAATGAGTTACGCAAGGGGGTCACCTTCACGATGGACGGTGATCTCTATAGGGTGATGGAATACCAGCATCATAAGCCGGGACGGGGTAAGGCCTACATCCGCACCACGCTGCGCAACCTGCGGACCGGGGATAAGATCAAGCATACGTTCACCTCCGGCGATAAGGTGGAGGATGTCTTCGTCGAGCGACGGGGTATGCAGTTTCTTTACTCCGATGGCGATTTTTACCACTTTATGGATACGGAGACCTACGAGCAGATGGCCATCCCGGCCTCTGTGCTGGGAGAGAAAGCGAAATACCTTAAAGAGAATATGGAACTGATCGTTTCGACTTATGGTCGGGAGCCGATCGACATCGAACTGCCAGCCTCGGTCGACCTAGAGGTGGTCGAATCGGAGTTCGCTGTCGCGGGAGATACCGCCACCGGCGCGATGAAGAGCGTCACCGTCGAGACCGGCCTGAAGGTACAGGTGCCCCTTTTCGTCGAGGTGGGGGATGTGATCCGGGTAGACACGCGCACGGGGGAATACGTCACGCGCGTGTGACCGGGCTGATTGCGATGAAAGGGGACAAATGAAACGCCAATCTAAGCCGATCGGAGTTCTTATCACCATTGCCTTTGGAGCTTTGATTCTTTTGCCGCTTATCTTTGGCAACGCGGTCAATTTCTACACTGATTGGCTCTGGTTCGAAAGCCTGGGCCAGCTGAGCACTTACCTGAAGCGCCTTTGGCTGCGGATTGGCGTCTGGTTGGCCGGCTTCTTGCTCGTAGGCGGCGTGTTGGTCATCAATTGGATGCTCATCCCGCGCCCACTACTGAATGAGGTACAGCTTGATCTGCGCAATAAGCGAGGGCCGCGCGTCAAAATTAGCACCGCGATTATGCTTTTGGTGTTGATGTTTGTGACGTTCATCGTGGCCCTCACGATGGCGAGCGAGGCCGCCAGCAAGTGGATGACGACGCTTTCCTATCTCAACGCTACTCCCTTTGGGTTGGAGGATCCGATCTTCGGCCGCGACGTTGGCTTCTACGTCTTCAAATTACCCTTTTTCCGATTCCTGCTCAACTGGTTGATGGGCCTGGTTGTGGTGACATTGATCGGCGATGCGATCATCTACCTGCTCGGCGGGCAGATCCGCGAGTCGGCGGCGACCAGGCACCTTTCGGTATTGGGGGCGCTCTTCTTGATCGGACGGGCCGCCGGCTACCAGATCCGGCGGTTGGCGCTGCTTAGCTCCTCGCGTGGGGTGGTCTTCGGGGCCGGTTACACCGACGTCCACGCCCGATTGCCGCTTCTGCATCTGCTGACCGGGATAGTCGTCGTGGGCGCCCTGGTGCTGTTGGTGAACCTCTTCACCCGGCGCTGGCAACCATCCTGGATGCCCGGCACCGGCTGGCTGCTGCTGATCGTGGGCGGGGGTTGGATTGTGGTGAGCCTGCTGGGCGAGTTCTATCCTGACACCGTGCAGCGTTTCACCGTCGAGCCCAATGAGCTGGCGAGGGAGCGACCTTATATTGAGCATAACATCCAGTTCACCCGCTATGCCTACGGTCTGAGTGATGTGAAGGAGACCGATTTCGATCCCTCAGGCGACCTGACGAGCGCAGATCTGGAGGCCAATGCCGATACGTTCGACAACGTGCGGCTGTGGGATTGGCGTCCGCTGCGTGCGACCTTCGAACAGCTGCAAGAGATTCGCACCTACTACACCTTCGCCGACGTGGATATCGATCGCTATGTCATTGACGATAAGCTGCGCCAGGTCAATTTATCCGCGCGCGAGCTTGATGTCACAGAGATGCGCGAGGATGCCCAGACGTGGATCAACCAGCATTTGATCTATACTCACGGCTACGGCCTTTGCCTCAGCCTCACCGGTAAGATCAACGAGGACGGGCTGCCGAGCTTGCTGGTGCGCGATATTCCGCCTAGAACCGACGAGTCCACGTTCGTCATCCGGCGACCAGAGATCTACTTCGGCGAGAAGACGACCAATTATGTGATCGTCAACACCGACGAGGACGAGTTCGATTATCCCATCGGCGATCGGAACGCCTATACCCGTTACGAAGGCCCAGATGGCGTGGCTCTCGGTGGGCTGATCCGGCGATTGGCGTTTGCCCTGCGCTTTAACGACGCGCCGATCTTGCTTTCGAGCGCCCTCGGGCCAGAAAGTCGCATCCTCTTTCACCGCACGTTGCACGATCGTGTGAAAACGTTAGCCCCCATGCTCTGGTATGATGCGGACCCCTACCCTGTGCTCTTGGATGGGCGCATCGTCTGGCTTTACGATGCCTACACCTGGAGCCAGCGTTTTCCCTACTCCGAGCCCACGCGCGGGCTCAACTACATCCGCAACAGCGTCAAGGTGGCCATCGACGCCTACACCGGCGAGACGACCTTCTATGTGATCGACCCCTCCGACCCGCTGATTCAGACTTACCAGGCCATCTTCCCCGATCTGTTCACGCCCGGTGAGGAGATGGACCCGACGCTGCGCCGCCATTGGCGGTATCCGGAGCAACTCTTTCAGATTCAGGCGGATCAGTATACGGCCTATCATATGGAGGATGCCAGAGTCTTCTACAATCAGGAAGACCTTTGGGAGGTCCCGACGGAGATTCGCGGGGGCGAAGAGATCAAGGTGGCGCCTTACTACGTCACCGCGCAGCTCCCGGACGCGGATGAGGTGGAGTTTCTAATGATGCGGCCCTACGTGCCGGTCGGTAAACAGAACATGATCGCCTGGTTCTACGCCGAATCTGACGGGGAGGATTACGGCGAGCTGGGCGTCTACAAGTTTGCCAAGGACAGGCTGGTCTATGGCCCGATGCAGATTGAATCCCGCGTCGACCAGAACCCACTGATCTCGCAGCAGCTCTCGCTCTGGGATCAGCACGGCTCCTCGGTTAATCGGGGCAACTTGATCATCATCCCCATCGATGACGCGCTACTTTACGTGGAGCCAATCTACCTCCAGGCCGAAGCCAGCCAGCTGCCCGAGCTCAAGCGGGTGGTGGTGGCGTATCAGAATCGGGTGGTGATGGCGGATGACCTTATGGCGGGGCTGGAGCAAGTGCTGGGCGCGGAACTAGAGCAGCAGGAACCGGTCGCTGTCCTGCCGACTGCAGTGCAGGAACTGGCGCAATCGGCTCAGGCCCACTACGACGCAGCTCAAGTCTGTCTGCAGCAGGGAGATTGGGCCTGTTACGGCGAGGAATTGGAAGCCTTGGAACGCGTCCTGGAGGCGCTTGTCGCTGCTACCGATGTAGAGGATTGATTGGGGGGCTTGATGCGTACACCGGCAGGTAAGGAGTGCCCTTATTATTACGAAGATTTCTACCGCGGGCGTTCCAAGCAAGAATGTCGCTTGATCGCGCGCAATCCACGCTCAGAAGCGTGGGAGCCGAAGCTCTGCTCCCGCTGCCCTGTGCCCGATATCAGACGCGCCAACGCTTGCCCGCATATGGTGCTGGAGGCCTGCGTCGTGCGCCGTTGGTTCGGGCTGGTCCATCGCGTCGAAGTCTACGCCGTCTGCACCGAGTACGAGGTGGAAGTGAAGGATCCGTACATTGGCTGCGGGCACTGTCATCCAGAGGCCTCATCGCTCTTCAACGCTTCCGTCACGGAGGGAAATAACGATGGCGCTTGAAGCCGTTCTCTTCGATCTTGATAACACCTTGCTGGGCAACTCGATGGAGACGTTTGTTCCGGCCTACTTTCGCGCTTTGACCGACTATGTGAGTCATCTGGTGCCGCTGGAGCAGCTGCGAGAGGGGCTGGCGCAAGCCACGGCCGCTATGAACGCCAACAGCAGCTATGAGCTCACCAACGAGGATCTGTTCGCGCAGGTCTTCTATCCGGCCCTGGAATGTGAGCGGGCCACGCTGGAGCCCGTCCTGGAGCGGTTCTACGCCGAGGAGTTCCCCCGGTTGGAATCCCTGACCCGGCGGCGCCCGTCCGCGCGTCGGCTGGTCGAGTGGGCCTTTCGACGCGGCTTCCAGGTGGTCATCGCCACCAACCCTTTCTTCCCCCGCATCGCTGTTGAAGAGCGATTGGCCTGGGCTGACGTGCCTGTGAGCACGTTCGATTACGATCTGGTGACCACTTACGAGACGATGCACGCCACCAAGGCCCAGCCGGCCTACTATCGGGAGATTGTAGAGCGGCTGTCGCGGGCACCTGACGAATGTTTGATGGTGGGCGATAGCTGGGAATTCGATATTTTGCCGGCGGCCGCGGTGGGGATTGATACTTACTGGATTACGGATACTGGCGAGCTGTCGACGGATGGCGGCGAAGCGCCCACGCTGATCGGACGAGGAACGTTGGCCGACCTGTGGGCTCGTGTGGCGGATGGCGAGCTGAACGAAGCGTGAGGATACAGATGATTCGGCCCTGGTTGGTAAGTGCAAGGAGCTAACGACGATATGGCAATTGATATGGTCCCGCAATCCTCGATGGTACGACAACTGCGTCAGGCGCTGTCTGACGTGATGCGCGTGGATGAGTATGAGATTGTCGATCAACCCTCGGCGGCGATCGCCTTCCGGGGTGAGGTGCTAGAAGACCCGGAGGAAGCTTTCGCGCAGATCGACGATAGGTTTTCCGGCTACGGCTACACCGCCATGCTTCGCGACTGGCACGACGGACGCCACGAAGTGCTCGCCGTCCAAGGCGTGTATGAGAATGAGGCGCCCAAGCCGTGGTTGAATTTGGTGCTCTTTATCGCCACGGTCTTCAGCGTACTCTACATCGGCGCTGGTTACGCGCTGCAGGACGCCGAGGTGGTCCTGGATATGGAGGGCGTGGAAGCGCTTCTGCTCCCGCTGAGGTACTTGCATTGGGGGATTCCGTTCGCGGCCACCCTGATGGGCATCCTGTTGGCGCACGAATTGAGCCATTATTTCGTCGCTCGTCGGTATGGTTCCCCAGTCAGTCTGCCCTACTTCATCCCGATGCCCAATATTCTGGGCACGATGGGAGCTGTCATCACCCAACAAGCTCCGATGCGAGATCGCAAGGCCTTGTTCGATATTGGCGTCGCTGGTCCGATCGGGGGATTGGTGGTCGCCGTCCCGCTGCTGGTGTTGGGGTTGTCGTTATCTAGCGTGGGCCCGCCGCCGGGCGTCGACGTCGCGCTGCAGGAAGGTAATTCGCTGCTCTACGCCGGGTTGAAGTATCTAGTGTTCGGCGAATGGCTCCCCAATGCTAACACGGACGTGTGGCTCCATCCGGTTGCCTTCGCCGCCTGGGCTGGGTTGTTGGTCACGATGATCAATCTGATTCCGGTGGGGCAGCTGGATGGCGGACACGTCAGCTACGCGCTGCTGGGGCGGAAGGCCTGGGGGTTTGGCTATGCTTGTATCGCCGCTATGATGGCCTGGGGGGCCTGGCTATCGTTCAACGACAATCAAGCCGGTGGATTCTGGCTATTGTGGGGTGTCCTCAACTTGTTGATGAACCGGAAGCATCCGCCGCCGCTTAATGACGTCTCACGGCTGGGCTCCAGGCGCATCGCTTTGGGCCTGGTGATGCTGGTGGTCTTTATCCTCACTTTTATGCCCGAGCCGCTGCAGCAGGTTACTTTTTGAGTGGAATCTGAGTGGAGGGAGCGCATCATGATCGACGGCGTCGAGATCAAGGAGTTGACGACGCACACTGACGAGCGGGGGTTCTTCCGGGAGATCATCCGCGATAGCGATGAGATCTTTGCAGAAGGCTTCGCTCAGTGGAGCCATACAGTCTCCTATCAAGGAGTGGCCAAGGCCTGGCACATCCACCAGAAGCAGGTCGATTGGTGGTACGTGGCCGTGGGGACTGTCAAAGCGGTGCTTTACGACACCCGATCCCAATCCCCTACCTGTGGCGAGCTGGAGGAATTGCTGCTGGGAGAGGGGCATCCGCCGGTTGTCTTGAAGATTCCGCCCGGCGTAGCGCACGGCTATCGGGTGCTCAGCGGTCCGGCGCACGTCTTTTACATCACCTCTCGCGAATACGACGGCAGTGATGAGGGGCGCATTCCGCACGATGACCCCGACATCGGCTACGACTGGACGGCCGATCCGGAGATCACCTAGCTTTTGTTGTTGACCTGTAGTGGGGCGTCGGGGGGATCCTCCCGCTCACCCAGCCGGCGTGACTTCTGATAGGCCGACCAGATGGCCTTGGAGAGAATGGTGCGCATACCACCTTTCTCCAGCTGGTAGATCGCCTCGGCGCTGGTGCCGCCGGGTGAGGTGACCATATTACGCAGCTCGGCCAAGTGAAGGTCAGATTGCTGGGCGAATTTGGCGGAGCCGAGCACCGTCTGGATCACGAGCGGCCGCGCTTGGCGGCGCGAAAATCCCAGGTGGACGGCGGCGTCCACCAGCGCCTCCATCAGCAGGAAGACGTAAGTGGGGCCGGTACCGCTGACGGCGGTGGCCATATCCAGCGCGTTCTCGTCGGCGACGTACATTTCTTGGCCCATCGACTGGAGGATGGTCGTTGCCTGAGCTCGCTGAGCGTTGGTGACCGCCGGGGAGGCTGTCCAAACGGTCATGCCTTCGCTGATCTGGGCCGGCGAGTTGGGCATTGTGCGCACAATGGCGTGGTGATTGAGCCGTTCGCGGATCGTGGCTATTGGCGTGCCGGCGACGATGGAGAACACCAGGGCGTCGGGGTGAACGTGGCCTCGTAGCTCATCCAGCACGTGTGGCATCACCTGGGGCTTGACCGCAAGCACCACTACGTCGGCTTCGCTGGCAGCTGCGACGTTGTCGGTGGTGGCGCGCACGTCGTAACGGGATTTCATTTCATCGCCTCGTTCGGGCCGCGGCCCGCTGGCGATGATCTGTTCGGGAGCAACCTTGTGGGCGCCGATCAGGGCCTGGATTATTCCTTCGCCCATCGTCCCACTGCCGATCAAGGCCAGGGTTAAACCATATAGTTCATTTTTGTTAGTCGTCATAATCTCCTCCTCGGCGGGATTGTAACGTGAGCATGGGGACCGTGCAAGCCTATGCGTGGGCCGATGTGCCGGTCTGACGATGGTTGACCATCTTTTATTGCTGTGTTATACTGCGCGACGATAATAGGGAGCATAGGGGGCGGGATGGCTAAGCCGAAAGTTCTGTCATCGAAACAATCGGAAGAGCTTGGACAAATAGCGGAACAGGGTCGTAAAGGCTTGAGCAGCTTTGTGGGCCAGACGGTCGCTTACGATGCCACAGCGATGCAATATCTGGATGAATGGATCGACCGGCATCTGAAGCAGTTCTCGGAGCCGTCGCAGAAGATGCGGCTGTTATGGACGAGCTTCTTGGGAGAGATGTTCCGGCGGCATCACGACGGGCGCTGGGTCATGCAAGGGGGTAAGCTGGCCATCGCTTGTCCCACCAGCGACGGGGCCCACATCGTCGAAGTGGGCGATCAAGTTGATCGGCGCATCGAGGAGGGAATGGCCGAATCTCTATCCTACTTCTACAATATGGAGCGCATCGTGTTGATGATGGAATAGATTCCATTCGCGTTAGGGGTCAGACGCAAGAAGAGTAGAGGGCCGAGATTCCAAAGCTCGGCCCTCTACTCGTTTTGTTCACCAGATCACAGCGCCTCTGGTGGAGAAATTTCTTCTGTCCAGGTTTGTCATCCACGCTCGGAGTGTTACGGTGGATGCACCGGCGTGTGGGATCGCTAATCCGCCAGCTCGGCGTCCGCGGCCGTATCCTCCGTGATCTCGAATTCGGCTGGCTCCTTGTGGAATTCTGGCGTCTCAATGTGCTCTTCGACCAGATCGACCGTATCGGTGGCGTTCAACTGCTCGAACAGGAAAGCGAACTGCTCCTCCAGCGCCTCTCGGATTGCCTCGCGGGCCTCCTCTGGGATGTCCCAGACATCTTGCTTAAAGGTGCCGAAAGCACGCTTTCGGTTATCGTAGATGAACTGCTCCTCGGTCTGGTCGTCCTTCCAACGGTGTGCGTGCTCCTCTTTGAGATAATCGTAGATGCGCTGGCGCAAATCGTCGGGGAATTGGTCGTGCTCGTAGATGATGTTCTGGAAGCCGGTCGCCAGGTGGATCTCCAGCGTCTCCACCTCGGGGAATTTGTGGAAGGCCTCCGAGGGCAGTGTGCTGGCGCCGTGCTGCACCGCGCCGCCCATACCGTACTCCTCGCGTGCGATGGATGAGAGTCGCCTGAGCACGTCGAAATCGATCTGGACCTGGGCCAGTGAACCGTCGGGCAGCACCACGCCGCCGTGGGAGGTGCCGGTCTGGATGCTGATCTTGCTCAGGCCATGCATTCCTTCCGGCAGCTGATCATTGTAACCGTCCATAAAGGCTCGCAGCTCCCTGGGGGTGCTGTTTTTGCCGCCGACTTCGCCGATCTCGCCGCCGACGGAGATGGTGACCCCTTCGGGCTCCATCTCGCGGATCACCTTGGTGAACCTTCCACACAGCTCGAAGTTGGTGCGCTGCTGCTCCGGCGCCGTCGTCTGGCTCAAATCGACCATAGTAGAGGTATCGATGTCAATGTTGTAGAAGCCGGCCTGTATCGACTCGGCGATCAGATCCTCGAGCGCGTTTGTCTCTGCCTCCACGCTGTCGGTGTACTTACCCGGGTTGACCTGGAAGTGATCGCCCTGGATGAAGAGGGGGCCGCGGTAGCCCTCTCGAATGGCGGCCCCTAGAACGACGCTGGTATATTCCGCCGGCGGTTGGCCAGTGTAGCCCATCTCCGAGCGCGCGATCTCGAAGATCATCGTGCCCACGTCGCGGGGCAGGGCGGCGCGGAAGACCGCGCGGGCCATATCGTAGGCCATACCGCGCAGGTTCATCGCCGGCACCGTCCATCCGCCGCGCGTCTCGCCTCGCCCCCGGGCGCGGTAAAGATCGTTGATGCTGGCCGGGCGGAGGTCCAGCGTTTGGCCCAGCTCCCAGAGCAGCCAGCGAGCCATCGCTTTGACCTCATCGGGGGCGAAGACAGCGTTGTAGACCAGTTCGTCCGTCACCGGGCCTTCCAACGTTTCCTCGTCGTCGACCACGACAACGCCGTCCTCGACCCGGACGACGCCTTCCAGAGCGCTCAATAAAGCTTCTTGATTCTGATAGATCATAATATCCTCCTATTTGTTGCCTGCTCCCCACTAGTTGGCCGGTCCAATGAGGCTGGACGTACCGGCTTTACAAGTTCTGCGATTAAATCCTCCATCCATGTTTAGTTTACTTCAACAAGCCAAAATTGCAAGAGCTGCCCCCCCCTTTCCGGTACGTAGGCTTGACATCAGCGGTCAGGCGTCTAAAATACGGCCTGATATGGTTAACTTTGTACTAAGCGATCAGAAGCGAGCTGATCTGACAGCTTTTTTGCGTGATTTGGTGCGCATCCCCAGCCCCTCGACCGAGGAGGCCGCCGTGGCAGATCGCATTGGTGAGGAGATGAATCGCCTGGGCTTCCACGAGGTATGGGTGGATCGCATCGGCAACGTGGTGGGCAGAATCGGGCCGGGACATGGCCCGATTCTGATGCTTAACGCTCATATGGATACGGTCCGAGTGAGCGACCCCGAAGCTTGGTCTCATGACCCGTTGGGAGCGGAGCTAGAGGACGGCGTGCTTTATGGCCT
The DNA here is from genome assembly GCA_964474655.1 of uncultured Anaerolineales bacterium. GTDB lineage: Bacteria > Chloroflexota > Anaerolineae > B4-G1 > B4-G1 > CAYYTU01. The sequence continues at coordinate 27,191 of CAYYTU010000008.1, forward strand.
GGGCGCGGCCGATATGAAAGCCGGCCTGGCCGCGATGGTCTACGGCGCCGATCTTCTGCTTGATGCTGACGTGGATCTGGGCGGCGATCTCGTGGTGGCCTGCGTGGTGCAGGAAGAGCAGTGCGAAGGCCTGGGGACCGGTGTCTTGATTGAGGAGGAAGGCGTGCGGCCGGATTGGGTCGTGCTGGGAGAGCCGAGCGGCTTGAGCGTCAGCCGGGGCCAGCGTGGGCGGTTGGAGATGGATCTGGTCGCCCACGGGCAATCGGCGCACGCCGCCAACCCCAGCCTGGGCGAAAACGCCATCTATATCGCCGCCCGGCTCGTCTTTGGGCTGGAGCTGCTGGCTGGACAGCTGGAGGTGGATGACTTCCTCGGAAAGGGCACGCTGGCCGTGACCGATATCTCCTCCAGTGCCGTCAGCCGCAACGCTGTGCCCGATCGCTGCACGTTGATTATCGATCGACGGCTGACGTTGGGGGAGAACGAGACGAAGGCTCTGGCAGAAATACAGCGCGTCATAGGGCGTGAAGGCGTGGAGGCAGACGTGGGGGTGACCGAGTATCAAGCCACCAGCTACACCGGCTACCAGTGTCGCGCTCGTGAGTTCTATCCGGCATGGGTGATGGCGGAGGATCACCCCTTGGTCAAAGCGATGGTAGAGGCTGCTCATCCTCAATTGGGCTATCGCCCTTCGGTTGGCCGTTGGGGATTTTCCACCGAGGGAGTCTATACGGCCGGTGTGGCCGGTATTCCCACCGTGGGCTTCGGGCCAGGGGCGGAAGAAGAAGCCCACACCGCCGACGAGCACGTGCGGCTCGATGAGGTCCACGTCGCGGCCGAGATCTATGCGAATCTGGCGGCCAATTTACTGGCGGATGAGTGACGATGACGGCTTTAGCAATACAGGTCTCTCCAGCGATCGATTGTGCCCTGAGCGAGGGCACGCCAGTGGTGGCGCTCGAATCAGCCTTGATTACGCATGGCTTCGCGCCGCCCGCCAACCTTGAGGTCGCCCGGCGTATGGAGGCCGTGATACGGGAGGAGGGCGCATGCCCGGCCACCATCGCTGTGATAGACGGTCAACCGCGTGTCGGGCTCTTCGGTGATGCGTTGGTGCGCCTGGCTTCTAATCAGGACGTTCGTAAGGTTAGCCTGCGCGATTTGCCCCTGGTGACCGCCCAGGGAACCAGCGGCGGCACCACCGTCGCGGCCACGATCCATTTGGCCCACCGAGTTGGCATCGGCGTCTTTGCCACCGGTGGCATCGGGGGCGTGCATCGTGGTCATCCCGAGGATGTCTCGGCCGATCTGACGGCGCTGGGCGCCATTCCCATCATCGTCGTCTGCGCCGGGGCCAAGGCGATTCTCGACCTGCCGCGCACGTTGGAGGTTCTGGAGACGCACGGAGTGCCGATCATTGGCTATGGCACTGAGGCGTTTCCTGCTTTCTACAGCCGACGGTCCGGTCTGGAGGCCGATGTCCAGGTTGAAGGGCCGGCGGATGTGGCACGTATGGCGGTGGCGCGGAGTGGGCTGGGGCTATCGGCGGCGCTCCTGGTTTGCGCCCCGGTCCCCAAGAGCGATGAGCTGCCCTCTGTCCAGGTGGAAGCGGCCATTGAGCAGGCGGTGGAGGAGGCGGAGTCGGCCGGTGTAAGCGGCAAGGCCCTGACGCCGTTCCTTCTGTCGCGTCTGGTTGCGTTGACCGAGGGGCGGGCTCAGCGGGCCAACGAGGCTTTGTTGGTCAACAATGCCCGTGTCGCAGCACAAATCGCGCAGGCTATGAGTGACTGATTGACCGAGGGCCTAGAGCGATGACCAAATCCCCCAGGGCCTAGACCCTGGGGGATTTTTAGTGGTGCTTGGCGGGGAACGTTATGCCAGCGTCTTGACGGTCTGCTTATTGCGCCCGTTATCGCTTGCCAGCGCCGGTTCTATCGCCATCGCTGGGGCGAACGCGAGTTCAAGCACCTCGTCTACGTGATCGACCATCTCAAACCGGAGTTCGTCCCGGATCTCGTCGGGTATCTCCTCCAGATCGACCTCGTTGGCCTTCGGCAAGATGACGGTCTTGAGGCCGTGTCGATGGGCCGCCAGCACCTTCTGCTTGATCCCTCCGACGCCCAACACGCGCCCCTGGAGCGTCACCTCTCCGGTCATACCGATCTCCTCCCGCACGGGTTGATCGGTCAGCAGAGAGACGAGCGCGGTCACCAGCGTCACGCCAGCCGATGGCCCGTCCTTCGGAATCGCTCCGGCCGGCACGTGGAGGTGTACGGTCTTACCTTCCAAGACGTCTTTTTCCAGCCCCAGTCGCTTCAGAGCGCCCTGCACGTAACTGAGCCCGATACGGGCCGATTCCTTCATCACGTCACCCAGCTGTCCGGTCAGGATAAGCTCATCTTTACCCTCCATCGCTCGCGTCTCGACGAAGAGCACCTTCCCGCCGGTCGGCGTCCAGGCCAGTCCGGTCGCGACCCCCGGCAGTTCGGGGCGCAGTTCCGCGTCATCCCGATAGCGCGGGTTACCCAGGAACTCGCGTACTTTCTCCTCGTCGATGATGGTCTTGCACGTCGGTGCATCCGACGCGCACTTGGCGACCCGGGTTGCGACCTTGCGCAGTGCCCGTCCGATCTCGCGCTCCAGGTTACGCACGCCTGCCTCTTTAGTGTAGTCGCGGATGATGGTGCGTAAGCCTTGCTTGGTGAATTCGGCTTCATCCGGCTCTAGCCCGTTGACTTTGATCTGACGCGGCACCAGATAGCCATTGGCGATCTGAACCTTATCGTACTCGGTGTAGCCGTCGATTTCGATTACTTCCATACGATCCTGCAACGCCGGTGGCACCGTGCTTAGCGTGTTGGCGGTGGTGATGAAGAAGACGTCGCTCAAGTCGAAGTCGAGATCGAGATAGTGGTCGCGGAAGGTGTCGTTCTGCTGCGGATCGAGTACCTCCAGCAATGCACTGGCCGGGTCGCCGCGCCAGTTGGAGCTGACCTTGTCTACCTCGTCGAGCATAAAGACCGGATTGCGGGTGCCCACGCGCTTGAGCGCCTGAATGATGCGACCTGGCATAGCGCCGATATAGGTCCGACGATGACCGCGGATTTCGGCTTCGTCCCGTAGCCCGCCCAGGCTCATGCGGGTAAACTCGCGTCCCAGGGCACGCGCGATGGAACGGCCCAGGCTGGTCTTGCCCACCCCCGGCGGCCCCACAAAGCAGAGGATGGCCGACGCGTGCTCATCCGATTCGTCCACACCGCGCTCTTGCCGCAGCTTGCGCACGGCCAGGAACTCCAGGATTCGCTCCTTCACCTTCTGCAGGTCGTAGTGATCCTCCTCCAGTACGGCCTCGGCGTGTGCCAAGTCGAGATTATCTTCAGAAAGCTCGTTCCACGGCAACTCAATCAGCCAGTCCAGGTACGTTTTGATCACGCCTACCTCGGCTGATTGAGGATGGAGTTGTGAGAGGCGGTCGAGTTCGCGTTCGGCCTCCTGGCGTGCTTCCTGCGGCAGGTCGGCCTCTGCCAACTTCTGGCGGTAGCTCTCGGCTTCTGAAACTTCCTCGTCTTCGCCCAGCTCTTTCTGGATGGCTTTGAGCTGTTGACGTAGATAATACTCACGCTGGGTCTTCTCCATCTCCGATTGGGCTTCCTCACGGATCTCCTGGCCAACCTCAAGCACCTCCAGCTCGTGGCGCATAATGCGCAGCAAGGCGCGCATCTGCGTCGGGACGTCTCGGGCAGAGAGTACCTCCTGCGCCTGCTCTACGTCTAGCTGGATGTTGGAAGCCAACGCGTAGATCAAGATCGTGGGGTCGTTCACCTGATTCAGCATCTCCACGGCTTCCTCCGGCACCTGCGGGAAGAAGTTGACCATCTGTCGCGCCATCTTCAGCAGCTCGCGCCGTAAAGCCTCGACCTCGGCGTCGTCGCCCGGCGTTTCGTGGTAGGGCTCGACTTGGGCTTTCAGGTAAGGCTCTTGGGTCAGCCAGTCGGTGATGCGCACGCGGGCCAGGCCACGGACGATGATCTGGTATTCGATTGTGTCGTCATCTTCGACGCGCATCACGCGCTCAATCTGGGCCAGGGTTCCTACCTCGTGGACGCCTTCAGGGCCGGGCTCCTGGACCGTCGGATCGATCATCGCCGATAGGACGAGCAGCCGCTTGCCGTTCAATGCCTCTTCTACCAGATCGACCGAGCGAGGGATGCCGATGGCCAGCGGCAGCACCGTATGCGGAAAGGCGATCACATTGCGCAAAGGTAAGACGGGCACCTCGTTTGGTAGATCGTTCCATTGCTTCTCCATCATTTCGTCATCTGGTCGTCTTGGCCTGTCTTGATTATTGGATTGCTTAATTTTGGACAGTTCCATCTTTCACCTCTTAACACTCTAGCACATCCCAAAAGAAAAAGCCCCTCAGCCTTGTTCACACGCAAGCATTGCGTTCTGGAAGGGGCCTATCGGTGTGACAATCTGTAAATAAACTACCCAGAAATTGCAGCCGTATTAGTAAACGAGACTTTGACGGGCCTATCAAAGGGTGCGATTTTCACCAAGTCGTCATCCTTCGACAGTTTTCGGCTTGAGCTCAGCCGAATGGCTCACGATAACTACCGAGGGATCAACTCGTTGAATCTCGTTGTAATATTATGCCCTAAGCGTATAGGAAACGCATTTTCTTTGCATTAGAAAGGGATTAGAATCATAAGCGATTTTTCCCTTCGTCTGGCAAGGTTCTTGCGTCATTTGAATTTGTCCAGGATGGAAGGCGCTTTTGCCAGTCTGGTGGCACTCTCACCAGCTCAGTGCTGATAGACGCCCTCATCAACTAGAAAAAGTGTTCTTGCTGTGCCCAAACTGACTGTTGCGGCCACCTTTTCTGCAATCATAACAATTTCACTTCGCTTTATTGGGATTAGCATTGGCACTTTGCGGTTTAGGTTGCTAATCGCAATCAAGTTGATGGCCGGGAAAGGGATTTTGGTGACAAAATCAAATGACGCACATTGTAGCCCGAAAATCATTTATGAGAATCCCGTCTAAGTAACGGGGTTCCATACGTTCGTTCTGGTTTTTTGCTTTTGACCGGGTTTGCTGAGGCCGCGAGGGGATTTTCTGAGACACGGAAGAAGGGGGCGCTAAAAAGCGCCCCCTTCTGGCTATCGTGGGTGGCTTCCTGATGGGGTCAGGATATGCTGACGGCTTGGCGGCCTGGATCGGTCAATTCGCGCAGGCGCTTCAGGTAGTTGCGCGAACGAGCCTGACGGGCCCATTGCTGGATGTGTCTGTGGGCGTAGAGTCGCAACATAGGCACCTCCAGGATTTCCTGGAGCTCCGACCAGGTGTCGCGCGGCAATGCTTCTCGCAGGATGCCCAGCAAATCGGGCCAGCGAGAGGGCAGGAACGAAAGAAGCGCGACGCGTGGCAGCTGGATCTGCAACCGACGTTCGCGCCAGAGCAGCTTGAGCAGGAAGGGGAGGTGGTGTGTGACTCTGGATAGGAGCGTCCGCAGCGCCAGGCCAACCGAGTAGAATCCGGACATCGCGCGGTACGTCTCCATCTGAAGCTTGTACGCGCTCATCTGCTTGGGCTGGAAGACGCAGTGATGACCGTCGTAGAGCGCCCAGTCATCGGTAATCAGGCGATCTTCGTCCACCATACGATTGTAGAATGGCGTTCCCGGCAACGGGGTCAGCATCAGGAACTGCACTGTATCGATGCCATTCTCCAATGCGAAGTCAACGGTGCGCTGCCCGGTGCCGGGGTCGTCGGTGTCGGCCCCCAGCACGAACATGCCGTGTACGTGGATGCCGTAGTCGTGGAAGGCGTGGATGCTGTTGCGGATGTCCTGCACTCTCTGACGTTTGTTGTAGCTTTCTAACGTGACCTGGTTGACCGATTCGAAGCCGCAGTAGACCATCTTGCAACCGGAATCGCGCATCAGTGTGAGCAGCTCGTGGTCCAGTTCGCCGCTTTGTTTATCTTTGTAAACCGCTTCGGCGCGCATTTGCGCCGACCAGGGGGGTGTTAGCTGGTGTTCGATCATCGCTCGCAGCAGGGTTTTGGTGCGTCGTTTATCGACCACGAAATTGTCGTCGTAGAAGAAGACGGTCCCGCGGTGATGGTAGGTCGCCAGCTCGTCCAGCACGTCGTCAATGGCGCGTGAGCGCACTTGGCGACCGAATATGCGGACGACGGAGCAGAAGTCACATGCGAAGGGACAGCCCCACTGCGTCATAATGGGGATGTTCGTCATCTGCTCGTGGCCTACAATCAGATCCAGCGCTGGCGCCGGCAGGTCTTTCAGGGTGCAGGCAGTGCGATCTGGATTGTGAATCCGGCGTCCGCCCTGGTTGCGGTACGAAAGCCCGGCCACATCGGCGAGGCTGATATCGTGCTCCAGGGCCGCCACCAGCTCCAACATCGTCTGGTGGCCTTCACGGCGCACCACGAAGTCGCAGTAGTCCAACCCTTCGTCCGGCAAGAAGGTGACGTGCGGGCCGCCGATGACGGTGGGGATGCTCTTATCACGGGCTTTGTCGGCCATGCGGTAGGCCACGGGGCTAGTCGCGGTAGTGGTGGAGAGGCCCAGCAAGTCCGCCTCTGCCACGTCGTCCCAGTCGATCGGCGCCAGGGTCTCGACGTAGATGCGCACGTCGTGACCGCGCTCGGTCAGCAGTTGTCCGATCAGCGGTAAGCCCAGGCGGGGCAACAAAGCCTGGTCAAAGACGTTAAGCCCAGCCGGTTTAGGTTCGATCAGTCGAATCTTCATCATATCCTCCTGGATAGACTCAGCTAGAACAGGATCAGCTAGCGATAGCATCGCTTAGAAAGAAGCGGGGGCCATCCCAACGGGCCGGGGCCAATTCAGAGGCGCCGATGTGGTAAGTTGGCGTATGGGGAATGATGAGCGTTGTGAGGGTTATTGAGCCCAGACCGTGAGGGCCGCGTGGATAGGCGGTGAACCGACTCGCTTTCCAGCAGGATAGGAGTGGAGGCGCGAAAATGGGGGATTATCAGACGGCAACTCAGCTTCCCGTCTGGTCAATAGCGTGGGGGCATAGGATCGATGATCTTCTTGAGATAACCACTGGAGCATCAGTCCCAGGCACATCTCCACCAGCGCCTGGATGGCGTTTTCCTCCGCCGTGTTCGCCTGGTCATCCTCGTCGGTGGCGTGAATGATCTCCAGTACGCGCTCCAGCGGTAGATTGAGGCGCGGAGCTGACGCTAACATCTTTTGTAACCGCTGGCGTCCGTCCAGAAGCAAAGTGCGGGCCAGCGTTTCCGATTGGGCCACGCCACCGTTCAGGCTCTGTGAAAAACCAATCAGGATCTGGAGCAGCAGGATAGGTTGCAGCCGAGCCAGCGTCTCAGCGGTCAGCGAGGATTGCAAAGCCTGGAGTGGCGGAGCAGCTTTCCTTTCATCTGAAACAGACATTGTGGGGGGATTATAAGGATTCATAGGTAAAAGTCAAGGACATTCCCCCGCTGCCCCTGTGTTGCAGATATAACCTCCGCCTGATAGAGAGACACCGCCAATGTGGTGGTGACTTTGGGTTTTGGGCCATGTTCGGCCTCGTCCCTGCCGCGGGGGATAACTTGGCGCGTCCCCGTAGCTATGCTATAATCGCCGCGCGTTAACGTTTGGAGGAGTCTCTTGCGGGAGAAACGACGGCAAAGTTGCATTGTCTGGATTATTATTATAGGCGCTATTCCGGTTCTCTTTCTGGCGTGGCAGTACGTTGACTACCGCTTGGAGATCCGTACGCTTCCGGCCGATATGACGGTTGGAGGGCTGTCGGTGGAGGGAATGACGCGACGGCAGGCGCTCAATGCGCTGGAGGTCGCCTTTGCGACGCCGCTGGAGGTGGCATATCATGATCAGCGGCTCACCCTCCCGCCCGATATGGTCGATCTGCGCTACGATATGGATGGAACCGCCGATAATCTCGACGATGCGCTGGCCCCCCGGCGAGGGCTGAGCGGCTTTGTTTCTCACCTCTTGCGGCGCTCTGGAGACCCGATCGACGTCCCCGTAGCGGTCACCTATTCCGAGCAGAAGTTGGATAGATTCTTGACGCGGATCGCTGATCGGTATGACCGGGCCCCGATGGAGCCTGTTGCGTTGCCCGATAGCTTGACGTTTCGGATCGGCAAGCCCGGCTTTCGTCTGGATGTCGATGCCTCTCGCGCTCGGCTTGTCGCGGCTCTCACCTCGGCCGCCACGCATCAGGTGGCGCTGGTCGTGGAGACGGAGCCAGCCTCTGATCTGGAACCGGCGTTGTTGATGACTATGCTCCACTCGATCCTGGAGGATCATGAGGGCCTGGTGACCGGCGTCTTCGTCAAGGATCTGGCAAGCGGCGATGAGCTGGCGATCAACGCTGAGGTGGCCTACAATGGTATGGGAGTGCTTAAAGTTGCTGTGTTGGCAGAGATCTATCGGGCGCTGGACGAGGCACCCGATGTTGAGACGTTGCAGCTGATCAGCGAGACCATCACGGCTGACGATGATTCCGCTGCCAACGTGCTTTTACGCGATGTGATAGACGAGGGCGATAGCCACCAGGGGGCCGACTTGCTTACGGCTTCTTTGCAGCGCCTGGGGTTGAAGAATACCTTTATGACCGCTCCCTATGGCGTGGATACCGCATCGACCGTGGTCACGCCCGCCAACGCCCGCGCTGATGTCGACACCGATCCCGATGATACTATGCAGACCACGCCGCTGGATATGGGATTGTTTTTGGAGATGATCTATCAATGTGATCGCGGTGGTGGAGCGCTGCTGGTCGCCCACGCCGATGATCTGACTTCCGACGCGTGTAGGGAGATGATCGAATGGATGAGCGAGAATCGCATTGATAGTCTCATCGAAGTAGGCGTGCCGGCGGACACCCAAGTGGCTCATAAAGAAGGGTTGACGGCCGATACACACGCCGATGTTGGGCTCGTCTTCAGCTCCGGTGGGGACTTTGTATTATCCGTCTTCCTCCATCGCCCCGACTGGTTGCCCTGGGAGGAGAGCGCCCCTCTGATCGCTGACATCGCTACCGCGACCTATAATTATTTCAATCCGGACTGAGTCAGGAGATGGGATCGCTTAAGAGTCGCTATAAGCCCTCAGCATCACCTTCGGGACAGTCTTCAGGGGATTTTATGGATGAAGGCTCCTCGAGTGATGGACGCTCGTGGCCGAAGGGTGCCGACCGGCGTCACCTGAAGGAAGGAAGCGTCCTCCAGGATCGCTACCGCATTTTTGGGGCGGTGGCGATTGGGGGTATGAGCACTGTCTATAAAGCTCGAGACTTGCGGTTTGCCAACGTCAAGCGCATCTGCGCCGTTAAGGAGATGGTCAACACGGCTAACGATTCGGAGAGGCGGGCGCTGATTGTCCGCAACTTCGAGCGCGAGGCCAACATCCTTGCCACCCTCAATCATCCAGGCATTGTGCAGGTCTATGATTACTTCACGGAGGGCGACCGCAGCTACCTGGTTCTGGAGTACGTCCAGGGTAAGGACCTGGAGACGATTATGGCGCGCGTTGAAGGCTTCTTGCCCGAGGACCAGGTGATCCACTGGGCGCTCCAGATCTGTGATGTGTTGAGTTGCCTTCACAATCACGAGCCGCAGCCGATTATCTTCCGCGACGTGAAGCCCTCCAACATCATGCTTGATGCTCATAACCGGATCAAGATGGTCGATTTTGGCATCGCCAAGCTGTTTGAGGCGGAGCAAAAGGGGACGATGATCGGCACTGAGGGCTATGCGCCGCCGGAGCAGTATCGCGGCGTGGCCGAGCCGCGCGTCGACATCTATGCGCTGGGGGCGACGATGCATCACCTGCTCAGCAAGCAGGACCCGCGGCGACAGCCGCCGTTTTCGTTCCACGAGCGTCCGCTTCGGGAGATCAACCCCCAGGTCTCGCGCGAGATGGAGGCGATTGTCGAGAAAGCGCTGGCATATGATATCGATGAGCGCTACGAATCGGTCGCCGCGCTCCAGCACGAGCTGGCCAACCTCCGTCCGGGACGTGCGGGAGAGACCGTTCACTTTGGACCGGTGGAGAGCAGCAGCGGGAGCGATATTATGGCGCTCTGGCGCTTCGCCTGCGAGGATGAAGTGCGCTCCTCGCCCACCTTGAAGGATGGTGTGCTCTACGTCGGCGCTTACGACCACAACCTCTACGCCCTTGAGGCCGAAAGCGGGGAGTTCATATGGAAGTATGCCACCGATGGCGGCGTGGCCTCTTCGCCCCTGGTTTACAAAGGGCACGTCCTTTTTGGATCCGCCGACCGGATATTCTACGCCGTCGATGCAAGAAGTGGGCGCGTTATGTGGACTTGTTCCACCGAGGGCGCGATCTGGTCCTCGGCGCGAGTGACGTTCGATCACGTCTTCTTCGGCTCCGATGACAGGCGAGTCTACGCCGTCAAGGTGCTGAACGGTCGGGTCGCCTGGCGGTTTGAGGCCGAGGGCCCGGTGCGCTCGACCCCGGCTCTTGATGATGAGGGCGTCTACGTGGGCTGTGAGGCCGGCCTGGTTTACGCCTTGAGCCTGGGCGGTGACGCGCGCTGGCGCTTCCGGGCCAAGCGCGGCGTGATGTCCTCGCCCCGGTTAGGGGGCGAGATGCTCTATGTGGGGGGGCGCGATGGACACGTCTATGCCCTGGACATCAACTCCGGCTGGCTGGCCTGGCGCTATCGTACCGACGGCCCCGTCGTCTCCTCGCCGGCGCTGCACGAAGACGTAGTGTTCATTGGGTCCGCCGATGGCTCGCTCTACGCTCTGGACGCTGCCGAGGGGAAACGTATCTGGCGCTACGAGACGGATGGGCAAGTCGCCTCGTCGCCGGCTGTTTTCGAAGGCAGCGTCTACGTGGGCTCGGCCGACGGAGCCGTCTACAGCCTGGACGTCAGGACAGGCGACCTACGCTGGCGCTTTGAGACCGAAGGGCCAGTAACCTCGTCTCCCACTGTGGAGGATGGTGTGGTATATATTGGATCGAGTGACCACTATGTGTATGCTCTTCCCACTTGAGGGAGAGCTACTGGAGAAATTATGAGTATTATCCGTAAGCTGTTGGGCTATGACCAACCTCCTGCCACCACCTCGACTGCTCCGTTGGAGCCCAGGCCTGAGGAGAAATCGGTCGTGCCTTCCAAACTTAAGGTTGGATGGGCTACTGACGTGGGCGTTCGACGCGATCATAACGAGGATACCGCCTTGATCTTCACTGCCGCTCACGACGGAGATCATAGCTCCCCCCCGTTCGGCCTCTTCGTCCTGGCCGATGGGATGGGAGGCCATCAGGCCGGCGAGCGCGCCAGCTCGCTGGCGGCGAGAGTCACGACGCATCACATCCTGCGCCAGTCTTATCTTGCTACCCTGATTGATCAAGAGGCAGACGCAGCCCGTCCGGCGCTCAATGAGATGCTCGTTGAAGCTGTCCAGGAGGCAAACAGCGCTGTAATTGAGCAGCTTCCGGGCAGCGGTACTACCCTGACCTGTGCGTTGGTGCTTGGTCTCCAGGCCTATATTGCCCACGTGGGGGATAGCCGGGCCTATATTGTTACCGCCGATGGTATGGAACAGGTCACCCAGGACCATTCCCTGGTCGATCGACTGGTCGAAGCAGGACAGCTGCCCCGGGACGAAGCGGCCGATCATCCGCAGCGAAACGTGCTCTATCGCGCGGTCGGTCAAGAGGAATCCCTCACCGTCTCGGTCTACGTGCGGTCTATTCCTTCCGATGGGCAACTCTTGCTCTGCAGCGACGGATTGTGGGACTTGGTGAGCGAACAGGAGATCCGAAACATTGTTGCGGATAGCCCCTCTCCACAGGCTGCGTGCGATAAGCTGGTAAAAGCCGCCAATCAGGCTGGCGGGCGGGATAATGTGACTGCCCTCTTACTGGAACCACCCCTCGGCTAGCAGGGGACGAGTGATGACAGACGAATTTGACGTCAAGAAAGATTATTATACCTTGCTGGGCGTTTTGCCTGCTGCCACTCAACAGGAGATCAAGCGCGCCTACCACCGTCTGGCGCGGCGCTACCATCCTGATAGCCGTCCTGTTTCCACCCCTACCGCCCTGTTCCATCAGGTTCAGAAAGCGTATGCTGTGCTCAGTAATCCTGAGGCTCGCAGCGCTTACGATCGGAGGCGCGCCGAACAGGGGCTGAGCCGGGATAATGCCCTGACTTGGGAGTTCACACCGAGCTTAGACCAGCTTCATACGGGATACGCAGAGCAGATGCTCTACTTGCTGGTGGAAGTGCTCCCGATGTCCATATCTCAAGAGAGCCGGCTACCCCTCAATCTGAGCCTGGTGATCGATCGCAGCACCTCAATGAAAGGCGCCCGAATGTCTCATGTCAAGCGGGCAGCTCATAGGATCGTTGATCAGTTACATAAGGGGGATTCTCTCTCCATTGTGACTTTCAACGACCACGCTCGAGTAGTGCTGCCCAATCAATTGAACAACAATCCTATTCAGGCCAAGGCGAAGATAACATCAATGAGGGCCGAAGGCGGAACCGAGATTCTCCAGGGGTTGGAATCCGGCCTCGCCGAGGTCGCCAAACGTCACACATCGCGCGTCCATAGCCACGTGATACTCTTGACCGATGGGCGGACCTATGGCGATGAGGCTGCCTGCGTGGCCGCGGCCAAGCGAGCCAGCGAGCATCAGATCAGCATCTCGGCGATGGGCATCGGAGAGGATTGGAACGACGCGCTCCTGGACGATCTGGCCGCCATCAGCGGGGGGACTTCGGCCTACATCGCCTCGGCTGACCAGATTCAACCTCTGCTCCAGGAGCACGTGCGCGGTATAAACGCCATCGTGGCGCGAGGATTAGATCTGACGATCCGCCGCGCCAAAGGTGTGGAGGCGAAGGCCGTTTATCGCACCGCGCCCAATTTTGAGCTCCTCAGTGCGAATAACGGTAAGATTGACCTTGGAGCGCTGCGTGCGGATGCTTCTATGGACCTGGTGCTGGAACTCATAGTCGAAGGCAAGCCAGCAGGGGAGCATAACCTTCTGCAGTTAGAGTTGACGGCCGACTTGCCCTCTTTGGAACAGCGTGAGAGATTGAGGCGTGAGTTTCGCTCTACTTTCACCGATGAGGTCTCCTCCGATGGAATGGCCCCGCCTCGCTTGCTGAACGCGCTACAACAGATCACATTATACCGTATGCAGCAGCAAGCTTGGAGCGCATTGGATGCGGGCGATGTCACCCAGGCCACGCGCCAACTGAACCTGGTCGCCACCCGGTTGCTTGATCTGGGTGAACGTGACCTGGCCCGGGCCGCCCGACTGGAGGCGGGGCGTATCGCCCAGGGTGATGCCCCCTCGCCTGCGGGACAAAAGAAGATCAAGTATGGCACACGTATGCTGACGCTTGATTCGCTGGAAGAGATCGATGATTAAGTGTCCTTCGTGTGGGCAAGAGTATCTCCCTGGTAAGTTGTTCTGTAGTCACTGTGGCGTCTACCTGCGCACCGGCGGGCCTCTTGGCACTAGGCCCGTCGGTGACGTCAGCCCCCCCGCTGCCCAAGCCGGCAGCGATGCTGCAGGGGTGGAGGGCGAGGCCGAATTATACCTCAAGGTTGTGGGCGCCGATCAGCAGATAGCCTTGCCGTCCAGCGGAGAGATCCTGATCGGGCGTCTTGACGCAGCACAGGGCGTCTTCCCCGATCTGGACCTCACCTCCTACGGCGGGCGAGAGGCGGGGGTTTCTCGCGAACACTGTATGATCTCCCGACAGGAAACGGGGTATCGCATTCAGGATCTTGGCAGTGCCAACGGCAGCGTACTCAATGGAACCCGGCTGGTACCTCATCGGCCGTACCCGATTGAGGCCGGAGATGAGCTCCAGTTGGGTAAACTGACGTTACGTATTCTTGCGCAAGACCAGCTAGCGAATGGAGTGTAGTTATGCCCATTAAAGTCTTGCTCCACATCTTGAACGAGGAATCGGTGCAGGGAGAAGTCGACCGCGTCCCTGAGCCGACGGACCAGGTATTGATCCTCAAGAACGCGCAGTATCGCGATGGTCGCGACGTCACCTACCTTCTTCCAGATACGGACGTGGTGATCTACCCGTGGAATCGTATCCATTGTGTGGAGATTATCTCTCAGGAAGAGGAAGAAGATGTCGTCAGCTTCGTCCGCGAGGAGTGAAAGTGTTCAGCTTGAGGGACGCCCCTAGCTACCGGACAGTTTTACAACCGGGATGATCTTCCGTTCCAGATGCCGGCAGAAGTCATCCTGAGCCGTTTGTCTGAGCTCACGTCGAAGCCTATCGAAGGATGACGACTTGGCGAAAATCGCACCCTTCGACAGGCTCGTTAGAGTCTCGTTGTAGTGATAGGATGCCCGAATTTGTCCAGTTCATATGTTCGGATCAGTAAGCCCCCCGCCGATGACCGGGGTTCTGGTCAGAAAGTAGTTGGCTGAGGCGAACTATGGGAGGGAGGCCAACGTGCCTGGTGACAGCAAACTCATTCTCGTCGTCGATGACGAGCCTCGTATGACCCGTTTCATTCGCATGAACCTCGATCTGGAGGGTTATAAGGTTATTGAGGCCCGCGATGGCCTGGAAGCGCTCGAAAAAGTGCGTAAACACCTGCCCGATCTGGTAATTCTTGACGTCAGGATGCCTAAAATGGACGGCTTCGAGACCTTGCGGGAGATCCGCGAGTTTTCCGATGTGCCTGTGATTATGTTGACTGTCCAGGATGAGGAGAAGGACAAAGTGCGAGGGCTAGACCTGGGGGCCGACGATTACGTGACCAAGCCTTTTGGCACCCGTGAGCTGGTCAGTCGCATCAAGGCTGTGTTGCGACGTGCCAAGGGCCTAAAGTCGGAGGACCCTATCCTTCGCGTCGACGATCGGCTGAGCATTGATCTTAACCGCCACGACGTTATCGTCGAAGGAGAGCGGATCAATCTTCCTCCCACAGAATTCCGATTACTTTACAATTTGGTCGAAAATGCTGGCTGGGTTGTGCCCCACGAGACGCTACTGACCAAAGTGTGGGGTTACGAATATCGGGACGAGATGCAGTATCTTCGGCTCTACATCAGCTACCTGCGGGATAAGATCGAGCCGGATCCCTCCAATCCGCGCTACATCCTCACCGAAGTCGGCGTGGGCTATCGTTTTGTGGATTTTAATGAAGAAGAGCAGGCCACGAAGGGGGAGCCGGTGCAGCAAGAACCGACGTGAGGTCCCCATAAGCGTCACATCGCTTCGAGCCTTTGGTGGGTTTTGACACCCAAGTTCGGTGATAGCGCGATTTCTTCGTCGGATTAGCTTGATTTCCGTGCCCAACCTGGATTACCTATTTCGTTTGTCAGAACTGATAAGGGGGCTTCGAAGCGAATCGTCTGCGAAAGTGCCTTCAATGCCACAGAGTGTGCTCAGATGCGCCCTCAGATGCGAACAAGGCAGACGAAGCTGGGGTTGATACGCTCGGTAAACGCCTCTGTAGGCAAGCTAACGCGTCTAGGGTGCTTTGGAACTGCTTCGTTTGCCCATAAGCCTCCGCAATTTGCGGAGGCTTCCCCTTTTCTAATGGGGTTCTAACGCCTTTCTAGCACCAATCTAATGCGCCGGTGGCATAATAATAAGCGAATCAGGAAGTAAGTGATCGTTCTGTTGAGTAGTCAGAAGTGGCAGCAAGATAAAACTTATCAACAGGAGGTGGAAAGATGACACAGTTGACGCGTTGGGAACCATTCCGTGATTTAGTCAGTCTGCGAGAAGCGATGGACAATCTCTTTGAGGAGAGCTTCGTACCCTCTCGGAGAGGGCTATCGACGATGGTGTCGACCGGCGGCTTGGCTGTTGATATGTACGAAACCGATGAAGCCGTGATCGTCAAGTCGGCTGTCCCGGGCCTTGATGCGGAGGATTTGGACATCAACGTCACTGGCGACACTCTCACCATCAAGGGGGAGAGCAAGGAAGAAGAGGAAATCGAAGAAGAGAACTACTTCTGCCGCGAGCGTTGCTACGGTGCCTTCTCTCGCTCATTGAGCGTTCCGGTTCCGATCGTGGCTGACGAGGCGGAGGCGGAGATCAAAGATGGTGTGCTGACGCTGACCCTCCCCAAGGCCGAAGAGGTCAAGCCCAAGGCTATTGAGGTCAAATCCAAGTGACGTAGACGTAGATCAAAATAGAAACAGGAGGTACTGAAAATGGCGATCACCAACCCTTGGCAAGATGTGATGAGCTTGCGCGACGCGATGGACCGGCTCTTTGAGGAAAGCTTCGTTCGCCCCTCACGTCGGGATGAGGAAGCGCGCCCGCGAAGGTACTTACGCCTTCCACTTGACGTCTACACCACGCCGGACGATATTGTGATCGAAGCGTCGTTGCCGGGCCTGACGCCCGAGGAAGTCGATATTACCGTCGATGGCGATCGGTTGATTATCAGAGGCGAGCTCAGGCCGCCGCTGGAGAACGTCGACTATCTCTTTAAAGAACGTCCATATGGCGCATTCTCCCGCACCTTGACGTTGAACGTTCCGGTGGAGGAGGACCGCGCCGAGGCGGTCTTCGAGAACGGGGTCTTGAGGCTCACGCTTCCCAAATCTGAGGAGACGAAACCGAAGGCCATTGAGGTCAAGAAGCGCTAACTCGAAAACCTGGCGAGAGCATCATCCAGCTCCTGAGGGACGATGGGTCCTTCAGGAGCTTTTTTGTTGTCTTGCGATTTGACGCTCATTATCCAGGCGTCGGCTGTGCTGGTGACACCTTGCCCTCTTGCTTGACCTTGGAGTATAATAAGCCAAGCCAAAGTAGAGGGAGGATCTATGAACCATAATCACGTGGACAGACTTCGTCGGTTGCCCAGCGTGGATCGCTTGCTGGCCCGCGACGGGGTGAGCGCTTTGATTGAGAGCTTCGGCCGCCGACGGGCGGTGGACGCGCTGCGAAGGGCGCTGGATGGCGTGCGGAACGAGGTGCTCGCCGGCGCGGATGTGCCCGATGAGGCGGATATTGTGGCCCGTGCTGATACTTACCTGCGGGAGCAGCTGAGCCCCACACTGCGACCGGTGATCAACGCCACCGGCGTTATCATCCACACTAATCTGGGACGGGCGCCGCTCTCCGAGGCCGCACGGACGGCGATGGAAGCCGTCAGCCGCAGCTATGCTACGCTGGAGTACGACCTGGAGCTCGGCGGGCGTGGGCACCGCACCGTCCACGCCGAGCGACTGCTGTGCGAGCTCACAGGGGCCGAGTCTGCGCTGGTGGTCAATAACAACGCCGGGGCAGTGCTCCTGGCGCTGACGGGTCTGGCGCAAGGGCGCGGCGTCGTCATCTCGCGCGGGCAGCTGGTGGAGATCGGAGGAGGCTTTCGGGTGCCGGACGTGATGGCACAGAGCGGCGCCCACCTGATCGAGGTTGGCACCACCAACCGTACCCATCGCTATGATTACGATCAGGCGTTGGAGGCGCCGGAGGCGGACGTGGCGCTTATCCTGCGGGCCCATCACTCCAACTTCCGCGTGGTGGGCTTCACCTCCGAGCCGAGCCTGAGCGAGCTGGTGGCGTTGGGCGAGGAACGCGGCGTGCGCGTGATGGATGACCTGGGCAGCGGCGCGCTGCTGGAAACGCGCGATTTTGGCCTGGCGCACGAGCCAACAGTGCAGGAGAGTGTGAGGGCTGGCGCGGCTGTGGTTTGCTTCAGCGGCGACAAGCTACTGGGCGGCCCCCAGGCCGGGATCATCGTCGGGCAAGCCGACGCCGTCGAGCCGCTGAAGATCCATCCTTTGACCCGCGCACTGCGCCCCGACAAACTCTGTCTGATCGGGTTGCAAACGACATTGCTCCACTACCTGCGGGACGAGGCTGTCGCGGAGGTGCCGGTCTGGCGGATGATCGCCACGCCTTTGGAGAAAATCCAGGCGCGGGCGGAGGCGTGGCGAAAGGCGCTTCTTGAGATTGGCGCTGCGGTCGCCGTCATCGAAGGTCAGTCGACCGTCGGGGGGGGGAGCCTGCCCGGCGAGACGTTGCCTACGATGCTGGTCGCACTTGATGTGGCGGACCCGGACCAGCTGGCGGCGTCTTTGCGCGCGGCTGATCCGCCCGTCGTCGCACGCATCGTGGAGGATCAGTTGGTGCTCGATCCGCGCACGGTGTTGCCGGAGGAGGAAAAGACCCTGCTGCAAACAGTGAGGAAAAGTGTGGAAAGGATCAAGGTACAACGATCTGCATCGTAGGCGCTTCGCGGTGGTTGTGGCAATTGTTCTTGGCGTAAAGTGAGGAGTTGCAAGCTTGCTGGAGCAGGGGGCTTTGCTAAGTCACGATAATGTGTTGCAAAGGAGTTAAGCAGTGAAGGAAGACCTGAATAGTTTGATGGCGGATCGTGGGCTGGACGCAATTATCGTCGCGGGGCCGGCGCACGGCAACCCGGCGATGTACTATATGACCAACGGCGCTAACCTGACGCGCGGCTATGTGATCCAGAAGCGCGACCAGGAGCCGACGCTGCTGTGTTCTCCGATCGAGCGAGAGGAGGCCGCCGCCAGCGGACTGGACGTCGTCAACCTGAACAAGTACGATTTCGTCAGCATCCTCCACGAGAAAGGTGACCGGCTGGAGGCGAGCGTCGAGCTCTACCGCCGCATCTTCGACGATCTGAACGTGAGCGGGCACGTCGGGTTCTATGGCAAGGCGGACCAGGGGCGATCCTGGGTGCTGCTCAACGCGCTGAACGAGCAGCTGGCGGATATTGAGGTCTACGGCGACTTCGATCAATCACTCATCGAGCAAGCCCGCGCCACCAAGGACGCCGCCGAGGCGGAGCGCATCCGGGAGATGGGCCGACGGACGTGTCTCATCGTGGAGCGTACCATCGACTTCTTGCAATCACACGCCGTCGAGGACGAGACGCTGATGGAGGACGACGGCACGCCCCTGACCGTCGGGCGCGTGCACGCGGCAATCAAGCGCTTCATCGCTGAGCAAGGCCTGGAGGACCCAGAGGGATTCATCTTCGCCATCGGGCGCGACGCGGGTATTCCTCACAGCAAAGGTACCGCCGAGCACATCGTCACACTGGGTCAATCCATCGTCTTCGATATCTTTCCGTGCGAGGCCGGCGGGGGATACTTCTTCGATATGACCCGCACATTTTGCCTGGGCTATGCCCCGTCCGAGGTCGAGCAGGCCTATCAGCAAGTGCGCGAATGCGTGGCGATGCTGGTCGAGGCCTACGAGCCGGGGGCCGAGACGTGGCATTATCAGCAGTTGGCGTGCGATTTCTTCGAGGAGCGCGATCATCCCACCGTCGGCAGCGATACCACGGCCGAGCAAGGCTACGTCCACAACGTGGGCCATGGACTGGGGCTGGCAATCCACGAATCGCCGCGCTTCAGCGACACGCCCGATAATACCGACGTGCTCTCGCCGGGTCACATCTTCACCTGCGAACCGGGGCTCTACTATCCAGACCGTGGCTTCGGCGTCCGCCTGGAGGATGTGATTTGGATCGATGACGACGAAGTCGTTCACAACCTGACCGATTTTCCGAAGGAATTAGTGATTGAGATGTAGGATATGTTCTTCAAGCCGTGCCTGCTAGAAGGGAACTGATATGACACGTATTTTGGCGATTGAAACATCTTGCGATGAGACCGCCGGGGCTGTGATTGAGGATGGGCGGCGGATTCTTTCCAACGTCGTCGCCTCGCAAATTGATCTGCATGCGCAGTACGGTGGGATCTTCCCGGAGATGGCCTCCCGCGCCCACGTCGAGGCCATCGTGCCTGTGATCGAACAGACGATGGAGGAAGCACACCTTGGCTTTGACGATCTGGATGCTGTGGCCGTGACCTATGGCCCCGGGCTGGCCGGGTCGCTGCTGGTAGGGCTCAACGCGGCCAAAGGCCTGGCGCTAGGCCGGGGCCTGCCGCTGCTTGGGATCAACCACCTGGAGGCGCACATCTATGCCCACTGGCTGGAGGTGGAGGGTGAAGGTGTGGCTCGGGGCGAGCTGACCTTCCCGCTGCTTTCGATGCTCGTCTCCGGCGGCCACACCGAGCTGACCTTGATCCACGACCATGGCGATTACGAGTACCTGGGAGGCACGCTCGACGATGCAGCCGGCGAGGCTTTCGACAAAGTGGGGCGCTTGCTGGAGCTCCCCTACCCTGGCGGCCCGGAGATCGAGAAGGCGGCGCGCCGAGGCGATCCACAGGCCTTCGATTTTCCCCGCGCCTGGCTGGATGATACCTTCGATTTCAGCTTCAGCGGGCTCAAGACCGCCGTGCTGCGCAAAGTGCAGAAGTTCAGCGATCTGCCTCGCGGCCGCCTGCTGGCCGACATGGCAGCCAGCTTCCAGGCTGCGGTGGTGGACGTGCTTTCGGCCAAGGCAGCCCGGGCGGCAGAGACCTTCGACGTGACCGCCGTGCTGCTCTCCGGCGGGGTCACGGCCAACCAGACGCTGCGCGCGATGACAGTCGAGCGAGTCTCTGTCCCGGTCTATTATCCTCCGATCTTCCTTTGCACCGACAATGCCGCGATGGTCGGCGCTTGTGCGCATCGCCACTTTGTCAACGGCGAGCGGGACGGCTGGGACCTGGACGTGGAGACTGGGTTGCGGCTGATGTGATCGCCGTCTTGAGACGACGTGAACTGAGGAGAGGATGATGGTAGAGACTGACCGCGCATCTGCGAGAGACGACTATGCCACGGACGTAGGCCGGGTCACGGGCCCGGTTCACGCCGGTCGCGGCGACGTGATCCACATTGAGCGCGTTGAGTGGATGGCCGATCGGGCCCGCCAGACAATTCGCGGCGCACTGCCGGAGGATCGGACAGCGCGAGACGAATTGCAAGAGGTGATCGAGACGATCATTACGCTCCAGGCCGAGATGGCGGAATGGAAAGAGCTCCATCACCTGCTGCACGAGGTCTTGACGGCCTTCGGCCCATTTTACGCGCAGGTGACCACGCTGGAGGCCAATGGGCTGGATGTTTCCACCAGCCAGACTCTGTTGCGGAGCTGGCGGCCGTGCCAGGATGAGATCGGCCTGCTGGTCGACTTTGCAGCCGATGTGGAACACATCGGACAACCGTTCCGCCGCGATGACCAGGTTCTGCGTGGGGAGCGCTGGGCCGTGGAGATGGTTGCGCTCCAACGGTTGCTGGAGGATACGCTGAAGGAGGAACGGCCCAGCCCGGGTAGTGTGGTGGAGCTAGCCGAGGAGTTCAACGGCGTCTGCCAGCGTTATCTGGGCTTGGCCGACCGGAGGCTGCGGGGTGTGGTTGGTAAGTTACAGCGCGTATCTACGCGCTTGTTGGGGGGCATAATATGAGCGAATTGCTGGAGGCCATTCAACGGCGGCATCAGGAGGCATTGGACCAACTGCAGCAGGATGAAGTAGACGAGTCCTTCCTAGAGAGCATCCACGTTCTGCTGGACGATCTGCGCCAGGCCGGGGCCCTGGTCCCCGATCCGGGCGAGCGCGGTCAGCTGCGGGCCTTGATGCGCTTCTGGGCCAACGTGATCTACGATCGTACCGGCGCCTATCCCGATACCACACTTCAGCCTCTTGATCCCGCTCGCGCCCGTCCGTTGGCCGAGCCGGCCCCGCGTCCGCGTGAAAGGAAGACGCCGTTCGACTGGCTACTTGTGGGTTCGGTGGGCTTGATTCTGTTGTTGAGCGTTGCTTTGGGAGTACTTTGGCTAAGCCGGGATGGTGTTTCACACGTTTCGGCCACGCCGACGCCTACCCCTCCCCCGCTCCCGGTCAGCGAGCTCGTCATCGGCGAAGCGCCGGTAGAGACCGGTGATGTAGTCAGAACCCGTGACGTCTTCTGCTATGGCGTGCCGGAGATTGTGAGCGTCCTTAATCTGGAGGACACCAGGCCGGAGACGCGCTGGCGCTGGGAGGTGCGGCGTGGCGACGAGGTGGTGAACGCGCAGCCGGAGCAGCGTTGGAAGGGCGATCTTGATGTGCCTTTGACGGTCCTGAGCGGCGATGACGGCGGCGTCGAGCCGGGCCGCTACGAGTTTCGCGTCTACGTGGACGACCAGCTGGTGGAGGCGCGGGTATTTCGCGTGCTCGAGACTGCGCCCCGGATCACCGATCTCCGGGTGGCGGATGTGCCAGAGCCAAGCGATGCTGATCCTGGCGATCAATTTGGCGCCGGCACGCGCGTGATCTATCTGACCTATCGCTATGAAGGGTTCTGTCCGAGTCTGGAGATATCCCATCGCCTTTACCATCAAGGGGATGTACTTCGGGAGAAAGTCAAGGCGTGGGATGGGCCGCCTCAGGGTGAGCGCCAGGTGATCTTCCAGGCGTTGGACGAGGAGCCGTTCCCGTCCGGCGACTATGCGGCGGTCGTAGAGTTAGCAGGGCGGGCGCAGATTGAGGAACAGACCCAGAAGGCCTCGTTCACCATCGGAGAACCAGAGCCGGAGATCACGCCGTCCTTCGGTGACGTCACCATCGCGCTGGGCGTGGGGCCGGATGGCACGCCGATTCTCCCGGTCGAGGAGACGTCGTTCGATTGGAACACAAAAGTCGTTTACGCCATCTTCGAGTACGCCGGGATGCGCGATGGCCTGAGCTGGTCGGCGGTGTGGGCGCGCAATGGGCAGGAGGTTGCCCGTCAGGAGGGCTTGTGGGATGCGGAGGCCTTTGGCGCGCAGGGCACGCGCTGGGTCGCTTACTACGATGAGCAAGGGTGGACGCTGCCCGGTGGCGATTATGCCGTCACGCTTCTCATCGACGGTGAGGCTCAGCGCCGACGCGAGTTCAATATTCGTTATTACGTGACCAATCCGTAGGAGATAATAGGAGCAGACGATGGCTGAGCGTCAGGGCGAACGCGGCGACAAGTTCGAGACCCACATCGGCACGGTAAGCGGGCCGGTCCATACCGGACAGGGGGATCTGCTGGTTGACCATTGGGACGCGGCGCACGGTGTGTCTCAGGCAGAAATAGCGCACCTGAGGGGGCTTTTTGAGAATCTGCGCGCGCAGGCGGCGGCCGAGGCTCCCACCGAGTTGGAGGAAGAGGCGCAGGCGCAAGTGGATGCGCTGGAGAAGGCTGTCATCTCCGACGAGCCAGACGTGAACGCGATGAAGCGCGTGCGCGATTGGTTCGTCGAGCAGCTGCCCTCGGCCGCTGGCGCGGTGACCTCCTTGTTGGTCAACCCCATCCTGGGCAAGCTAGTTGAGACCACGGGCGAGCTGGCGGCCGATGAGCTGAAGCGCTTGCTCGGCGTGAATGTCGAAAAATCTTGACAGAACCCGCCTCTGTGTTAAGATAAGATTGAGTGGTGCCCAAGTCGGACGGGCGATCGCGTCTTGGTCATTGTGCCAGGCGAGGAAAGTCCGGGCTCCACAGGGCATGGCGCTGGGTAATCCCAGGTCGGGGCGACCTGACGGAAAAGGGCCACAGAAAAGTAGACAGCCGGGCCGGGTTCCGCCTGGCTTGGTGATGGTGAAAAGGTGGTGTAAGAGACCACCGGCGTCCGCGGTGACGCGGGCGGCCGGGTAACCCCCGCCAAGAGCAAGGCCAAGCAACGAGGGCGAGAGGTGGCCCGCCTCGTTTGAGCCCCGGGTAGGCCGCTAGAGGCGGCGGGTAACCGTCGCCCCAGATAGATGATCGCTGCCCTGTGCTGCGTAAGCGGCTCAGGGCACAGAACCCGGCTTATCGGCCGACTTGGGCATACTCAGAGGCACCCCGCACTTTGCTAGCTGAACCCGCTCGCTCACGCTGGACGACACGTCCATCGCCTGGACGGATGCTTCGTTCGTTCGGATCTCAGGTGTTAGGCACTTGAGGGGGGAGCGATTCAGCGGGGACAGTGATTCAACAGCGCCCGGCGTTCGCTGGGAGGTAGATCCCTTCGGCGGAAGGGCCTGGCGCCTTGCCCCCCTCAAATCTCGACCGCTTCGCACTTGAACGTCTTGAGCTGGTCCGCCTCCTCGCGCAACTGCTCGACCAGCCTTGGCACGCGCTCGGCGGCGTCCTGGGCCCCCAGCGCCTGCAGACGCACCAGCTCGGTCATCACGCCGTCGATCTCGTTCGCCAGGCCCACCAGCTGCGCCTCGACGCGATCCAGCTGCGTCGAGACCGCCTCCAGCTTGGCGATGCGCCGCTGGAGCGCCTCGCGCGATTCCTCCCTCATACTCCCGTCGGGTGAGTTCGTCATCGGTGCGGGCGATGGTCTGCTCCAGTTGCTGCAGATCGCCGGCCAGGTCCGATTGCGATTGCGTGACCAGCCGATAGTTCTCCAGCGTCGTCATCCGCTGGCAGAGCGCGTAGGCCTGGTCGACCAGCCGGTCGATCTCGTCGCGCACCGGCTGGAGCGCCCGACGCACCGGCGGCGGCGCCGACGACAGGCTGTTGAAGAGGCTGACCTGCGAGCGCTCCAGGCGGTCGAAATGCTTCTGGAACCGCTGGGCCATTCGATGACGTCGAGCACGCCGCGGACTTTGTTGAGCATATCGTATCTCCTCTTGGTAACCTTGGTAGCGGTCTCATCTTCGGCGTGGATCTCCAGGCGCCGGTAGCTTGCTTTCTCGACGACGCGCTCGTCGCCGACCAGCGGCGGGATCGGCGCCGGAGGCGATAAGAGATCGGGCAGGGGCACCGCTGGCTCATCCTGTAAGCCGCGATCCGTGACCTCGAAGCGCACCCGCGACGTCAGATCCAGCGAAAGCGGCGTCACCGATACCACCCGGTCCACCACAATCGCCCGCACGTCCGAATCCATTTCTGCCTGACGGGGATCCTCGATCATCTTGTAGCCGGGACGCCCCTCGCCGTTGTCGCGATCCGGCGGCAGCGGGATGAAGTAGCGCCGCCGCGAGAGCCGCGTGAGCCGCCAGGGCGTCTGCAGCTTGGCGGCGTCCGGGATGTTGACGTTGATCACGTCGACGTCGTGAGGCATAGCGTGCGTCAGCAGGTGTTGCGCGAGCCAGCGCACGAAGGCCCGCGAGGCCGTGTAGTCGACGCCATCCTTGCCCCTCAGATGATGCTCCGCGTCCATCTCCAGCGAGACCGCCATCGCCGGGATGCCGAAGGCGCTCGCCTCCAGCGCGGCGCCCACCGTGCCGGAGATCGTCACCTCGATGCCCAGGTTCGCGCCGAAGTTGACGCCGGAGATTGCCAGCGCCGGTGTGCGCGGCGCCAGCTCCACCACGCCGTGATCGACCGCCAGCGCCGGGCTTGCATCGACCGCGTAGGCGGCGACCTCCTGGCCATTGACCTCGCGATGGGCCGGGCGGATGCGCCCCGATACGTCGCGGGGCATAGAGCGTCCTCCGCCGGACCACTGGCGATCCGGCGCCACGACCAGCACCTCTCCTAAAGGCAAGACGGCCTCCACGACGGCCCACAGGCCGCTGGAGTCGATACCATCGTCATTTGTGACCAAGATAAGTGGTTGCTCCATCGCTCTCCTTTGCGGCTACTGCGCCGGCACCCAGCCCTCGTCGACCACCATCTGCTGGCCTTCCTCGCTCAACGCGAAGTCGATGAAGTCCTGGGCCATAGGTTGGCTCAACGGCCCGGTCATAAACAGCAGCGGGCGCACCACCGGGTAGGATCCATCCTGGGCCGTCTCCTCGGACGGCGTCACCCCGTCGATGGTGATGAGCTTGATGTCCATCTCGAAGTGCCCGAAGCCGATGTAGCCGATGGCGTTGTCGTTTTCGGCCACCATCGCGGCCACGTCGCTGGCGGCGACAGCCGTCTGCAGGTTGGGGGCGGCCGGGTCCTGCTTATCCAGCACGATCTTATCGAATGCGCCGCGCGTGCCGGAGTTCTTCCCACGCACCACGACCATAATCGGTTGATCGGGCCCGCCGACCTCGCTCCAGTTGGTGATCCGCCCCAGGTAGATGTCGCGGAGCTCCGTCAGCGCCAGATCCTCCACCGGGTTGGAGCCGTTCACCACCATCGCGATGACGTCGGCGGCGACCTGGTGCTGGGTGATGCCCTCGGCCTCCTCGTCGGTCAGTGCCCGTGAGGCCATGCCGATATCGACCGTGCCGTCGTGGATCGCCTCAATGCCGACGACGCTCCCGCCGGCCGCGATGTCCAGCGTCACATCGGGATGTCGCTCCTGGAACACCTCGCCCAGCTGATGGGCCAGCGGCTGGAGCGTGGTGCTGCCGGCGAACGTGATCTCGCCGGCGATGTCCGTCGGGGTCGGCTCCGGCGTCGGCGTCGATCCGCCGCAGCCGGCGACCAGCCCCGCGATCAGACCGGCGAGCGCCAGGTTCAGCAGCGTGCGTAGCCAGGAAGCCGATGAACCGCTTGCGGATACGTTAGATCGCCACGTCGTTACCATCGTATGACTCCTCCTTGCGTCTACCTTGACAATGGCATCCTTACCAAACCAGACTTCCGAAGTCTAGAAAGTGGTCTGGAAACACGTGAAAAGTCGGCTTTCATAAGGATCAACCGATAAAAAAGCCTGTTGAAGACTTCGGAAGCCTAATGTGCCATTGCCAAACTACTTATCAGGCCACAATGGGTGCGTTTATCTGATCGTCGTTCCCAAACATCTCTAAATCGATCTCCTCGGCCACCACGGCCTCTTCAACTCCTTCAGCGCCTGGTCGATTGATAGGCAGCACAAACGTAAACGTAGACCCGCGATCGACCTCGCTTTCGGCCCAGATTCTCCCACCGTGGAGTTCGACCAGCTTCTTGGTGATCGGCAGCCCCAGCCCGGCGCCCTCAAAATCGCGACTGCTGGAATTATCGACCTGCGTGAATTCCTTGAAGATGTGCACCAGCTCATCCTCGGGGATGCCGACGCCGGTATCGCTGACGCTTATCTCCACCCCGGGCTCCACGCGCTCCGTGTTGGTGTTGAGCGCCTCCACCACCCGCGCTCGCACCAGGATGCGCCCGGCCTCCGTGAACTTGGCGGCGTTGGAGAGCAGATTGAGCAGCACCTGTCGCACCCGCCGCTTGTCGGCGCGGATCATAGGCAGCTTCGAGGGGACGTCCATCTGAAGCTCGACCGGCTTCTCCTCGATCATTGGCTTCACCGCCTCCACCGCGCCCTCGACGATCGCCGGCAGCTCGACGTCCTCCACATCGAGTCGCATCTTGCCGGCGTTGATCTGCGAGATGTCCAGGATGTCCTCGATCAGCGCCAGCAGGTGCTGTCCCGATTCGTAGATGAAGCCCAGGTCCTGCTCCTGCTTGTCGGTGAGCGGCCCATCGAGGCCGTTGAGCAACACCTTCGAGAAGCCGATGATCGTGTTCAACGGCGTGCGCAGCTCGTGGCTCATCACAGCCAGGAACTGCGTCTTGAGCCGGTCGACCTCGGCCAGGTGCTCGGCCGTGCGTCGCTGCTGGTCGTATAGCCGCGCGTTGTGCACGCCGGTCGCGAGCTGATCCGCCAGGGTGTTGAGTAGCTTCACCGTGTCGGGGTCGAAGGCTTCGGGCTGGCAGCATTGCACGTCGATCGCGCCGATCGTCGCCCCGCCGACCAGGAGCGGGATCGCGGCCGCCGAGGTCGTGTCCATCAGCAGCGGCGGCTTGAGGTGCGTCGATGCCGTCCGCGCATTCTGAACGACCTGCGGCTCGCCGGTCGCCGCGGCGATCCCCACCGGCGACTTCGAGCCCAGCGGGATGCGAAGCCCGCGCTGCGTGAGCTCCTGACCCGCCTCGCCGACGGCTTGCTGTAAAACGGCCACATCGGATCCGGGCTCGATCAGGAAAACGCCCACGTGGCAGGCCTCCAGGCGCTGCTGTATTTTCTCCATAGAGCGCTTCAGGATCACGTCCATCTCCAGGCTGGACGAGACCGCCTCGGCGACCGCGGCCGTAGTCACCAGCTCGCGTGTCCGGGTTTCGATCTTGGCCTCCAGGTTGGCGTACAGATCCTGCAGATCGGTCACCATCCGGTTGAACGCCCGCACCAGCAGGCCGACCTCGTCCTTCGCGTCGACGGCAGCGGGCAGCTCGACCTCCTTCAGATCGCCCTGAGCCACGTCCTCGGCCGCCGTCGAAAGCCGGTGAATGGGCCGGGCAATGGAGCGGATGATGACCACGTTCAGGCTGCTCAGTAGCAGCGTGGTCAGCAGCGTGCTGCCCACCATCACGAGCAGCCCCGTGTTCGTGATCTGCTTGATGTCCGTGGTCGGGCGCACCAACAGCAGCTCCGTCGGCGTCGCGCCCAGGTTCACGGACAAGGCCTGCCGGTAATGCCCCTCGCCCCAGCGACCGGCGGCGTCAAACGGCAGCCCTTCCCGCGTCTCGACGTGGGCGCCGCGAATGCTCAGGCCCAGATCGGTGGAGAGCTGATACTGCGACAGGATCTGTCGCAGCTCCGTCTCCAGGTCTGTGCCGATGACCACGGTCCCGGCGCCGTCGGGCATCGCCGCGCGCCGCAATAACAGCAGCCGGTCGTCGACGGCCCGCACGATCGGGCGTCCCACCTCCGCCAGATTGAGCATCGACGATTCGTGGTAGAGACTGGAGAGCATCAGGTTGGTGCGCGCGACGCCTCGGTCGTCGTAAATCTGGATCACGGAGAGACCGAAGCGATCGCGCACTACCACGGCCCGATTGTTGAGGGTGCTCAGCGTGGTCTCGGTCTCTTGCTGCACCGCGTCGATGACCTGGGGGTCGTTCGCCAGGAGCGTTGCTGCGGTATCGACGTTGTCCACGCGCTGGCGCAGCGCCTGGACGACGCGATCCGCCTCGGCCGCCATCTGCTGATTCAACAAGTGGTTCCGCGTGAGCGCCGTCCCGCCCAAGAAAGCCAGTGTGCTGCCCAGCAGCGAAAGCAGCATCAGCCCGATGCTGGGCACGAGTAGCTTGGCACTCAATGAGTGAATGTTCCAGCGGCGATAGAGGCGCCGCAAGAGTGAATAAAGCATACAACGAACTCCCGTGATGTTATCCCGCCCGCATCAACAACGTTGCCATACAGAAGACAGTGCATCCCACCAATGCTCCGGCGATGGTCTGGAGCCATGTGTGTCGTTGTAATCGCACGCGCGACCAGGTAATTAGAGGCACGCCCAGGAATAAGGGCCACAGCGCGCCGAAGAGCCCGCCGATCATCGTCGCAGCTCCTGCTGCGGTCGCAGCGTGTACGCTAATCTTCCAGCGCCAGGTGATGACCAGAATCGCCAGGGCCTGCAGCCACAAGGCCGCCGCCAGAATAATCAGCGCGGCAGGCGCTTGACCCAGCACCAATATCAGCCAGGCTATCCCCAGACATGCCATAGTCACGATCAGAGGGGTTATGCGCTGTTCGCGGATCTGGACGTCCAGGTCCGTGATGGCCCCGCGTTTGACCAGCCAGGCGATATAGAGCAGCGGTATCAGCACGGCGACCAGCACGAAGGCGCCGACCCAGCCCCATGCGCCGGGCTCGGGCAGCGTCGAGGCGGTCAGACCCATCATCAGCGCCGTCAGCACCGGCGGACTGCCGGCGTTGGAGATCGCTCGGGCCAGCCGGCCGTCCCACCGCTTGGCCCTATGATCAAGGGTCGCCATCGATAGATCGGCGCCGGGGTTTTCCTCTATGATCGTCATACGTCCCTCCTTGGTGCTGCTGACATATTCAGACCTGCTACGGGCTATGATCTTTTCTTTCGCTCCCTATATTTTATAAACTACTACTGATTCGAATCATCCTCGTCTCTAGTATAAGGAGTGGCCATTAAGCCCTGTTTAACACCCTGTTAATGGAGCGTGAAAGTTGGTTTAACCCGTTCCCCTACATGCGTAAAGGGGCGACATGCGTAAGCATATCGCCCCTCAAACCCGGAGTCAAGTAGGAGGAGATTACTCGACCGGGATGTAATCCTCGGCTACGATCTCTTGGCCTTCCTCGCTGAAGATGAAGTCGAGGAATTCTTTTGCCAGCCCGGTCGGTTCGCCCTTGGTGATCATATTGAGCGGGCGCACCACCGGGTACTCGCCGCTGAGAGCGTTCTCCACCGTGGCATCCACGCCGTCGACGGCCAGCGCCTTGACGCTCTCGTCCAGGTAGCCGAAGGAGAGGTACCCGACGGAGAAAGGTGTGCTGGCAACGGTAGTCTTGACCGCGCCGTTGGAGGGTTGCAGTAGAACTGTATCGGCGATGAGGGAATCGCCCATCACCATATCCTCGAATGCGCCGCGCGTGCCGGAGCCTTCCTCGCGGCTGACGACGACGATGTTCTCGTCGGGGCCGCCGAGCTCGCTCCAGTTGGTGATCTCACCGGCGAAGACCTGGCGCACCTCGTCCGTGCTTATGCCGTCGACGGGCACGTCGGGGTGGGCGGCGATGGCGATGCCGTCGCGGGCGATGGCGTGCGCGATCAGGTCGGGGAACTCCTCCATCTCAGAGTCCTTGAGGGCGCGGGATGCATTGCCGATGGGCGTGGTGCCCTCGGCCGCCGATTTGACGCCCACGCTGGAGCCGCCGCCCTGCACGTCGATCTGCACGTCGGGGTTCTGCGCCATGAACTTCTCGGCCAGCGCCTGTGCCAGCGGCTGCACCGTCGAGGAGCCGGCGATCTGTAGTTCACCGGACATCTCAGCGGCCTCTTCTTCACCGCCGCCGCCCGAAACCGGGATGTAATCCTCGGCTACGATCTCTTGGCCTTCCTCGCTGAAGATGAAGTCGAGGAATTCTTTTGCCAGCCCGGTCGGTTCGCCCTTGGTGATCATATTGAGCGGGCGCACCACCGGGTACTCGCCGCTGAGAGCGTTCTCCACCGTGGCATCCACGCCGTCGACGGCCAGCGCCTTGACGCTCTCGTCCAGGTAGCCGAAGGAGAGGTACCCGACGGAGAAAGGTGTGCTGGCAACGGTAGTCTTGACCGCGCCGTTGGAGGGTTGCAGTAGAACTGTATCGGCGATGAGGGAATCGCCCATCACCATATCCTCGAATGCGCCGCGCGTGCCGGAGCCTTCCTCGCGGCTGACGACGACGATGTTCTCGTCGGGGCCGCCGAGCTCGCTCCAGTTGGTGATCTCACCGGCGAAGACCTGGCGCACCTCGTCCGTGCTTATGCCGTCGACGGGCACGTCGGGGTGGGCGGCGATGGCGATGCCGTCGCGGGCGATGGCGTGCGCGATCAGGTCGGGGAACTCCTCCATCTCAGAGTCCTTGAGGGCGCGGGATGCATTGCCGATGGGCGTGGTGCCCTCGGCCGCCGATTTGACGCCCACGCTGGAGCCGCCGCCCTGCACGTCGATCTGCACGTCGGGGTTCTGCGCCATGAACTTCTCGGCCAGCGCCTGTGCCAGCGGCTGCACCGTCGAGGAGCCGGCGATCTGTAACTGTTTTTCGGATGAGGCTTCTGATTCTTCTACCGATTCTTCTTCTGTCTCTTCCTCCACTTCCGTTGTGGGTTCTACCGTCGGGGCCGACGATTGACAACCCACAGCCAGGGCTAGCAAGGACATAATCATCAACCCGGCCAATACGAGATTGAGCGATTTGTTTCGAATAGACATATTTCTCATTTTCTCCCTTTCTTGTCTTGGTGCGATTTTCACGTGTATGAGGCTTTTCCTCTCTCCTGGCGGGCAGCACGCTCGCCAGTATTAGGCCAAACGTCTACCAGGAGCAACGTGTCAGGGGCTTCCGGATATCTCAGTCAGTTCCAATGGGGCCTATTGCTCCTGCGACGGTGATTAATCTATCACAGGTAGCTTAAGAGGATGTTGGGAGATGTTTAAGGGGTAGCTAGTGGTCTGTTAAGAGGGAGTTAAGGCCGGGATGGCGACGTAGAACGTGGATCCAGGGGTCTCCGGGCCGGTCTCAAATGTGGATGAGGGGCTTTCTGCCCAGATGTGGCCTTTGTGCGCCTGGAGGATGTGTTTGGCGATGGCGAGCCCCAACCCGGTGCCGCCGCCGCTGCGGGCCCGGTCGGCCTTGTAGAAGCGCTCGAAGATGCGGGGGAGATCCTCTGGCGGGATGCCCACGCCGGTATCCGCTACAGTGATCACCGCCCAGGTGCCGGGCGGGAGCGTTTCGGGTTGCAGCTGCCACGTTTCCGGCTGAACGGTCCCGTCGTCCGCGACGCGGACTTTGGAGGCGGAAACCTCAACCTGGCCCCCAACAGGCGTGAACTTTATGGCGTTATGGACCAGGTTGGTCACGACCTGCTGAGCCCGTTCGGCGTCAGCCAGGATGAGCGGCAGGCCGGGCGGCACGTCTGCGATCAGGTGCAGATCGGCCCGTTCCGCCTGGGGCCGCAGCCGCTCAACCGCCGGGATCACAACCTCGGCCACGGTCACCGGCCCCAGCCGAATCGGCGCCCGCCCCGACTCGATGCGGGAAAGCTCGAGCAGCTCGTGGACCATCTGCGTCAGCGCGTCGACCTCCACCTCCATACGGTCGAGGAAGCGCTGGGCAGCTGGCGGGTCATCCAGGGCGCCGTCGCGCAGCGTATCCACCAGCGCCTTCAGCGAGGCCATCGGCGTGCGCAGCTCGTGAGAGATGTTGCTGATGAAATCCCGCCGCACCGTTTCCAGGCGTCGCACGCGCGTCAGGTCTTGTAGGATGATCAGGCAATCTTGAGATTCGCTACCATTGAGCGGCGTGACCACGACCTGGAAGAACGCATCACGTCGGTCCATCTCTATCGGTTCGATTTGTTCCTCGCGCTTCCTGTAACACCGCCGCCACAGTTCGATAATGCGATGATCGCGCGTCACCTGGGCGAAGGAGCGTCCCATTGCTTGTTCCTCGTCGGTGTCCAGGAGCCGTGCAGCGGCGGGATTGATCAAGCGCACCAGGCCCCGTGCATCGGTGATCAGTACCCCATCGGCCATATTCTCCATCACGGCGGCCAGACGACTACGCTCTTCTCCCAGCGAGTCGATGGTGCCCTGGAGCTGGCTTGCCATCTGGTTGAAGGCTTGAGCGAGCTCTCCAATTTCGTCCTGAGTGGAGGCTATGAGACGGGCGTTTAGATCCCCGGTGGTCATCCGGCGCACGACGTTGGTCAGCTGGCGGATGGGTCGGGCGATGCGCTCGGCCAGGAAGATAGCCAGGATGGTTGCGCCTCCGGCCGCAAAGAGGGCGACCAGCAGGATCACGCGGCGCAGACGGGTCACATTGGCCTCCACCTGGCGCAGCGGCAGCGCCACGCGCACGAAACCGCGCAGTTGATCCTCTCTTCGCACCGGGACGGCTGCGTACATCATCTCGTAGCCCACCGTCCGACTCATCCGCATGCTGATGCCCCGCTCGTCCTCCAGCGCCCGCTGCGCCTCCGGGCGGCGCAGGTGGTTGTCCATTTGGGCTCGATCGGCGTGTGATTCGCCCAGCACGACTCCATCGGCGTCGATGAACGTGATCCGCGCGTCGAGCAGATCAGCGTAATGGTGGGCCCAAATGTTGAACTCGCCATCGGGTTCATCCCACGCCTCGGCCGTCAGGACCGCGTCGGCGATCAGCTCGGCCTCAGCCGTCAGTTTGGCCTCCAGATCGTTGAGATAGGAATCGCGCACTAGGCCGGATAGATAGACGGCCAGCCCCACCATCGTCAGCAGGATGAGCACGATGTAGGGGGCGGCGATGCGCCAGCGGATGGATTGGAACATTTATCTACTTTGCCTTTCAGCCTTCAAACCGGTATCCCACGCCGCGCACGGTCACGATGCGCGTGGGATGTTTCGGATCAGGCTCAATCTTCTCCCGTAGCCAATGGATGTGGACGTCAACCGTTCGGCTGCCGCCGCCGTAGTCCCAGCCCCACACCCGCTCCAGGATCAGGTCCCGTGAGAGGACCAGCTCGCGATTCCGGGCCAGGAAGACCAGCAGCTCATACTCGCGGGGCTTCAGGGGCAAGGGGGTTCCTTCTATCTTTACCTCGCGCCGGGCCAGGTCGATGAGTAAGTCATCGAAGACCAATCGCTTAGCCTTGGTCGGGATGTCGTCCTCTCCAGAGAGATCCTCCCGAATCAGCCGCTCGCGTCGCAACAGGGCCTTGACTCGCGCCATCAGCTCGCGCATACTGAAGGGCTTGGTCATGTAATCATCGGCTCCGACCTCGAGGCCCACGATTTTGTCCACCTCCTCGTCACGAGCGGTCAGCATCAAGATCGGCACGCTCATCTCCTGGCGCAACACCCGGCAGACTTCAATGCCATCGATGCCGGGCAGCATAATGTCCAGTAGAATCACGTCCGGGCGCTCCTGCCGGGCGAGATCCAGCGCCGTCCGGCCATCCGTCGCGGTGAGCACCTCGTAGTCCTGACGCGCCAGGTTGTACTCCAGGGTCTCCAGAAGGGTCGGCTCGTCCTCTACCACCAATACTTTTTGGGTCATCGTTTTTCGTTCTTTCCGTTAGTTGATATGTGTTAAATGTCGGGCGGCCCCGGGTTATCAGCACGCTAATCGGCCATCGGTAGCCAGACGGTGAAGGTACTGCCTTCCTCTGCCGTGCTTTCCACCGTCACAAACCCGCCGTGGAGCTCCACAATCTCCTTCACGATTGAGAGCCCCAATCCGGTGCCGGAGATCTGCATCGCACGCGGGTTTTCTCCACGGAAGAAGCGCTCGAAGACGTGAGGTAGTTCTTCCTCTGGGATGCCGATGCCGGTGTCTTTTACCGTCACCGTAGCCCAGCGTCGCCCCTCGGCTTTCTGCTCGCCGGTGGATACGATCACGTGTCCACCTTTCGGCGTATAGCGCAAAGCATTGATTACCAGATTGTTCAGTACCTGTCCCATTCTGCGCGGATCGACCAGGGCGCGGGGGCTGGGGTGGCTGGGCCGATGTAGCAGCCGTACCTTCCGTTCATCGGCCAGCACGCGATGGTTGGCGAGGGCTACCTGGGTCAACTCGTTAAGCGGCATCGGCTGGGGCGAGAGCTCAATGCGCCCGGCGTCGACGCGCGATATCTCCAGGATGCCTTCCACCAGATCAGTCAAGCGTTGCGCATCCTGCGCCAGCGGGGCCAGGTGGTTTCGCCACTTTTCTGGCTGGCGTTCCATCATCTCGACCAACAAGTTGATGGTTGTGATCGGAGTGCGCAACTCGTGGGAGATATTGGTGATAAAGCGGCTCTTCATCCGATCCAGGGCCCGCAAATGGCTGACGTCGTGGATCATCACCACTGCAGCCGCATCATCACTTTCCATAGAGATGGGCGCTGCGCTCAGCTCCAGGTCCAGGCCCTTCAGCTCCAGGAGGTTCACGGGTTCCTCCTCGGCCCGGATGGCCGCGTTACGGATGGCCTGCTGGAGCCGCTTCGCCTCCTCCGGGGAGAGGGTTTGCTTCAGCCAGCGGCGGGTAATTGGATTGGCCTGGAGTGTACGGCCCTGGGCGTCGGCGACGACGATGCCATCAGCCGAGCTATCCAGGATTGCCTCCAGGCGGGCATATTGGGCCTGCAGCTGGGCGGTCCTTTCCGCCACGCGCTTCTCCAACTCGTCGGCATAACCGCGCAGCTCCTGATAGAGCTGTGCGTTCTCAATGGCCGTGGCGGCGTGACGCGCGAAAGCCTCCAGCCGGGGAAGATCCTCCAGCGTGAACTGCTCGGGGCGGGTGCTGTTGACGTTCAGGAAGCCCACCGTCACACCGCCCACCTGAATGGGAGCCCCCACATAGGAACGCCACAGCTCTCGCTCGGTCTCGTGGACCCAATCCGGAGAAAAGGCAGTATCCTCCACCAGCATGGGCGCTTTACATTGGGCCATCTCGGCCATCTTGGGAAAATCGTCGATGTGGACCGAATACTCCTCGGCTTGCCCGTTCCGGCCAATGGCTGAATAGCCACGGTGGCGAACGATGCGGGCCTCTTTGCCTTTGACCAACATAATGTTGCAAGCATCGCCCCCGACGACCTGCCCTACCTGCGTCAGGATGCGGTCCAGCACCTGCTCCAGATCGAGGGTACTGTTGACGGCTGCGGCGGCCTCTTCCAGCGCCTTGGCCAGGGCGCGTTGTTCTTGCTCTGCTGCGAAGAGGCGGGCGTTTTCGACCGCGATGGCCGCTTGAGCTGCGAAAGCCTCGGCTAGCCGGGCGTGCTTCGGGGTGTAAAAGCCGCGTTCGTGCTTATCGAGCGCGATCATCCCCACCGGCCGCTCACCCACCAACATCGGTACCCCCAGCCAGGAATGGATGTCGGCCTGGGCGTGCGGGTCGCGTTGGAATTCGGCGTACTTCGTCGGCGCATCCTCCAGGATGAGAGGTCCACGCTGGTGAATCACTTCCCGATTGGGGTTGTCGCCATTCGTCAAGGAGAAGGTCAGACCTACAATCTCCGATAGATTGGGGAAGCCGCGGCCCCCCACGATCTCCAGCTCGTTCTCTCGCAGCAACATCACCGAGGCGGTGTCGTAGGGTACCACCTGCTGCAGCTGGGCCAGGATGCGTGCGACGACCTCGTCGCGTTCCAGAGCTGTGGTCAGGGCCAGGGCCGCCCGGCGCAGCGTCTCCGCTTCCTGGCGCTGTGCTTGTTCCGTCTTGTAGAGGCGGGCGTTGCGCAGCGCGATGGCCGCCTGGGTGGCGAAGAGGCTTAAAATCTCGGCGTCCTGCTGGGAGAACGTGTGCGGCGGGTCGGCCATCACCTCCAGCACTCCCAGGAATTCCTCTCCCCAGCGGACGGGCACGCCGATATCAGCGAAGTGGCCCATATGTTCGCTCCATACCTCGGCCTGATCATCCCATCTCGCGTAGTTCTCAATGATGATTGGCTGACCGGATTCCCAGACTTTGCCGGCCATCCCCTCTCCGCGTTCTAGGGTGGTATCTTCGGGGAGCTGCTCAAACCCGGCGTGGATGGCGAAATCCAGTGTATTCTGCTTGGGTTGGTAGACGTTGAGCCCGCCGGCGTTGCCTCCCACCAGATTGATGGCCCGTTTGACAATTGATCGGAGTAGTTCGTCCAGGTTGAGCTGCGCGGTCAGGGCCAGTCCTACTTCGTGTAACGCTTCCATCTGGGCCGTCTGACGGCGGGCTTCCTCGTACAACCGGGCGTTCTCGATCGCCGTGGCAATATGATTGGCCAAAGCATCCATCGCCATCACATCGTGCTCATCGAAGGCGTGCAACTCCCGGCTCTGGATATTCAACACGCCGATGATCTTATCGTGGTACTCCAGCGGTAGATCCAGCTCTGATTGGGTATCAGGCAAGTAGACCGGGATGTAATGAGGGTTCTGGTCGATGTCGTTGGCCAACTGGATTTCGCCGGTGTAGGCTGCCCACCCGACCATGCCCTCTTTCAAATCCTGCTGGAAATTGGGCGGGACTTGAGATCCGTAATTCCCGGCCTTCACCGCCAGGGACAGCTTGCCGGTCGCCTCGTCCAGCAGCATGATGCTCACGTGGTAGTAGTGGAAGGTCTCACTGATCTGCTCCACGGTCTCGCGTAGTAGTTCGTCGAGCGAGAGGATGGAGGTGATCCGTTCCGCGACTTCGGCTACGGCCACCAGCTGGGAGGTGCGTTTGTGTGCCTCGTCGAACAGCTGGGCGTTGTGGATAGCGATGGAGGCCTGTCCGGCGAAGAGGTTTGTCAGCCAGAGATCCTGATCGGTAAAACGCCCCTCCGGCGACATAGCGTCGAACCCGAGCGTACCGATGACTTGATCGCCGTGTTTGAGTGGCACGCCCAGCGAGGCGATCAGGTTCTCGTTCTCCCAGGATGGCGAGCGTCCCTCCCACTGGCTGTAGTCGTCCACCATCAGGGGCTCGCCCTGTTGCCAGACCTGGCCGGCCACGCCTTCCCCCGGAGCTAGCCGAGTACCGGTGTGATCCCTGCGGTAGCCACGGTTGACGATCTGCTTGAGCTCATTATGGACTTCGTCGACGAGGTAGAGGCAGCCGCCCTGGACCTCCAACAATCGACATCCGCGCTCGACGATTTCCTCCAGCAGATCGTCGATCTCGAGCTGGCTCATAATTGCCAGGGCGATCTCCTGCAAGGCTTCCAGCTGAGCCGTCCGCTGCCACAACATCCTCTCCGTGCGCTTCTGTTTGGTGATGTCTATGATGGAGACCAGCACCCGCGAAAGCGTCTCTTCGCAGCCCGAGGCCACCTGCCAGGTCATAGAGAAGTGAAGACGATTATCCTTGTAGGTCTGGGTCGGCGCTTCGGCTTCCAGCCGTGTCTTGCCCTCGCCGATGGCGATCAGCTCTTCGCGGAAGATGGGATAAACCCGATCGCTCATGATCCTGTCCAGGCTGCCCAGAAGATCCCGCTTGCTCGAGACCTCATACATCGTCAGCGTGGCTTGATTGACGTCTACTACCTGCGCCAGTGAGGCGCAATGCTCGACGGCCTCGGGGTTCTCCTCGAAGTAGCGCCGAAAGTTGTCAACCCCCGATTCGCGCAGCTGGTCGATGTAGGCTTTCACATCGGAGAAATCCTCCTCCCACACGGAGATCGGCGAATCTTCAAACAGGCCGCGGTAGCGTTTCTCGCTCGCCCGCACAGCCTCTTCAGCTTGTTTGCGCTTGGTGATATCCTCAAGGGTGCCGTCGAAATACTGGACGGTCCCCTCATCATCGCACACCACCCGCGCCGTGACAGAGGTCCAGATGGGAGTGCCATCGCGCCTCTTCAGCTGGAGTTCGATCCCCGTCACGCTGCCCTGGTCCAGCAACGTGTTCGAGAATTCCGCCCGCTCGCTCGGATGGACGTAAACGTCGGCCACGTCGACGGAATTCAGCGCCTCCTGCGAGTCGAAGCCCAGCAGCTCACAGAAGGCCGAATTCGCCATCAGGAACTTGCCGCGTGGGCCTGGGGTGTTGCGGTAGACGCCGATGGGGATATTCTCGATCAGGGTGCGATAGCGCTGCTCGCTTTCGCGTAGAGCCTTTTGGGAACGCTCAATGGAGCGGAATAGCGGGGCTACTCTTGCGACCCCGAACGCCATCAGGCCGGAGATGAGGAGTCCGATCAGCTCGGGTATCGGGCTTAGCGGCTCAGGGGCGGTTCCAGTCAGTGCGCCGCCTAGCGCCACGGCGTGGCGGACGACCATCAGAACGATGACGCTGGCTAATAGGATCCAGGCTGGACGTGATTTGGTGCTCCAGATCGATCGCAGGGCCGATACTGCTGCTATGAGCTGGAGTAGAATGGACAGGATCAAGATATATACGATCATAGGCCGTTTCTTCCGAGGTAGCGAGCGAGACGTTTGAGGAAGTTCGTCATGCCTCGTTTGAGATATGGCGTCTCCATACCCAGCCCAACGCGCTCACGGCGAGGGCCTCCGCTGTCAACAGGCCCACAATCGTCGCTGCCACGTCGATCCAGAAGCGGATGGGGAACAGGCGGATTAAGGTATCCGAGTTGGGGAAGATCCACGTGTCGCCTTCGAAGAAGATGCGGTGAAACGTAGTGAAAAACGTGTTCCATCTCAGTACCATAAACGCGCCGAGGGTGATCAGCAAAATCAACGTCAATCTTCCCCCGTTCAACATCGCGGACGCGATGGATGAAGCGGGGTTGTTGTCCGTTTTTGTGACGGTGAGGGCCGCCACACCGCCAAGCCAGATCAGCGCGGCGACGAGGCCCGCTATCGTGATCCCTCGATAGACGGCCTGCACGTCGGCCATGTGGCGCAGCTCACGGGCGTTGAAGGCCGGTTCGCCACTGGCGAGGCGCAGATCGGCCAGCAGCGAAATGTCCGCGTTGCGCGCCAGGTAGTCGTCACAGGCCTCGGCCAGACGGATGCGCTCCGCCGTCGACATACCGTAGGGGTCAGGGGGAAAGCCCGGTCTCTGATACTCCCAGCGCACAAACCAATGTCCAGTCACAATGCGCAGGTTGACCGCGACCAGGAGCACGGGGAGGGCGAGCACCAACGCCCACTGGATAAGATTAAGCTCTATCTTCCGTTTCACTTTTTCCTTTCCCTCTTCTTTCTTACCTCATCGTTTCACCAGAAAGTCGAAGAGCAGCGCGTTGGTCATCAGCTCGATGGAGGCGCGGTCGTCGGTGAAGACGACGTCAGCCGCCGGTGTGGGCCGCAGATTGCTCAAGGCACTCAACGTGGTCTCGAACAAGAACGCGTCGCCGCCCAACGCGGCTACGTTGGCCGCCAGGTTGCGGGGCTGGGTGGGCTGCACGGTGGCGACGACGACGGCGTTGAAGCTCGCTGGCACGTCGATGACGTGGACCGTGGGGAAGACCTCCAACAGAGTGGCCTTCATCGCACGGACCAGCCGGTAGTCGTCCGGCGTGTGGCCCACGTTGATCACTACGACGCCGTCGGTAGTGAGGCGGTCGTGAGCTTCCTGGAAGAACTCGACCGTGGTCAGGTGGGGCGGGATGTAAGGCAGGCGGTAAGCATCCACGCCGATAACGGTGTAGCGGTGCTCGGTGCGGCCAAGAAAGGCCCGTCCATCGGCTACGATCACGTCGAGGTTGGGCTGGGTCATATCGAAGTACTCCCGCCCGACGCGCACGATCTCTGGATCGATCTCCACGCCGTCGATGGGCAGCGGCCCGTAGACCTGCGTGTACTGGTGCGCCATCGTGCCGGCGGCTAGCCCGATCAGTGCCACCCGTTCGACGCGCTCCGGCTCGTAGGGCGGCGAGTTGAAATACGGTGCGATCAGAAAATAGTCCCACGGCCCAGATGTCTCCAGCTGATTGGGACAATAGACCGAGTGAATGCCCCCGCCTTCGTTCAGCAGCAGGTGACGACATCCGTCCTCCTGCTCCACCACCTGGATGTAGTTGTAGGCCGATTCGGTCTCGTGGATGGCGTTGGGGGCTGCTTTGACCGGCTGACCGCGCATAAAGAGCGTCAGTAGAAGTACGAGAAGCGGCATCCAGGCGTAAGATAGCGCTCGGCGAGGGCGGCTGCGGGCCAGGCCCACCAGCGCTACCGCCAGCAACAGCAGCGAGAGGAGTACGAAGGTGTTGCGGGTGCCGATGGTCGGTACCAGCAGCAGATCGGGCAGGAAGGCGCCCAAGAAGCTGCCAGCGGTCGAGATGGCGTAGACGCGCCCGGCCGTCCGCCCGGAGCTGCTGACCTCCTCCACGGCCAGCCGGATGACGAAGGGCGAGATACAGCCCATCAGCGTCACCGGCGCGCTGAACAGGATCAGCACCGCCGCGAACGAGCCGCCGACCAGCGCCAGGTTGAAGTTGGCGAACCCCGGAGAAGCCAGCGAAAGCACCGGCCGAGCGATGAAAGGCACCAGACCCACAAATAACCCGGCCCAGGCCACGATCTGATAGAGCGTGACGCGGTGAGGAGAGTGGTCGGCCCAACGACCGCCGATGAAATAGCCGGCCGTCAAATAGAGCAAGATCAAACCGATGATGGTGGCCCAGACTAGATTGGCGGTTCCAAAGTGAGGGCGCAGTAGGCTGGAGGCGGCCATCTCCAGCGCAAGCGACGATACCCCCCCTACGAAAGCCGTGAGGTAGAGGTAGTTCCGAGTCTCAAGTTTCACGTCTTCTTTCGGATTATGCATAGGTTTGATTATACTCTCTTTGGGCTGTCGTACAACCCACGGCCCGTGAGGGAGAGAGGAGGTTGTCTGTTTCTATTGCTTGACGGAGGTAGTTTTAGGGTGTATATTATATGCAAGTTGATGCATATGAGGATTGGGTGATGAGGGGAAGAGACTATATCTACGAGGACGCATCTAATTTGTTTCACTTGTTATCACATGAGCCGCGGCTACGTATCTTGGACGAGCTGCGGCGCGGTGAAGCTTGTGTCTGTCACCTCCAGTCTGTGCTTGATCGGCCTCAGGCTTACGTCTCGCAGCAGCTGCGGGTGCTACGAGAGGCCGGGGTGGTGGATGATAACAGGGATGGTGTTTTTGTCTACTATCACTTGATCGATCAGCGGGTGGAACGGCTTTTGGAGGAGGTCTTGGGCCCCGCGCGAGAGCGCACAGTGTCGGAGACTTGTTCATGTCCTCATTGCAATTCTGAGTCCAGGTGAGATTCAATCGTCATCGATTTTCGAACAGCCATTCGAGTTAACTTGAGGAAATATCTTGCATCATCATTCAACAGCTGAGATAGAGAAACGCTTCGTCTTCTCGCTGGTGCTGACGGGGGTCATCTTTCTGGCCGAGCTGATCGGCGGCATGCTGACGCGCAGTCTTTCACTCCTCTCCGATGCGGTGCACGTCTTTATGGATGCGTTCGCCCTGGGGTTGAGCTACGCTGCGATCCGGCTGGCGACGCTGCCCCCAGACGACCGCCATACCTACGGTTACCATCGCCTGCGCGTGTTGGCCGCCCTGGCGAACGGGGCCATGTTGCTGGTGGTCGCCTTCGAGATCTTCCGCGAGGCGATCAATCGCTTCTCTAACCCGGAACCGGTGCTGGCTGGCCCGATGCTGATCGTGGCCGTGATCGGCCTGGTGGTCAATCTGGTTGTGGCGCTGGTGCTGCGAGGACATGGTCACGATCACGATCTGACCGTCCAGAGCGCCTTCCTGCACGTGCTGGGGGACGCGTTGGCCTCGGTGGGCGTGATCGCCGCCGGCGTCGTCATTGCGCTGACGGGCTGGATGGTGATCGACCCGCTGGTCAGTGTGCTCATTGGCGTGATCATCCTGGTGGGATCGGGGAACGTGCTGCGGAAGTCGATCCACATCCTGGTCGAAGGCGTGCCGCGCGGCCAGACGACCAGCGAGGTGGCGGAAGCGATGCACGCGGTGCCGGGCGTCTCCGAGGTACACGATCTCCACATTTGGACTGTGAGCCCCGGCTACATCTCGCTCAGCGCCCACGTGGTGCTGAACGATCAATCGCTCAGCGAGGCCCAGGGCATTATGGACGATCTGAAAGCCGCGCTGGCCGAGCAGTTCGGCATCGAACATACGACCATCCAGTTCGAATGCCGAAGTTGTGCACAGGGTACGATTATCTGCCCGTACGAGGTGAACAGTTATGAAGAAAGCGAACATACCATCTGAATGGGCGCGCGATTATATTCGCAAACGCGAGGGCGTGCTCACCATCCGCTGGTCCTGGGTCTGTATGGGGTGATGAAACTTCTTCAAAGGGCCATCCGGTCGGATGGCGAAGCCCGACAATCCAGAGGATTACGTTCCCTTCGAGGTTGACGATCTGGTCGTTTACGTTGCACACGATCTGCTTGCTCGGCAAGAGCCCGATGCCCAGCGGTTACGGTTTTTCATCGGCGGCTATGGTGGCTATTGGCTGGAGCTGGCCGAGCCGTGGCAGGGTGACGAAGAAATGGAGGATGTTGAGGGCGATAGAGCATAAGCGCTGACGTTGGTGGTAATAGATAGAAGTATGGACGGGGCTTTCTTATCTTGATCTGGACCGAAGCACTGGTGACGATCAGGAATTGCGCATTACCAACGGTAGATAGATCCTGAAACCAGGCGCCGCCCGGCGATAGGACCATAGGCCGCGTATTCAATGGCGATTGGAGGTGATGAAGGTCTCGCGGCGGCAGGTAGACCGTTAAGGTTATCCGGTGTGGAAGCCCCG
The DNA here is from genome assembly GCA_964474655.1 of uncultured Anaerolineales bacterium. Taxonomy (GTDB): domain Bacteria; phylum Chloroflexota; class Anaerolineae; order B4-G1; family B4-G1; genus CAYYTU01. The sequence goes on from CAYYTU010000008.1 coordinate 70,611, forward strand.
AAGGTTTGAGAGGGAAGATGTCCGGCGGTTTTCGAGGCAGAAACTGCTTGAAATTACCCTTCGACGGGCTCAAGGTGATTTCAAGCTAGTTGAGTCAAGAAATGTGTTGGGTAGTGAATGTATCGATCAGCCCATCCGCCGTAGAATCGACCGCGCGGCCACCAGGCCCGAGGCCGAAGCCTGCACCAACCCGCGCGTCACGCCGGCGCCGTCGCCGCAGGCGAAGAGGTTCTCCACCTCCGTCTCCATCTCCTGGCTCAGCGAGAGCCGACACGAGTAGAACTTGACCTCCACGCCGTAGAGCAACGTGTGCCGATCGGCCACCCCCGGCGCAATCTCGTCCATCGCATGCAGCATCTCCAGGATGGTGACCACGTAACGATAGGGCAGCACCAGGTTCAGATCCCCCGGCGTGGCGCTGGTCAGCGTGGGGGTGACGATGGAACGCGAGAGGCGCTTGGGCGTGGAGCGTCGTCCACTTTCCAGATCTCCCAGGCGCTGGACGATGACGCCGTCGCCTAGCAGATTGGCCAGCCGGGCGATGCTCTTGCCGTAGGCGATTGGATCATCGAAGGGCTCGGTGAAGGTTTTGCTGACCAGGATGGCGAAGTTGGTGTTGGTGGTCTTGTAGTCGGCGAAGGAGTGGCCGTTGACCGTCATCACATCGCCCGCGAACTCGGTGCTGACCTCACCGTGCGGGCACATACAGAAGGTGCGGGCGCGGTCGTCGAAGGCCCGCGAGTAGTAGATGAACTTGGATTCGTACACCAGGTCCGTGATCGGCTCCAGCACGGCGGCCGGTAACTCCACCCGTACTCCCAAATCCACCGCGTTGCGCTCCAGCGATAGCCCCAGATCCTCGGAGACACCTTTGAGCCAGGCTGCGCCCTCGCGGCCTGGCGCCACTATGACGGCTTCGGCTTTGATGTGTTGCCCCTTGACTGTCTCTACACCCGTGACCCGTCCGTCGTCCGTCAGGATGTGGGCCACCGGCGTGCGGGTGTGGATCGTGACGCCCCGCTGGAGCAGCTCATCACGCACGCTGCGCATAATTTCGGCGCAGCTCTCCGTGCCCATATGGCGGATGGGCACGGAGATGAACTGGAGCCCGGCCATAGCAGCTTGCTTCTCCAGGGATTCAATATCGTCGTTGAGGGTGCCGTAGACCGTCTCCGGTGCGCCGAAGTGGACGTAAGTCTCGTCCACCTCTCGCACCAGCTGATTGGCCCGACGCTGACCAAGGATCTTGGCCAGGTGCCCTCCGACGGCTGTGGAAAGGGTCAGCTTGCCGTCGGAAAAGGCCCCGGCCCCACCCCAGCCGGTGAGGATGGCGCAGGGGCGGCAATGCTGGCACTCGCCGCCCGGCTCTCGCGCCGGGCAGTGACGTCGTTCGATATCCGGCCCTTTGTCCAGGATAGCCAGGCGTAGATCGGCGTTGTCGCTCAGCTCCAGGGCAGCGAATATGCCGGCCGGACCGGCGCCGACAATCAGTACATCAAATGTCTGGTTGGACATAGGTTATTCCTTTGCTATGATATTGCAGTTCACAGTCTATCTTCTATCTCTGCCTGGAGCATCGCGGATGATGGACAGCTCACCATGATCGAGCCAAACGAGCGCACAAGGCGCACAATTATCGATGACGATGTTGCCTGGGCCGTAGTAAGGATGGGTGTTCATCGTTCGACCGCAATGCGGACACTGAATGCGCCGCTCCAGGCTCTCCGGATCGAGCGGGCGCGCCGGGTCCGGCGGCCCTTCGGCCTCGGCCCGCAGGAATTTCACGATGGTCGAGAACGATTCTTGATCGGTCAGCACGCCGCGACATTTGGAACAATACAGCACCCGGACCCCAGCGACCGAGGCCAACGAGAGCCCGGTGGAGCAGATCGGACAGGTGAGATCACTCGCTCGCTGGAGCATCACGACGCCGTCGGAGGACGGCTGGGGGAACCTGTACGAGCCGCAATATTCGCAGAAGAAATAGTCGCGCGCGCCCACGATCTTCATCGACGCGCCACAGTTCTTACAATGCATAGTTGTCTCCGCTGAACGGTCCTTCTTCCATCAGAGGGAGTTCTCTGCGCAGCGGTGCGTCAGGGCTGAGAATCGAAGAGGTCGTTTGCTGCCTCCTCCCAGGCGTGACTGAGCGGAAGGAAAGATTGCTCCTCGAATTCCTGGTTGACCTTTTCCATGTAGGCTCGCACGTCCAGCTGGGGCATATCATCCGCCAGCTGTTGAATCCGGGTCTCCCATACTTGGATCAGATCCTCGCTTCGCCGCTCCAAATCCGAGAGATCCAGGTCAAGCCGGAACATATGATTGAGCCGCTGCATAATATCGTACCAGGCCTTGTGATCCTCGTACATTGCTACCTGGTTGACCGTTACGGATTCCGTTGAGAAGTCGTAGGCCGGCACCATCGCGTAGAGAACGACGATTTCAATCCCACGCTGCTCCGCTTGGTGGGCGATATAGATGCCGATGGTGGCTCCGCCTTCGTAGTCGGAGAATTTGACCGCGTATTCGTCGATCTCGTCTTTCATAGTGGGCAGGCTGTAGACGCACGATATCTGCCGATCTTTATCGTAGGGCACGGGCCCGTGGACTCCGGCCACAATCGCCACCCGTTTGACGCCCAGCTCTTCGACCGCGTCCAGGAAGGCCTCGGCGTACGCTTTTTCATTGCGATGGGGCTCCTCGCCGAGAAAGATCAAGAGGCCGTCGTCGGGAGGCTCGGCGTAGAAGAATCTGTTCTCCCGCCCGCCCAGCGATTGGCGGTGACCCTCCTCGATCACGACCGCCGGTCGCATCAGGTGGTGGGTGCCGGGAATCTGAAACAGGTAGAATTTCTCTGGCTTGATGGCCCCGATTTCACGCGCCATGGTTTCGTCGATGAGATAATGGGGTAGGCCGGAGGAGACGTCTCCGGCGTCGGCCCACTGGTACCATCCGGCGATCATATACTCGGCGGATGTCGGCTCCTGAATGTCAACTAGGCGATTCATCGTCTCCTCCAATCGTAGGCTGGTTCCAAATCCCTGGTACTTGTTTCGTTGAGAGTGAGGGTTGGTCAGGGCACGGGGCTTGAGGGGGTATAGGCGACGTCCTTGCGCTTATGGTTCTCGTCCTGGGCTTCCTCCTCTTCCTCTTCCTCTTCATCATCAATGAGCACCTCGCGCGCGCGTCCACCTCCGGCCGGTGGCCCGATGACTTCCATATCGGCCAGGACCTCTATCAGGCGGGCTGCGCGGGGATGGCCGATGTGGAGGCGTCGCTGGAGTAGTGAGGCCGAGGCGCGGCCGCGTTCGCGCACTAGCTCGATGGCCTTGTTCAGCATCTCATCTTCCACATAATCGTTCTCCACCGCGGGATGTTCCACCGTTTGCATCATCGGGGCCCACGGGGCCTTCTTCTTGGTGGGACCGACCTCCTTGCGCCAGAAGCCTACTACCTGATCTATCTCCTCGCCGGATACGTAACAGCCCTGCACACGCTGGGGATAGCCGGCGTCTGGGGCCAGGTAGAGCATATCGCCGTCGCCCAGCAGCGTCTCCGCGCCGGGCATGTCCAGGATGACGCGGGAATCGACCTGGCTGGCGGTGGCGAAGGAGATGCGGGCCGGGAAGTTGGCCTTGATCAGACCGGTGACCACGTCGGTGCTGGGGCGCTGGGTGGCCACCACCAGGTGAATGCCAGTAGCGCGCCCCATCTGGGCGATGCGGCAGAGGAGATGCTCGACGGCCTCTGGGGCCAGCATCATCAGGTCCGCCAGCTCGTCGATCAGCACTACGATGCGCGGCAGGATCGGCTCATTCCGCTCCTTCATCTGGCGGTTATAATCATCAAGGTTGCGGGCCGAGATGTCGGCGAAGCGCTTGTAGCGGGAATCCATCTCCAGCGCTACCCAGCGTAGCACCTTGACCACGCGATCCAGATCGACCTCCACTTCACCGTAGATGTGCGGCAGCCCGTTGAAGCGTACCAGCTCCACCATCTTGGGGTCGATCATCACCAGCCGCAGCTCCTCCGGGGTATTGTTGCAAACCAGGCCGGTGGCGAACGATTTGATGCAGACCGATTTGCCGGAGCCAGTGGTCCCGGCGATCAGGAGATGGGGCATGCGGATCAGATCGGCCACCACTGGAGCGCCGGCCACGTCGTGGCCCAGGGCGAGCGCCAGCGGCGAATTGAGATCCTCAAAGGCTTCTGAGGCCATCACCTCGCGGATGCCCACCACCTGGATCTGGGAGTTGGGCACTTCGATGCCCACGAAGGGGCGACCGGGCACGGGGGCCTCGACGCGCAAGCGCGGCGTCGCCAGCGCCAGCGCCAGGTCATCGGAGAGGGCGCTGATCTGCCGCACGCGGACTTTTCGCTCGCCAGCGCGAGGCCGATCCACGAAGCCCGGTTGAACGCCGAACTGCGTCACCGTGGGCCCCATCCGCACCTCGACGACTTCCACCGGCACGCCGAACTGCGCCAGCGTATCTTTGATGATGCGTGATTTCTCGCGGATCTCCTTATCGGTCAGCGGAGGGCCCTGGCTGGGGTTCAATAGCTCTAATGGCGGCAGTTCAGATTCGCCTCGTGGCGATGCTGTGATCTGGACGGAGGCCCGATGTTCTTTTTCCGATCGGGCGGGCGCGGGGTGGGGGTTGTCGGAAGGCTGGGCCTGACCCTTTTCGGCTTGCGGCGGTTCGGAGGCGTTGGTTTGGGCATAACGTTCCATATAGGCCTGGAAGCGCTCCACGGCCCGCTTGACGTCGGATAAGGTGACGTCGAATGTCAGTCTCAAGCCCAGCACCAGCAGGATCGTCAGCGCAAGGATGGTGATCAGCTCCCCCAGGTAAGCCGAAAGGGTAGTGGCGATGGCCCAGCCGACTACGCCGCCGCCCCAGCCGGCCTCTACCAGCTGCCAGGGGGCGTTGCGTCCGGCGATGGCGTGGGTTAGGGCCAACAGACTGAAGAAGACCATCTCGGCGCCGACGAGGGGGCGCCAGCGCCACTTCATCGGGCGGCCCAGCTGGTGTTGAAGCCACTGGAGCCCGCCCAAAATGATGCCGAAAGCGACGGGGTAGACGCCCCATCCCAGCCAGTGCCGCAGCAGCTCCACCCAGGCGTGGGCCCAGCGCCCGCGGGTCACACCAAAGACGGCCAGCACGGTGATCGTCCCCAGGGCTACGATGAGCAGGGCCAGAATCTGCTGGAGCAGGGTGAGGCCGAGGTTCGATTGTGGATTATCTCGTTTGTTTTGCTTCTTGCGTCTGTCGCGTTTGCTCACTGCCATCTCCCAACAATTTCAACCCTATGCGCCGCTCGTCGCCATCGACGTTGAGAACCTGGACGCGCACTTGATCGTCCTTCTGGACGATCTCATTGGGGTGTTCCAGGGATTCGTCGCCCATCTCCGAGATGTGAATCAATCCCTCTAAATCCTCGCCCACCTGGACGAAGGCGCCGAAGTTTACCACGTGCGTCACGGTGCCCTCTATGATCTGTCCCGCGTGGTAGTTTTCCTCCACCGCTTGCCAGGGATCGGGTTGCAAGCGCTTGAGACTCAGCCCCACGCGCTCGCGATCCGGCTCGACGTTGAGGACGTAGACTTCTATCGTCTCACCGGGCTCCAGGATATCGCCTGGGTGGTCGATGCGACCCCAGGAGAGCTCGGAAATGTGAATCAGCCCCTCGAATCCGCCCAGATCGATGAAGACGCCGAAGGAACAGATGTTCGTCACGCGGCCTTCGCATATGTCGCCCGGCGAGAGTGTGCTCAGGAGATCGTCGCGGCGGCTCTCATCGATTCGTGTGGCCCGCTCCGAAAGGACAAATCGCTGCTGCTCTGGGTTGAGTTCGATGATTTTGAGAGGGATTTGGGTGCCGATGAAACGGTCCAGCTCGGTTTGCCGTTCGTCCTCGCTCAGAAACGGTGGAAGGTTCAACAGGTGCGAGGCCGGCACGAACCCCTGTAATCCATTCCAGCCGACCAGCAGGCCGCCCCGATTGGCTCCCACGACCGGCAGCTTAAGTATCTTCTCTTGCTCCATCAAGGCGCGCGCCTCGCTCCACGGATCGAGACCGCTTTTCTCGGGCGCGGGCGGCGTTTCGTCGACGTTACTCTGGCGCCCGGCCCACACCTTCGATTGAGCACCGGTGACCCCGGGGCTGCTCTGCCCATCGCGTAGTAAAGCTTCCCAGTAACTTTCATCCGGGGGCACGTGGGGAGGGATCCATTCCTCAATCTGACCCATCGCTCTTTTGCCTCCTAAAACCGTCAAAATCCGTCGCTCGTTAGCCCAAGAGGCTATCTGAAAATTGGTTATGGGTGAGGTTCCTCTCTTAAGAATTTAACTCCTGCAGTTTAGCGACTCCAGACTTTGGAAGTCTACCGTCGAAGATTTTGGATGCAAAATAACCCCGCTTTGCTTTTAGAAATTTCAAACGCATCTTAAGCATATGTTCGCACCTCACTTATCCTGGTCGTAGTTGGCTTCTTGATTGATCTCCTCCTGGTTAATCTCCTCCTGATTAATCTCCTCTTGTTCCATTTCTGCCAGTATCCGCGCGGCGGCCTTGATTGCCACCCGCTGCTTGCGGTAGAGATCCGATTCACTGATCGCCAGTCGCTTCGCTACCTCCCGCACCTTATGGCCCTGGAGAAATTTAAGCTCCAGGATGTTGTAGAGCAGCCACGCAGGTGCCGTCATCTGGCGTTTGCCCTCGGGGCGCAGTCGTTCGATGGCCTCTCGCAGTACAGAGCGCAATCCCTTCATCGGATTGCCGTCTTGTTCTTGCGTCGCGCGCTCCACCACTTGGAGGGCCATCAGGGGGCTGGTGGTCAGGTCTGGACCGCCCCAGTAGTGCTTGAGTGCATCCCGAACCCATTGGCGAAACTCGCTCGATTCCGCCAGGTTGAATTCCGATATTGCTTCTTCCCCCGCGTAGTGGACCATACCGCGTCGGCGCTGGATGTCCTCAATCTCCGGGATAATTTTCTCAAGCGCGCTGAAGATGCCTTGTTGGAGCTGTCGATCCTCCAGCGCGGCGACGGCCTGGGTAAGCAGCGTCTCTACACCCTCCTGCTCCTCTGGGCTTAGATTGGGTTCGGAGGAGCGGGCTTCCATCCCTACCACGCCGATGAAGGCGTCCTTGTTGGCCCGCGTGCGGAGCGGCGCCAGCCAATAGCCGTTCCAGACGAGGATATTCCCGTGTTGCTCTATCTTAAACTCGTTGGAAGCAGGCTTTTCGCCGATTTGGCGCAGAGAGACGAGCCAGGCCTCCAGCGGTAGATCCCGTGCTTCTTCCGCATCAAGTCCCAAGGTGACCTCCAGGTGAGGTTCACCGCCGTCGATGACGGCCAAGAAGGCGGTCTTCACGCGCAGTAGCTCACATAGCGCCGCAAGCACGTTTTCCAGGAATTGGCGCAGATCGGTTGTGGTCAGCAGACGCCTGGATAGCTGCTGAATCCACTCGATCTCCGGCTGATCCTGCTGGTAGAGCGCGCGGTCGATCAGGGGTTTGGCGACTTCGATGACGATCTGGAGCAGCAAGATTACGGCCACTGTGCCGAAGAGCATCACCCGCCGGGCGGGCAAGCCCAGCCACCCCTCGGCCTGGGAGGTCGCGATGACCACGATCACCACCAGCGTGGCCACCAGCGGGCCGCGCAGGAGAAAGTGGACCATACGATGCTTCACCACGCGATCGGGGGTCAGAGCCCCGAAGGAGACCACGCTGTAGGCCATCAGAACCAGCATCGTGCCTACGCCTACGTTGCCCAGCACCAATAAGAACCAGAGGATCAGTCGGGGCGCAGAGGAGGACCAGCTGGAGAACAGCAAATAGGGGAAGACGCCAGCCGCCGGGGCCGCGAAGGACGCCGCCAGGTACGACATTCGGCGACGCGAGGTCGATGTGAGGCAGCGTCGACGGGCTCGCAGGACGTTGGCCGCACCCCAGCCCACTGCGATGGAGAAGTAGAACGTGAAAAGTGGGAAGAGCGGCCCCGGCAGCAAGTGGGCGGTCTCGTGCGTCATCGCGCCGCCGTAGACGATCCAGTCGCTGGAGGTGACGCCGAGCAGGATGATCCCGCTCATAATGTAGCTGACGCGCACCGCTACAGCCTGGAATTTGCTCCGATCACCGGTTGTCGTTAGAAGCGCGTTGGAGAAGTTCAGGTAGGCCGCCGGGGTGAAGGCGATGCCGGTCCATTGGAGCCTGAGCCAGGGCGCAGCGACGTCTAAATCGTCGACGCCCGTCAGTGCCAGGTCCACGAAGTAGGTCACCAGGACGCACGTCAGCAGAAAGGCGAACGTGCGGGCGACGTTGTTACTGCGATTGTAGATAACCAGATAGAGAAGTAACGCTGTGGAGAAGATAACAATGCCCGATGCGAGTAGAACGTTGACCAGCTCCAAAAACTTCTGCACGAATTCCATCACTCAACCTCATTACCAGACACTTTCCCGTTGGCCGAACGAACAATCATCCTGATGGCTTCGATTGAGCCTCCGGCGTGAGCTCAGTCGAACGCTCAGCCCAACGGGTCAGAATGACGTTGGTGGCTATTTAGGAAGGTGTCCGGTAAGTAAATCACTCAACTCTTGTCGAATGCAAGGATACCCACTGGAGATCCCATTTGGTCCGGCCTGGCTATTGCAGCGTGTCTCCAAAGAAGAGTGCAATGTCCTGGCTGGGCCAATAGCGGTCGTTATAGCCCGCGAACGTAAGCCCGTGCGATCGACAGAACGCGATCGCGGGGTAATTCTTCGTTTGCAGCTCGATCATCAAACGCGCTAAGTCACGCGTCCGCGCCCACCGGCTGGCGGCGCGTAAAAGGGCACTTCCGATTCCCTGCCGGCGCAGAGGCCGGTCGACCACCAGATCGCCTACCCAGACGAGCTGATGCTCTGGCTGCGCCGCCAATCCCACGTATCCACAGACGCTTCCCTCTCGTTCTGCTACTAGAAACCCATCGCGTTGCCACCATCCCGTCAGCAGGGCCTCTCCCTGGCGGGGGTAGTTGACTTTCATATTGCGGGGGAGTCTTACTGTGCGGAAGGAGATGGTGCGGGCGCCGTTGAGGTTGCGGGTCTCCATCTGCCAGACGCGGTCGGTGAGGCAGGAATGGTCCAATGTGCTGCAATCTTCCAGGTCTTTCGGTTCCGCCGGTCTTATTTCCATAGCTCCCCTTACACGCGGGGAATCATTCTACCATCAGGCTGCGCTTGGGGCAACCGTCTCAGCCAGGGGGGGCAAACGAAGCAGTTCCGAAGGGGCGCATCTACAAGTTGGGGGAGGACAGACTTCGGAAGTCTCTGAATACGTAACCGTTCAGATGGTTATGCTTTTTTCACCGCGGAGGGCGCAGAGATCGCTGAGACAGGCTATTTTTCAATATTTTGACCAGATTGACAAAGCTTTTCCTTCAGTTTCTCTGCGCTCTCTGCGCTCTCTGCGTTCTCG
>CAYYTU010000009.1:0-76950 GCA_964474655.1 uncultured Anaerolineales bacterium
GCAGCGATGATCCGCGAGATAGAATCCTTCCCGCTGCTGAAGGGCCTCCGCGGGCAGCCGCCCCGTGATCTTGACGCGCTTACTGATGCGCTGGTCACCTTCTCGCAGTTGCCCTTCCGCTATCCCGCGATCGGCGAGCTCGACCTGAACCCGGTCTTTCTGTTCCCCGAAGGGGAGGGGTTGGTCGTGGGCGACGTGCGGGTCATCCGCCGGGAGTGAGGGGCTGTCGATGTCGGTGCTGAAACGTCTCTTCGGCTACGTCCGGCCCTACTGGAAGAAGCTGGTGGTCGTGGCCGTGTTGCTCCTGGTCCGTACCGGAGTGAACCTGTTGCCGCCCCTTCTTCAGAAGCGCATCGTCGATCAGGTGATTGGAGCCCGGGAGTTGTCGTTGCTCTGGCCTCTGGTCGGGGCGCTGGTCGGCGTGCACGCGCTTTCGCAGCTGGTGGATTTCGGCGATCTTTACCTGCGGCACGCGCTGGGCGAGCGGTTCATCTTCGATCTGCGGGTGCGACTCTACGATCACCTGCAGCAGCTCTCCCTTTCGTTCTTCGAAAGCACCTCCACCGGCGAGCTGATGTCGCGGGTGACCAACGACGTCAACGCGCTGGAGCAGTTTATCACGCACGGTGTCGCGCTCACGGTGGTGGACTTCCTGCGGCTGGTGGGGGCCTCGGTGGTGCTGTTGGTGCTCGATTGGCAGCTGGCCCTGGTGGTGCTGCTGCCGTTGCCCGTGATGGGGACGGGCTTGTGGATCTTCAACCATCGCGCCCGGCCCATCTACCGGCGGGTGCGGGATCGCTTGGGCGATATCAACGCCAGTCTGCAGGATAAACTGGCGGGTATGAAAGTGGTGCAGGCCTTCGAGCGCGAGGAAGCCGAGCTGCGGCACTTTCGTCGTGTCAGCGAGCGGTATTACGATGAGCGCGTGCGGGCCATCAAGACGTGGTCCGTCTTCTTCCCGGCGCTCTATTTCATCTCGGCGCTGGGGGGCGTGCTGGTGCTTGGCTTCGGGGCGCGGATGGTGGTCGACGATCGGCTCACCCTGGGCACGTTGGTGGCGTTTCTTTCTTACATCACCTCTTTCTATGAGCCGCTCCGGCGGTTGACGGAGGTCGATAACACATTCCAGCAGGCGATTGCGGCCGGCGAACGCATCTTTGAGCTGCTGGATCAAGAGCCGGAGATCCAGGATGCGCCGGGTGCCATTGCGCTGGAGGAGATCGAAGGGGAAGTACGGTTTGAGCACGTCCACTTTCGCTATGCCGAGGGCGACGATGTGCTGCACGACGTGACGTTCCACATCGCGCCGGGTGAGGTGGTGGCGCTGGTCGGCCCCAGCGGGGCGGGCAAGACGAGCATCGCGAACTTGATCTGCCGCTTCTACGATCCTGACCGGGGATGGGTGCTGGTGGATGGGCACGATCTGCGGCAGGTGGAGGTGCAATCGCTGCGCGGGCAGGTGGCGGTCGTGTTGCAGGATACGTTCCTTTTCAACACCACGGTGCGCGATAATTTACTCTGCGGCAACCCGGAGGCCGACGAGGAGACTGTTATGGCGGCGGCTAAGACGGCTTACGCGCACGATTTCATCGAGCAGCTGCCCGAAGGCTACGACACCGACATCGGCGAGCGTGGCGTCAGGCTGAGCGGCGGGCAGAAGCAGCGATTGGCGCTGGCGCGCGCCATCCTGGCCGATCCGCGCGTCTTGATCCTTGATGAGGCCACCTCGTCGGTCGATGCGGAGGCCGAGTACCTGATCCAGCAGGCGTTGGACCAGGTGATGAAAGATCGCACGGCGTTGGTCATCGCCCATCGGCTGAGCACGATCCGCAACGCCGACAAGATCATCGCTTTGGAAGGTGGACGTATCCGCGAGGTGGGCGATCACGAGGCCTTGCTGGAACAAGAGGGGTTGTATCATCAGCTCTACCAACGCCAGCTGGAGCTGGCGGTTAGTGGCTCGGGAAAGCCGTAGCAGCTGGAGCGAAAGTCGACGGTCCACTTTTCTATTTTGCTCCAACGCCAGGTTGTGCATATCACTTAACCTATGGTATACTTGATATTGTGACTTGCTATAAATACTATCTGTAGAGGTTAATTGTGATGGCAGATTTTATTGAGGTAATGATCGTTGACGATCACCCGGTCTTTCGTCAAGGCCTGAAGAACGTCCTGGCGGCTCAAGAGGACTTGAATGTGGTGGCAGAGGCCTCGACCGGCGAGGAGGCAATCGAGAAGGCGCAGGAGCTGCGTCCCCACGTCGTGGTGATGGACGTCAACTTGCCGGTTCTTAACGGCCTGCAAGCCACGCGTGAGATCAAGGATTGCTGCCCGGAGATCAATGTGATCGTGCTTACCGCTTATGACGACGAGGAACAAATCTACCACGCGATGCGCTCTGGAGCGTCGGCTTACTACGCCAAGGACGTCAACCCGGAGCGGTTGGTGGACGTGATTCAACACGTCAGGAGAGGCGAGTACGTGGTGGGCGAGGCAGTGCTCGATGAAGACGGCATCGGGGATTGGTTGTTGGAGCGGTTCCGGCGCTTTGGCGGCGAGGTGTTTGCGGGCCAGGAGGATTTTTTGACCCCGCTTACGCCGCGCGAGATGGAGATTCTGGAGCTGGTGGTGCAGGGTATGAGTAACCGGAAGATCGCTTATCAGCTGGGCATCAGCCATCAGACGGTCAAGAACCACATGACCGCTATTTTGAGGAAGCTGGGCGCCACGGGACGGACGGAGGCTGCGGTTCATGCCCTGCGACGCGGTTGGGTGCCCCTGCGGCGGCAAGGTTCTGATACGGCGGATGAGGTTACAAGTGAGCAGTAGGCGGTGACTATGGTCGATATTGAAGCGGGTTCGTTGGAGGCTTTGCAGGAGGAGAGCAGGCGGGAGTTTGAGCAGGTTCAGCGTGAGCTGAAGGAGATTGATCTCCTGATTCAACAGACGACGGATGAGGTCGAGCGCTTGGCGCGCCAGAATACGCAGGCGACCAATCGTTTGCATCAGGTCAAGTCGTCGTTCGATACTGTGCCACGCGAGGATATTAAGGAAGCGTATGCCACTGTCCTGGATACGCAGAAGCGCCTCTTCACGATGCGCGGCCAGCTGGAGAAGCTCCAGAGCGACCAGCGCAATATGACCGAGTATCTCAATCTACTCCGGACGGTCATTGAGTTCGAGGGGGAAGTGGAAGTTCAAGAGGCCGAGGCGGAGGAAGAGGAAAAGTCGGCCGAGCCGACGGTGGTGCGTATTATTGAGGCCCAGGAGCGCGAGCGAAGGCGGCTTAGCCGACAGATGCACGACGGTCCGGCCCAATCCTTGACCAATCTCATTCTGCAAGCGGAAATCTGCGAACGGCTGATGGACAAGGACCCGGAGCAGGCGCGAACCGAGCTCGCTAACCTGAAGCACGCAGTCACCGGGACCTTCCAGAAGGTCAAAGAGTTTATCCTCAATTTGCGCCCGATGATGCTCGACGATCTGGGGCTGGTACCCACGCTTCGGCGCTATATGGAAAGCCTGTCGGAAACCACGGATATCCAGGCCAATTTGACCGTGACGGGGGGAGAGCGGCGATTGGTCTCTCACGAAGAGGTGACCATCTTCCGGGTGGTTCAGGACCTGCTCAACAATGCCCAGGAATATAGCCAGGCGGAAAACGTCCAGGTCAATCTCAATCTGGGTGAGGATTTGGTCCGCGTCTCGGTTGAGGACGACGGCGAAGGATTTGACGTCACCGAGGCTCTGAATTCATCGGAGGCTGAACAGCTGGGCCTGAAGACGATGCGCGAACGGATTGAGATGCTGGGAGGAGAGATCCACTTCGAGAGCAGCCTGGGGCATGGGATGAAGGCTCACCTGGAGCTGCCGGCTCTAGAGCGGGAAGGATAGTACAAACCTCCTATTGCATTCCTGGGACGGATCGTATAGAATAATAATGCGCGAGTTAAACAAATGTATATATCCTTAGAGGAGGTGAGATAAATGTTATTCCTACCGCGCGAAGAAGGACAGGGCTTAGTAGAGTACGCGTTGATTCTGGTTCTGGTGGCCATTGTGGTGATTGCGATTCTTACCGTTCTTGGTCCGCAGATTGGTGACGTCTTCAGCGAGGTCGTGGATGGGCTGGGTGGCAGCTAAACTATAGCAACATAGTTATCAATGTTATCGGACAAAGCCCCGCGTCTCCGGCGGGGCTTTGTCGATTGTATCACCGAGTGATGTGCTTGGGATTCGTTGGTTGTGGCATCGGTATTACTTCTCCTTGAAGGGTCCTCGACGTTTACTTCTTCAGCAGTAGTGCGAAAGACGCCTGTATCTGCTCTGTTACTTTTGCTCCAGTGCGAAAAGTTTGCAAGGGGTCAATGAAAATCTGTGCCATCCGTGGTTGCCTTTTGGTTCTAGCTTGTCTAGATTAGGCGGGGAGGAAGCAACTCTATGAGCCGCCGGAAGTGGGCCTTGCTGGCAATCATCCTCGCTGCCCTTGCGCTGCGGCTTTGGTGCTTGGATGCCCAGAGTCTCTGGTGGGACGAGATGGTGACCGTCTTCCGCTCCACAAGCCCCCCAGCGCTGATGTGGGAGGACATCCTCCGCCCCCGCAATCAGGTGCCGCTTCACTATCTGCTGATGCGTCCCTGGATGGCGCTGGGACATGGTGCGTTCTGGACACGCTACATCTCGGCGTGGTGGGGCGTACTGACCATAGCGCTGATCTTCCGCCTGGGGCAGGAGCTGGCGGGTGGACACGTCGGTCTCATCGCTGCTTTACTGTTGACGTTCTCCCCGATGCACGTCTGGTACTCGCAGGAAGGCCGCATGTACACGCTCTTGGGCGCCCTGACGTTGCTTTGCTACTTGCAGTTGCTGCGCTTGATGCGAGATCCCAACAATTGGATGGGTTGGTTGCTCTACGGGCTTGCGTTGCTGGCGGCGCTGTCCACGCACTACTTTACCGTCTTCATGTTCTTGGCTCAAGCGATCCCGATGCTGCTCCACCGACGGCGACGCCCGGGTCTCTTCTGGCGTTGGGCGCTTGTCGTCGGGATCGTGGGGCTGGTTTTTTCTCCCTGGCTGGTGCTCACTATGCAGGCCGGGGGTTTTAGGCAATCACCTATCGCCTCCTGGATCGACGAAGCGCGCTGGTACGAGCCACTACTGACGCTCTACACCTTCGGTTTGGGCAGCACGGCCAATCTGATGCACTGGTGGAACTGGCTGGCCTACGGCGCGCTGCTCGTGGCACTGGGCTGGGGTACGCGCCTGGCGCTGCGTCAACTTTCCTCATCGTTGGAGGGCCAGACGCTGGTAAACTGGCTACTGCTGCCGCTCTTCCTGATGTGGACTCTGTCGGTAAGAGTGCCGGGCTTGTCCGTGCGGCGCTCGGTCTATATGGACCGTTATGTCACCTGGCTTCTGCCGGTTTTTGCGCTGCTGGTGGCCTGGGGATGGCAACGCTGGCGGCATCGCCATTGGTCAGCCTGGGCGACAGCTGTACTTTACGGCATTTGCTTGCTGATCTCGCTGAATACGCTCTACTCCGATTCCAGCTACGCTCGCGAGGACTGGCGGTCGACGGTGACGAACCTGAATCGCCTGGCTGCTGATGATGCCGTGCTGGTCAGCCGACCGGGACAGCGCTTGCCGCTCTGGTATTACCCTCCATCTGCTTCGATTACAATAGTCGAATTGTCCGGGAGCGTGCCGGAGGAGAGTTTGGTCAACTGGCTGGGTCTGGATAGTCCTCCCGATGAGCTGTGGCTGATCACTTCGCGGGAGAATACGAACCCCCATGTTTTCCCCGCCGAGCGCAACCGCGCGCTGGACGCGGGGGCGAAGTTCGACGGGCTCAAGACAGAGCTGGATGCACGCTACCCCATCAAGCACCGCCTGCGCTTCCCTGGCATCATCCTCTCGTGCTACCGCCTGGAGGGGACGGTCGGTGGATAGAAAGTGGTGGGGCTTTCTCGACACGCGCCGCCTGGTGCTGATCGTGACGCTAGCGGCGGTCTTCGCTATGGCGGCCCGCGCCCCCATCGACCACGACGGATGGTGGCACTTGGCTAGCGGACGCTACATCGTCGAGCGTGGCGCGATACCCCGCAGCGATCCATTCTCGCACACCAGGGCCGACGCGCCGTGGATCGACAACGGCTGGTTGGCCCAGATCAGCCTTTTTCTCGCCTATCGCTGGCTGGGATATGTCGGGTTGGGCCTGTGGGTTGCACTGGGGGTGACGGCGGCGACCGCTCTTCTCTGGCCTCAGATGAAAGGAGGGCCTTTCCTGCGGGCCTTTATCTTGATCCTGGCAGCGGCGGTGAGCGGGCCGGTGTGGACTATGCGTCCCCATCTGGCGACCTATGTGCTGACGGCAGCGTTGGGGTTGCTGCTCCACCTCTGGTGGTGCGGCGAGTCGAAAGTGCTCTGGCTCGTGCCCCCGCTGTTCGTGCTGTGGGTGAACCTGCATGCGGGATACGTTCTGGGATTGGGCGTACTGGGGCTCACGGTGGTTGGTGAGGGGATGGACCGTTTGAGGGGAGAGGGTGGAGCGCCGCCGTGGGAGAGGACCGCCAGGCTGGTCGGCGTGGGGGCGTTGGGCTTGCTGCTGGTGCCGCTCAACCCATACGGTCCCCGAATGTGGCGCTATCCATTCTACAACGCCGGTCAGCAGGTGGCCCGCTGGTTCATCGCCGAATGGGCCTCGCCGGATTTTCATCGCGCGGTCAGTCAACCCTTTGCCCTCATGCTCCTGCTGACGCTGCTGACGATGGGGCTCTCCAGGCGACGAGGCCGCTGGAGCGAGTTGCTGCCGGTAACGGTCTTCGCCTACCTGACGCTGCGGTCGCAGCGTGCCATGGGGCTCTTCGCCGTGGTCACGGTGCCGGTTTTGAGTCGATATGTGGCGTCACTGCTGACCCCGGTGATGGAACGCTGGAGGGTATCACGTCTCCGACGACCGACACCACCGCGCCGCACCTTGCTCAACGGGACCCTGGCGCTGCTGATAGTCGGCGCGGCGGCGCTCAAGGCCGGGGCGGTGTGGCGCGAACCGGCGACCAAACGGGCTGTGCAAAAGATCGGCTTCCCTGTCGAGGCGAGCGACTGGCTCGCGGAGCGTCATCCGCCTGGCGAACTCTACAATCCTTATCAGTGGGGTGGCTATCTCATCTGGCGTCTCCCTGACTATCCGGTCTTCGTGGACGGGCGGGCCGATATGTACGGCGATCCGTTCCTGTTGAAGTACATCGAGCTGGCAAGCGCATCCTCGGGTTGGGAGGAGGCGCTGGTAAGCCGAGATGTCTGCACCGCGCTGGTCACGCTCGATGGGCCGTTAGCCGAAGCGATGGACGGCTCGCTAAACTGGCGTCGCATCTATGAAGATCAGGTAAGCGCGATCTACCTGCGCTCGGATCTCTCCTGTGCCTGGGACGAGCGTTCCGAGTTCTCTAGACCGTCTTGTCTGAGATTAGAAATGTAAGTAAGATATAGATGATCATAAAGAATTGAATTTCCTGGTGTGTTTCAAATGACTGGGGCGCGGTCGGGAGCGCCTAGCGGAAGAGTGCCTCTGATCGATCAAAACTCATTGTATTGTAATGGGGTACTTTTGTGCTATTGCCTTTTATCCTTAATAATTTATAATAGAGTTGTTCAATCTGTTCGAGGATCGAGCTGCCGGGGGGGACCGGCGGGTCTTTGTATAAGGGGGATGGACAGATGCGACGTAAGGGCCAGGGTCTAGTTGAATTTGCGTTGATCTTGCCGGCTTTGTTGCTGGTCATTTTGGGCATTGTTGAAGCTGCGCTGGTTATTCAGGGGTATCTGGCAGTGCAGCACGCAGCGCGGGAGGCGGCTCGGTTTGCCTCCACCTATCAGCCGCCGCGGGGTGCCTGTCTGGATCTGGACGGGGATGGTGTGCTTGAGGATGGCATCCACGAAGATCCGGACGACACCGCGATGGCGGCCTCTCTGAGCTCCGACGGCGATGGCTACCCCTATTGCCCCTCAGAAGGCTCCTCTTACCCTCACGCGGCCTTGACGGAGACGGAGGACGATTACTACGCGCGGCGTGTGCTTCTTATCAAGCAGCGAGCCCGCGAGGCGGCGGTCGGGCTGCGCGTTGATGAGACCTTGCTGGGCTTCACGCCCTCCGATTATCGCACCTATCAGTCCGAGTCTGAGTTCTTCGGGGTACAGGTATGGGGGCGTCCTTCGTTTCAGACAGATTGGAACGTCTCCTGGGACCCCAATAATCCCTGTCTGGACCATCCCGGTATTGAGGGCGATGATGTCCTCGTTCGCGTCCGGCACAACGTCAGCATCATCGATCCCCTCTATCAGGTGATCGCCGAACACGTCCCCGTGACGGCCAACGCGTTGATGAAGAACGAGGGCGTTCAGGTCGGCCTGACCGATGCTGATTCCTCAGGGTACGTGCCTGAGCCTGGCGATCCCGACTATGACGAGCCGGACCCGGACGCTTTCCAGGTCTCCCTGAGCCCGGAAAGCGCCAATATTGTCTTGCCCGATGACACCACGCACCAATTTGTCGCCATGGTGACGCAAGGGGGTAGCAGGGTCTCTGGGAGGACGGTGCGGTTCTCGATCGAGAGTGTCGGAGAGTTCATCAGTTCAGGGTCGTCTTATGCCGATGGGACGACCGATGCGCAGGGCGAGGCGGTGGTCACTGCCGAGAGCGAGTATCCCGGCACGTCCACAATCCGGGCCTGGCTAGACGAGGACGGGAATGGACAATGGGATTCCGGCGAGCCCTCCGACGTGGCTTCCGTCACCTGGGTCGAGGAGGGCTACACCATCGGCCTCTCACCGTCCCAGGCAGTGAACGAGCTGCCCGATGATCGCGCTCACCAGTTTGTGGCCACGGTGTCCGACGCCGGCGGGCGTCTGGTGGAGGGGGCGCAGATTCAGTTCTCCATCGACGATCCGGCGCTGGGTGGCTTTGATCAGTCTGGCGTTGGACCTAAATTCGCAAAGAGGACCACTGATCAGCAGGGTGAGGCGACGGTCACGGCGTATGGCAACTACTCTGGCACAGTGACCATCGCGGCCTGGATTGACGTGGATGCCGATGGGGTGCAAGATGGCAACGAGCCCGCCGCCGAGGCGACCAAGACCTGGCGTTTCCCCGAAGGTGCTCCTTATATCACCGTCTCCAGCCACAAGTCGGCGCCTTTGGACGAGATCTATGCCGATGTGATGGAACATCCCCTCGACGAAGCCCCCTATCAGTTGTTGTGGTGTGCGCTCTCTGACTCAAGCCCGATCACGCAGGTGGTGGTGGCTGATTCGGTCAGCGTCGACGCCGAGGGCAACGCTCCCGATATTCCCTTCGTCATCCCCGCCGATAGCGAGGGTACCTACCGGCTGGAGACGCATCCCTCTGGCGGCGGAGGCTGTGGCGCGGGGGATCTGGTGGCCCGTTCGGCGGATATCCTGGTGCAGGAACCGTTCCCCGACCTTGCGATCTCCGTCGTCGACCCGCTGACTATCTGCCCGGAGACGGTCTTCACGATGTCGGCTGTGATCACTAACCTCACCCAGGCCGAGACGGCCGAGACCTTCGACGTCGACTTCTACGTCGACGACGAGAGTATGCCTCAAGCCCCGGTGGGCGAGATGAAGCAGTGGGTGGATGGCATCGGTCCGAATGAATCGGTCGTGCTGAATACGCTGATGTGGGTGGACTCCCCTGGCGAGCACACCATCTGGGCCCGCGTCGATACCTCCGACTACGTCTATGAGGACGACGAAGGTAACAACTGGGACGCCCTCCAGATCGCCACTGGCGGGGAGAGCCCGATCGGGTTTGCCAATTTTGATGAGGATACCGACGGTTTCAGCTATGTCGACGACGCTTTCGGGACCACTCAGCCCGATTATGCCCAGGGGGAGTGGGTAGCCTCAGATGGGTATGATGGAGGCGGCTTGAAGGTGGAGGTCGGCGCCATCAATGGCACGAATACCAACATCAATCATATATCGGGAGGCTGGGAGCGGACATTCGACCTCAGTTCTTCCCAGGTGGTCGAGATCTCTTTCCGCTACAACCTGATACACGCTGCTAACTACGAAAGCGGCGAGTATAGCGACGTGCTGATGAGCGTGGATGGGAATATGTATGGCTCCGATGGAGCTGGCTATGTGGCGCGTGTCGACGGCGACGGGGAGGGGGGAGACCCACGGACGACGGGCTGGGAGCAGTTCCGGGTCGTGGTGGGGCCTCTTTCGGCCGGTAGCCACACGTTGACCATCGGCGGATACAATCGCAGAAAGACGTACCACGATGAGCTGACCGAGGTGTTGATTGATGATGTTCACATCGGCACTGTGGTTTGTGGCGAAGGCACCGATCCAGCGCCCTGGGCTCCGGGGGCTCCGCTGGGGCGGGAGGAATGTTATCAGCTGCTGGAGAACAGGGGCTTTGAGGGCAACTTCGCCACCGTCTTTGAGCATTGGAGCGCTGGGGAATCCGGAGCTTTCCAGCGAGGATCGTTGTACTTCTATGAGGGGACGTCTTCGATGCGGCTCCACGCTTCGCAGGGCTCTGCTCCAGCCTGTGCTCCCTTGACGCCTTATCTCTATCAGACAGTCCAGATCCCGGAGGAGATCGCCGAGGCCGAGGGGGCTGAGACCACGTTACACGTGGGAGGGCGGCGGCTGATTGCCGATAGCATCTCTGAGTGCAGCGTGGCTAACAGCGTCGACGCCGACGATGAGCTCCACGTCCAGCTGCGCAACGTGCCCGGCGATCCCAGCCACTTGATCGCCATCGGTACCGATGATATGGTGCGCGTGATGCCCGAGGCCGATGGATACGTGTTCGATTCACCGGCCTGGCATCAGGCGGATGCTGTCTGCCGTCCCTCTCGCAAAGGGCTTTCGGCCCCGGCCCAATCTGTCAGCGGGCAATCAGGGGCGCTCGATTGTCCCATAGACGACGATTTCAACGATGGCTCTTTCGACTACGGTCAATGGTCGATCACGGAGATCGGTAATTCCGGCGGCGATGTGGACGAGAGCGGCGGTCAGCTGACCATCGACGCTTACGGAAGCAGCACCTGGGGCAATAGCGATGATGTCTACTACGTCCATCAATCCATGACGGGAAACTTTGATGCCCAGCTGCGCATCCTATATGGTCCTGATCTGGAACAGTATTCGAAGATGGGCCTGATGGTACGCAACAGCACCGCGGCCAACAGTCGCTACGTCATGCCCGCCTATACGCACGATCACAGCCGCATCCAGTTCGCCTATCGCCCCTCGGATGGAGGAGGGGCTGATCGACTTGACGGTACCGGGAATGATATTCCGGCTGATATCCCAGTGTGGGTGCGGGTCGTGCGCGAGGGGAATACGTTCCGCTACTATTATTCCGAGGCAGATGACCCGGGATCGGAAGATTGGACCCATCAGGGCGACGTCGACATTCCGATGGGAAATACGGTTGAGGTGGGTATTGCTCATGCTTCTTACAGCTCTTATCGTGACGAGGGGGCGGTCGATGAGATCATCGTCTGTCAGCCGCCTACTGTGGACTTCAGCGCCTCTGATTACACTGTGGATGAGAGCGCAGGGACGGCGACGATCACCGTCACGCTGAACGCAGCGGTGGATACGTCTGTCTCCGTGGACTACGCTACCAGTGCTGGCACGGCCACACCAGGCGACGATTATACCGATACCAGCGGCACGTTGACCTTCGCCCCGGACGAGACGAGGGCGGCCTTTGAGGTCTCAATTATTGATGACGATCAGTTCGAGCCGTCGGAGACAATTCTGCTCGAGCTCTCCAACGCTTCCGATGCCACCATCGGGCCGAAAAGTCCGGCCACTTTGACCATCGTCGACGATGACCCTCTCTCCAGCGACGGCTTGAAGATCAACTTCGAGCCGCCGGGCAATTCAGACACCCCGTCCGGCTATCTGCCGGATACTGGCGAGGCCTACGGATACCGCGACACTGGCTACTTCTACGGCTGGGATCAAACCGTCGACGAGACCCGCGATCGTGGTGACCACTCCGACGAGCGGTACGACACCCTGAACCATATGCAGAAGGACGGCTCTCACACGTGGGAGGTCGCTGTCCCGGACGGCGCTTATGATGTCTTCCTGGTGATGGGCGATCCTTCGTATACTGATCAGATAAACACAGTCAGCGTGGAGGGGACGGTTATACAGGACCCCGACGGCGAGGATAATTTTGATAAGTATAATGTGACCGTCAGTGTGACTGATGGGCGGCTGACGATCGCGCCAGCCTCCGGTAGCGAAAACGCCAAGATCTGCTTCGTCCATATCGTCCCGTCTCGCACCGTTGACTTCAGCGACGCCATTTACAACGTGGATGAGGGCGTGGGCGAGGCTCTCATCACCGTGACGCTGGATACCGTCGCTCAGGACCCCGTCTCCGTGGACTACGAGACGAAAGACGACACGGCGATGGCGGGCGAGGATTATACACAAAGCAGCGATACGTTGACCTTCGCCCCCGGAGAGACGGTGTTGACGTTCACTGTACCGATCACCGATGACACCGTCTACGAGGGCGATGAGGCGCTCACGCTGAATCTCTATAACGCGGTCAATGCCAGCATCGGCACCAACGACCCGGCCACGCTCAATATCTTGGAGAACGATCCTCAGCCCTCCACCATCGTCGAGTTCAGCGACTACGAGTATAGCGTCCACGAGGACGCGGGTGAGGCCGTGATTACCGTCACGCTCGATGCCCCTTATACCGATACGGTGACTGTCGATTACGCTACGCAAGACAATACCGCCGTTGCCCCCGACGATTATATCGCCACCAGTGACAAACTGGTCATTGAGCCTGGGGAGGAGATCGTGACGTTCACCGTGGAGATCGTCGACGATGCGCGGTATGAAGGGGCCGAAGACGTCAGGCTGGAGCTCTCCAACGCCACCAACGCCACCATCGGCGCTTTTGGCTCTGCCACGCTTACCATCATCGACGATGAGCCAACGGCGCCTCGGATCTGGAAGCCCTTCCAGGTGGATTTTGGCGCTGATCTGGATGTGGCCTCGCTGGCTGGGCAGGAGATGGATGTGCGCTTCTACGCCGAGCACGACGGCGATCAATACGGCACGTGGTTCTACCTGGACGATCTCTTCTGTGAGGTCTGTAACACGTGGGCGCCCCCGGACCCCGAGCCGGGCACCGCCTCGATCGGCGGTGAGGCCCGTGTGCTGGTCGGCGGCGTCCCCGAGGCGCTCCGGAACGTCGACGTGATCGCCTATTCGCGCGGAGGGGACGTGTTGCGGACCGTCACGATTCAGAATGGCCTCTACCACTTCTACAACGTCGCGCCGGGATCGTACACCATCTACGCCGAGACCTGGATCGATGGCGATCTCTACGTGGCGACCAAGTCGGTGGTGGTGGCTGCCGATGAGCGGAACTACGACGTCAATCTGCTCCTTTACTGAGCAGCGTTGAGGGCATCTGATGGCGGACGAAGCAGCAAGTTGAATCGAGGGATCTCTATGATGCGTGGGCGAGTAAAATTTGTCGTGGTGATTTTCACCTCCGTAGTGCTTTTCGTCGTTGGCCTAAGGCTGCGCGGCGCAGCCCAGACGCCGAGCAACTTATCGGGCACTCCCAATCTCACGTCGGCCTATCCCGACATAGCGAGCAGTGACAATCGAATCGCTGTGGCCTGGGTGGAGGGGGAGACCATCAAAGGCCATCCTCAGGGGGATGCCTATCTGCGGGCCAGCCTGGATGGAGGGCAGACCTGGGAGGACAAGATCACCGTCTTCGACAAAGGTGTTGACGCCCCTTATGGGTACGACGTAGACGTTGACCTCGATGGTGATACCGCTCATCTGGCTTACATTGTGTTTGAAGGGGCGGTGGGAGCTCCCGATCAGAGTTGGGTCTATTACAGGACTTGCTCGCTGACCGATGGCAGCTGCACAGGAAGCGAAGTTTTGGATTCAGCGTCCGGTAAGAAGGTCACCTGGGCCGATATTGCCGTGGACGCCGATGGGGCCCCTCATGTCGTCTGGGTCAGGTATGATGAGGACGGGACCAGCGGGGAGATATGGTACGCTGGTGCTTCTGGTGAGAAAGAGAGGGTTTTTTCGCCTGAGGACTATGCAGACGTGGATGATAGCTTCGCTCCCTCCATCGCCTGCGCTGGGGATGTCGTTCACATCGCCTGGCGGAGCATCGGCAATGAGGCTAGCTACATCTATTATGGAAGCCAGGAGAGTTCGAGCTGGGAAACGGGATCGCGGGAGAGCAGCCCATCGAATCTTGGTAATCCAAAGGTCGCCGCGCGAGGAGAAAAGGTCTTTATCGTCTGGGATTGGTACGTTGATGAGAACCGTAGCAACGTGGTCTATATGCGTAACGATGCTGCCGGGGAATCCGAATTTTGGCCGGCCGATGCCTACGAGGTCGGTACAGACAAGCAGGTGCGCGATGAGCCCAGTCCTGCTTATCATACCCACGATCGGGTAGGGGATGATAAGTATGTTTCTGATCTGCGCCCCTCCGTCGCGCTGAACGACGGCGGTTGGCCGGCGGTGGTCTGGCACGCCGATCGCAGCGAAGGTGACGGAGATGAATACGCCATTCACTACAGCTGCGCCGTCGAGGGGGATAATGACAACGTGGACTGGGTCACTCCGACGAGCTTGCACCAGAGCCAGCCGCCAGCGCCGGGGGGCGGCTCGGCGATGGCCGCTCTGTCCCAAAACGGTGATGCGTGGTACCTGCACGCTACCTACATGCGAAGGCAGAGCGCCGAAAGCGACTGGGACACTTACTATGAGCGGATGTCCTATACACCGAACGCCCAGATTGAGGCCGGATCGCCGCCCCCAGAGGCTCAGCTGGAGGGCGATTGGATCGTGAAACCGGACACGTCCGTGGGGTTGGACGGCAGCGGCAGCACCAGCGAGGGCAATCTGGCTTTAGAGTATCGGTGGACACTCTCTGAGCGACCATCGGGTAGTGATAACTGGCAATCTTCCGTGGTCACTCCTACGTTTACGCCGGACGAAGAGGGCTGGTACACGGTGAAGCTGACGGTGACGAATGGCCTGGCGACGGCCCAGGCCACCCAGCGCATCCTGGCGAGCGAGACGGGCGATATGTCCCCGCAGGCGAAGATCACGGCCAAGGACTATACGCCTCGCGTCGGAAAGGACCCAGAATTAGATGGCAGCGACAGCACCAGCGCCGGGGGCTTGCCGTTGAGTTACAGCTGGTGGCTTTCGGGGCGGCCGGAGGGCAGCGAAAAATGGAGCGCGTCTGGCGTAAAACCTGAATTTACTCCCGAGGTAGCCGGCTGGTACACGGTGACACTGGAGGTGGACAACGGTAGGGCTAGCGATCGGGATACACAGGTCATTCGCGTCTGGGATGAGGATGAGGAGGAGGAGCCCAACATAGTATTCCCCGATGCGCAGATCGACGCTATGAGCCTCGTCTCCCTTGAGAATACCTCCTCCGCCACTGCCTCCCTAGACGGAAGCGGCAGTTCGAGCAATATGGAAGATGATCCCTCGCTGAAGTATAAGTGGTGGTTATCTCCCGAGAGTGCGTATGCCAGCTTGTCTTCTTCGAATAACGTATCCACCACGATCACCATTTCCAAGGTGGGCCGGTATACGGTGACATTGGAGGTTGAAAATAGCGACGGGATGACCGACCGAGACACGCACCAGATTTTGGCGAACATTGAGACGTATCGTGTCTATCTGCCATTAGTAGTCCGGCAGTATCGGGGCGGCTATGATTGATAAGCGGGTCGCCATCCTGTTGTTGGGGCTGGGTCTGGTCGTTATCATCGCAGTTGGCGTCTTGGCCCGTACTCGTCTGGCTCAATCAGATAGCCCGGCGGCAGTTCCATTTCAACAAGAGACCACCGCTCGGGCGGCGTTCTCCCTGGCTGCCGATCGGGCTGCGCAATGGCGCGACGACGCGGCGTTGGCCGTCGTCTCCGGTCAGCAGTCGGGCCGGGAGATAACGGATGGCGAAAGCATCGAGTGGATGTTTCAATTCTTCTCACCTGCCGCCGGGCAGCTGGCTCTGGTGGCGGTGAGCGAGGGGGAGGCCCGTCTGCTACATGAGAAGATGAGTCCATACCGGATCCCCACCTTGTCCGAGCGGGATTGGCGGGTGGATAGCGACCAGGCGTTAGAGACGTGGTGGGAAGACGGGGGCGGGTTTCTAGTCAGGCGGCGCCCCAGCGTTCAAGTGGCGATGCAGCTGCGCGTAGCCCGGGGGGCGTCTGATGGAGAGGCGATCTGGACCATCGTCGGCGTCGACTTCGACCAAGAGAGCACGTTTACCGTCGATCTCGATGCTGCCACCGGCGCGCGGGTGGGGGAGTGAGCTTGACTCAAAAAGGGGGCATTGCGTATGAGGAGTGAAAAACATTCGAAGCGCGGTCAGGGGATAGTAGAATTTACCCTCGTCTTACCTATCCTCTTGATGTTGCTGATCGGGGTGGCGGAAGTGGGGTATGCGCTGCGGAATTACATCCTGGTCGTTAACGCCTGCCGCGAAGGGGCGCGGTTAGCCGCCCGGGGCGAGGAGACGTCCGAGATTTTCACCCAGGTGACCAACGCAGGGGATGTCATATGCACCAGTAGCGAAAATTGCGCTCCTGGTACCGATCCCACGGCCGGCGTCATCGTCACCAAGGTGGTGTTGGATAGCGACGGAGAGGTCGCTGAAGTCCCTGTCGCTGAAGCGGCCGGTCCCGTATCCACAGCGTTTTCCAAGTTCTCGTCGGATCAGATCCGGGCCCGCCACGGAGGAGCTTCCGCGGAGGCGATCAAGGCTGCCCGGCAGGCGGCCGATCGGGAGCCTCAGGGCAATCACGTCGCCGTGGTGGAGATCTATTTTATGCACCGCCCCCTGATGCTGGGTGACTTTGTAGCGGTACCCAATCCGTGGCTGATGTACTCCAGCACGGCGATGCGGGTGCAGAGCCATCGAGAGCGGATACAGTAAGCGGAAGGAAGTGATCAGCAGGGGGAGATGATGAAGAAGTTACTACAATTGCGGCGTGAATCACAGGCCGCTCAAGGGGAGCAGGGGCAAAGTTTGATCATCGTTGTTTTCGCCTTCATTGGCTTGTTGGCTTTTGTGGGTCTGGGCGTCGATCTGGGGTTTTATTACGTCGAACGAGTAAAGGTGGGGCGAGCGGTCGACGCAGCCGCCCTGGCTGCCGCCGGCGAGCTGCCGGTCGAAGGCGCGGCCCATTTGCGGGCGATGGCGTACTTACGGGAGAACGACTACGATCACGAAGCGGCCGATGCAGCCCTGGCTGTCAACCAGTACGATGGCGGATCGTACGCCTCGGACCCGGCCGACGCGGATACGATGACGACCATCTGGATCGACACTGCCTACGCCCAGGACGAAGAGGCCAGTGACCCCTCGGTCACAGCGGACCATATTCGCGTGCGTGTCAGGCAGCAGGTGCCGATGACGTTTATGCGCTTTATCGGCTTCGAGCAGGTCCCCGTCGAGGCCGTGGCCGAGGCGGAGAACATCAGCGATATTGACACCGTCATCGTCTACGATGACTCTGGCTCGATGGAGTTCGATACGCGCTGCTATGGATGCTGGGAGGCAGCCCCGGACCAGATGTATCCCGCCGGCACCATCTACCCGCTCCATTGGTCCGATAACACTATGGAGCACGCTGATCACTGCGCCAGCGATTGTGGCGATGCCAGCCGCTCGCCTTATGGCAGCAGCCAGTACTGGGTTAATGATTGTAACTACCGCTATCGCTACAAAGATAGCTATGGCAACTGGAGTAGCTGGAGCGATCAATATTATATCGTGATCGAGGCCGAGGAGTACTCCAGGATTAATCCGGATTATCACACCTATGGCTTCACGCCCTACTCCACCTACTGGGTTATGCAGCACAACGACAAAGGAGCCTACTCCCGAACGGGCCGGGGGGCTTACCTCTCTCACCATCCCTACGCCAGCCTGACGAACCACGTCGACGGCCTGGGCGTGCCTTGCACGTGGGATGATCTCACCAATGGCGAGTATTGTCGGCGCGACTTACCGGTGGGTGGTCCTTATGAAGCTCCCCGGGCCGACTTCGCCTTCAGGGCGCCTACGAATGATACCTACTACGTCTGGGTCCGCGGACAGGGCGGCGACGATGGTTATCGGGGCGATCATGTCTACTGGGGGGTGAATGGCAACCCGATAGGTTGGGAGGATGATTATCCCAAGGGGACTTTCTACGACGGGGCTTCCTCTAGCGCCTGGGATTGGCGCTGCGTGGGGGATACGTCTTTATCGCAAGGAGATCACACGCTCAACCTATGGGCCGGTGGGCCGGGCTTTGACGCCGATCGTATCCTGATCACCACCGATAACTCCGGTTGCGCTTACGATAGCACGCCTGCGGCTCCTCGTACCTTCGATCCTAATAGCGCGCGCACCGACTGGGCCTGCGATCCCTGTGATCCGCGCTTTGCGGGGCGCCCGGGCGGCCAGGCGCCGCCAGATGGCGCTTATCGGCCAGATTGCGATATTGACTTGCGGCAGGATGATCTATATGACGACGAACAGCCCATTCGCGATGCCCTGGAGGCGGCCAAGCACTTCGTCGGGCAGCTGAACCCGCAGTTCGATCAGGTGGGCTACGTGGCCTACGATAGTGATGCGTCGATAAGGAACGAACTGGAATGCTTGCGCAAGCGTGGATCTACTGATTGCTCGCCTCAGGTGATCACCGAGACGGTAGTCGCCAACCTAGATACGGCCAAGGCCAGCGGATCCACGAACATCGCCGATGGCATTCGTCGCGGTATCAGCGTGCTCAAGACGGTCCCCGATGGCTTTGGAGATCATTACGGTCGTCCGGGAGCTGCGCACGTTATGATCCTGATGACCGACGGTCAGGCTAACACCTATAGTAACTGTGACCCGGCCTGTGCTGACGATCCTGACCTCTGGCCCCACGACGATGAGCCGGCCAAGGACTGCGCGGTCTGGTATGCGCATCAGGCTCGCAACCAGAACATTGTGATCTATACCATCACCCTGGGCTATATGGCGGATCAGGAGCTGATGAAAGAGGTAGCCGAGGTGACCAAGGGCTACCATCGGCATGCCGAAACGCCGGACGTGTTAGAGGATATCTTCGACGAGCTATACGAGCGCATCTTCATCCGTCTGACCAGGTAACGAACGGGTAGCGACGGACATAACGCTGGTTGAGCAGCTTCGGAACGCGGGACGGCGTGGGGCCCTGACCGTGTTTGATTGCTCAGCCGGCGTTTGTGCTCTTGACATTCTGATGTAAGTCAGTATTATAACGACAGGCTGGCTCTTCAGCGCAGCAGATCTGACGTTGACCTCTCATAGCCGTGTGGGGGGCGAGCGGCCTCTTGATGCGAGGTAAAAGACAAGGAAGTCGGGCGACTAGAAAAGAAGGAGGCACAATGCGCAGCGGTCGAATATTAGCCATTATCGGCGTGCTTATTTTGGTGGGCGCTTTGGCGGTGGGCCTTGTCCTCTGGCGTCGGACACAACAGACGCCGGAGGGGCCTTCCCCCGACGAAGAAGAGGGTACGTCTGTACCTTACGCTCCCCCAGAGGGAATGAGGGAGATCGTGGTGGCGGCGCAGGACGTCCCCAGAGGTAGGACCCTGGGCGAGGATACGGTCTACCTGGCCTCGTGGCCAGAAGAGGCCATCCCTACGCAGGCATTGACCGATACGGCCGATGTTTACGGTAAGGTTACCAAAGTCAATCTCGTGCGTGAATCCCCGGTGCTGAGAAATGCCCTGACGGAACGAGGAACTCCCCTGGAGGGCGAAGGGTCCGAGACCGCGCTACAGGTTCCAAGCGGTAAAGTGGGCTACGTTCTGCCGGTGGACCGTTACACCAGCGTGGCCTGGGGCATTGCGCCCGGCGATCACGTCGCGATTATGATCTCTACGTTATTGATCGATCTGGATGAGGAGTTTCAATCTCCCCTGCCCAATCAGTTCGAGCGCGTCTCCGTTCCCGAGGAGGAAGGCGGCGCCGGTGGCGTGCTGGGACGCTTGGAGGCCCTGCCCAACGGATGGATGGTTAACCTGACGCCGAGCGAGTCTCAGCATCCCCGTCTGGTGACTCAGATGGTCATCCAGGATGCCCAGGTGCTCCGTGTCGGCGATTGGGGGACCGAGCAAGAAGCGCCAGCTGGTAGAGGAGAGACGGTGGAGGAAGAGGGGGAAGAAACTGAGGCCGGGCAGCAGACCCAACCAGAAGATACGACTACCGCCAGCGTAAAGCCGTTGACGCTGGCGGTCACGCCACAAGAGGCGCTGATGCTCCGTTACATTCAGGATATGGGGGCCAATATCGACGTAGTGGTGCGTTCGGCCGGTGAGACGCAGGCGCTTACCACCGACGCAGTGACGCTGGGGTACCTGATGGATACCACCAACACCAATGTTCCGCCGAAGTTGCCCTATGGTGTGACGCCTTCGATCCAGTCATTGAAGCCCGGCAGCTTGGGTAACGTGGATGAGCCTGCTGGAGATCAACCTGAATCCTAGTCTCAGTAGCGTGACGCGTATATTCGTGCCACGTTCATAACAGCTTAAGCCTTGGGTGGGTAGACAAAAGGAAAAACGTCTAACATGAATCAAGCCGAGGAACAAATTCAGGTTCTAATTGTCGATGACATCGCTGAGACCCGTGAGAACCTGCGCAAATTGCTCTCCTTCGAGCCCGATCTCAAGGTGATTGGCACTGCAGCGTCGGGGCAAGAAGGGATTGAGCTGGCGAAACGACATAGGCCTCACATCGTCTTGATGGACATCAATATGCCGGGTATGGACGGTATCACGGCGACTAAAAAACTGATGCGAGAAGTGCCTACCGCTCAGGTGGTGATGCTCTCCGTTCAGGGCGAGACGGATTATCTGCGTCGAGCGATGCTGGCGGGGGCGCGAGATTACCTCACCAAACCGGCCAGCGCCGACGAGCTGATGGGTACCATTCGTCGGGTCTACGAGATGGGGAAGAGCCGTCAGGTGCAAATGGCCCCGGCGGAACAACCTCAGGCCTCTCAACAAGCCTCAACCACCGAAGAGCGTAAAGGGCATGGTGAGGTGGTGGCCGTCTTTAGCCCCAAGGGTGGCTGTGGTTGTACGACGGTCGCCGTCAATTTGGCGGTTGCTTTGCAACAGCTGGTCGGCGCCCGACGGAAGATCAGCCTGTTGGATGCCTCGCTCCAGTTTGGGGATGTGGGCGTGATGCTTGATCTCCATGCCGATAGAAGCATCGCCGATTTGGTGCCTCGCCTCGACGCGATGGACAGCGATATGTTGAGCGGCGTGATGTCCGCTCACGGATCGGGCATTCAGGTCTTGCTGGCTCCTCCGCGCCCAGAGGAAGCGGAGAGCCTGATCGCTGAGACGTCGGGCGAGGGGGCCGGGAATTCGGCGTTTAGCCAGATCCTGGCGGTGATGCGTGAGCAATTCGATACCGTGATCGTGGATACCTGGAGCTGGATTGATGACATCGTTCTGACTGTCTTCGATGTGGCGACCTTGATCATCCTGGTTGTGAAACCTGATATACCGTCCATCAAAAGCGCTCGTCTGTTTCTGGAGGTAGCGGATAAGCTCGACTACCCGATGGATAAGATCGTTCTCGTGGTCAACGGCGCGGGCCATCACGGCAGCATTCAGGGCGGACAGATCGAGAAAGCGATGAAGTCTGTGGAAGTTGAGATACCTTACGACGAGCGTACGACGCTGACGGCGGCCAATCGGGGGGTGCCCTTTGTGGTGAGTGAGCGGAATCGCCCCATCGCCGAACGTATGATGCAGCTTGCCCGCTCTGTGGAGGATCGGTTGTCGGAGATGCGGGAGGATGAAGAAGAAGACGAGGAAGTGAAAGAGGCCGCACCTGGTGAGCCTAAGGGTATTGGGGGAACAGGATTGTTGCGTTTGAAGCAGGTTTTTGATCGTGGGTAAGTTGAGCTTTTGATGGGGGTCGATTTATGTCTTTGTTGAAACGAATTGAGCGCGAGAAAGAATCAACCGGCCGCTCTTCATCTAAATCCCAGCGGAAGAAGATGCAGGTGCGACGCCAGCCAGCTTCTCCGGTTCAGGATGCTTATCGGGATCTAAAGGAGCGCATCCAGAACCAGCTGATTTCTGAGCTGGATCCTTCAATGGATATCACCCAATCGGATGAAGTGCGGCGCAAGATTGAGGATATGTACAATGAGATTCTATCTCACGAACAAGTCGTCCTCAGTCGTTCAGAGCGTCAGCGGCTTTTTGAGCAGATCGTGGCCGAGATATTGGGATTGGGGCCTTTGGAGCCCTTGTTGGCCAATGATTCTATCACAGAGATTATGGTAAACGGCCCGAAGGACATCTACGTGGAGCGTGAAGGTCGGATCCATCGGACGAACGCCACGTTTGAATCAGGTGAACACTTGATGCGCATCATAGAACGCATCGTCGCTCCCCTGGGCCGACGCATTGACGAGAGCTCACCCACCGTCGATGCTCGCCTGGCCGATGGCTCGCGCGTCAACGCGGTCATCCCGCCAATTTCCCTCATCGGCCCCGTGCTGACCATTCGTAAGTTTTCCGAGACGCCCCTCACCGTCGAGCAGTTAATTGAGTTCGGTTCTGTGACCCCTGAGGCGATGGAGCTGATGAAGGCCGGCGTCAAGGGCAAGCTCAACATCTTGATCTCTGGAGGAACGGGTTCTGGTAAGACCACTTTCTTGAACGTCCTCTCTGGCTACATCCCGGGCGATGAGCGTATCGTCACGATTGAGAACGCCGCCGAGCTCCAGCTGCGTCAGGAACACGTGGTCACGTTGGAGTCCCGTCCCCCCAACATCGAGGGAAAGGGCGAGGTCACAATTCAGGATCTGGTCATCAACAGCTTGCGTATGCGCCCAGACCGTATCGTCGTCGGTGAGTGTCGTGGTCCCGAGGCGTTCGATATGTTGCAGGCTATGAACACCGGTCACGAGGGTAGTATGACCACCATCCACGCCAACAACCCCCGTGATGCGATGGGCCGGCTGGAGAATATGATCTTGATGGCCGGTATGGACTTGCCCCACCGCGCTATCCGAGAGCAGATCGCAGCGGCTGTGGACGTGGTTGTTCAGCTTTCCCGTCTGCGCGACGGAAGTCGCAAGGTGGTCAAGGTGAGCGAGATTCAGGGTATGGAGGGCGACGTCATTACAATGTCCGACATCTTCAAGTTCGAGCGAGCAGGCTTCGAAAATGGTAAGGTGATCGGTAACTTGAACCCCACTGGCTTGCGTCCCCGGTTTATGGAGAAGATTGAGGCCGAAGGTATACGTTTGCCCCCCAGTATCTTTGGAATTGGACAGCGCAGGCGTTGAGATGAGTGACTGGATTGGTCTAGACTAGCTAGAGAGGCAGATTGGCGATGCTTTGGATGACTATCGGATTAGGCTTGCTGGGCTTTGGGGTTGCGGCTGCTGGGATCATTCTGTCCCGCCGTGAGAGCGTGCAGGTCGAAGAGCGCCTGGGTATCAAGGGCCGAACCGTCGAGAAGTCGGTGGAGGCCGCCGAGCGTCGGACGCCCCTGGGGGATGCCTTCAACCAGGCCTTGAGGAGCCGCGGGATCGGTGACAACCTGGCAACTCAGCTTGCCCGTGCGAATCTCAAACTCACAGTTGGCGAGTTTTTAGCTCTGACGACCATCATCGTCGTAGGCGGCGCAGGTGTGGCTTACGTGCTTTCTGGTGGAGACATCATCACCATTGCTGGCGTCTGCCTGATCGGGCTTTTTGGACCTCGAATCTACGTCAACGTGCTCCAGGGCCGTCGTCTGAAGTCGTTCAACGACCAGCTGGGCGATACGATCAACTTGATGGTAAACGGCATACGCGCTGGTTATAGCATCTTGCAGGCTATGGAGGCGGTCTCCGAGGAGATGTCCCCTCCCATCTCTGAGGAGTTTGGTCGAGTGGTACGGGAGGTGCAGCTTGGCATACCGATGGAGGAGGCGCTTGATCATATGCTGCGCCGGGTGCCGAGCGAAGACTTAGACTTGATGATCACGGCCATCAACGTACAGCGAGAGGTCGGTGGCAACCTGGCCGAGGTGCTGGAATCTATCAGTTTCACCATCCGGGAGCGAATCCGGATCAAGGGCGAGATCAAAGCTCTCACGGCTCAGAGCCGTATCTCTGGTTATATGGTCGCTATGGTGCCGGTGGTTCTGGCAGTGGCTATGTACTTCATCAACCGAGAGTTTGTGATTCTTTTGTTTGAGAGTACGTGTGGCCATATTATGATCGGTGCAGCCGTGCTGGGAATTGCTGCTGGTTTCTTCGTGATCAACAAAGTTATGGATATTGAGGTCTAGGTCCGGGAGGAAAGATGGAGATAGTGATCCTACTTGTTCTGGGCTTATTACTATTGGGCGGTGTGATCCTGGCGGTCGTGGGGGTGATGCGGTCGCGGGAAACTGAGGTCGTTGAGGATCGCCTGGAGGAGTTCGGTACGCTGGATCGCCCCCCCACGCTGGAGGAGATTGAGCTTTCTCGGCCTTTCACAGAACGCGTCCTGGCGCCTTTGGTCCAGAACTTTGCTCAACTGGCTATGCGCTTTACACCCCAGGAAGCTATTGCTTCGGTCGAGCACAAGCTCGACCTGGCCGGTCGGCCCTACGATTGGGGAGGCAGTGAATTCTTCGGGTTGCGGCTTTTACTTTCGCTCTTGCTGGGTGGCCTCGGGGTCTTCCTATTTATGACCTCCTCTATGTCCCTGATGCGCCGCATCCTTATGATCGTGGGTGGGGTGGCATTGGGATATTACCTGCCGATACTGTGGATCAGCAGCAAAATTAGCCAACGACAGGATGAGATTGAAAAAGCACTGCCCGATGCTCTTGACTTGCTGACTATCTGTGTGGAAGCTGGGTTGGGCTTCGATACCGCTATGGCCAAGGTAGCCGAGAAGTGGGACAATGAGTTGAGCGAGGCCTTTGGTCGTGTCCTCCAGGAGGTGCAGTTAGGTCGGTTGCGTCGTCACGCGCTGCGCGATATGGCGGATCGGATGGAGGTCCAGGACGTATCCACTTTCGTGGCCGCGATCATTCAGGCCGAGGAGCTGGGGGTCAGTATTGCCAAGGTCTTGCGCATTCAATCTGACCAGATGCGTATGCGACGCCGACAACGGGCTGAGGAGATGGCCCGTCAGGCGCCGATCAAGATGTTGCCGGCCATCGCTTTCCTGATCTTCCCTTCGATCTTCATCATTCTTCTGGGTCCGGCGGTACTCAAGATTATGGATATTGGGATTTTCGGTGGTGGTGGCGGCGGTATGATGCCTTAGGTTGTATTCCCAGCCGATGGCCTTTTCCGTTCGTGAAATCTGGACTCAGTTTGCCGACCTGCTTTTTCCTCCCCGCTGTGTGAGCTGCAGCCGCGTAGGTGCCTGGCTATGTGAGCGGTGCCTGGAGCAGATTCCTCGCGTCGAACCCCCTTTTTGTCCTCGCTGTGGTGACCGCGTGACGGTCGCTGGCCTCTGCGCGCGCTGTCGGACGGCCCCCTTGCGGATCGATCGCATCCGTTCTGCCGTCTACTTCGAGGGTGCACTTCGTAGCGCAATGCACCAGTTCAAGTATAATGGGCTCACCGCGCTGGCCGACCCTTTGGGAGGCCTGATGGTCGCCTACTGGCAGGAGCATCCGATGGCGATTGATCTCGTCGTGCCCGTGCCGCTGCACCCGGGGCGTCGATCTGAGCGTGGCTTTAACCAGGCCGCTTTGCTGGCGCAGGCTTTCGCCCGGCGCGTAGGCCTGCCGGTGGTGAAAGGAGCGTTGATACGCCAGCGCGAAACGGCCCCTCAGGTCGAGCTCGATGCCGAGGAGAGAAGGGAGAACGTGCGCGACGCTTTCCATTGCCCCGGAGATGACGTGAGAGGGAAGCACATCTTGTTGGTTGATGACGTGTGTACGACCGGTGCTACGTTGGAAGCCTGCTCTGTGGCGCTTGAGAGAGGGGGAGCGCACCGCGTTCAGGCTTTGACGTTGGCGCGGGCTTGTTGAGTGGCGTTGGATAATCGTGTATTGGGAGATCGCCCTCGGCTTGCATAAGGGCGGTCTGCCAATCTATCAAGGAGGAATCAGAATGGAACTCTCAATCTTCACCAAAAAACTAGAGATGACGCAGCGGCTGCGGGATTACGTAGAGCAGAAAGTGGGAAGATTGGATCGCTATCTACCGATCATTGATGAGGCGCGGATCGATCTGGAGGTGGAGGATACGCAAAAGGACGAAGATAGCCAGGTGGCCCAGCTGACTGTTTGGACCCAGGGCACAATTCTGCGGGCCGAGGAGCGGACTGGCGATATGTTCGCATCAATTGATGCTGTGCTGGATAAGATGTACCGTCAGATCGCGCGCTATAAAGGCAAGCGACAGGATCGCTGGCAATCGGCCGGCATAGAAGACCTGCCGCTTACGGAACCGGTCGAGGATGAACCCGAAAAGGAGATTGTACGCGTCAAACGTTTTGAAGTCAGGCCTATGGTGCCGGAGGAAGCCATCGAGCAGATGGAGTTGTTGGGCCACCACTTCTTTGTCTTTTTGAACGCGGAAGAGGGTACAATCAATACCGTCTACAAGCGACGAGATGGTAACTATGGCCTGTTGCAGCCTCAAGTCAGTTGAGCCTGACAGCGCTTTGAGCGTAGAAAGGGGTTCGGTCTTGGCCGAACCCCTTTTTGAAGAGGTAGATTGAGCGGGTAAAGATGATAACGTTGATCCTGTTGGTTGGCGGGTGGGGAGAGGGCGCGGTGGAGCAAGCCCTGTCTGGGGCTCATCGGGCCGCCGCCCGCGACCTCCTGGAACAGCTGTTAAGCACTGAGCTGATCGGTCGTGCTGTGGTGGCCACTGACGACCCCGTCTGGGGTGAATCACTGGCTGACCTGCCGGTGGAGGTGGACCTTGATTCGACTGGGTCTCCTTTCCACTTTGGGCGCCGGCTGGCGGGTCTCATCGAGCGCTACGACGCGCGGCGTGTGATCTACAGCGGCGGCGCTTCGGCCCCGCTGATGGGTATCAGTCGCTGGCGGGAGGCATTGGAGCCTCTGACGCAGGTCGAGCGGTGCGTGGTCACCAACAACGTTCACTCCTGTGATTGGGTGGGTCTGACGCCAGCGATTGAGATGACATCCTTGCTCAGCAGGCAGGAGAGCGACAACGGGGTGGCCTGGCTGCTCAGCAATGATCTCTCGCTGCCGGTTCACGACCTCCCCCCCTCGGCCGCCACTCGCTTCGATCTTGATACGCCCACCGACTTATTCGTTGCTCATCGTCACCCGGACATCGGGCCGCACCTGCGCCGCTACCTCGACGAGCTGGGTTGGAAATCACCACGAGTGGATAGCGTGCTCGCCGAGATGGCCCATGAGGGCGGAAGCCTGAGCGTGATCGGGCGGGTCTCTCCGCAAGCCTGGGCCAGGCTGAACCGGGCCACGCGCTGCTGGGTGCGCGTCTTCGCCGAGGAGCGCGGTATGCGGGCCAGCGGTCGACAGGCGCGGGGCGAGGTGTGCTCATTGTTGGCCGATTACCTGGATCTGGTCGGTGTTGAGACGTTCTTCGCGGAGCTGGCCGAGCTGGCGAACGGCGTGCTTTTCGACAATCGGGTGATCCTGGCGGCGCGCGGCTTGTGGCCTTCGACGCTTGATCGCTTCAACGCCGACCTTTGCCGTTGGGAGCGGATAGAAGACCCCTTCCTGCGTCGTCTCACTCGCGCAACGGTTGAGGCCCCGGTGCCGGTGGTGGCGGGAGGCCATTCGGTTGTGGCCGGTGGCTTGATGGCGCTGGTGGAGGCCTTCGAGCGGAACAGCGAGGGAGCGTGATGCCGTCGATTCTATTTGTCTGTACGGGAAACTTATGTCGTTCGCCGATGGCCGAGGCGCTGCTGCGTGATCGGGTGGAGCGCGATGGGGGGCGTCGTGATTGGGGGATCGGATCGGCCGGAACCTGGGCCACCGATGGACGCCCGGCGGCTGCGTACGCTATCGAGGAGATGGCGGAACGCGGCCTCAATTTGCGCTCTCATCGGGCGCGTCACATCACCTCCCGACTGATGGAGAAGT
Source organism: uncultured Anaerolineales bacterium (assembly GCA_964474655.1). Lineage (GTDB taxonomy): Bacteria > Chloroflexota > Anaerolineae > B4-G1 > B4-G1 > CAYYTU01. The sequence goes on from CAYYTU010000009.1 coordinate 28,157, forward strand.
CCGACCTGGTGCTGGGTATGACTCAGCACCACGTCGAGGCGTTGAAGGCCGCTTTTCCCCATCAAGCCCCCAAGGTCCGTCTCTTCAGCGAGATTATCGGGAAGCACTTCGACATCTCTGATCCCTATGGCGGCTCGCGGATGGAGTACGCCTACATCGCCCAGGAGCTGGAAGAACTGATCGACCAGGGTTACGAACGGATCGTGGCCTGGGTCGAAAGGGAAGAGGAATAATAAATCCAGGTTCTCTGGGACTTTGCGGGGTGCTCAGAGTGGGCTTGTAACCCGTGTTGGGTGACCATAAAGACTTCAGCACCACTTTATGGTCAGGCAGTGGAGTTGCAAACCCCACTGGAGCAAGAATTTCTACACATCAACGCTTAAGTTGGCGCGCATAGTGACGCACCCCCGCTGAGCAATCTCAAGCTATCGACCACCTGAAATCCCAAAGAACCTAAATCTCAAGGAAAAGGAGTCAGATCACAGTGAAAAAGTATTGGGACGAGCCTTACGTCTTCTCATTTGAATCGAAGATAATTGATCGGATTGAATCGGAGGATCGAGTGGGCCTGGTGTTGGAGGAGACCTACTTCTTTCCAGAAGGAGGCGGCCAGCCAAGCGATAAAGGGACGATCGCATCCCGTCCGTTGCTTGACGTCCAGGAGCTCGATGATCGCGTGGTCCATTATGTGAAGCGCGAGTCTGATGATGCGCTGGTGGAGGGCGCGACTGTCGCTTGCCAGATCGACGAGGACTACCGGCTCCACAATATGCGAACGCACTCGGCCTGTCACGTGCTTTTTGGCGCTGCAGCCCAGCTCTTCCCCGACGTGGCCTACGCTGGCTTTCACATCAGCGAGCTGGGCAATCTCTACCTGGAGACCGACCGTCAGATCCGAGGCGATGAACTGCTTCGCATCCAGCGGCTGGCCAACGAGTGCGTGGTCGAGGACCGACCGGTCACCGTGTACCGCCTCGACGAAGAAGACGCGGAAGAGGTGGAGGAGCTGGTCTACAACGTCGACCTGCCCGAAGAGACGGTGCGTGTGGTAGCCATCGAAGGCTGGGATGTGGCGGCTTGCTGTGGCACCCACGTTCACAGCACTATCGAGGTGGGACCGATCAAGGTCTTGGCCCGCGAGAGCCATAAGAAGAACGTCACGCGCATCGACTACGCCATCGGCAAGCGCGCGATAGCCGAGATCGCTCGCGAGGATGCAGTACTTTCGGAGACGGCTGAATTCTTGAGCACCTCGAAGGAACAGGTGGGGCAGATCGTGCGCAAGATGTCGGAGGACTTGCGAGAGGCGGAGAAAGAAGTCAGTAAGCTTCGGGAGGAGCTGACGGCCTACAAGGCGCAGGATCTGTTGGAGGGCGGCGAGGAGATTGAGGGCGTGCGGCTCATCGTCGGCGCGTCTGGCTATCTGGACCAATCGGCTGTGCGCAAGATGGTGGCGAAGGTCACCTCGGAGAACGAATCGGTGGTGGCGGCCGTCATCGGTGGCAAGGACCGTCTGGCGCTGGCCGCAGGTTGTAGTGATGACGTCGAGATCAACCTCTCGCAGCCGATCGTCGAAATCGCCCAGGAGTACGGCGGCGGTGGCGGCGGGAGTCCTACCTTTGTCAACGCTGGCGGTATGGCCGGCTCAATCCATCAAGTGCGGGATAAGGTGGAGAACGCACTGCGGGAACTCCTCCAGAGGGCGTGAGCAGAAGAAGTTTATCCGGTAGGAGCAAGGAGGCCCGGAGTTGATCCTCGGGCCTCTTTGTCGTCTCGCTATTCGACGCTTGATACTGGCTTGACTTTGACCGAGCTCTCGATTTCTACCTTCTGGTAGCTGCCCCACGAATCGGGCAGCACGCGCAAGAAGTCCCAGGAGAGCCACAGAGGATAGCTGCGGATCATCCAGCGGAGGCCGTTCACGATGTCACCTCGCAGGAACTCCTTGAGGTTAGCCTTCTGTCTCTCCCAGCGCGTTGGAGGTCTTGCCTCGGCGCCATAGAGCGGTGTGTAGTCCATCTTGCTCAACATATCGGATGCCAGGCTATCGAACATCTCGATCTGGCGGGGCGTGAGCGTCTCCTTCCAGCGCGTGGCGCGGCTGGGGTCCGGACGCTTGCCGATCATCGTGTGCTGGCTTGCCGTGTACTCCGGTGGCTCGAAGCCATCGGCCTGGATGATATGGGGCTCGTATGGCAATCCCACCGCCTCGCATAATCGCTCCATCGTAACATTTGGCTCGTAGACCAGATCCTCGTACCGCACCTGCACGATCTGGTCCGGGGGGAGCGTCCTTTCCATCGCCAGGCCCTCTTGGACCATCGCTTTCCACCACGGCGCGGCCTTGATGATCGTGTTGGGCCCCCAATCCAGCGGCAAGATCGAGTTAGCTACCGCTCGCCCATCCCTTACAATATGGATGATCTTGGCGTGGGGAAAAATTTTGAGCAAGGTGGGGGCGTAGTTGATGTTCTCCGGTGTGTGATCGATCCAAACTCGGCCTTTCAGCCCGCGGCTCTCGGCGAACTCGACCACCAGCCATTCCAGTAGATCGCCGTAGCTGCTCTGGGGTGCTTCGTTCGCGTCGACGTCGATCCCCCACAGTTTGAACCGCCAGTGAATCTGGATGAATCGCAGCGCCCGTTCCAGATCGATACGCCCGTCCCGGGTCTGACAGGAGCGGATTGCCCCGATCTTGAAGTGTGATTCCGGTGGGCATATACATTCGCTGTGCGCGCCTAGGATTGCGCCCAGCAACGTCGTTCCACTGCGGCTGCATCCGCCGATGAAAATTTGTCGTTCGATTGGTTGCATCTCTCTTTCTCTTGATTTCGATATGTGAGTAGTAGGAAGTCCGCCAGCAATGATACGTCGTCACTTCTACTTGTCAAGTGCGAGCCCTTGATCGTTCCGAAATTGGGCTTGTTGTGTGCTTTCAGCCAATGTATAATGCAGCACTATGGATAGCCCTTTGATCCTTTTTGGCTTTTTATCCGTCTTTCACCTCGTCGGCGCGGCGACGATGGGGAGCGCTGTACGCGATATTTGGCGTGGCCTGCGCAGCTCACATGGCAAGAAGCTTAAACTCGTCCCGAAGTTCTTCCTCCTGATCTGGAGTGCGCTGTTTGGATGTATGCCGCTCATACTTGGGTTACAGCTCGTGCCCGATGAGAGGCGTTCCCTTTTCGTCTTCGGCGAGATAGCCGTGTGGAGCGGCGCGTTCCTGGTCGCCCTGCTGGCCCGCAACGTGGCAAAAGACTTTCTGCAGGCGTTCCAGCAGCGCGAGGTCACGTTCATCCTGGTAGGCGGCATAGGCGTCCTTATCGGTGCTGTAGTGGCTGCGTTGGGGCGCAGGCTGCTGTGGGGCGGGCTTTTCCTGGTCGGGGGTATGATCGTGATGATCGTCGGCCTTCGGCGGTTGTTCCAGGAACCGGGCTAGCGATGCGCTTTCCCCCGCTGGTCGCCGGGCGCTTTGTGCGGCGTGATAATCGCTTCCGTGTCACCGTCGAGGTCAATGGCGAGCCTGTCGCCGCTCACCTGCCCAACTCTGGGCGCCTGACGGAGCTGCTGACGCCCGGACGTCGCTGCTGGCTGGAGCGCTTCGACAGCGCACATCGCAAGACCAACTTCGATCTCAATCTGATGGCCTACGCCGGGGTGTTGGTCTCCGTCGATGCCCGGATGCCGAACCCACTCTTCGCCGAGGCGCTGGATGCGGGCCGCCTGGCGCCGTTCCGAGAGCACGGACAGTGGAAGCGCGAGGTGGGGTTGGGCCATAGCCGCATAGACTTCCGTCTGGGCGCTGCCTCCGCCCCCACCTGGGTTGAAGTCAAATCCGTGACGCTGGTCGAAGAGAGGGTGGCTCGCTTCCCCGATGCCCCGACCAGACGCGGCGTCCGCCACGTCCGCGAGCTGACCGAGGTGGTGAACGCGGGGCAGGGGGCGGCGATCGTCTTCGTCATCCAGCGGCCTGACGCCGACTGTTTCGCTCCGCACGACGAGGCCGATCCGGACTTCAGCGCGGCGCTGCGGGAAGCGATCCCTTTGGGCGTCGAAGTTTACGCGTGGCGTTGCCGCGTGCGTCGTGACCGGATTGAAATCGCCGAACAAATTCCCGTCGATTTGACCTGAGGTGGTATGGAAATCAAAACTGCAATTTTACAGACGGCTGTCGAGGCGGCTCAGCGCGCTGGAAGTGTGATCGCCGAGCGTTACCCGACTGAACGGAATGCCCACTTCAAGGGCTACCGCGATCTGGTCACCGAGACTGACGTGACCGCCCAGCGCGCTGTCCTCGAGCTGGTGCGTAAGCGCTTCCCTGCTCACGCTGTGCTTTCGGAGGAGGAAGAGGGCGGCGAGATCGGCGCTGGCTACACCTGGGTGATCGACCCGCTGGATGGGACGAGCAACTTCACCCATCGCGTGCCCATCTTCGCCGTCTCCATCGGCGTGCTGAAGCGTGGTGAGCCGTTCGTCGGCGTGGTCTACGACCCGCTGCGCGATCATCTGTTCGTGGGGCGGAGTGGGGGTGGCGCCACGCTTAACGGCGAACCGCTCCACGTCAGCGCGATTTCGAGTGTGGGCGAGGCCATCGTAGGCTTCGACTGGGCGCGCGACGACGATCTGCGTCAGCGAGTTCTGCGCAACGTCCAGCGGATCGTGCCCCGGGCCCACTCGGTGCGTGTGTTGGGCTCGGCCGCGCTGGGCTTGACCTACGTGGCGGCCGGTTGGCTCAGCAGCTACTGCCACCTGGCGCTCTACCCCTGGGACGCCGCGGCGGCTGTCCTGCTTGTGCGTGAGGCCGGCGGGCGTTGCACCACGTTGGACGGCGCCCCCTACCGTGTGGACGAATCGGCCTGTCTGGTCACCAACGGTCTTATCCACGATCAGATGGTGAGTCTTCTCCATGACACTTCGTGATTACATTGCCTGGAAAGTGAACGAATATGAATCTTCTTGACCTGCCGCGCAATGGCTTGCTTGGGCTTCGCAACCTGATCCGCTCCCTGCGGCGCAAGGGGCTGGACTACGTCGTCCTCTCCCTCAGCGGTTCCTATCCGGAGCGTTCGCCGCGCCGCGCCCCGGTCCCTTTTCCGCTCAGCTTATTGCCGCTCTTCCCCACCGAGCCCAGCCTGGAGGATATGGACGAAGCGGTGGCGATGCTCGGCGCCGACGAGCGCGTCACGGGCGTGATCTTGACAATCGATCAGCTCCAGGCTGGTCCACCTACCCTTGATAGCCTGCGGCGGATGGTGTTCGATCTCCGCGAGCAGGGCAAAGAGGTCATCGCCTGGTTGCCTGCACCCGAAACCTGGGACTATTACCTTGCTTCGGCCTGCGATGAGATCGTCATACCGCCCTCGGGGCGTCTGCGCGCGCTGGGGATGCGGAGTGAGACCGTCTTCCTCAAGGATACGCTGGCGCTGGTGGGTATTGAGGCGGACCTCGAATCGATCGCCGAGTACAAAGTCACGCCCGATACGTTCCGCCGCTCGACGATGACTGAGCCGCATCGTGAGATGTTGGAGGCGTTGCTCGATTCGTACTTCGGCGCTTTCGTCGACGCCGTCGCCCAGGGGCGGGACTTGACGGAGGAGCGCGTACGCGAGCTGATCGATGCCATGCCGATGACGCCTGATGAGGCGCTGGAGGCCAAGCTGATCGACGTGATCGCTTACCAAGACGAACTGGGGGCTTACCTCGCCCATAAAGCATCCTCGGAGGATAAGGCGTCGCTGTCCACCTGGGACGAGGCCTCTCGCTGGCTCAAGCACCCCGCGCGTTGGACCACGCGGCAGCGCATCGGCGTAGTTTCGCTGGAGGGGTTGATTGTGCCGGGCAAGAGCCGCCGGATGCCGACGCCGGTGCCGCTGCCGATCCCTGTCGAGGCCCAGGCCGGGGCGGAGACGGTCGTACGGGCGCTTCGCCAGGCCGAGGCCGATCCGCGCCTTGCCGCTGTGATCTTTCACGTCGAGTCGCCTGGCGGCTCGTCTTTGGCCTCCGACTTGATCTGGCGCGAGGTGCGGCGGCTGGGCGAGCGCAAGCCCGTCGTGGTGCTGATGGGCGAGCAGGCTACCTCCGGCGGCTACTACGTCTCGGCCCCGGCAACCCGGATCGTGGCCCGTCCTACCACCTTAACCGGCTCCATCGGCATCTGGAGCGGCAAGTTCGTACTCGGCGGCCTTTACGATAGATTGGAAGTAGGACGCCAGGCCGTGCAGCGTGGCGCGATGGCCGGACTCTACTCTGAGCTCCAGCCGTTTGCCCCGGAGGAGCGCCAGCAGGTGCGCCGTGAGATGGGCGATATTTATGCCCGTTTCAAGCAGATCGTGGCCGAAGGACGCGGGATGTCTGAAGAGGAGGTCGAGGAAGTCGCGCGAGGCCGAGTCTGGACTGGCGAACAGGCTCGCGAGGTCGGCCTGGTGGATGAGCTAGGCGACTTTGAGATGGCGCTGGTGTTGGCGAAAGAGTTGGCGGGATTGGAGCCGGAGGAGACCTACACCGTGATGCAGATCACCCCCCCGCGTGAGGCATTGTCGCCGCAGCCGTTCCCAACCGACCAGGAGACAAGCTGGACGGCGCTGCTAGATACGCTACAAAGCCTGGCTCGCGAGCGCACCTGGGCGCTGGCGCCCTGGACGGTACGGGTGCGGGGATAAAATTTACGGAGACTGGGAAGGGACGAGCGCGCAATGCTGAACGACCAGACGTCGCGGCGCGATTGGCTATGGCTGGCCTTGCTGGGGTTGCTGGTTCACGGCCTTTGGGGGCTGCGGCTGGATTACCCCACCTATTTTGACGCTTACTTTTACACCATCAACGCCCGGCGGCTGGCGGACGGTGCCGGGCTGACCACGGAGGTCATCTGGCAATTTCTTGATGGACTAACCACGCTGCCCGCGCCTGCGTTCACCTACTGGATGCCGCTGCCGTCGCTGCTGGCGGCGGGTGGCTACTTGCTGATCGACTCCTTTCGCGGGGCGCAGCTTCCCTTCTGGCTGATGGCTGGGCTGTTGCCGTTGCTGAGCTACGCCATCAGCTGGCGCCTGATGGGTAATCGGCGGCAGGCCCTTATGGCCGCCCTGTTTACAATGGCCGGCGGCTACTACACGGCCTATTTTGCGCAACCGTCTACTTTTGCCCTATTCGGCTTTGTGGGAGGCGGCTGTTTGTTGGCGCTGGCTGTGGGGGTAGAGCAGCGGACGGCCAGTATCTGGTTGCTGGCGGGTTTGCTGGCCGGATTGGCCCATCTGACGCGGGCTGATGGGGTGCTGCTGGTGGGGTTAGGGGGGCTGTTGTGGCTGCAGATGGTGGTTTCTGACTGGCGACGGAGCGGGCTGGCGTGGCGGCGGGCGATTGGGCTGCTGGCGGCGCTGGTAGGCGGCTATCTGCTGGTGATGGGCGGCTGGTTCTGGCGCACCTACCAGGTAACGGGGCGGCCGCTTTCCACGGTAGGCACGCAGACGATATTCCTGACTACGTACGATGACCTATTCGCCTACGGTCGCTCCTTTACGCTGGAAAATTATCTGGCCTGGGGCTGGGGTAATATCTTACGCTCCAATCTGAGGGCGGTCTGGCTGGCGGCCCAGACGTTTGTGGGGGTGACTGGCCTGACGGCGTTCACGGGGTTTATGGTATGGGGCTGGCTTCGGCTGCTGCGCCGATCGGAGACGCGCGATTTCCTGCGTCCGTTTACGTGGTACGCGGTGCTCCTCTATAGCGTGATGAGCCTCGTCTTTACCTTTCCCGGTCAGCGCGGCAGCTTACTCCACTCCTCGACCGCCTTGTGGCCGTGGTCGATGGCGTTGGCGGCGGCCGGCATCGACTTTGCGGTCGAATGGGCGGCGAAGAGACGCAGGTCCTGGCGACCGCGACAGGCGAAGCGGCTGTTCAGCGTGGCGTTTGTCGTGATGGTGTGGCTGATCTCACTGACGGTATCGGGGCGGCTATCCTTGGGGGATGAAGATGTGGCAGTGTTCGAGGCCGTAGGACAGCAGGTTCCGAACGATGCAGTGGTGATGATTGGGGACGCGCCTGGCTTTCATTACCATACCGATCTGCATGCTATGAGCGTGCCCAACGAGCCGGTTGATGGCCTGCTGGAGGCGGCTGCCGATCTGGGGGTGACTCACGTCTTGCTTTCCCCCGATCACCCTCAACCACTGGACGATCTCTACACGGGTGAGGTTGTCGACAGTCGTTTGCAGCAGATCTGGGTGGATGAGACGGGCGCGTATCGACTCTATCGTGTGGCGGTGGAGGATTAGCTTCCTGCCCCTGCATCTGGATTGCCGGCGAATGTGGGTGTGGGCTGTGCCTCCCGGCGGAATTGGCTATTGTAGAGCTCGGCGTAAGGCCCTCCAGCCTTCAGCAGCTGATCGTGCGTCCCTCGCTCGACGATGCGCCCTTGCTCCAGCACCAGCACCTGATCTGCGTTGCGGATCGTGCTCAGCCGGTGGGCGATGACGAAAGCCGTGCGCCCTCGCGAGAGGAGGACCTCGTCTAGCGCCTGCTGGATCAGCTGCTCGGTGCGCGTATCGACGCTGGAGGTGGCCTCGTCGAGGATCAGAATCCGCGGCTGGGCCAGGATCGCCCGCGCGATGGCGATCAGCTGCCGCTGCCCCTGGCTGAGGGTATGACCACGCTCGCCCAGCTCGGTTTCGTAGCCCTTTGGAAGCCGCTGGACGAACTGGTCAGCCTTGGCCAGCTGCGCCGCCTCCAGCACCTCCTCGTCGCTGGCGTCCAGCCGCCCGTAGCGGATGTTCTCCCTCACGGTGCCGGAGAAGAGGAACGTATCCTGGAGCACAACCCCCATCTGTTTCCGCAGGCTTTTGCGGGTGATCTCCCGTAGGTCGTACCCGTCGATCCGGACTGCTCCTTCGTCCACGTCGTAGAAGCGGGCCAGCAGGCTGACGAGCGTTGTCTTGCCCGCGCCGGTCGGGCCGACCATGGCCAGCGTCTGTCCCGGCTTTGCCGTGATATTGATGTTCTGCAACACCACCTCCTGCTGATCCTGTTGATCGTCATCGTAGGCGAAGGAGACGCGGTCAAATGTCACGTGGCCCTGGATGGGTGGCAGTGACACAGCGTCAGGGGCATCGGCCAGATCCGGTTTCGTATCCAGCAGCTCGAAGACCCGCTCGGCGCCAGCGATGGCTGCCTGGAGCTGCGCGTAGAGGACTGCCAGGCCGCGGATCGGCTCGTAGAAGCGCCGCACGTAGATCACGAAGGAGATGATGACGCCTACGCTGATTAGTGACGGGTCGTGCAGAGCCAGATAGCCCCCGTAGCCGGCCACGATGGCCAGGGCAATCGTGCTGAGCACGTCGAGGGTGGGCGAGAAAGCGGACAGAACCACCTGGGCCTGGACGTTGGCGTCGCGATTGGCGGCATTGATCGCCTCGAACTCGGCTGCGCTCTCATCCTCGCGAGCGAAGGCCTGGACCTCGCGCACGGCGGCGATGTTCTCCTGCAGCTCGGCGCTCACCTCGCCGATGGTCTCTCTGGTGCGGCGGAAGGCCGCGCGGGCCCGGTGCGAGAAGAAGTTCGTGCAGACCATCATCACTGGCAGGACGACGAAGCTGACTAACGCCAGCCGCCAGTTTAGGCTTACCATTGAGATCAGGATACCGACCAGCGTCAGACCTATACTGGCGAAGCCCGCGATCCCGCCGCTGAAGGCCTGGTTGATGACGTCGGTATCGTTGACCAGGCGCGACATCAGGTCACCGGCTTCGTGCTGCTTGAAAAAGACCAGCGTCAGGGTTTGGACGCGCTCGAAAATTTGAGTGCGCAGGCGGAGCAACACCCGCTGCCCGACCAGCATCATCAAGTAGAACTGCACCACGGTCGTGACCCAGGCCAGCAAGTAGACCATCAGCGTCAGCACCATCGTCCGCGTCAGGCCAACGGTCCGACCGGCGTCCGGGGGAAGGAGCCATTGGAGCCAGAGCGGCGCTGTGGCCTCTCCTTCGGTCACAGGGTTGATGAAGAGATCGACGGCCAGCCCAGTCAGATAGGGAGCAGCGATCTGTAGCAGCGTGTTGAAGATGATCAATACGGCCACCACGGCGATAATCTTCCAAAAAGGGCGGAAATAACGCAACAGCCGCATCAACGTTGCGCCGATGTCGGTGGGCTTGCTTTGGTCTTCGACCAGCTTGCCAAATCTCTTAGCGCCGATCATTGCCACTTCTCCAGCTGCGAGTCGTAAATCGCTGCATAGATGGCGCTCTCTCTCATCAGCTCCTCGTGCGTGCCGCGGGCGGCGATTTCCCCCTTGTCCAGCACCAGGATCTGATCGGCGTTGAGCACCGTGGCGAGACGTTGCGCGATGACGAACGAGGTTCGGTTCTCCATCAGGCGATCCAGCGCTTGCTGGATGGCGTACTCGGTCTCGTAGTCAACGTTGGAGGTGGCATCATCCAGGATGAGGATGCGGGGGTCCAGAATGACGGCTCGTGCGATGGCGATGCGCTGCTTTTGCCCGCCAGAAAGCGTCACGCCGCGCTCGCCGACCGGCGTCTCGTAGCCCTCTGGAAAGCTGGTGATGAAATCGTGAGCCTCGGCGGTCTTGGCCGCGGCGATGATCTCCTTCATTGAGGCGTCGGGGCGCCCGAAGGCGATGTTCTCGCGGATCGTGCCGGCGAAGAGCGTCGTCTCCTGCAATACGATGCCGATCTTCTGACGCAGGGAATCCAGTGTTACGTCCCGCACATCGTATCCGTCGATCTTGACCCAGCCGGCCGTCACGTCGTAGAAACGCGGGATCAAGTTGATCACCGTCGATTTGCCGGATCCGGTCGCGCCGAGCAGCGCGATTGTCTGACCGGGTTCGGCTACGAAGTTGATGTCCTTGAGCACCATCTCGCCGCTTTCGAAGTAGCGGAAGTAGACGTGTTCGAAGGTCACGCGTCCCTTGATGACCTTCAGCTCGGTCGCGTCGCCCTTTTCCACTACCTCGGATTGGGCGTCGAGAATCTCAAAGATGCGCTCGGCCGAAGCGCCGGCCTGCGAGATCATAGTGATAATCATCCCCAGCATCAACATCGGGAAAAAGGCCATCATCACGTAGTTGGTGAAGGCGACCAGATTGCCCACGCTGATCCGACCAGCGATGGCCTGATACCCTCCGACCCAGTAGACCGTCAGCTGCGCCAGGTTGGCGATGAGGAAGATGAGCGGGATTCCCACCGCCAGCAGCCGCCCCACGACGATGTTGAGATTGAAGAGCTTCTGGTTGGCCTGGGCGTAGCGGCGGGTTTCGTAAGGCTCCCGTGCGAAAGCTTTGACCACCCGCAGGCCGACCAGATTCTCTTGCAGCACAGTGTTGAGATCGGATAATCGCTGTTGGATGCGGCTGAAGAGAGGACGGGCTTTGCTGGCGAAAAGGGTGAAAATGCCCAGCGTGAGGGGCATTAGCACCAGCATAATCAGCGCCAGCTGCCAATCGGTGATGACCAGCAGGGTGACGCTGCCGATCAGCATCAGGATGGCGCTTACGAACTGGATGAAGCCCCGTCCGACGAAGCGATGGACCATCTCGACATCGGATGTGGCGCGGGTGAGCAGCTGCCCAGTCTGCGCTCGATCGTGGTAGCTGAACGAGAGGGCGTGAATCTTAGCATAAAGATCATTGCGCAAGTCGTATGCCACGCCCTGAGCAGTGCGCGCCGCCAGTACGCCCTGCACAAAGGAGAAGATCGATCCGGCGATAGCCAGCACCACTGTGATGATCGCGCCCCAGATGACGATGTCCATCCGCCCGGCTTCGATGCCCTGGTCCAGGATCATTTGAATCAGTCGGGGGGTGGCGAGGCGCGTTGCGCTGCCGATAAGTAAGCAGACGAAAGCGCCCAGAGCCAGGCGCCGATATCGTCGAAGGTAGCCGAGTGTGCGGAGGATATCTCTCACGAAGAGCGCTTCCAGGCTGGGCCGGCGGCCCCTTCCATCAGGAGATCCACCGACGCATCGAGCATTTCCGCCAGGGAGAGGGAACGATGAGTGTGCCCGTGATGCCACATCATCACACGCTGGAAGAAGAGCGCTCGAATCACATTTGAGAGGAACTCGGCGTCCAGGTCGTCACGTATTTCATCGGCTTGCTGAGCCTGATGGACTTGCTTGGTCAACACATCACGCAGGGCGTGACCAGGGTGAATATCGCGATAACGGGTCATTGCTGCAAACAATTGCCGGGCCAGGTGGGGTTCGCAGAGGGGGTTGCCGGACATTAGTCGTAAGGCCAATTTGATGCGCTCCACCGCGCTCTTCGGTGCGCCGTTCTGGGGATCAAGGCGATTCTCCAACGCCTTCAGGTGCTCGGCGGCGATCATCGGCAGAATCGCCTCTTTGGTCTCGAAGTAATTGAAGAACGTCCCTTTGGCCACACCGGCCAGATTGGTGATAGATTTGATCGTGGTCGCAGCATAGCCCTGCTCGGAGAAGAGTTGTAGAGCGGCCTCCATCAGCTTCTGCCGAGTCTCTTGTTTTTTTCGTTCCCGTCGCGAGAGTTGTCTGTTCATATCTTTGAACCCACAATTGCCCAAAACTGAATTGTATGCTGGAGGGAGATTCTGTCAACCTTAGGGGTGGGGGGGGGAGGTATTTGTGGTCGATGGTATAGTGGCTAACCTCCCCGCCGGTGGAGAGATGGACGATGTGCGCGATGGAGGACGTCTCCCAGGGGCGCTCCAAGCGCTCCGTTGATGAGAGATCCCCGCTTCAGCTATGCTCACGCAGAATCAGCTCCTCCAGGGAGCGCTTGGGCACGTGGTGGACGTCATTTTCGTCGCGATAATACTCGATGCCGCTCTCAGCATCGGCCTCCTCCAGCACAACTGTCTCCGCGGGCTTACCCAGCGCCAGCACCAGGAGGATCTCGTATCGCTTCGGTACGTCGAGCGTCTGCCGCAGCTCCTCGCGGTCGATGGCACCGAGCATACAGCCGCCGAAGCCCCGCTCGGCCGCGCCGAGCATAATCGACTGTGCCGCAATGCCGTGATCGCAGCCGAAGGATCTGCGGATCTCTGTGTCGCCTAGGATGATGATGTAGGCCGCTGGACGCTCTCCCTCCGCCGGGCCATCCCAGTCCTTGAGGTAGCCAGCCCAGCGGGTGTGGGGGAAGATACGAGCGTTCATCGCCGGGTCACAGCTTAGGATATACTTCAGCGGTTGCAAGTTCGCGCCCGACGCGGACAGCCGCGCCAGGTTCACCAACGCCCGCAGCGTCTCGACCCGCAGCGGAACATCCTGCTGAAACCGTCGATAACTACGGTTCTTCCGAATCAGTTCTTCAAGCATCTCTTTTTCCTCCCGATCTATTACTACAACGAGCACTACAACGAGACTTTGACGAGTCTGTCGAGGGGTGCAATTTTCGCCGAGTCATCATCCTTCGACAGGCTTCGACGTGAGTTCAGCCGAATGGCTCAGGATGACTATTGAGGGATCAACTTCGTTGAAATCTCGTTGTAGTACTATTGATGGGGTGTGAAATAGTGCCGGTTACGCTCGCCGCCACAAATCCAACAACAGATTAGCGTCAGGCTAGCGTAAAATCGACGTCAAGCCTTATGCGACCAGTTGTGATATGATGTTATCGCTTGAGAGAAAGATTACTTTCTTCTCCTCCTTTTGAAAGAGGGTCGAGCCGCGGGGGTCTCGGCCCTCTTTGCACGTCAGGGCCTCAGTATCCATCGTAGTGAACCTTATCCGCATTGTACTTGGTGTGAGGCGGCTTCGATTCTGCCGGATGGCCGACTGGCACCAGACACAGAACGCGTAGATCCTCCGGCAGATTCAGGACCTCCTGCACGTGTTTCTCGCGCTGCGCTCGCGGATAGACGGCCACCCAGACGGCGCCCAGATCGAGTCCGGCTGCCGCCAGCAGTAAGTTTTCCGTTGCAGCGCTGGCATCCTCAACCCAGTGATTGGCCTGCTCGTCGTGTGCACAGACGACGAAGACCACCGGCGCATCGGCGCACATCCCGCTCCAGGGGTGTGTTTCCGCCAGCTGTTGCCGCAGCCTTTCGTCCCGCGCCACGATAAACTCCCATGGCTGCAGGTTGTTGGCCGAAGGGGCGGCCATCGCTGCTTCCAGCAACGTCTTGACGTCCTCGTCGGACAAAGAGTCGTCGGTATAATTACGAATGCTACGTCGTTTCTTGATCAGCTCGAGCATATTGACTTCCTCTTGATCTTCTTCGCACTATCACAGATTTGGTAGGCTTCCGAAGTCTGTCCTCCCCCAACTTGTAGATGTACCCGTAGTACCGGATCTATCGCTGTGGAGGGCTATCGGTCGAGTTTCAAAGGATCTCTTACGCCGCCAGAGCTTGTAAGTGGCAGACATCGTTGAACAAGGTTAGTACGGCCTCACTGCCGGTTGTGACTTCGAAGACGTTGACCGCGCAGGTAGCCTGTCGCAGTTGCCAGAAATGTTCGTTGCCCAGGCCCAGGATGGCGCAGAGCAGTACACGATTGACCACGGTGTGACCAACCAGCGCCACCGACTGACCTGTGTGATGCTCCACCACCCAAGCCAGGCCCGCCACGACCCGATCTCGTACGTCGTCCAGATTCTCACCGCCGGGCATTTGGACGGTGTGCGGGGCTTCCCACCAGGCCTGCAACAAATTGGGGTTATCCGCCTCCACTTCCTGTGGGGAGCGACCCTGCCACTGACCGTAGTCGATATCCAATAATCCTTCGAACGGTTGGGCGCTCAAGCTCTGCGCCTGGGCAATTGCTTCGGCAGTCTGCATAGCTCGCTGCAAAGGACTGGCGTAGATGGCTTGGATCGGCCAGCGTTCGGCCAGATACCGTCCGGTGGCCTTTGCCTGTTGGAGGCCAAACGCATCCAGGGATAGGTCGGCCCGACCGCGAAAACGGGTCTCCTTGTTCCATGCGGTCTGACCGTGTCGGACCAGTACGATGCGCGTGCTTTCTTCTTTCATTCCGTTTCTCACTCCTCAGATCCAGAGCCCTCCAGGAGGGTTCCCAGACGGTGCCAGGCGGCAAAGTGGGCAGTGGTGAAGGCTTCGTAATCTTGCACTCCGCGAACCAGGCTCACCGGTCCGCCCTGGCTGGTGTCCGCCACCAGCCGCCCCTGGCGTAGATCTTCGATCGTCGTCGGGAGATGAGCGCGTTCGATCTCCAGCAGCTCGGGGCGCACGATTGTCAGCGCCGCGATCGAATCCCACATTGCGAAACCTCCACCGCGAAACCACAACCGCATCAGTGCAAACCAGAACCGTGTTCGGCGCACAATCAACCGCGAGATCGGGTCATCCAGCGTCTGGAGGGCAGCGAATTGCTCCTTGCAAAAGATCGCGCTCAACCCTGCCTCTCCCAGTGTGACCGAGAGAGGGCACGTCGCCTGCAATGTGCGATAGGCCGCTTCGGGATCGAGCGTGAAGTTACGCTCTGCCAGGCGGCGGTTGTTCCACGTCACCGGGCCGGTCACGCCGCCCTGCAGGGCAAGTCCGCGTAGCTTCTCGAAGAAATGCGGGTCGAGCTCCACCGCGTGTTTGAGGTTCGTCATCACCCCTGTGGCCAGCAGGACCAGCTCGCCGGGATGAGCGTCGACGGCCTCCACCAGCAAATGAGCGGCCCGATTCTCCTCGGGTGGACTGCTGGGGTGGGCCGCCCCTCGGGCCACCGTCAGATTCTCCAGGCCGATCGTCTTCAGCAGATGGCGAGTAGTCCACGTCGTCATCCACACCGGTCCGTTGCCGCGGGTGGTAGTGATAGCTTGCAAATCAACCCGCGGTTCGCCCAGCAGATAGAGCAATGCTAGCCCACTCCCTACATCTCGGAAGGGCCATCCCAGTGTGAGGTCACAATCGTAGATGACGGGGATCTGTTCCTCATCTGGGATTGGGATGAAAGCGGGGAGCTCGGGGGGCTCGGTGGAACCAACGGCATAGGCCTTGATGAAGAAGACGGTAAGTAACATCAAGAATGCTGCCGCCAGGGTCACAATCAACCAGTAGAAGACCTCCAGCGCCACCATCAACACAAGGCCCAGTATGATGAGTAGAATCGTAATCCAAAACCAGGGGCTGCGAAGCAATGTCACCTCCCATCAAGTCCCATCTCATTGTAGCACGCTTGTCCGGGTGCGCAACAGAACCGTTTGCTTTTTCACATCTGGGCACACTCTGTGGCATTGAAAGCGCTTTCGCAGACGATTCGCTTCGAGAACCCTTGCCTATCTCTCGATTTTGTGCTACTCTTGAGAAGATCGTTTATGGAATACGCAGACGAATCCCCAATCCCCTACGAAGTATTTCACACATAACCAGGAGGTCACAAATGCCTATCAAAGTTCCGTGGCTGAAGGGGGTCTTCCCCGCGTTGGTTACTCCCTTCGATAAAAAGACGGAAGCTGCCGCTTCGCTTATAGACGAGGACGCCTACCGCCGTCTGATTCAACACGCGCTGCCGAACGTGGACGGCATCGTCACCAGTGGCACGACCGGCGAGTTCTGCTACCTGACGCGCGAGGAGCAGCGACGGCTGGTCGAGATTGGCGTGGAGGAGGCCGACGACAAGCCCGTCATCGCCGGCTGCGGCGCCTCGTCCACCCAGGAGGCCATTGCGCTGGCTCGCGACGCGCGGGAGGCCGGCGCATCGGCAGCCCTCATCGTCACGCCCTACTTCCTCCACCCCTCGGACAAGGGCGTCTACCAGCACTTCTACGATATCGCCACCGCGGTCGATCTGCCCATCATTCTCTACAACATCCCCCAGGTGATGGACGCTTACCTGCCCCGTACCGTGGTCGAGGATCTGGCCGACCTGCCGAACGTGATCGGCCTCAAGGACTCCTCCGGCAACCTGACCTACACGATGGAGCTGCTGGAGTACGTGGGCGACCGCATCGACGTCTTCGTCGGCCACGACGAGGTGGTATTGCCCGCGCTGGCCGGCGGCGTGAGCGGGATGATCCTGGCCAGCGCCCAGGTTTACCCGGAGGTCTGGCAAGCGGTCATCCGCCTGGTTGGCGAGGGCCAGATCGAGGAGGCCCGCGCCAAGCAGCGCCAGGTGCAGAAGCTCTCGCGCATCTTCTGCCGACACGGCGGCGCCGTGGCGGTCAAGACCGCGCTCAAGATGATGGGACTCGATATGGGGCCGCCGCGCAAGCCGCTCAAGAGCGTCGGCGGCGGGCTGATCCACGAAACCCGCGCCGAGATCCGGCTCGAGATGGAGAAGCTGGGCAAGGTTCCGATGAAGGGGACGGCCTTCGCCTACCCCAACGGTCCGCTGGTCGAGCGCTTCGGCGACCTGGAGATCACGGCGGACCAGATCAACGAGCACAGCTTGCGCGTCGGGAGCGGCCTCGCGGGCGAGGGCGTCAACAAAGTCCAGATCGACCTGATCGCCGGCGGCAAGGAGACGCCGCTAGGCGACGCCTACGCGCTCCAGATGACCTACCCGCTCCATCGGCGCGAGGCGCTGACCACGATCCTGGAGCCGGCGCTCACCGTGCGGCCGGCGACGCTGCTGCTGCCGACGCTGCCGCAGAGGAATCTGCGCCAGGCGAATATGATCTACGGCCCGGCCCAGTCGGCGATGGCGCGGGCCATCGTGGATGCGCTGGAGACGGAACGCATCCCCGCAACGTCCGTCGATGACGACGTGATGGTCGCCCTGGCGACGATCCACCCCCGCGCGACGAATCGAAACGCGCTCGCCAAGAGCGTCCGCACTGCCGCCACGAAGGCGATAGAGCAGGCATTCGCATAGAGGAGAGATTGGATATGGGATACAAAACTGATTGGTTCAAGGGCATCTTTCCCGCGTTGGTGACGCCGTTCGCCAAGGATGATACAATCGACGAGCAAGCCTACCGCGAGCTGCTCCAGTTCGTGCTGCCCCACGTGGACGGCGTGGTGCCCTGTGGCACGACGGGCGAGTTCTCGTATATGAGCATCGAGGAGCGGAAGCGGGTGATTGATATCTGCCTCGACGAGGTCGGAGGCGCCGTGCCCGTGCTGGCTGGCACCGGCTGCACCACCACCCGCGAGACGGTGGCGCTGACGGCCTGGGCCAGGGACGCCGGCGTCGACGGCGCGCTGGTGGTGGCGCCCTACTACCTCAAACCGTCCTTCAACGAGGTCTACGACCACTTCCGGGCTGTGGACGAGGTGGGGCTGCCGATTGTGATGTACAACATCCCGCAGTGCGCGGGCACGCACTTCAAGTGGTGGACCGCCGAGGGCGGACTGCTCGATTTCGAGAACACCATCGGCATCAAGGATTCCTCCGGCGATCTGCCCTTTATGGAGGCCCTGCTTGAGAAGGTGAAGGGCGACGTCTCCATCTTCGTCGGTCACGACGAGGTGGTGCAGGCCGCGCTGGGGGCCGGGGCCGACGGCGCGATCCTGGCCAGCGCCAACCTGATCCCCGACATCTGGCAGAAGGTCTATCGCGCCACGCAGGAGAGCGACTTCGTCACCGCGCAGGAATGGCAACAGAAGGTGCAGAAGCTGGTGCGCATCGTGGTGCGCTGCGGCGCTAACCAGGCCTGCAAGGAGGGTCTGCGGATGATGGGCGTCGACGTGGGCGACTCGCGCCACCCGATCGTGCCCGGCGGCGCCTTCCGCCGCGAGGACCGCGAGGAGCTGCGGCTGCAGCTGGAGGCTCTGGGCAAGATCGACAAGCGCGCGGTCACCTACGACCTGGGCCAGAAGCAAGTGCAGGCCGACGTCTTCGCCACCCATCACACGCCGAGCACCATCGACGGCTTCACGATGAAGGTGGGCGAGGGGTTCGCCGGGCCGCCGTTCCAGGAGCTGGCACACGTCGACCTGCTGATCGGCCTGAAGGACGGCCCCGTCGGACGCGCCATCGAGCGATCAATGACGAGTTGGGGCGAGGAGCGGGATCTGGAACTCATCGGCGAACGCCCGCAGACGCTCCTGGTGCCGACGGTCACCATCCGCACGGAGAAGCAGCGCCGTCTCTTCGAGCGCGCGGCCGCGGGCGTCAAGCTGGCGATCGAGCTCAGCATCGAGGATGGCTTCCTGCCGGAGCCGATCCTGGACGACGTGGCGCTGATCGTCAACGCCTTCGTCCATCCGGCAGCTTCCATCGCCCGACGGGTCGAGTTCAACAACTACAAGGCCGCGCGGCACGCCATCCGCAAGGCGCTGGAGGATCGCCCGACGGTCGAAGAGTTGATCGCGGAGAAGGCCGCCGCCCGCCATCCGTTCCGCTACGCCCCCTAAAAGTCAGCCAGGAACCTTTAGCAGTAGCGAGTACAAAACGAGAGCGCGACGTTCCTTTCGCCCCCGGTCATCAGGCCGTCGGGCGAGGAGCATCGCGCTTTGATACGCTCTATCGCTAAACGTCGGCGCCGGGGCCAAGCCCCAGCATCCGCTCAGTCAGTCCTCCGGGGCGTGATAGGGCGTATCGAACGTCTCAGCGTAAGATTTGATGTCGACCACGGGCGTGCCGTCCAGCGCGTCCAGCCCCACCACGTGCAGCACGTTGTCCGCGATGCGCTCGATGCGCGCGCTGGTCACGGCGATGGGATTGGGCCGCGCCGGGCTCCGCGTGGCGAAGACGCCCCGCAGCGGGTTTTCCATATCGCCCATCGGATGAACCTGCAGCACGTCGCGCCCGGCTTCGTGGAAGAAGCAGAGCACGATAATATCGTCGCTCTGCTGCAGACCCAGCAGGCCATCGGTCACCGCCGGATCGAGCACAATGCGAGCCGAGCGAGCTCGCAGATCCGGCCCCCGCAGGCCCGCGTCGGCCTCGTCTCGTTTCACATAGCCGATAGCGTTGAGTGTAATCTGCTCTTCGTAACTCATCGCCGTCAGAGCCCCCTCCCGCGAACTTCTACGTACCCAGTTCCCACGAGGACAGGTACTCCTCTTGTTCCGGCGTCAGCTCGTCGATCTCGACGCCCATCGCCTCCAGCTTGAGCTCGGCGATCTGCTCGTCGATCACCTCCGGCACGTTGTAGACCGTGCGCTCCAGCTCGTCGGCGTGGTTGAGCATATACTCGGCACACAAGGACTGATTGGCGAAGGACATATCCATCACCGCGCTGGGATGGCCCTCGGCGGCCGAGAGGTTGACCAGGCGGCCCTCCGCCAGCAGATAGATATGGCGCCCATCAGGGAGCGTGTACTCGTCCACGAAGGGCCGCACGCGGCGCGCTGGCTCGACGGCCATCTCCTTCAACGCCGGGATGTTGATCTCCACGTTGAAATGACCCGAGTTAGCCACAATAGCGCCGTCCTTCATCACCTCAAAGTGATGCTCATCGATGACTTTGATGTCGCCGGTGGAAGTGACGAAGATGTCGCCCTGCGGCGCAGCCTCCGCCATCGGCATCACGCGGAAACCGTCCATCACCGCCTCCAGGGCCTTGAGCGGATCGACCTCGGTGACGATGACGTTACCCCCCAGCCCCTTGGCCCGCATCGAAATGCCCCGGCTGCACCAGCCATAGCCCGCCACGACCACCGTCTTGCCCGCCACGAGGACGTTGGTGGCGCGGACGACGCCGTCCAGCGTCGATTGGCCGGTGCCGTAGCGGTTATCGAACAGGTGCTTGGTCATAGCGTCGTTGACGGCCACAATGGGGTAGGCCAGCGCGCCGTCGTTCGCCATCGCGCGCAGGCGGATGACGCCTGTGGTGGTCTCCTCGGTGCCGCCGATGACGTTATCGATCAGCTCGGTGCGGTCCCGGTGGAGCGTGCTCACCAGGTCGGCGCCGTCGTCCATCGTGATATGCGGCTCGTGGTCAAGCGCCGCGTGGATGTGCTCGTAGTAGGTATCGTTGTCCTCGCCTTTGATGGCGAAGACGGGAATCTCGTAATAAGAAACGAGCGCCGCGGCCACATCATCCTGCGTGGAGAGCGGGTTGGAGGCAGTCAGCACCACCTCGGCGCCGCCGGCCTGGAGCGTGCGAGCCAGGTTCGCCGTCTCCGTGGTGATGTGGAGACAGGCCGACATGCGCACGCCATCCAGCGGCTTCTCCTCTCTGAAGCGCTCGCGAATGAGGCGTAAAACTGGCATCTCCCGCTCCGCCCAGTGAATGCGGCGGCGACCGGCAGGGGCCAGATCAAGGTCTTTGACGTCGTAGTCCATAGACTAGCATTCTCCTTTATCTCATATATTCTTTCAAGCGTCTAACCAGTTCTTTAGCTTGTTCGAAGTTAGCCTTCACTTCCTGATAGGTCGGGCCTTCTCCGAAAAAGGGATAGCGTTCTTGAATGTAGTAGGCCGTGACTTCAGCACATAAACGACGGAACATCTTCAGATCTGCTTCATACCGAGCTGCTTCTTCCACAAGGGCTCTCAAGTCGTGAATCCGCTTCAGCCGCCAGCCTTTGGATAGCAAAAAGCCCTTGAGATATTTCTCCAGGGCTTGCTGAAGATGAAACGCCGCGTCGGCCACATCATCCTCATCCAGTCGTCTGGGCACCCGATGGAAATCCTTAGCTGCAATTTCGAGCCAGTCGGCTGGAACAGGAGGACTCGTCCTCAGGAGGCATAAAGCAACTTCCCCTCGGTCAGTATTTCCTCGAAGAACTGGTCACCTTTGTCGCACCGTTCCTGCAACTCATCGGGTGTTATGACGATGGGCGAAAAGGGAATTGTACCCACAATCTCGGCTACAGGCGTATGCAAAACTTGGGGGATTAAGAGCGTCAAGACTTCGGAAGTCTACGTTAACAATGTGCTCTGGCTTCAAAACCGCTCTCTTAAGCACAATTTGGCAAGCAAAGTAGTATTCAGAGACTTCCGAAGTCTGTCCTCCCTCGACTTGTAGATGCGCCCATCGGCTACCAGCTCACTGACCTCAGCCCATCGCTTAGAAAACGATTTGTCGGTCTCTTTCAAGATCAAAAGATCAATGTCACTCGTCGCCTTGGGTTCCCCATAGGCGTAAGAACCAAAGAGAACAATGCGTTCCGGTTGATAATTCGCTACCAGAGCATCGACAACTCGCTCCAGAACAGACTGCATATCCCTAGACATACGTCCTCCGAACCTCGGCGATGCCCTCCTGCACCAGAGCCGTAAGATCTTCTTCAGAAAGCGCATCGTAATCGAGCCCTTTCTGCCCGCCACGTAGTATACCTAAAATACCCGAAACGGCAACCGACCGGGCCTCGAAAGCCCGGTCGGTCACAGCGAAGAAACCAGCGAGTGCCAGGTACCTGGGAAGTACCTGGCACCTGCGCTACAGCTCTTCCAGCAAACCCGTCATCTCATTGAACTGTCGGATTCGCTCGTCGATCTCGTCGACCTGGTCGTGGATGCTGTCCCAGTAGTCGCGCTCGTACCACTGGGCGTTGAGATCCTCAAGCTCCTTGCCCTGCTGCTCGATCCAGGTGAAGTACTTGAGGTTATGGATGCGCTTCCGCTCCCAGTAATCGAGCTCGAACACATAATCCAGCGTGCAACCATCAAGATATTGGTGATAATCGGCTGCGGCGTCCGTCTCCGTGTACTCGCCGTGCTCCTCGTGGAGCTCTTGCAAGCGACTCTGGTAGAGCTCCATCGAGTCGGTGAAGACGGTCAGCACCACGTCCTCCTCGCCCAGCTCGTACCACTTGGCAAACTTGATACTGGAGAGCACGTTGGCGATGCTGGAGATGCCCAGCAGGTCCAGGTTGCTCACCAGTTCCTCCGGCACGCTCTGATCGACCAGATACGCGCGGCCGGCCGGCTCGTTGAACAATCTCGTCAAGCTCATACAGGCTTCGTCGTCGATGGCCATCACCATATCCGTGTTCTTGACGTTGTGAATCCAGGGCACGTGCTTGTCGCCGATGCCCTCGATGCGATGGCCGCCGTAGCCGTTGAGCAGCAGCGTGGGGCACTGGAGCGCCTCGCTGGCCGCTACCTTGCTGGTGGGGAAGATTTCTTTCATATAATCGCCGCAGCCAATAGTGCCCGCCGAGCCCGTGGTCAGCACCACGCCGCGATACTGATCGCGCTGCCTCAGCTCCCGCTTCAGCACCTCCTCCATGGCATGGCCGGTGACGTCGTAGTGCCAGAGGTGATTGCCGAACTCGTCGAACTGGTTGAAGACCACCACGTCCTCGCGCGTCTCGCGCAGCTCCCAGGTCTTGTCGAAGATCTCTTTGACGTTGCTCTCGCAGCCCGGCGTAGCGATCACCTCGCCCGCCACCTTAGAAAGCCAGTCGAAGCGCTCCTGGCTCATCTCCTCCGGCAGGATGGCGATCGATTCGCAGGCCAGCAGCGAGGCGTCGTAGGCACCACCGCGGCAGTAGTTGCCGGTCGAGGGCCAGACCGCCTTCTGATAGGTGGGATCGAACTGGCCGGTGACCAGCCTTGGCACCAGGCAGCCGAACGTGGCGCCGACCTTGTGCGATCCGGTGGGGAACCACTTGCCCACCAGCGCGATGATACGCGCCGGCACGCCCGTCAGCGACGAGGGCAGCTCGACGTAGTTGACGCCGTTGTACCCGCCGCCCTGCTCCGTGGGTTCATTCTTCCAGGTGATGCGGAAGAGGTTCAGCGATGCGATGTCCCACAGGCCGATCTTCGCCAGACGCTTCTTAACGCCATCGGGGATCAGTGAGGGATCCCGCATCTGCGCAAAGGTGGGGATGACGATCTCCCGCTCTCGCGCCCGCTGCACCGTTCTTTCTAATTGCTTCTCGTCAATCGATAGGTCTATCATCCATCCTCCGTGATTATTTCCATTGGGGTTGCAGGTTGCAGGTTCACGTTCCGGTTCATCATGCCCACAACCCGAAATCGGTCAACCTGTAACCTACGATCCGCAGCTCATAAGCTCATTTGTTCACCATCTTCAGGCACGCTCACTGCCAGGTTTGTCCCGGCGCGTGCCTCATCGATAAGTACATCGGGCTGCTCACCGATCTCCGGTCCCATATGCACCAGCGCCAGACGCGAGCAACCTGCTCGGCGTGCAATCTCGCCCGCTTGCTCGGCCGTGCTGTGACAATGCGCGGCCGGATCCTCATCAGGCTGGAGCACAGCGCTGAACGAGGCTTCGTGGATCAGCAGCTCGCAGCCCCGAGCCAGATCGACGGCGGCCTCACACGGGCGCGTGTCCGTCACGAACGCAAGCGAGGTCCCATCGTCGAAGTCCCAGCGCGCGCCAAGCGTGGGCACGCTTGGTGGATGATCGAGGACACTAGTCCGCATCGTAACGCCAGAAGAGAGCACCACCTCATCGTCGGCGCTCTCCGAAAGGCCGTGCCAGCGCAAGTTGAGGTGGTGTACCTTGAGGCTAGAAAACGTCAACGTACCCAGCATCTGCAGCGTGGCAATGGTGCTGTGCCCGGCATAGACTTGAAGCGCCTCCGGAGCACGCAGCCGATTCAGAGTTAGCATTGGGAAACCCAATACGTGATCACCATGCGAATGCGTCACGAAAACGTGATCGATATCAGCGGCGCGAAGATCGTTCCGCGCCAGCTGCGCCATTACCATCGGACCCGCCTCAACCAGCATGCGTGTCCCAGATCCTTCGACTAAGAGCACCAAGTTGCCTCTCCGTTTGGCCGAAAAGGCACTACCAGTTCCGAGGAATGTAACGGCAGTCAAGAGTAACCTCCGTAATTCTGTGATCTGACGGGAACGCCTCCGTTCCGTGTTCACACACGGTGAGATGGCCTGCCTGGTGAGCGATATGGAGCAGCATTATACCTCAGAACTGGCGATTTTAGCGTTGCGTCTTCGTTACAACACCATTGCAAACTATCGTGCACGCTCGCTCAACACGCGCTCGGCGGCTGCCAACGTCGGCTCGACTACGGCTGGCTCCTCCGCCACCGCCTCCATCACGCTGGCGATGTCCTTCAGCCCCGATCCGGTCGCGAGCACCACCACACGCTCGTCGCGACTTACCAGTCCGCGGTCGACCGCCTTGACCAACCCGGCGTAAGCGGCGGCTGCGGCCGGTTCGGCGAAGACGCCCATCCCCTGAGCCAGCGCCGGGATGGCGTCCAGGATCTGCTCATCGGTCACGCGGAGGTAGGCGCCATCGGTCTCTCGAGCCGCCCGCAGGGCCTTGATACGATCGCGGGGCAAGCCGGCCACGATGCTATCGGCGACGGAATGAGCCTCCACCGGTTCCATCTCCAGCGGAGCAAGGTCGCGCTCCCAGGCATCCACCAGCGGCGCTGACCCCGCGGCCTGCACGCCGATGATGCGCGGCATCCGGTCGATCCAACCCAGCGCCAGCAGATCCTTCAATCCCTTGTGGACGCCGCCGATGATGCAACCGTCGCCCACAGGGACGAAGATCACATCCGGGGCCTGCCAGGCCGGGGATGACGCCGCATCGCCCCCCAGCGCCCGGGTCAGCTGCTCGCAGATCTCATAGATGACCGTCTTTTTGCCTTCGGACATATAGGGGTTGTAGGCCGTGTTGCGGTTGTACCAGTCGAAGGCTCGCGCTACCTCCAGGCAGAGCTCAAACGCCTGGTCGTAGCTCCCATCGACCAGCAGCACCGTGGAGCCATAGGCCAGCAGCTGCGCGATCTTGGCCTCCGGTGCCGTGCGCGGCACGAAGATGACGTTCGGCTGATCGACCGCCGCGCAGAGCCCAGAAAGCGCAGCTGCGGCGTTGCCCGTGCTGGCGGTGGTGACGACATCGTAGCCGGCTTCGCGCGTCTTGACTAGGGCCACCGCCGAAGCGCGATCCTTGAGCGAGGCCGTCGGCTGCCGGCTGTCGTCCTTGACCCAGACGTGCTCCAGATCCAGCGCAGCGGCCAGGCGTGGCGCCGGGTAGAACGGCGTCCACCCGACGCTGGAAAGCACCGTGCCCTCCACCAACGGACGCGCAACGTCTGGCGCCACCGGCAGCAGCGGCAAGTAGCGCCACATCGAGTGCGTGGGATCGTCCACCAGCGCTCCAGGATCGATCCGCTCCGCGATACGCTCGTAATTGTAGATCACATCGAGGATGCCATCGTCTCCGTGCCGGGGACAGACGTAGTCGACCTCGCTAGGCTCGTATTCAGCGCCACAGATGGTGCACTTCAGCCCAAGAATTTGGTCCATAGTCGCCTCCCCAGCTTACGGAACGATCCGCGTGCCGGTCTCGCCCTTCAACGCCCGGGCGATGTTCTCCGGCGTCGTGATAAGGGCTTCCCGACCGCCCTTTTCCAGGAACCAGATGATGGCCTTGATCTTGGGCCGCATACTGCCCGCAGCGAAGTGGCCCTCCTCGACGTACCGCTTCGCCTCGGCCACGGTCATCTCGTCGATCGGCTCCTGCTCCGGCGTGCCGAAGTTGAGATAGACGTGTTCGACCGCGGTGGAGATCAGGAACAGATCGGCGTCGATGGAGTGCGCCAGCAGCGCCGAGGCGTAGTCCTTGTCGATCACGGCCGCCACGCCCTCCAGGTCGCCGTCCTCGTTCCGCACGACGGGAATGCCGCCCCCGCCGACGGTGATGGTGACGATCCCGGCATCGATCAGACGGCGCACGGCGTCCAGCTCGACGATTTCCTCCGGATACGGCGAGGGCACCACCCGGCGCCAGCCGCGCCCGGCGTCCTCCACCACCGACCAGCCCTCCTCCTCGGCCCGCTGCTGGGCCTCGCCCTCGTCCATAAACCCGCCGATGGGCTTGCTCGGCTGATCGAAGGCCGGATCGCCCGCGTCCACGCGCACCTGGGTGATCACCGTGGCAGCCGCTTTCTCCATCCCGCGACGATGGAACTCGTTATGGAGGTTCTGTTGCAGCGCGTACCCGATGGCTCCCTGAGTATCGGCGCCACAAGCATCCAGCGGCACCTCGTGCATCCCAGCCACCTTGGCCGCGATCTCCGAGCGACGCAGGATGAAGCCGACCTGCGGGCCGTTGCCGTGACCAATCGCCACGTCCCAGCCCCGCTCGATCATATCGGCGATGTGTCGACAGGTCTCCTTCGCTGCCTCGTACTGATCTTGCACCGTCTGATGCTGCTTATCCTTGATCAACGAATTACCGCCGATCGCTACGACAGCGACTTTCTTCTCTGTCATAAGTAATCTCCCTTACCAGTTTCCGATCGTCAGCGCCATCACCGCTTTCTGCACGTGCAGACGGTTCTCGGCGATGTCGTAGATGGCCGAGCGTGGGCCG
The DNA here is from genome assembly GCA_964474655.1 of uncultured Anaerolineales bacterium. GTDB lineage: Bacteria > Chloroflexota > Anaerolineae > B4-G1 > B4-G1 > CAYYTU01. The sequence goes on from CAYYTU010000009.1 coordinate 55,263, forward strand.
GAAGCGACCTCGTCGGTCACCTCGTTGCCCCGGTCCACCGGCATCGGATGGGTGAAGATGGCGTTGTCGGTGCGTGCCATCCGCTCTGCCGTCGTCGTCCAGCCCTGATAGGCCATCGCCTTCTCGATCTCGGCCTGCTTCTGGAGCTCGCCGTCCTGGTAGGCATCAGGGCTGACCCAGTTGCGGCAATAGACGACGTGCGCGTCCTCGTAGCCGCTGTCGGGGTCGTGGACCACGTCGAAGTCGCGCCCGTTCTCGGCGCAATTCTGCTTCGTCCAGTCGATGACCTCCGGATCCAGATCGTAGCCCTCGGGATAGGCCATCGTCACGTCCATCCCGAAGCGCGAGGCGATCAGTAGCGCCGCCTGCACCGAGCACCAGGAGCGGGCCAGCGCCCCGGAGCCCCACTTGAGCAGAAACTTCTTGCCGCGCAGGGCCTCGAAGTCGGGACGAGCCGGACCGCCGCCGTACCATTCGGCCCAGCCCATCACGTCGGCCAGGGCCTGGCAGGGATGGAAGCGGTCATCGGCCATGTTCAGGATCGGCACATCAGCCCACTTGGCGTACTCCACCAGCATCTCGTCGCCGGCGCCGTAGTAGGGCACCTTGTCCTCCAGGATGCGGATGCCGAGCCCGGCTGCGTAGCGCGCCATCACCGTGGCGGCGTCCTCGACGGTCTCGCCGGCCTTTTTGTCGGTCTTGAAGCGCCCAGCCGAGGGCGTCATAAACTGCGCGTGGCCGCCCAGCTCGGTCGCCGCGGCTTCGAACGAGATGCGCGTGCGCACCGACGGGTTGTAGAAGAACATAATGAACGTCTTGTGCTCCAGGATGCGTGTCCAGCGGTCGGAGAAGCGCTCGCGCTTCATCTTCGACGCCAGCTCCAGCGCCGCCATCAGCTCATCGACGCTCCAATCCTGGGTGCAAATAAAGTCACGTCCGTAAAGATCCATCTGTAACCTCCCCAACGACAAATCCCTGGCCCCGACAACCAACCTGATGGTCATCGGGACCGGGTATATGGCCTATCGCATCACGAGCGACATCACGGCCTTCTGCGCGTGCAGACGATTCTCCGCCTCGTCGAAGACCACCGACTGCGGCCCGTCGATCACCTCGTCCTCCACCTCCCAGCTCCGGTCGGCCGGCAGACAGTGCATATATATGGCGTTGGGATCGGCCAGAGACATATAGTCTGGGGTGGCCTTCCAATCCTGGTAGCTATCGAAGATCTCTTGCGCCAGATCGGGATCGTCCTCGCCGACCGGCGGCTTGAACATCTGCATCGGCGCCCAGGCCTTGGGATAGAGCACGTGCGCATCCTCGGCGGCGCTCTCGAAGTCGTCAGTCACCTCGAAGGAGGCGCCGTTCATCTCGGCATAGCCCTCGCAGGCCTTGATGACCTCGGGATCGAGCGCCATCTCCTCCGGGCGGGCCAGGACGGTGTCGCAGCCCATCATGCTGGCCGCGATGATCGCGCTCTGAGGCACCGCGCGCGGCTTGTGAACGCTGGGCGAGTAGGCCCACGACATCACAAACTTGACGCCCTCGAAGCCGCCGAATTTCTCCTGGACGGTCAACACGTCGGCCAGGGCCTGGAAGGGATGATATTTGTCGTCCTCCATATTCAACACCGGGGCGTCGGCCCAATAGCCGAAGTTGTCGATCAGCTCGTTAGCAGCGCCGTACTCCCAGTCCACCGGATCGCCGTAGCAGCGAATGGCGATCGCGTCGCCCATCCGGGAGAGCACGCGGGCCACGTCGGAGACGCGCTCGGTGGAGTAAGCCACCTCTTTGCCGGGCAGCGCCGGCGTGTAGATCTTGCCCGGCTCCAGGTAGTGCGCATGACCCCCCAGCTGGGTCATCCCCGCCTCGAAAGAGTTGCGCGTGCGCAGGGACGAATTGTAGAATATCATAAACAGCGACTTGGCACGCAGGATGTGATCGTGCAGCTCGCCAATGGCCGAGCGCCGCTTCAGGTCCAAAGCGACATCCAGGATGGTCTCGACTTCTTCCTTGCTCCAATCGAGCAAGGTGATGAAGTCACGTCCGCGGAAACTATCCGTCTTCATATGTGTCTACCTCCTTGAAATTGATTAACTGACCCTTCCCGGCTTCTGCCGCGAGAGGGCTGTGACTAACGACGTAAAACGTGGAAGCGAAAGAGATCGGGTAAGAAATAGTTGCGAGATAACTCAATCGGCACCTGCTCGTTCGTGAACAGCGTCTCCGTCAGCAGCAGCAGCGCTCGGCCCGGCTCGATCTCCAGTCGCTCCGCCAGCACGTCGTCGGCGTCGACCGCCGTGATCTCGGACAGCGCCTCTCGAATGGAGACGCCGCTCTGCCGGGTCAACAGATCGAGCACGGATCCGTTGAAGTCATCATCCATCTCGTCAGGGGAAAGCACCTCGGCCGGGACATAGTCAACCATATAAGCCGCCGGCCCGCGCTCGACGGCGATGGTGCGACGGACGCACATCAGCGCTGTGCCCGGTTCTAGATCCAGCTGTTCGGACAGCTCCTCGTCAGCTGCCATACGGTCCACCCGCAGGCCGCGCACCTCCGTTGTCATCCCTTGCCGGGACGCCAACGCCAGCACGCTTTCCAACCGCTCCAGCCCGCTCTTCAGCCGATCGCCGTGGTCGGGGGCGACGAAGGTGCCGACGCCGTGTCGACGCACGATGGCCCCTTCCTGCTCCAGGTTGAACAGCGCCTCGCGCAGCGTGGGGCGCGAGACGCCCAGCTGCTCGGCGAGATTGGCCTCGGAGGGCAGCTGCTCTCCCGGCTGGTAGGTGCCATCCTCAATGAGGTCCAGCAGATGTTGCCGGACCTGGACGTGGAGTGGACGCTTATCGGTTTTGAGTGGTTGCATTATTCTTAAAAGTGGAGTAGTGGTAAGATGTCTTACGTCTATTTTACGATAGGGTTCTCACTTTGTCAACTGGGGTTCAGAATCTGTTTGGAGATGTGCGCTTGCGAGGCTACTCCATACGCATCAACCTTACCTCCTGCAGTTTAGCGACTCCAGACTTTGGAAGTCTACCGTCGAGGATTTTGGATGTAAAAAACCGCGCTTTGTTCCAAATTGGGTTCGCAAACCACATTTTAAGACTTCCGAAGTCTCTGCTCCTCAAAAATTTGAAAAGTAGAGGAGTCAAGGTCAACTTAAGCTGTGATGTGCAGAAATTCTTGCTCCGGTGGGGTTTGTAACTCCACTGCCTGACTATAAAGTGGTGCTGAAGTCTGTATGGACACCAAACACGCAAGTTACAAACCCGCTACGAGCCTTAAGTTGACGATATGGGGCGCTACTCCGCCCAGAACGGCGCGCTGACGTACTTGAACCCGCCGTCAGGCAGCAGCGCAACCACGTTCCCGCATTCCAGCGTGCGTGCCACCCGCAGCGCAGCGGTCACCGCCGCCCCGGCCGAGACGCCCACGAAGACGCCCTCGGCGCGGGCCAGCCGGAGGGCCATTGCCCTCGCGTCGCCGGTGCTCACCGCGACGATGCGGTCGACCAGATTCGGTTCGTAGATCCCTGGCACATCGGCCGTCGCCAGATGCTTTACGCCTTCGATGCCGTGCTTGGCGCTTTCCGGCTGCACGCCGATCAGGCGCACCTGCGGGTTTCGCTGCTTCAGATACCGCCCGACGCCCATCATCGTGCCGCCGGTGCCCAGCCCGGCCACGAAGTGCGTCACGCCCCCGCCCGTCTGACGCCAGAGCTCGGGGCCGGTGGTGGTGTAATGCGCCAGCGGGTTGGCCGGGTTGTTGTACTGGTCGGCGTAGGTGTAACGCTCCGGCTGGGCAGCCGCTAGCTCGCGGACGAACTGACGCGCCCCGTCGGTCCCGGCGGCTGGATCGGTCAGGGTCAACTCGGCGCCGTAGGCCCGTAGGATCTGGACCCGTTCGCGTCTGACGTCTTCCGAGAGCGCCAGGCGAACCGGGAACGAGAGCGCCGCCCCCAGCATCGCATAGGCGATGCCCGTGTTGCCGGAGGTGGCGTCGAGCAGCGTCTTGCCGGGCGTCAGGTCGCCGGTGCGCAGCGCCTCGCGCACGATGGAGAGTGCCGCGCGATCCTTGACCGATCCGCCCGGATTGAGGCCCTCGAGCTTGGCGTGGATCGCCACATTGGGGGCCAGCGCTTCGGCGAGGCGCGATAGCCGAACCAGCGGCGTGCGACCGATCAGCGATACGACTGAGGAAGCGGTTCGGAAATCACGGGCAACGGGAAGGGCGGGAGCGAAAGCGGGAACTTCGCGCTTGATGAAGTCGAGATTCGTCTGCTGTGCGGCATGGTATGTCGATACCATCGTTTCCTCCCAAAATCCCAGGCCAGATACACAAAAGCCAACCTTCGCCGGCGGCGAAGCGTCTCGCATCACCCGATGCAGCGAGGACGCTGTCGCCCGACTCGGTTGGCCTGGGAGGAAACGGTGAACGGTCCAGAGCCTAGGCGATCAACGCCCTCGCTCCAGACAGATGCAGCAACGATGGACAATCAGGTCGTTCATACCGTTTATGTCTTTCATATCGGTCGTACTCCCGAACGTCGGGGCAATTCTACCACAAACCCGCCGTCAGTAAAGCCAATCTCAGGGCTCGACTTCGCGTTGATCTCAAAGCGGCTGCCAATGGCTACCCGCTACCGGCTGCCGTACTCAGCAGATGCGCGGCAGCAGCTCGCCGAGCGGCATATCGATCACGCGGTGACCGCCGATGCCAGTGCGGCCCAGCACCATTTTGGGGTGCTCCTTGGTGACGACGCCGATACGCGCCGCCCGTTCGCCCAGCGGGTGCGATTGCAACGCCGTCAGCGCCGCCTCGACCTCCTCGGCCGGGACGAAGGCCAGCATCTTGCCTTCGTTTGCCACGGTCAGCGGGTCGAAGCCCAGCATCTCGCAGGCCGCCGCCACGGCGGGGCGGATCGGCACCGCCGCCTCCTCGAGCTCCATCCCCACGTTTGACGTGCCCGCCAGCTCGTTCAGGGCCGCCGCTACGCCGCCGCGGGTCGCATCGCGCAGGCAGTGCGTGTGCGGCGCGGCCTCCAGGAGTACCTCGACCAGGCCGTTCAGCGGGGTGCTATCGGACACGAGATCGGTCTCGAATTCCAGCCCCTCGCGCTTGCTGAGCACGGCGATGCCGTGATCGCCGATGGTGCCGTTGATCAGAATCACGTCGCCGGGCCGCGCTTGATCAGGGCCAATCATCACTCCTTCCGGCACGATGCCCACGCCAGTGGTGTTGATGTAGATGCCGTCGCCGTAGCCCTGCTCGACTACCTTGGTATCGCCGGCGACGACCTGGACGCCGGCCTCGCGGGCCGCCTCCGCCATCGAATGGACCACCTGCTCCAGCACGTCCATCGCCAGTCCTTCTTCCAGGATGAAGCCGGCCGTAAGCCAGAGGGGACGCGCGCCGCTCATCGCCACGTCGTTGACGGTGCCATGCACAGCCAGCGAACCGATGTCGCCGCCCGGGAAGATCAGCGGGCGCACGGTAAAGGAATCCGTCGACGTCGCGAGTTGCAGGTTGCCATTCGGCGCGTCTGCCAGTCCTTCTGCGGTCACTTGGACCACGGTCGAATCGGCCATTTGGCGCAGATGGGGATTGTCCAGCGGGGCCGCAAAAGTCTGGCGGATCAAGTCGTTCATCATTTTGCCGCCGGCTCCGTGGGCCATACGGATTGTCTTCTCCATAACTGGTCTACTCCTCGCGCGACTGGTAGCGATAGTAAGCGGCGCATGCGCCCTCGGAGCTGACCATGCAGGGTCCGATGGGGCTCTGCGGCGTGCAGCTTTCTGCGAACAGCGGGCACTCGGTGGGGAGCAGTACGCCCCGCAAGACGTCGCCGCAGCGACAGCCCGGCAGCTCACACGAGGGCGGGACGTCGACCAAGAAGGTTTCGGCGGCGTCGAAGTGGGCGTAGGGTTCGCGCAACTCCAACCCGCTGGCGGGGACGGCGCCGAGGCCGCGCCATTCGGCGTCGGCGACCGCGAAGACCTGCTCGATTGCCTGCTGGGCACTGGGATTGCCGGTCGGTCGGACGCTGCGGGCGTAGGTGTTGTCCACGTCCGGCGCTTCCTCTTCGACCATCGTCACCAGCGCCAGGATTGCGCGCAAGAGATCGAGTGGCTCGAAGCCGGCGATGGCGCACGGTATCCCGTGGTCGTCGGGCAGGAAACGCCAGGCCTCGGAGCCGATGATGGTGGTCACGTGACCGGGGCCGATGACGCCATCCAGCGCCACCTCGCCGGCGGTGAGGATGGCCAGCGTGGCGGGAGGCGTCAGCTTGTGGGTGCTGAAGACGTGGAAGTTCTCCACGCTCTCGCGTTTGGCGGTCGCGAGGGCCGAGGCGATCATCGGCGCGGTCGTCTCGAACCCGACGCCGAGAAAGGTCACCGGTCGCTTTGGGTTCTGCCGCGCGACTTTCAGCGCATCCAGCGGCGAGTAGACCACGCGCACGTCGGCGCCTTCGGCCTTGGCCTGGGCCAGGGAGGCGCGACTGCCGGGCACGCGGATCATATCGCCGAAGGTAGTCAAGATCACTTCCGGAACCTGCGCCAACGCAATCGCGCGGTCGAGATCGGTGGAAGACGTGACGCAGACCGGGCAGCCGGGTCCGGACCGCAGATCGACCGTCTCTGGCAGCAGGTCTGGAATCCCGAAGCGAAGGATGGCGTGCGTGTGCCCGCCGCAGAATTCCATCAGCTGCACAGGCCGGGTGGAGCGGTTATGAATCGCCTCGGCGACAGCTCGAGCCGCCTCGGGGTCGCGGAACGGCTTGAAAATATCAGTGGTCATTTGAACCATTTCACTCAGTTTTCTTCATAAACATCGAGGCTGGCAGTTTGAAGCCGTACTGTTTCAGGGCCTCGTCACAGGATGGGCGCATGCCGGTCGCGCTGTGGTAGCCCAGCACCTTTCCATCAGCGTTGTCGCCCTCATCATAGAACTGGAAGATGTCTTGCATCACGACGTTGGTGCCCTCCATCCCCAGCACCTCGGTGACCTGGATTACCTTACGGCTGCCATCTCGCAATCGCATTGCCTGTACGATCAGGTCGATGGCGGAAGCGATCTGCGAGCGAATTGTCTCCACCGGCAGCTCCACACCGGCCATCAGGACCATCGTCACCAGGCGTGAGATGCAGTCGCGCGGCGAGTTGGCGTGAATGGTTGTCATACTGCCGTCGTGCCCGGTGTTCATTGCCTGGAGCATATCCAGCGCCTCGCTGGACCGGCACTCGCCGACCACGATCCGCTCCGGGCGCATCCGCAGCGCGTTGACCACGCAATCGCGGATGGTGACCTCGGTGGGGCTTTGCGGGTTGGGCTTCTTTGTCTCCAGGCGCACGACGTTACGCTGCTGGAGCTGGAGCTCGGCTGCGTCCTCAATGGTGACCGTGCGCTCGTGCGAGGGGATGTAGCTCGAAAGAATGTTGATCAGCGTGGTCTTGCCCGATCCAGTGCCGCCGGAGACGATGATGTTCTGGCGCGAGACGACCGCCGCCTCCAGAAATTTGGCGATGTCCTCAGTCAACGAGCCGAAGCGGATCAAATCCTCCATCTGGAGCTTGTCCTCGGAGAATTTGCGGATGGTGATGTTGGGCCCGTCGAGGCAGCAGGGAGGGATGACGGCGTTGACGCGCGAGCCGTCGGGTAGGCGAGCGTCGATCAGCGGGTGATCGTAAAGTACCGAGCGCCCCAGCGGCAGCACGATCCGTTTGATGATGCGCACCACATGATCGTCGTCAAGGAATTTGTAGCCCGTTTCGGCTAGCTGGCCGTCTTTTTCCACAAAGACGACGTAGGGACTGTTGACCATAATCTCTGTGATGTCCTGGCGGTTGATGAGCGGCTGGATCGGCCCGTAGCCGAAGATCTCGTTCATCACGTTCCGGTAGAAACGCTCCTTGCTTAGAGAGGGCGGGACTTTGAGCTTGCCGCTTTCGATGAACTGATTGAGGGCCTGGGTCACCTGCTGCTCGCGCTCCGGCGTGCGTTCCAAAGGCAGCTCCAGGTCGATCTCTGGCGCTATCTGCTTCCGCAGGTGGTCAGCGATCTGCAGCTGAATCTTCAATATCGCGGCGCGTTGGTCCGAGATGGCGCCTCGCTGTCGCGGCGTACCGGGCGGCTCCGGCTCCAGTCCCATAAAAAGAGGGTTGTCTTCTTCCTCTTCTGGCGCTTGGGCAGGAGTGGGCTCAGGCTCGCTCTCGACTGGCTCGGCGTGGGCAATTGAGTCAGGTGTATCTTTGGTTTCAGATTCGTCTGGCGTTTCTCGCTTGAAAAGCCCCATTACAATCTCCTAAGCTAGTCTGACAATCGTCTCCTCGAATGAAAAAACTTAAATTAGCGCTTGCTTTCTTCCAATAGAGCGGCGATAACGCCGTAGGCTGCCAGTAGATCGCCATCACTGAGCTGCCTCGACATAGCGTACATCTCCTCTATGGCCGATGAGCGTTGATCTTCTTTTGCAATAAGCGCCAGGCTGTCGCGGGTGGGGTAATATCCAGCCTCGCGCAACAAATTGCGCAGCTTGCCGCCCGGATTGGTGTAAAGGTCGTAGGCATCCAGCGGTTTGTCACAGCGCGGACAACGCTCAATCAGATGGCCTGCTAGATCGCCGCCGTGGATGCGGAACTGATCGCCGTCCAATACAACGGCTTGCCCACAGGTATGGTGGAGGAGGTCGAATGAGTCTTCGACGATGCCCTCCGCGATGTGGGCGATGTCGTTGGGGTCGAAGTAGCCGATCTCCTCGGCCTCGAGCTGGGTCACAAACCGCTCGTGCGCCTGCGCTACAGCCTCGTCCGAGGATTCCTGCGCCAGGATGTATTCCGCCGCCAGATCTTTCAGCTGTTCGCTTATCACTGTGCTTTTCCCAACCCGGCCAAGCCGGATAACCGTTCCTTTAGGCTGCCTCGGTCTGGACGCTTGCGATGATCGCCTGTCCTAGCGCCAGCCCGCCGTCGTTTGGCGGCACCAGACGATGTGTGTAGACGGTGAACCCCGCCTCCTCTAGCAGTGACACCACCTGTCCCAAAAGCGTCACGTTCTGGAAGACGCCGCCGGAAAGCGCCACCTCGTTCAGCCCCGTCTCCTCCCGAATCTCTCGGCAGATGTCGCGGATCATCCGCGCCATCCCGGTGTGGAACCGGGCGGCGATGACGTCGGGCGCGACGCCGGCCCGCACGTCGGCGACGACAGCCCGGATGACCGGGGCCGGATCGATCTGTGTGATGGGTGAAGCGTGCGGCGCGTCGCCCGATGCGCGAGAGACGTACTCGAACGTGTAGGCATCGGTCGCGTCGCCCCGCACCAAATCCTCCAGCTCAATGGCGGCCTGCGCCTCGTAGTTGATCTGCTGACGCACGCCCGCCAGCGCGGAGACGGCGTCGAAGAGCCGCCCGCTGCTGGAGGTAGGCACGGTGTTCACGCGCTTCTCCAGCTGTTGGGCCAGGACCTTCCGCTCGCTCACGGGGGCAGCCGCCACCGGCGGGAGATCGTCTTCCCAGGGCACGCCCGCGGTCCACAGGTAGGCCAGCGCGACGCGGTAGGGCCGACGGATGGCAGCGTCGCCGCCCGGCAGCGGTACGTATTGGAGGTGCGCCGCCCGCCGGAAGGAAGCGTAATCCATCACCAGGAACTCACCGCCCCAGATGGCGCCGTCGGTTCCGTAGCCGGTACCGTCGAACGCCACGCCGATCACGGGCCGCTCGCCGGTCAGGTCGTGCTCCGCCATACAGGAGGCCACCTGGGCGTGGTGGTGCTGAACTTCAATCAGCTCCAAGTCAGAGGTTTCAGGTTGCAGGTTGAGCACCGAAGATTGATCCTTCGATCCGCCAGCCCCTGAAACCAAGTCCTGCGCGTAGCGGCTCGATAAATACCCGGGGTGCATATCGCAGGCTACAATCTCCGGCTCGATGCGGAACGTTCGCGCCAGCTGCTCCACCATCTGCGCGAAGAAGCGGAGCGTCTCGTAGTTCTCCATATCGCCGATGTGCTGGCTGAGGAAGGCGTACCGCTCTCGTGTGAGGCAGAAGGTATTCTTCAGCTCGCCGCCGACGGCCAGGGTCTGCTTCACCGGGAAGGGCAGATGGACCGGATAGGGCGCGTAGCCCCGCGAGCGACGCACCGGCAACTCCGCCCCTCGGAAGACCCGAGTCACGCTGTCGTCGCAACGGGCGTGGATCTCGCGGTCGTGGAGCAGGAAGGAGTCCGCCAGCGGGGCCAGGCGCTCTCGGGCCTCCTTGTTGCTCATCGCGATCGGCTCCTCGGTGTAGTTGCCCGAGGTCATCACCAGCGCGGGCGGAAAATCGTCGGCGGGCTCCAGCAACAGGTGATGGAGCGGCGTGTACGGCAGCATCACGCCCAGGTAGCGGTTGCCGGGCGCGACCGATGGGGCGATGATGCTTGGGGAGCGCTCGCGCAGGAGGACGATGGGCCGCTCGCGCGAGGTGAGCAGCTCGCGCTCGGCTTGATCGACGTGGCAGAACTGCTCCGCGGTCGCCAGATCCGGCGCCATCAGCGCGAACGGCTTGTCGACGCGGCCCTTGCGCTCTCGCAGCCGCTCGACTGCCTGGGCGTCGGTGGCGTCGCAGGCCAGGTGGAAGCCGCCCAGCCCCTTGATCGCGACGATAGCGCCCTGGCGCAGCAGCACCCTCGTCGCCTTTATGTGCGGCTGAGACGTCCTTCCAGGGTCGGCGTCCGAGGTTTCAGGGGAGGCCTGGAACCTGGAGCCTGGAACCTCCAACCAGACCCGGGGACCGCAGACGGGGCAGGCGTTGGGCTGGGCGTGGAAGCGCCGGTCCGTCGGATCGTCGTACTCGGCCTGGCAAGCGGGACACATCTTGAACGGGGCCATCGTCGTCTGGGGGCGGTCGTAGGGGATGTCCTGGATGATGGTGAAGCGCGGACCGCAGTTGGTGCAATTGATGAACGGATACCGGTAGCGCCGATCGTCGGGGTCGAACAGCTCGCGCAGGCAGTCATCGCAGGTGGCGATGTCCGGCGAGATGGGCTGGAACTCGCCGGGCTTGGCTTCTGAGTGGCGGATGGCGAAGGCGCCGGGCGTCGGCAGCTCCACGTCGGCGGCGTCGATGGCCTCCACGGTGACGTCCTCAATGCGGGCCAGCGGCGGCGCCTCCGAGCGCAACTGCTCGGCGAACGTCGCCAGCACGTCCGGCTGCCCGATGGCCTCGATCTCCACACCGGAAGAGCTGTTGAGCACCCAGCCGCTGAGCCCCAGCTCGGCGGCCAAATTATAGACGAAGGGGCGGAATCCCACCCCTTGTACGACGCCCGTGATGTGAATGTAGCGAGCAGAATGGTTGGTCGAATCAGCCATAGGACAGGTTATTCTACCACGCGGCCTATCCACTGTCCAGCGTGGGGTGTCATAGATGCTGCAAGTGTACTTGGCGATTATAACACGCTGTCGAGCACGTGTCAATAACAAGATAAACGTCATAAATATCTGATTGACGAAGGAAGGTTGCAGGCGATAGCGATTGTGCTATACTCACACGATAACAGTTGATGCACAACAACTAACTTCGCCTATTCACGGAGGTAGCTATGACTTCCACGACGACTATTGATCCTCTTGCTGTACGGACTGACTTCCCCATCCTGGAGCGAGAGGTGCACGGTCAGCCGCTGGCCTATCTGGACAATGCCGCCTCGACGCAGAAGCCGCGGGCCGTCATCGAGGCGCTGAGCACCTTCTACAGCCAGCGCTACGCCAACATCCACCGCGGCGTCCATACTCTGAGCGAGGAGGCGACCGACGCCTACGAGCAAACCCGGGAGATGGTAGCGGCCTTCATCGACGCCCCAGACTCTCGTGGCGTTGTCTTCGTCCGCAACGCGACGGAGGGCATTAACCTGGTGGCCCAGACGTGGGGCCGGGAGCAGGTCGGGGCCGACGACCGCATCCTGATTACCGAGATGGAGCACCACAGCAACTTGCTGCCCTGGCAGCGCCTGGCGCGGGAGACCGGCGCCGAGCTGGCCTACGTCCCCGTGACCGCGGAGGGGCTGCTGGATCTGGACGCGTTCGACGCGCTACTGGAAGGCCCGGTCAGGCTCGTCGCCTTCACGCACCTCTCCAATGTGCTTGGGACCGTCAATCCGGCGCGAGAGATCATCGCGCGGGCCCACGCGGCCGGCGCGCGGGTGCTGGTCGACGCCGCGCAGAGCGTGCCCCACATGCCGGTGGACGTGCAGGCGTTGGATTGTGACTTTCTGGCCTTCTCCGGCCACAAAATGTGCGGTCCAACGGGCATCGGCGTGCTCTACGGGCGTCCGGAGCTGCTGGAGGCGATGCCGCCGTTCCTGGTCGGCGGCGGGATGATCCAGCGGGTGGAGCGCACGGAGGCCAGCTGGAACGACATCCCCGGCAAGTTCGAGGCGGGTACGCCGGCTATCGCCGAGGCGGTTGGTTTGGCAGCTGCGGTGGACTATTTATCGGCGGTGGGACTGGAGAACGTCTGGGCCCACGAGCAGGAGCTGGTGGCTTACGCCCTGGAGCGCCTGGAGGAGGCATCGGGCATCCACATCGTCGGGCCGCCGGCCGATAAGCGCAGCGGCGTGGTGGCCTTCACCGTCGATGAGGTTCACCCTCACGACCTGGCGCAGGTACTTGATATGGAGGGCGTCGCTATTCGGGCCGGCTTCCATTGCGCTCAGCCGCTCCACGCCTGCTTCCAGCTCGGGCCCACAGCGCGGGCCAGCTTCTATCTCTATAACTCGCGTGAGGAGGTCGACCGGCTGGTGGCGGGAATCCAGAAAGCACAGCAGTATTTCGAGTAGTAGCCAAGGAAGAGGATAGATGGAAGACCTATACCGCGAACACATTCTTGATCACTACGGCAATCCGCGCAACAAGGGGAGGCTGGATAATCCGGACATCTCTTGTGAGCGCGATAACATCGTCTGCGGCGACGTGGTGCGGCTTGACCTCCGGTTGGAGGACGGACGCGTGAGCGAGGTGCGCTTCCAGGGCCAGGGTTGCATCATCAGTATGGCCGCGGCCTCGATGTTCACCGAGCTGATCCAGGGCAAGACGGTGGAGGAGCTCCAGGCCCTGGAAGAGGAGGATGTGCTGGAGATGATAAAGGTGGACCTGGGCGCCTCGCGGAGAAAGTGTGCTCTGCTGCCGCTGCGGGTGCTCAAAGAAGGTCTGGATCGGCTGGAGTAGCGCCACTAAGTTCTAAACGCCGTCTGAAGCGAGTGGCGGACCAGACCCGGCTTGGCGTACCAGCACGACGCACCAGTGTTTGTTCGCAGGCTACCATATGGCTCATGTGGGAAACTGGGTGAAACGGTCAATTCGCCTGACCGCGAAGAAATTGCTACCCCCACATACCGAAATTGCAGTGGCTCATCCGTATATGCAGGGTACACAAGAGTGGTCTAGCGTGATGCCGCAGAATTTCACCTAATTCCAAACCCTATATGAGCCACACTCTGATGAATCTGGCTATCACCATCGGCGATACGCCAGTGAATCACCAGAAGTGATCAGTTCTTCGATGTAAAGAGCCGCAGGCCTCGATACTTGACGACTTCTTGACGTGACCCTCTGCGGGTACGTAGCGTTGTACGTAGGAGCAATCTGATGATTCTCGTATACCTGGCCGTAGCATGGCACGTCGGCATTGTGTTGGCGAAGGCTGTGCAGCCGCCGTGGCAGGTCGTGCTCTTGCTGGGCCTGGTGGCGCTCTTGGGGGCGTTGCTATGGCGCGATGACCGACGCGTCCGTCTGGGGGCGTGGTGTGCTCTGACGTTGCTCGCTGGAGCGGGGCGCTTTTTGCTCGCCAGACCTCACTTCGACGCAAACTCCCTCTCAACTTATAACGATCAAGGCTGGGTGACGCTTGAGGGCGTGGTGGTGGATGAGCCTGACGTGCGCGAGACCTTCGTCAATTTGCGCGTACGCGCCGAGCAGCTGACGCTGCCTGACGGCGAACAGCGCGCGGTCGAGGGGCTGGCGCTGATCAAGGCGGGGCGTTACCCCGAGCGTCACTACGGCGATCGGGTGGCGGTTGAGGGCGTGTTGGAGACGCCGCCCGTCTTCGAGGCTTTCTCCTACCGCGACTATCTCGCCCGGCAAGGGATTCACGCTATGATCCGCTACGCTCGGGTCACGCTGTTGGGTGAGAATCAGGCCAACCCGCTGTTGCATCAGATCTTCGCCTTCAAGCGTCGGGCCCAGGCGACCATCGCGACCATCTTTCCGGAGCCGCAGGCGTCACTGCTGACCGGCATTCTGTTGGGCGTCGAGACCGGCATCCCCGAGGACCTGATGGAGGATTTCTCCGCCACCGGTACGACCCACATCATCGCCATCTCTGGCTTCAACATTACGATCATCGCCGGTGTCTTCGCTGGGTTGGCGCGGCAGCTGTTCGATCGACGACGCGCGATCTGGGTCGCGATCGCGGGCGTGGCGGTCTATACCATCTTCGTCGGTGGATCGGCAGCGGTGGTGCGTGCGGCGTTGATGGGCATCCTCTATTTGGTGGGCGAGTACCTGGGGCGGGCGACCTTCGCGCCCGTCTCGCTGGCGGCGGCCGGCATCGCGATGACGGCCTGGAACCCTCATACATTGTGGGACGTGGGCTTCTTGCTCAGCTTCGCGGCCACAGCCGGGCTGGTGCTCTATACCGAGCCGCTGGAGCGTTTCTTCGAGCGCGCTCTGGCGCGGTTCACCTCCGCTCGACGGGCCCGTGCCATCGTGGGATTGATCAGTGAGGCGCTCGTCGTCACGATGGCGGCCCAGTTGACGACCACGCCCATTATCCTCCACTACTTCGGGCGTCTTTCGCTGGTCACACTGCTGGCGAACTTCCTCATCCTGCCGGCCCAATCCTACTTGATGCTGATGGGGGGCGTGGCCACCCTGGCGGGGCTCGTCTTCCAGCCGATTGGCCAGGTGATCGCGTGGGTGGATTGGGTCTTCTTGACTTACACGATTGAGGCTGTCCGAATGACGGCGCGGGTTCCTTTTGCCTCGGTGCCGGTGGCGATGGAGGGCTGGATGGTGATGGTCTATTACGGCTTGTTGGGCGGTGTGACGTGGTGGTTGGCGCAGTCGGAGGAGCGACGCGATGATCTGTGGGCCAGTGTCCGGGCCTGGTTCAGCTCGCGCCTGGAATCGAAGGTGGTGTTGGGCGCTGCGGCCATCGTACTGATCCTGGCCTTCGCCGCCTGGCGGAGTCTGCCTGACGGGCGCTTGCACGTCGTATTTTTCGACGTGGGCCAGGGCGATGCCATCTTCGTCCAGACGCCGTCGGGGCGGCAGGTGTTGATCGACGGCGGGCCCGGCGAGAACGCGCTCCTTTCGCAGCTTGGGCGGCAGATGCCCTTCTGGGATCGCTCGCTGGATATGGTCATACTCACGCATCCGGACAGCGATCATATCACTGGGCTGGTGCCGGTGTTGGAGCGATATCGGGTGGAGGCGGTGGTCTTTCGGGAGATGGGATGTGAGAACGCGACCTGTAAGCGCTGGCGTCAGCTGATAGAGGCCGAAGGGGCCGCAGTCTATCGCGGCGAGGCTGGGCTGCGCATCGCGCTCGACGAGGGGCTGGAGATGGAGGTGCTCCATCCTGGGCCGGACTTGCCAGACTCAGAAGCCTTCAACGAGAACTCCGTCGTCGTGCGGCTGACCTATGGCGAGCTCTCCATATTGCTGACAGGCGATATTGAGGAGGCGGTGGAAAAAGAGCTGGTGCGCAGCGACGTGCCATTGGCGAGTACGGTGCTGAAGGCGGCCCATCACGGCAGCTGCAGCTCCACCACGCCTCCATTCCTGGAAGCGGTTCGTCCGGAGCTGGCCGTGATCAGCGTAGGGGCCGACAATAAGTTTGGCCATCCTTGTGAGGATGTCCTGGATCGGCTGGCAGATCTGCCGGTCTACCGCACCGATGAGCACGGGGCCGTCGAGCTCATCTCCGACGGCGTAAAGATGTGGGTCGAGACGGGGCGCTAAGTTGGTAGTACCAATATCCTATTTAAATTTATCAGTCTCTATGTTAAGGTTAAATGTTGAGAGTATGTGTAGTCGGGCCTCATCTGTCTCTCTCTGCTCATTATCTGTTCTGGGGATGAAACGACGAAACAGGGCAAGGCGGATGGGAGACACCACTTGGCTGCAGGGGGACGCAGTTGAGTAGACAGGGGGAAGCACACTGAGTTGATGTCAGTAGCTGCAACTTCGGCTTCCACGACAGAAGAGCACCCCTCGTCTGTCAAAGTCGATATAGCCTACGCGCTCATATCGCTGTCCAGTACGACAATCTGGTCGGTGCTGAACGGCTGGATGCTCTACTTCTATCTGCCGCCAGAGGGCGCTGGTCAGGCGCTCGTGCCGGCCGCGCTTTACAGTGGGGTCATCTTTACCATCCGTGCTGTCAACGCTGTGCTAGCCCCCCCCATCGGCTACCTCTCCGATCGCACCCGCACCCGATGGGGTCGTCGGCTGCCACTGATGTTCGTGTCCGCGTTGCCGATGCTGGTCTGCTTCGTTCTGCTCTGGACGCCTCCGTTGGAAAAGACCTCGGCTTGGAATCTGGTCTATCTGGCGCTGGTTTACTTGCTCTACAATCTGGCCTACTCCCTTAACCAGATACCTTACACCGCTTTGTTGCCGGAGATCGCACTGACCGAACATCATCGCGTGCGAATCTCGGCCTGGTCGTCGGGCGCTTTCCTGATTGGGATGATTTTGAGCGGCGTGGCCGGGCCGGTGATCGATCGCTTCGGCTACGTGGGGACGGCCCTGCTCTACGCCGGGGTGACGTTGCCGCTCTTCTACCTGCCTTTCCTGGTGCTGCGCGAGCGCCCAGAGCGCCACGTCGACGCCGCCGACCGGCTCGACTTCCGCGAGGGCATCACGTTGATGTTCCAGAACCGGGCGTTCCAGATTATGACCGCGACCGGGGTTTTCTACTGGAGCGTCACGACGTTCGTCCAGGCTGTGATTCCATTCATCGTCACGGAGATATGTCAGCTCTCCAAGTCGGATACGCTCTATTTCTACCTTCCGGGGTTGCTGGCGTCGCTGGCCTGTTACCCTGTGATCACGTGGCTGTCCGACCGGATCGGTAAGTGGAAGGTCTTCGCAGCCTCGTTGCTGGCCTCGGCGCTCGTGCTGCCCGGGCTGATGCTGATCGGCGAGTGGATCCCGCTGCCGTTGAAGACCCAGGGCCTGATCTGGATCACGCTGCAGGCCATCGCCATGTCCGGCGTGACGATGTTGCCGCCGGCCTTCGGCGCCGAGATCACCGACTACGACGAGGAGCTGACCGGGCGGCGCCGCGAGGGCACTTATTACGCCACCTGGGGCTTTCTCGACCAGGTCATCAACGGCGCGGCGACGGCCATCGTGCCCCTGATCCTGCTGCTGGGGCGCAGCCAGGCCGATCCGCGCGGGCCGCTCGGCGTGCGCGTCATCGGCTTGCTGGGGGGCGTGATGATGTTCGTCGCATTCCTGATTTTCCTCAACTACCCGCTTCGTGGACGTTCGTTTGCCGAGGGAGGCTATGATGGCGACTGAGCAGCAGCGGATCTTCGAGCTGGAGTGGGCGAACTACGCCGCCACCCGCGAGATGGCCCGGGTCACGCCCGGGCTGGAGCTGGTGTTCCGCGACGACGTCACCATCACCAGCAGCACCGCCTTCCCGGTACCGGATACTAACCACGCCTGCCTCCTGCGCACCACGCCCCAGCAGGCCGATCGTCTGATCACCGAGGTGATCGGTTACTTCCAGACCCGGGAACTGCCCACCACGATCTATCTCTCGCCCGTCTGCTCGCCCGCCGATCTCCCGGAGCGGTTGATCACGAGCGGCTTCGTCGAGCAGCAGGAGCAGGAGGCGTGGATGTCGCTGGAGGATTTGCCCGATTACGACATTCCCGAGCTGCTGCCACAGATTCCGGTGCGAACGATCACGCCTGACGAAGCGCTGACCTTCGCCGAGGTCTTTATGACGGCGTTCGGCATGCCGGTCGATTTCGCGCCGGCGATGGCGCAGCTGCTGGAGCCGTCGATTGGCCTGGAGGGTGTCTACCACTACCTGGCCTTCAGCGACGGGCGCCCAATCGGGACTTGTTCCCTGATCTGCTACGAGCGATTCGGCATCGTGGGCAGCGCCGGGGTGGTGCAGGCCCGCCGGGGTAAGGGTGCCGCCACCAACCTGGTGGCACAGGCCGCGCGGGAGGCGCTGGATCACGGCGTCCAGACGCTGATGCTCCAGACGACGGCGGGCACTCTGCTTGAGCGGTTCCTGCGCATCAAGGGGTTCCGCCGGGCGTTCACGCGGACGTGCTACGTGCTAGAGCCATGACCCCGTTGGTCGAGATCGCCGAGCTGCGGAAGCTGTACCAGACCGGCGCGGTCTCCTGTGAGGCCCTTAAGGGCGTCTCGCTCAGCATCTCCGCCGGGGAGTATGTGGGCATTATGGGCCACTCGGGCAGCGGCAAATCGACGCTGCTCCATCTGGTGGGCGGGCTGGATCAGCCGACGAGCGGCTCGGTGCGCGTCGGGGAGCAGGTCGTGAGCGCTATGGACGAGACCGCGCTGGCCAAGTTCCGCCGCACCAACGTCGGTTTCGTCTTTCAGTTCTTTAACTTAATCGATAACTTGACGGTACGGGCCAACGTGGAGCTTCCGGCCCTGCTGACCAACAGCCGGAGCAAGAAGGCCATCCGACAGCGCTCTGATAGCCTGCTGGAGCGGCTGGGGATCGGCGACCAGGCCCAGAAGTATCCCTGGGAACTGTCCGGCGGGCAGCAGCAGCGGGTGGCCATCGCGCGGGCGCTGATCAACGAGCCGACCTTGTTGCTGGTCGACGAGCCAACGGGCAACCTGGATAGCGCCAGCAGCCAGGCGGTGCTGGAGATTCTGAGCGAGTGTCACGCGCGCGGCCAGACCATCCTGATGGTGACCCACGATCCGCTGGCGGCCTCGCGGGCCGAGCAGGTATTATTTCTGCACGATGGGCGCTTCGTCGACGATATGCCCGGCGGCGACGCCCGACGCATCGCCCGGCGCATGACGGAGCTGGCGTGACGATGGACGCGGTGCTGCAGAAGATCAAGGCCGATATCATCAGCCGGCCTCGCATCTCCGCCCTGATCTTGCTCACCATCGTTCTCACGTCCACCCTGCTGACGCTGGCCCTGGCGACGCTGATGAATATGAACGCGCCCTACGACAAGGCGGTCGCGGAGCTCAACGCCGCCCACGTCTGGCTTCACTTCGACCGCGAGCGCGTCGGGCAGCGAGACATCGCGCGCATCGAGGGGCTGCCCGGCGTGGTGGAGAGCACCGGCCTGCGACACAGCGTCACCAGCCGGGTGCAAATTCGCGACACCCGCGTGGGGGTCAGCATCAGGGCCATCCCGCTTGAACCTCCACAGGTGAATCGGCTGTTGGTCCAAGAGGGCCGCCATCTGGCCCCCGACCGGACCGAGGTGCTAGCAAGCAAGGATCTGGACGATCTCTATCAGCTCGCGGTAGGCGAAGCGATTCGCGTCACGCGCTCGGACGGCAGCGAAGTCGATCTGCCGGTCATTGGCCTGGCCTACAACCCGATGTGGGACACCTACCGCAACAGCCAGCCGCCCTACGTCTACGTGAGCGAGGAGACGCTGCACGAGCTCTTCCCGGATCGGTCGACGTGGGATTGGTCGCTGGGGCTGCGGCTGGAGGACCCGCAGGCGGTCGACGCGATGGTTGAGCGCATCGAGACCGCGCTCCACGCCGATGTGGTGGAAAGCTACACCGATTGGCGCGACGTCAAGCGCTCGGCGGTCTTCGGCGCCAAGATCAATTTCATCTTCCTGGGCGCTTTTAGCTTCTTCGCTATCCTGGCCACCGTGCTGGTGGTGGCGAGCAGCATCGGCTCGATTGTACTTTCACAGTTCAAGCAGATCGGTATCCTCAAGACGATCGGGTTCACCGGGCGACAGGTGCGCTGGCTCTACTTGGGGCAACACCTGGCGCTGAGTTTGATCGGCGCTCCGATCGGGATGGCGCTGGGGCTTGCCCTCGCGCCCTTGCCCCTGCGGAGCGTGGCCGTCTCGCTGAACACGCCCTTCCGACCGGCGCTCAACGCCCCGCTGGTGGTCCTGGTGCTGAGCATCATCGCCGGCGTCGTCGCGGCTGCCACGCTGGGCGCCGCTCAGCGGGGAGCAAAGGCAAATATCGTCCGTTCCATCGCCGTGGGCGCGGAGGCGCCGCAGGAGAAGCCATCGCGGGGCGTCCGGCTGGCGACCAGGCTCGGCCTGCCGATGGTGCTGACGCTAGGGCTGAACGATATCTTCGCCAAGCCGTTCCGCTCCTTTATGACGGGGCTGAACCTGACCCTGGGCGTGATCGGGATCGTCTTTGGCCTGACGTTGAACAATACGCTGGCTACTTACGAGCAGAATCCCGAGCTGCTGGGCGTGGTCTACGACGCCAAGGTGACGCGGGCCACGACCAGCGACCGCAAGGCCCGCTACCTGCTGGACCAGGCGCCGGGCGTCGAGGCCTTCTACGCCGAGCAGATGGTCGATGTGGAACTCTCGACGGACGCGCAGAAGGCCTTCCAGATGCGGGCTGTCGAGGGGGATCTGGATGCTTTCCCTTTCCGTATTGCAGAGGGACGGTTCCTCCGCCCCAACACGCGCGAGGCGATGGCCGGACGCGGGTTGTTGGATTGGCTGGACCTAGAGGTGGGCGATGAGCTGACGGTGGCGCTGGAGGGCCAGACGCGACGTCCCATCACATGGCGCATCGTGGGGCAGTACCCAGAGCCGGTCAACACCGGGCAGATGCTGATGGTCAGCCTGCCGACGGCGGCGCGCTGGAGCGGTCACCTGGAGCCCACCATCTACTATCTGAGCCTGGCGTCGGATTGCTCGGAGCGGGAATTGAAGCAATATCTGGAAAGACACACCGGCGACGATCTGAACCTGACGTTCGTGCGGGAGGCGTTGCCCGATGCTATATTCTATTTACAATTGGCGATCTTCGCCCTGTCCGCCATCCTGATCGGCATCGCGCTGATCAACGTCTTCAACACCACCTTGCTGGCGATGCAGGAGAAGGTGCGCGCCATTGGCATCCTGAAGACGGTCGGTATGACGCCGGCCCAGGTGCTGGCGATGGTCAACACCACCGCCGGCGTGCTGGGCTTGCTGGCGACGGCGATCGGCGTTCCTTTGGGATTTGTCTTCACCAAAATTCTGTTGGCGAATCTATCACACACTTATGGATTCGGCGAGGTGAACGTGGCGCTGGACGTGTTTTACGTTCTGTTGTTGGTTCCTTTGATGGTTTTGGTGAGCATAGCGGGCAGCGTGATCCCGGGGCGGAGGGCGGCCCGGCTCTCCATCGTGAGCGTGCTGCGCAGTGAGTAAGGACGGGTGGGATGATGAGATTTCTGAACGCAGTTTTATGGGAGTTCGTGCAAAACTTTCCGGTGATCGTGCTGTTTGTGGTCGCGGTCTGGCTGTGGGCGCGGGAGCGCAAGCTGCAATCGAGTCTTTGTGCGGTGAGCGGGGCCGTGATCGGCTCGCTGGCCATCCGCTTCACCGAGCCGCTGGCCAGCGGCTACCACGAGCCCTGGTCGATCACGCTGGTCAACGTGGTGACGATGAGCTTGCTCCAGGTGTTGTTTACGGTATACTTGGG
>CAYYTU010000010.1:0-70632 GCA_964474655.1 uncultured Anaerolineales bacterium
GCTGCTTGCTGTGGAAGGTCTGGCTCTTGCCCAGCAGGCTGACGTAGAGTTCATCGCGCGTGTCCCGCTCGATGCGCTGGGCCAGGAACTCGATGGAGAAGTTGCGCAGTAGCCCGGTCACGCCCTGCCCGATGGCAGCCGCGGCGACGCCCAGCGCCAACGTCAGCAGCGCCGCCCGCTCCCAGCCCGGCGTGGTGATCAGATCGAAGGCCCGCCCGATCAGCACCTGGCGGTAGCTGTAGGCCCAGTTGTTCAGCACCGCCGCCAGGATCGTCCCCAGCGGGAAGATGGGGTAGCGGATGGCGTGAGAGATGATCCAGCGCACCGGCCCGGAGCGGTTGTATTGGTGTTCGTCCTCTAGCGTGAATTCACTTTTAGCCAAGGGGGTCATTCACATATGGCTCACTCGCCGTACATCTCATCATAGTCCTCAATTGCGGCTTTCACCACCCGCAGCGCCTCCTTCCGATCCAGCACCTTCTTGATCTCCATCTGAGATTCGCCCCCGGGGACCATCTTATAGGTACTGAAGTAATGCTGCAAACGTTTGACCAGCGCCTCGGGCAACTCAGACACATCCTCAATATTTTTCCAGAACTGATCATTTTCCAGCACCGCGATGATTTTATCGTCGGCCTCACCGCCGTCAATGGCCTGCAAGCCCCCGACCACCCGGGCGCTGAGGATCACCTCGGAGCGGTTTAGCGGTCTTTCGCTGATGACGCAGACGTCCAACGGGTCGCCATCCCCTCTTTCGGCCTCAGGAGAGAGCGCTAACACATTGCGCCCACAATAGGTGCGCGGAATAAAGCCGTAAAGCGTAGGCGGCTGCGAGGACGTACGTTGGGGCCGGTCCACGAGCATATAGCCAGTGGTCTTATCGACCTCGTACTTGATCACGTCGAAGGGCGTGATCTCAATATAGGCGTGTACGATGTAAGGAGGATTCGGGCCAACCTCCAACCCATGCCAGGGATGAGGTCGCCAGCGATAGAAAGGTTTAGGGAATGTCATAGGTGTAATCTCCTTGAGTACTTTGTTGATTGGGTCTTTAGATCAAAGCAGATATGTTACGTCCAACAGCTGTAACTCAGCCACATCCTGCGATAGCGCAAGCGTCATACCACATCGCCGCATAGGGATTCCGCCACTACTCCCCCAATCGCGGGGGTGCTTTTGCTCCAGTGCGAAATTTCGAATCCAGATACAAGGGGGGCACGCCCCATGCGCGTCAACTTAAGCGTCGATACGTAGAATTTTTGCTCCAGTGGAGTTTGTAACCTCACCGCTTGACCAAAATGATGACGAGATTCTTTGCGAACACCAAAACGCGGGGTACAAACCCGCTACGAGCCTTAGGTTGACGCCACGCCCTCTCTGAGCTATTGTTGAGCTGCCGATCACGCGAAGCCCCAAAGAACTTGTTGATCAAAATGCCGCAAGTATCAGGGCAAACGAAGCGATTCTAGGGTAGCCCAGACGCATTAGACTGCCTACAGTCACGTTTATCGAGCGCATCACCCCCAGCTTCGTTTGCCTTGTTCGCGCCTAAGCACGTTCTGCGGCCTTGAGGGCATTTTTTGCTGGGCGACCTGCTTCGAAATCCCGTATCAATCGTGCGCGATCTCCAACTACGCCGACAAAGTATACCCCAAGATCTCCTTTTCATCAACCGCCCGCCCACAACGAACGGGCAAACGAAGCAGTTCCCAGGCACCCTAGATGCATTAGATTGCCTACAGGCGCGTTTACCGAGCGTATCACCCCCAGCTTCGTTTGCCTTGTTCGCATCTGAGCACACTCTGCGGCATTGAAGTCACTTTCGCAGACGATTCGCTTCGAAAACCAGAGAAAACCGCTCCAATTCCTTGACATAAAGAGTGATCTAGTGTATAAAGGAGATGCTTCCCCACATTTACAACTGAACACCTTCCGACTCATTCTGGAACTAACAGGCCAGATGAGCGATAAGGCCTGAGAAGTAATTCTCACGCCCGCCACGTTTGCAAAGGGAGCCAATTGAGATCCGACGACACGTCGGCTCAAAAAGCTTCCTTTTTGTTTTCAACCATCAACCGAGACGTTGCCGTCAAACAGAGTAAGGGAGGTTACATATGTCTAAGATTCTCCGCGTCAATATGACGGACCGTACCGCAACCTACGAGGACGTACCGGAAGAGTACGCTCACCTTGCAGGTCGCGGCCTCACATCCACGATGATCTACGACGAGGTAGATCCGACCTGTCATCCACTCGGACCCAACAACAAGTTGATCTTCGCCCCCGGGCTCCTTGCTGGCACCGTGGCACCGACCTCGGGCCGCGTCTCCGTGGGCGGCAAATCCCCTCTGACCGGGGGGCTCAAGGAATCGAACGCCGGCACTGACTGGCCGCAGAAGGTCGGCAAGTTGAACCTGAGAGCCATCGTGGTCGAGGGCTACCCCAAGGACGACGGTTGGTGGGGGTTGCACGTCACCAAGGACGGCGTAGAGTTCTTCAAGGCCGATGAGTACGCCGACCGCGGTCTCCACGATGTCTTCCCCGATATCTTTGAGCGCTTCGGCGACAAGGTCAGCGTGGCAGCCGTCGGCGTGGGCGGCGAGAAGAAGATGTCTATGGCCGGTATCTGCTTCAACGATATGAAGGACCGACCCAGCCGTTATTCTGGCCGCGGGGGGCTGGGCGCGGTGATGGGCAGCAAGGGCCTCAAGTTCATCATCGTGGACGACACCGACGCCCCAGGCGTGGAGATCGCCGACAAGGATCTCTTCGATCAAGGGCGCAAGAAGATGCTGAATGCGCTCCGCACCCACGACATCACCAAACCCAAGGGGGGATTGAACACCTACGGCACCGCCGTGCTGGTCAACGTCTTGAACGAGGCCGGGGGCTATCCAACCCGCAACTTCCGCTCAGGGCGCTTCGAGGGCGCCGCCGCCACCTCCGGTGAGGCCATCTTCGAGGGGAACAAAGAGCGCCTGGGCGAGGAGCTCTACAACCACGGCTGCCACCCTGGTTGCGTCATCCAGTGCTCCAACACCTGGCACGACGAGGATGGCGAGGAGATGGTCTCCTGCATCGAGTACGAATCAACCTGGGCCCTGGGCGCTAACTGTGGCATCGACGACCTGGACGCCATTGCGGAGATGATCTGGCTGTGCAACGATCTGGGCATCGACACCATCGAGGCCGGCGGCACCATCGCGGTGGCCATGGACGCCGGGCTAGCCGAGTTCGGCGACAGCGATGCGGCCATCAAGTGGCTCGATGAGGACATCCGCGAGGGTACGCCGCTGGGCCACATCCTGGGCCAGGGAGCCGCGACCACGGGCAAGGTCTTCGGTTGGCATCGCGTGCCCGCTTGCAAGGGTCAGAATATGCCGGCCTACGAGCCCCGCGCCGTCAAAGGCATCGGCATCACCTACGCCACCAGCACCATGGGCGCCGATCATACCGCCGGCTACACCATCGCCCCGGAGATTCTGGCCGTCGGCGGCGACGTGGATCAGTTCGACGTGGACAAGGCAGAACTATCGCGGGCTTTCCAGCAGACTACGGCCTTCATCGATATGTCCGGCCACTGCCTCTTCATCGCCTTCGCCATCCTGGACATCGCCGAGGGTTTCGAGGGCCTGGTGGAGGAGTGCAACGGCGTGCTGGACACCGATTGGACGGGAGATGATGTGACCCGCATCGGGCAGGAGATTCTGGATAAGGAGCTGGCCTTCAACGAGGCCGCCGGCTTCACCAAGGCCGATGATCGCATCCCCGAGTTCATGACGTACGAGAAGCTCCCGCCCCACGACGTCGTCTGGGACGTGCCGAACGAGACGCTGGACGCCGTGTTCGGGAAGTAAACGCTTCATCAACGCCTGAGACGAGAAACCGTCGGGGGCTCCACCCGGCGGTTTTCTCTTTCGAGGGTCTTAAATAATTGCTCTTCGTGCGATGGCGTGGGCCATCCCACGCCATTGAGCCCCCGTCTCGGGAACCCCAATCGGCCCGAGGACGGGCCTCTGAGCGAATTTTTTCAGTCTCTTTCGTGGCGCTCAGCCCGACTCGGCGACTCAAACCTAGCTTGCCTCTTTTCCCGTCCTGCCTATAATCCAAGCGTTATGCTTGCTATCTTGACGGCGCATCGTGGACATAAACCTCGAACGGGCCTGGCGGCCCCTTCGGGGTTATTTTATTTTGGACCCTTTACAACGCTAGGAGGATACGACTGTGGATCGAGATGTTCTAGATGGTCTTTTGCGTCCTCAATCAATCGCCGTGGTGGGCGCCTCCACCACAAAAGGTAAAATCGGCCACACCGTGGTCGAAAAGATCCTGGAAGGCGGTTATGAGGGAGAGGTGTACCCAATCAACCCGAAGGCTGATGAAATTCTGAGACTGAAAGCCTACCCATCTGTGCTGGATGTCCCCGGCGAGATCGACGCCGCCGTCATCGTCGTGCCAGCGCCCACCGTGCCCCAGGTAGCCAAGGAGTGCGGCGAGAAGGGTGTCAAGGGCTTGATCATCATCGCATCCGGCTTCAGCGAGGCCGGTCATCCCGAGCTGGAAGAAGAGGTGGTCAAGATCGCCCGCCAGTACGGCATGCGCGTGCTAGGTCCCAACGTAGTCGGCATCCTCTCCAACTCCGACAAATGTAACGCCTCCTTCGCGCCGTTCCTGCCCCTGCCCGGCAAGGCCGCGATGGTCTCTCAGAGCGGGGCCCTGCTGGTGGCAATGGACGCTTCTACCTACACCCGCAACGTCGGCTTCGACAAGATGATCCCACTCGGCAACACGTCCGATGTCAACTTCGGCGACGTGATCGAATGGCTGAACGAGGATGAAAACGTGACCTGCATCTCGCTCTATATCGAGGGGATGAAAGACGGACGTCACTTCATCGAGGCAACCTGCGCATCGAAAAAACCGATCGTGGCGCTGAAATCCGGCGTCTCCAAGCACGGCGCGGCGGCGGCCGCCTCCCACACCGGCTCGCTGGCCGGCTCGGGCGAGGTCTACACAGCCGCTTTCGATCAGACCGGCGTGGTCCACGCCGACAGCCTGAACAATCTCTTCGACCGGACGCAAGCATTATCGCTCCAGCCGGCGATGGAAGGCACCAACTTGCTGGTCATCACCAACGGAGGCGGCGTAGGCGTGCTCTCGACCGATGCCGCCGAGCGCTACGACCTCCCGCTCCAGTTCGCGCCGGACGACTTGCAAGCTGAGCTGAAGACCTATATGCCGGAATACGGCTCGGCCAAAAACCCGGTCGATCTGACCGGCATGGTGCGGGCCGAACACTACTACGGCTCGGTCAGCTGCGCCCTCAAGCACGACTGGGTCGATGCGCTAGTGGTGCTCTATTGTCGCACGCCGATGACCGACCCGATGAAAATCGCTGAGGGCATCTGTGAAGCCGTCAACGACGCCGATCAGACCGATAAGCCAGTAGCAGTCTCCTTCATCGGCGGCGAAGCATCGGACGAGGCGATGCAGTGGCTGGTGGAGCAGGGACTGCCGGCCTACGATGAGCCAAGCGCGGCCGTCAACGCCATCGCCGCCCTGCACGAATACGCACAGAATCACATCGCCGAGCCCTTCCAGCCCTTCGACGACGCCGACGAGGAACTGGCGCGCTCCATCATAGAGCAGGCCCAGGCCGAGGGCCGCAGTCACCTGACCGAGATCGAATCTCACCGCGTCTTCCAGGCCTACGGCCTGCCGGTGGCGGAGACAGCTCTGGCAACCGATGAGGACGAAGCCGTCGCGCGGGCGGACGAGATCGGCTACCCGGTCGCGATGAAGATCGCCTCGCCCGACGTGCTTCACAAATCGGACACCGGCGGAGTCGAGATCGACGTCCAAAACGCGGATATGGTGCGCGAGGCTTACCGGGCCATCCTGGAGAACGTCCGGGCCCGCCAGGCCGACGCCGAGATTGAGGGCCTCGTCGTGCAGGCGATGGCACCTTCCGGGGGAACGGAGGTGATCCTGGGCTCGGTGAACGATCTCTCGTTTGGACCGACAGTGATGTTTGGGCTGGGCGGCATCTTCGTGGAGGTGTTGAACGACGTCGTCTTCCGCGTCGCGCCCATTTCCAAGAGGGTGGCGCACGATATGCTGACCGACGTCGATAGCGCGCCGATCCTGGAGGGGGTGCGCGGGG
The DNA here is from genome assembly GCA_964474655.1 of uncultured Anaerolineales bacterium. Lineage (GTDB taxonomy): Bacteria > Chloroflexota > Anaerolineae > B4-G1 > B4-G1 > CAYYTU01. Next base: position 6,164 of record CAYYTU010000010.1, read on the forward strand.
AGAAGCCCCGCGATCGTCAGGCGCTGGCCGAGGCACTCAGCCGCTACTCGCAGCTGGTCACGGACCTGGGCGATCTGATCGCTGAGTCCGATGCCAACCCGGCCATCGTCTACGCCGAGGGCCAGGGGCTAACGATCGTGGACGCCCGGATCATTCTGAAGACCTCGTAATACTACAACGAGGATTCGCTCCGACAGACTTCCGAAGTCACCAAATTTACTTTCAGGGACAATCTGCTCAATCAAAGAGTATCTCCTGGGGCAATGTGTTCCCCGGCAGACAGGCTTCGGAAGTCTGGTTTTGCTCAAGGTCTCGTTGTAGTGGTAAGCAGTCACGCGCTATTCTCGCACAAGCAGATCACGGCTCAAGCGCTTACGGCCAAGGCTCAATCGCCAGCTGGCTTACCTCCAGCCATTGACGTCCAGACGCTCCCAGCAGTCCCCAGCCAAACCGGATCCACGGTTTCACGATCATATACTGGTTATCCAGCCAGATCACGAAGCCCAACGGCCCGTGCGGCGCGGGGGCTTTTTCCAGCACTGGCTCGCCGTCGACGGAGAACGCGACCACATCCTCGCGCCATGCAATTACATACGTATGCCAAGCAGTCATCGACGTCTCCACAGCCGCCTCACATACGTTCAGCGCCCGCTGTACGGGCGGCCATATCGCGCGGTAAAGCGGACGTACGTTCATCAACAACGCAGCCGGCAGCGCGATCGGCGCCAGCAGGAGGGCCACCGGGCGCAAGGCATCAATGGTAGCGGCCTTCCAGCCTTGACCGGGCGTCTCCATATCGATCTTCATATCCGAGGGCGACGATCCGTAGAAGAACCAGAGCGCCCGCGGCAAAGTCGGCACGCGCCGTTCCGTCATCATAAACGGATCATTCCAGAAGCCGAAGCCAGCGGTGCCGGACAGATCGGAGAACGAATGAGAGAAACGCGCCCGCACGGTCAGGCGCAGCGGCGGGCGCCAGGGGAAGCGACGACGGGGAAGGCCTTGATAGTCGTCAAGCTGGGCATTGGTATACTGCCGCGAAGTCGTATCGTGATTGACGAAGCGAAGCGTGGCCCCGTCCAGGGAGCATTCCAACGCCCCGTTGCCAACGAGGTAGCGCCTCCAACGCGATGCCAGCGGACTTGCGAAATCCTCGTGAACGGACGTCATCATCCGGTTTCGCGCGTCAGCCGCACCAAGGACGTATCGTTTGAACTGGAGAGGCGATAAACCGTCCCGCGCGGCACCACCGTAAAATCGCCCGGGTGGAGGTGAAGAAAGGTTGAGGTGGTCTGTAAGGTAGCGGTACCCTCCAGGACGTAGAAGAACCGATCGTGGACAACCGGAAAATCAACGGGCCACATGCCCTCGCCGCGAGCGATGCGCAACATCGTATCATCGATGCGCGCCACAGACTGGAAGCGAAACATCTCCTCCACCGCGTCCACGACTCCGTAGAGATTAACGCTTTCCAGCTGCTGATCCTGTTCCACCGTGTAGAGGCGGCGTCGCCCGTCTTTTCGCCCGGCGAGGAAGCCACAGCGCAACAGAAGCACAGCCGCGATCTCCGGCGAGCGAGAGCGATGCTTGAGCCCCTTGGGCACCACGGCGAGCTCGGCCGGATAGAGATCCACGGTGCCCCATTCGCTATCCAGGAACATCACCCCGTCGTAAACCCAGAAGATCTCGTCAATATCGACGTGTCTGTGCCATTGGAGCTCATCCTGGCAAAGGTAGATACTCACCACGATATCGCTGACGTAAGCGACGTTCACCATCGCAAACGGCTCATCGAGCTGATCTGCAATATCGAAAACGTTGAGCTTGGTCAATTCACTCATCAAACGCATTATACCCTCTACCCCAGGGCGAGCAAGCGTTCTACCCAACGGGCAAACGAAGCGATTCTAGGGCAGCCCAGACGCATTAGATTGCCTACAGGCGCGTTTACCGAGCGTATCAACCCCAGCTTCGTCTGCCTTGTTCACATCTGAGCACACCCTGCGGCATTGAAGGCACTTGCGCGGGCGATTCGCTCCGCCCCCCCCAACCATTGCTTGCCAGCGCTCCACGCCCAAAGTATAATCGTTACCGCCCGATGATAGCCGGGCATCCATCAGGGGGAAATCCATCAGCTGACAAGGTGAGAAATCCGTGACACTTGAACTAAGCAGACTGACCGCACAAGTCCAAACGATGGGTGAGACTGTCTCCGCTCGCGAGGAGACCTACGCCGAGAAGGTCTCCCTGGCACGAAAATGGCTCACCACCTACGCCGATCAGGGCGATCAGCTGCAACATCCGGCTCGGGCTGTGGGCGCTGCCATACCGAGCGGCGAACCGTTCGACGCCACCTACCCATTGCCCCCCATCCCAGATCAATTCACCGTGGTTGCCGCCGACGGCTCCCAAATCCAGCCCGATCGGCACAGCGCCGCCTTTTACTACCTGATCAACATCGGCAGTCTAATCTATCGGCATGGCAGCGGTGAGGCGCCGGAGGCCCTGAGCAAGCCACAGCTGGGCTACAAAGATGACGATCTCTACGAAGGCGAACGGGCGGTGACGGGCAACCTGCTCGACGTGCGGCGCGACCTGGCCGAAATCACCCGCCTGGCCGACATCTGCGCCACCGAAGCGGCCGAGATCACCATCGCGTTGGCCGATGGCTCCCTCATCCTCTGGGTACTGGAGAATCTCTCGCCCGGCGGACGGAAGCAAAAAGTCACGGATTACCTAGAACAGATGGAGCGGATCCAAAGGAGGGGCGGATTGCTGGGCAGTTTTATCAGCCGCCCCGGCTACAACGAGGTAGTACAACTGGTAAGGCTGGCCAGCCTCGACGGCGACCCCAAGAAGGCCCGCCAGGAACCGAACCCCCTGGAGCACCTGCCAGATCGAGCGGTCTTCAGCAATCTACCGCCAGGAGCGCGTTCCGCCCTTTTCATCTCATCCAAGAAGATTAACCAGAGTTATTACGCCCCGGAGGGGCACGAGATATATTTCTTCTACCTCAATCTGGCGGACGAGGAACACGACCCAGTCATCGCGCGGCTGGAAGCGCCGGTTTGGATCGCGAGAGATACCGCGCGGCTAAACCTGCTCCACAGCGCCGTGGTGGCCCAGGCGCGCATCACGGGCGATTATCCATACGCGCTAGCGCGGGCCGACGAGCTGGCCTACATCAGCAGCCAAGAACGGGCGGCCTTTGAGGAGTTGGTCGCCACCGCGCTGCTGCGCGCCGGCGTCCGTTCGGTTCCCTCGCCCAAGGCGTATTACAAACAACTAACGCGAAGAAGGACCTATCGCTTATGACAGACAGAAACATTCAAGTGGGGCGCGTGTTGCGAGCCGAAACCCGCAGCTTTGCCATCGGCTGCCGGGTGATGCAACCAGATATCCCGGCCTTTGGCTCGTTCGTGCGGGTCGAAATGGAGACCTCGGCGGAGACCATTTATGGACTCATCTACGACGTCCGGGTGGAGGATGATCCCTTCGTGCGCCAGTTCATCGGCGCCGACGTCCCAGAGGAAGTGGTGCGCGACCAACGCGAGATCCGTCAGGTGCCAATCGAAGTCAGCGTCCTGACAGTCGGCTGCAGCGACGGCGAGATAGTTCGACATTGCTTGCCCGCTCAACCGCCGGTGACGCTCGACTGGCTCTATCAATGCACGACGGAAGAGATACGCGCCTTCACCGAGCAATTCGATTATTTTCGCCTGGTGCTGAACGCACGCGAGGCGCCAGGCGACGAACTACTCGCGGCCAGCCTCCGCATCGCCGCAGAGGCTCGCCCCGCAAGCGAACAGGAGCTCTTTTTGGTTGAGGCCGGGCGGGAAATGGTGCGCCTGTTGGCCAGCGATCCGACGCGCCTGGAGGGATTGCTGCGCCGATTGAGCGCAACGTGGAGGTAACCAGATGGACGAAGAGAATCACCTTCAGACTGCCAGGCTGTTCACGCAATCTTTTGGCTACGAGGACGACAACCGCGCCCGAGCTGTGTACCTGGTCGGCTCCAGCGCCATAGGCAAAGAAGACGTCTATTCCGACATCGATATGATGATCGTCGTCGATGCTATGATCCCGGAAGAGGAAAGAATCGAAAAATTACGTCAGCTCGATTGTGAAAACATCATGATGGGCATCGCCGGCGTCGATAATCCAGCCCTACCAGTCGAATCCCAGGTCATCGACAAGTTCACATTCCGGGATACATGGTTCGACGTCAGCTACCACCTACCCGATCAACTCGATTTCTGCTTCAACTACGTAACGCTGGTGGACAAGGATAACCTGACCCCTCAGCTGTGCGCGGAGGAACAGACGTACAGTGAAGAGGATCTTAAGGATCGTATACAGGCCGATCTGCGCCTGCTGAGAGCACGTATCCACCGCTATGAAAAGTACGCCCGCCGAAAAGAGTGGGTGGGTATGGAACTCTCAGCCATCAAGCGGCTGCTGGTGGACCTCGTGATGGTGTTGAACGACAAGGTCAGCTACAACCGACACTCCTCACGTATGAGCCGCCTGCTGCGCGAGCTGCCAGAGAAACCGGAACGCTTCGACCAGGATCTGCTGGACATCCTTCACCTCGATAACAGGGACCACTGGCTGCGCAAACTGGAGATGATGCATCGCCTGGAAGATGATCTCACCCGAATGTGCGAGACTCGCTGGGGGCCCATCCCAATGTTCGATGATTAGGAATGTCGACGAAGTAACCCTTCTTTTCGAACCAAGCCGAAATCATCCTGTGCACGTCGAAAGGTGATTTTGGCGATCTCAAGATGCAAAGCCGCTCGAAATCCGACACACTCAGGTGGGGCACATCTACAAGTTGGGGGAGGACAGACTTCGGAAGTCCCTGAACACTACTTTGCTTGCCAAATTGTGCTGAAAAGAGCGGTTTTGAAGCTAGAGCACATCGTCATCGTAGACTTCCGAAGTCTTGACGCTCATATTCCCCCAAGTTTTGCATACGCCTCTCAGAGTGATTTCTCGCCAGACAACAATTGGAGGAAAAAGCCTAGATGGAGGATCGCACCCCAGAACAGAAGCTAGAGACATTCTTCGGCCCGCGTCGCCCCCCTTCAAGCCCCCCGGAACTCATGCAACGGATCGGCATCGTGGTCGGCGGCAGCCTATCTGAGGGGCTGGACGTCAAACTCGATCGCCGCACCGTCATCGAAGGGCTGGCCGTGGGCCGCTACGTAGTCGTGCGCGGACAAACCGGGCGGCGTTTCTTCTCCATCGTCACCGACGTCCAGCTGGACGCGCTCAATCCGCTGATCCAGAAAGCCCCGCCCGACGTCTCCGACCCGTTCATCGCCCGCGTTTATGCTGGCACCGCCGTCTTCGGGCGCCTGGAGCTATCGCCGATGCTGGTGCTGGACGAAGGCACCGCAGAGCCGAAGCCAGTCAAGACCATCCCGGCCCACTTCACGCCCGTCTATCCCGCCAGCGAGGAGGAAGTGGCGCTCATCTTCGGCGCGGAGGAGGAGCCAGGCTTCTTCCACATCGGAGAGCCGTTGGAGATGGAGGATACTCACGTGGCGCTCGACCTGGAGCGCTTCGTGGAGCGCTCGGCGGGCGTCTTCGGCAAAACCGGCACCGGCAAGACCTTCCTGACGCGCATGCTACTGGCAGGCCTCATAAAAGAGGACGTGGCGGTCAACCTGGTCTTCGATATGCACAACGAGTACGGCTGGAAAGGGCAAAGCGAGGCCAATCTGGAGGTGAAGGGGCTGCGACAACTCTTCCCCGGCGGCAAGGTAGCCGTCTTCACGCTGGACGAGGAGTCGTCCCGCCGGCGCGGCAGCAAAGTGGACGCCGTGGTGCGCATCGGCTACGACCAGATCGAACCGGAGGACGTGCGCAGCCTGGCCAACCTGATGGCGCTTTCGGAGGTCCAGATCGGTGCGCTCGACTTCCTCCGTCGCCACCTGGGTCAGGACTGGGTCGCCGATCTACTGAGCGACAAGCCGTTGCCCGAGCTCGAAGGCGCCCTGGAGCGCGGCACCATCCACCCCGGCACGCTGGGCGCCATCCAGCGCAAGATGGGGCTGTTCCACCGCTTCGGCTTTCTGCAAGAGAAGGCCCCAGAGGACCCCATCAACCGGATCCTCGATTACCTCGACCGGGGCAAGAACGTGATCCTGGAGTTCGGACGTTACGGCAACAGCGAAGAAGCCTACATCCTGGTCGCCAACTACATCACCCGCCGCATCCACGAGCGCTACGTCCACCGCACGGAGACGGCGCTGGGGCAGCGCGGCGAGGGGCCGCGCCCGCTGGTCATCACCATTGAGGAGGCGCACAAGTTCCTGGAGCCGTCGATCGCCAAGCACACCATCTTCGGCACCATCGCCCGCGAGCTGCGCAAATATAACGTCACGCTCTTCATCGTCGACCAGCGGCCCAGCGGCATCGACCCGGAGGTGATGAGCCAGATCGGCACGCGCGTCACCTGCTTGCTGGACGACGAGGCCGACATCCGAGCGGTATTCTCCGGCATCAGCGGGGCCTCGACGCTACGGGAGGTGCTGGCGCGGCTGGATACCCGTCAGCAAGCGCTGATCCTGGGCCACGCCGTGCCGATGCCGGTGGTGGTCAAGACCCGCACCTACGGCACGCCGGAGTTCTACGCCGCGTTGGGCGCGCCAGGGAGCGAAGACCCCGACGAAGTACTGGCACGCGGACGCGCGCTGTTGCGCGGCGACGCAGAAGATGCAACGGGGATTTAACCCAAAGCGGTCACCCCGGCTCAACGGGCCCAAAACAAGCGACAGCAGCCTGTGCCAGACTATGTGAAACGTCTCCGACGCCAACTCCGCCCCCTACGCTGGTGACCGCCTACTGCCTATGCTCGATTCACTTTAGCCACACCCATTTGGAGAAAAACAACTCTGACATCCGTGGGAGAGACCAGAACCTTAGACAGCCCAAAACCGATAATGAAAAAGATACTCATACCCCTGATCGCCTTTTCGATCCTCGTGATTAGCGCGCTGGCCTGTTCATCCGACCAGGAGCCGCCCCGCCCCACCCAACCGCCGCCCACATCCACATCCGCGCCGTCCGTCACACTTGAACCGCAGATGAAAGAGCTGATCGAAGATCTGACGAGCGAGGACGAGGCCACACGCGAATCCGCATTCCAGACGGTGGCAGAGATGGAGGCCGAGGCCGTCCCGGCGTTGATCGAGGTCCTGAACAGCCCAGACGCCGACACTCGCTGGGCCGCCGCCACAGCCCTGGGCGAGATCGGCCCCGAGTCTATCGAAGCGCTTCCCGCTCTGATGCGGGCTCTGGAGGACAAGGACAGCTGGGTTCGCCTGGCCGCCGCCGAGGCGCTGGGCGAGATCGGCCCCGACGCCTCGCCAGCCGTGCCCGCCTTGATCGAGACTCTGGAGGACGAAAACGCCGAGGTGCGCGGGTACGCCGCCCTGGCGCTGAACGGGATCGGCCCGCCGGCCAAACAAGCTGTCCCGGCCCTCATCGAGCGCCTGGAGGACGAAAGCGACGAAGTGCGAAGCTACGCCGCAATGGCCCTTGGCTCAATCGGACCGCACGCCACCGAGTCCGTCCCCGCGCTTATCGAGGCGCTGAACAATGAAGACATATCGGTGCGCAGCTCCGCCGCCAGCGCCCTGGGCGCCATCGGCCCAGAGGCCGCGGAGGCCGTTCCGCCCCTGACCCAAGCCCTGGAGGACGAGAGTAAATTCGTCCGAAGATCAGCCGCCACAGCGCTGGGCTTCATCGGCCCCGAGGCGAAATCAGCCGTTTCGGCACTCGCCCAGACCCTCCAGCTCGACGAAGATTGGGAGACCCGCGAAGCCGCTGCTCTGGCGCTGAACCTGCTCGGGCCAGAAGCACAAGCGGCTGTACCGGCCTTGATCCAGACGCTGCGCAACGCGGACGAACACGAGAAAGTGAGACAGGCTACCGTCTGGGCGCTGGAATCGATCAGCGGCGAAAGCTTCGGCCAAGACGTCGCGCAGTGGCAAGCCTGGTGGGAAGCCCAGCAATAAGACGCTGGCGAAAACGCCTCCTGACCGGACTCTCGCTCGTCATCGCAGCGACAGCCGGCCTGGCGGGATGGATCTACACCTACGCCGACGTGCGCCCCGCGGCCCCAGCCGACGCCGCGATCGTGCTGGGAGCAGCCGTCTGGGAGGAAACGCCCTCCCCCGTCTTCGAGGAGCGCATCCGCCACGCCATCGCGCTGTACCGGCGCGGCGACGTCAAAGTCCTCATCTTCACCGGCGGCGTGGGAGATGAAGATCAGCTGGCCGAAGCAGAGGTAGCGAAGCAGTACGCAATCCAACGTGGCGTGCCCGCCGAAGCCATCTACTGCGAGACCACATCGACTATCACTTACGAGAACCTGCAGGGCGCCAAGACGATCCTCGACCACGAAGATCTGGTCACGGCCCTGATCGTCAGCGATCCGTTTCATATGCGGCGGGCGGTGACCATCGCCCGCGACCTGGGCATCGAGGCCTACCCATCGCCGACGCCGACTACGCGCTACCGCACCTGGCGAAGCAAAGGGCGGTTCCTGGCACGGGAGATGGTGTTTTACACGCTTTATCTGGTAAGAAGGCCGTTTATCTGACGTTGAGCCAAGCGATTCGAAAGGAGACGAGATGGAAACGTATGAGATACCCCTGGTCCCCGGCCCGACGCGCGTGCCAGAATCGGTGCGCTGCGCCTACATGACCAACTACGGTTCGGCCGACCTGGAGCCGGAGTATTGCCAGCTCTACACCGAGGTGCAGGATCAGCTGCGCACCATCCTGAATACGGAAAATCAGCTGGCGATTATGACCGGCGAGGGTATGATCGCTCTGTGGGGCGCGCTGAAGAGCGCTATCCAGCCCGGCGACCGCGTCCTGGCGATCAGCACCGGCGTCTTCGGCCACGGCATCGGCGAGATGGCCGCTAACATCGGCGCTCACGTGCGCTGGGTCGAATTCGGCTACAACGAGATAGTGGAACCGGGGCAGGTAGAAGAGGCGATCCGCGAGTACGAGCCGAAGATGGTCACCGCTGTCCACTGCGAGACGCCGTCGGGCACGTTGAACCCCATTGGCGCCATCGGCGAGCTGGTGGAGCGACACGGAGTGCCGCTCTTCTACGTGGACGTCGTCGCCAGCGCCGCCGGCGCGCCGGTGCTGACCGACGCATGGAGGATCGACCTCTGCCTGATCGGCACGCAGAAGGCACTATCCGCCTTCCCCGATCTGGCCGCCGTGACCGTCAGCGAGCGGGCCTGGGCCGCCATTGAGGAGGTCGATTACCCGGGCTACGACGCCCTTCTCCCCTACCGCGACGCGCTGGAGAAGGGTTGGTTCCCCTACACGCCAGCCTGGGCCAGCCTAGCAGCGCTACACGAAGCATGCCGGCTCGTCCTCGCCGAAGGCCTGGAGGCAGTCTTCGAGCGCCACGCCAGCGTAGCGCAACACTGCCGCGACCGGGCACAGGCGTTGGGCCTCACGCTCTACCCGGTCGACGAGGCGGCCTGCTCGCCTACGGTCACCGCGCTGCGAGTGCCCAAAGCACTGGGTTGGCAGACGCTGGACAAGCGCCTGCGCGAAGAAGGAATGGGCGTCGCCGGGTCGCTGGGGCCGCTGGCGGGAGAGGTGTTCCGCATCGGCCATATGGGCACTCAGGCCGACCGAGAGCTGGTCGACCGCGGGCTGGATGTGCTTGCCCAGGTACTGGACGAGGGATAAGGAGGCTAGATTGGGCCAGAAACCACTCGACGTCCGGGTTGGAGATATGGCGCGCCTGCGGAAGCCCCATCCCTGCGGCGGCTACGCATGGGAAGTGACCCGCATCGGGGCCGATATCGGCATCCGCTGCCTGACGTGCGGACGGCGCGTGATGCTACCGCGCTCCAAGTTCGAGAAGCGAACCAAGTCACTTTACCGCGACGGCAAAGCCATCGCGTAAACCACCGCTCCAAGACAATCGTTCCCGGTTCGACGCCGGATTAGCCAAATCGGGGAGCAACAAACACTTGCACATCGTCTGAGCACAAGCAACTAACTTATCGGGAGGTAGCTATGGAGAAGAAATTTAGAGTCCTGCGCATCATCGGCACCTTGTGGAAGATTCTGGCCTGGATCGTGTTGGTCGGCGGTATCTTGAGCTCAATTGGAATCCTGCTAGCCGGGCTGCTTGGTGGCGGTGGACTGAGCAGCCAGTTTGGTCAGCAGGGCCAATCGCCGCTAGGTCCGTTCGTATTCAGCGCGGCCGGCGCCATCGTCGGCTTCATCGGCGGGCTGATCGTGACCGTGATCTACTTCTTGATTCTCTACGCCGTCGGCGAGATGATCTACCTGCTGCTCGCTATCGAGGAGAATACACGCTTGACGACGCAGTGGATCCAATACCAGTTCGAAGGCGGACAGCAGAGCTACCAGACGCCCACTCCGTCCTCACAGCCACCCGCGCATCCACAACAACCGTAGCCTCTGAAACGCGAAACAGCCCCGGTCGACAATCGACCGGGGCTACGTTTTACCGAGCGGCAGCGTTCATACAATCGCCTGCTCCCGCCTGGGGCCGACGCCGATGAACGTCACCGGCACGCCCACCAGCTCCTCGACGCGCGTCACGTAGTTCCGCGCAGCCTCAGGCAAGTCCTCCCGTTCGCGCACGGCGGTGATATCCTCGGCCCAGCCGCCCATCTCCTCGTAGATCGGCTCCCACTCGGCCAACGCCTCCACGCCGAACTCGGCCGGGAAGTGCTCGATCCGCTCACCGTCGCGCTCATAGGCCACCGCCACCTTGAGCCGATCCAGGCCGCTCAGCACGTCCAGTTTGATCAACGCCAGTTCATCCAGCCCGTTGACGCGAGCAGCATAGCGCAAAATCACCAGGTCGAGCCAGCCACAGCGGCGCGGGCGGCCCGTAGTGGTGCCGAACTCGTTGCCCACCTCGCGGATCTGATCGCCGGTCTCACCCAGCAGCTCGCTGGGGAACGGGCCTTCGCCCACACGCGTGGTGTAGGCCTTGGACACGCCGATCACGCGAGAGACGTAGCGCGGGCCAAAACCCAATCCCGTCAGCGCGCCGCCGGCCACCGGCGAGGAGCTGGTCACATAGGGATAGGTACCATGATCCAGATCGAGCAACAAGCCCTGTGCCCCCTCGCAAAGCACCAGATCGTCCGCCTCCAGGGCCTCCCCCACTACAGCGGAGCCATCGACCAGGTAGGGCGATAATCGTTCGGCATAGGCCCGATAATCGGAGCCCACTTGCTCCGGTGAGAGCGTCTCCACGCCAAAGCGATCCAGACGCCGGTTGTGATCTCGCACTCGTTCAGCGACGCGCTCGGCGAAGCGCGCGTGATCGGCCATATCGCCGGCCCGCACGTTGACGCGGGCCGCCTTATCCGCGTAGGTAGGCCCGATGCCACGCTTCGTGGTCCCGATAGCCCCTTCACCCCGGGCCGCCTCGCGCGCACCATCCAGCGCTTGATGCGAAGGCAAGATGAGATGCGCCGCCGCGCTCAATTTGATCCGAGCTGGGCTCACGTCCACGCCCAGGTCCTCTAAATCGTCCATCTCCTCCAATAACACCGCCGGATTGACCACTACCCCCGCGCCGATCAGGCACGTAGCCTGCGGGTGGAGGATACCAGAAGGTACCAGATGTAATTTGAGCGTATGGCCTTCGGCCACGACCGTATGGCCCGCGTTGTCGCCGCCGGCGTAACGGGCGACGAGATCGGCTTCGTGCGCCAGGCCATCCACCACACGCCCCTTCCCCTCATCCCCCCATTGCGCACCCACCACGATCACTGCAGACATCACACACTCTCCTCAATTACTCACAAGTCGGAGGCGACGATAAGAGTCGCCCTTACTGCTTAATGATACAAGAGAAAAATCCAGGAGTCAACAAGCCGCATTCCTCCGGATTTTCGAAGCGAATCGTCTGCGAAAGCACCTTCAATGCCCCAGAGTGTGCTAAGAGCAAACAAGGCAAACGAAGCTGAGGTTGATATGCGCGTCAACTTAAGCGTTGATGTGTAGAAATTCTTGCTCCAGTGGGGTTTGCAACCCCACTGCCTGACCATAAAGTGGTGCTGAAGGGGCACATCTACAAGTTGGGGAAGGACAGACTTCGGAAGTCTCTCAATACTGCTTTGCTTGCCAAGTTGTGCTAAAAAGAGCGGTTTTGAAGCTAGAGCACATCGTCATCGTAGGCTTCCGAAGTCTTGGCGCTCGTGCTCCCCCCAAGTTTTGCATACGCCCCTCGGTAAACGTCCTGGAGGCAAGCTAATGCATCCAGGGTGCTTTGGAACTGCTTCGTTCGCCCCCTCCCCACAGGCGTTTGACGCGGGCGCTATACCGGGTAAAATCTACCCCCATAAGCCAGTGGAAGGAGTAAATGATGGACCCGGTGTTGGAACAAATTCCTCAGGTACTGGAGCTATACCTCCAGATATCACAATATCCCATCCTGGCCCATTCCATCCGAGAGCGAATGCGGAAGGAACTCTTCGCACGCGGCGTCATCTCGCCGGATCTGTTCGAGGAGGAGGTGCGGGAAAAGGCGATCACATCCCAGAGGCGCGAGGGGATTGAAGACCCCTTCGGCCAGGAGGCCCCCTGGATCTGGCAGGAACGTCTATCCCAGATTCGCGATTACCTGACCGATTTCTACTTCGCCTACAATCTGCCCCACGCGCTCTTCGAGGAAATCATCCACGACGTGCTGGACGAGCGGGCGCCCGACCACGACGCGTTGCCCTTCAACCCAGAGCTGGCGCCGCAGAACGTCCTGCTGGCCCAGGCCAAGCGCTACGCCAATCTAACTCCAGAGGAACAAAGCGAGGTCCATCACCACCTGCGAGAGGTCATCGTGGTGCTGACCAAGAGTATGATCAGCGACCAGATGGGCTTCGTGAGGCTGGCCAAACAATTCCTCGACCCAGCGGACTTTGAGACTATCAATAATCGACGCATCGGACGGGGCAAGATCGGCGGCAAGGCGGCCGGTATGATGCTGGCCTGGAAGATCTTGCAAGAAGAAGACCCCACCGACCAGCTCAATCTGAGCAAGCGAGTCGTGATTCCCGATACCTATTTCATCGGCGCTGATATGTTTTACAACTTCCATACCCACAACAACCTGGATGAATTCATCAATCAGAAGTATAAGACAGAAGAGCAAATCCGCGCCGACTACCCCCGCATCCAAGAGACCTACAGGCACGCTCAATTCCCAGACGAAGCCACCCGGCACCTGCGACAACTGCTGAGCGAGGTGGGGAAAAAGCCCCTCATCGTCCGCTCGTCAAGCCTGCTGGAGGATAACTTCGGCTTCTCCTTCGCGGGTAAGTATGAGAGCTTCTTCTGCCCCAATCAAGGCACACCCCAAGAGAACCTGGAAGCGTTAACCACGGCCATCCGGGCCGTTTACGCCAGCGTATTCGGCCCCAATGCCTTGCTCTACCGCCGACGAATGGGGCTGGTGGATTACGACGAGCGGATGGCGATCATGATTCAGGAGGTCCAAGGCAAGCGATACGGCGATTACTTCTTCCCCCCCCTGGCCGGCGTCGGATTCAGCCACAACCCCTTCCGCTGGAACCGACGCATCCATCCCCAGGCGGGGCTGCTCCGCCTGGTGTGCGGCCTGGGGACTCGCGCCGTGGACCGCGTCGCCAACGATTACCCGCGCATGGTAGCACTCAGCCACCCGACCCTGAGGCCCGAGACAGGCGCTCAAGAGATACGTCAGTACTCCCAGCGCTACATCGACGCGATCGACTTGAAGGCCAATGAGCTAAAAACGTTACCGATAAGCCAAGTAGTGAACCTCGATTACCCCAACATTCGGCTGCTGGCCTCCCAGGACAAGGGAGACTACCTGCAGCCGATCTACGCCACAGGCATTATGGCCAACCAGGCCCCTCTGGTGCTGACGTTCAATCAGGTGCTAAAGAACCAGGAGTTCGTGACGTTGATGCGTAACGTATTACGGAAGTTGGAGCTGCGCTACGAGCGCCCGGTGGATATTGAATACACCGTGAGCATCAGAGAGACCGAACCGCGTTTTGTGCTCCATCTGCTCCAATGCCGTCCACAAAGTAGCCGCAAAGGCGGCGAAAGCATCTACATCCCGGTCGAGAAGGTGCCGGAGGAAGACGTCGTCTTCCTGGCCCGGCGTATGGTTCCCCACGGCAAAGTCAGCCGTATCCGATACATCATCTACGTCGATCCGCGGCAATACGACCGCGCCCCCGATTATACCACCCGCTACGAGCTGGCCCGCGTGATTGGACGCCTCAACAAAGAGCTGGAAAACGAGCACTTCATCTTGATGGGGCCAGGCCGGTGGGGCACCAATAATCCCGAGCTGGGCCTCAAGGTCGGCTATGCCGACATCCACAACTCCAAAGCTCTGATCGAGATCGCGTTAAGGGACTCAAAAGGCACCCCAGAGGTCTCCTATGGCACGCACTTCTTCCAGGATCTGGTGGAAGCGCACATCCACCCCCTGCCCCTCTACCCCGACGAACCCGATACGATATTTAATCGAGACTTTTTCAAGCAAGCCCCCAACGTCCTGGAGGAGCTGCTCCCAGCAGATGCCGAGTACGCCTCTTACATCCAGGTGATTGATGTGCCGGCCTATACAGAGGGGCGCTACCTTGAGCTGGCTATGGATAGCAAACAAGATGAAGCGATGGCCTATCTCAAATGGTGCCCGGAAGACAAACGATAAATCGACCCGATTCCTCATCCCGACCCACCGCAGAGCGCATTTTCGCTTGACAAAATAACAAGAATCCATATAATACAGGTTCACGGATAGAAGTATATTCACCATTCGAAGCGCTGATCCCCACATAACCGTCAGCGCTTCTTTTCGCGTGTACAGAAATTGGTAGGAGGACGATGAATAATCAGGATACCGCTTTGGAAGCCCAGGATTTCCGCAGCCTCCGCATCAAGCTGGCATCACCTGAACAAATTCGCTCTTGGTCCTACGGTGAGGTCACCAAGCCAGAAACGATCAACTACCGTCGGCTTCGTCCCGAGAAGGATGGCCTCTTCTGCGAAGCAATTTTCGGCCCCACCAAGGACTATCAGTGTTATTGTGGAAAGTATAAGAACGTCCGCTACAAAGGTATCGTTTGCGACAAATGTGGCGTCGAAGTCACCCGCTCGTCCGTGCGCCGCGAGCGGATGGGGCACATCGAACTGGCCACCCCCGTCGCACACACCTGGTACACCCGGCGCATCCCCAACCATCTCAGCAAGCTACTTGGCATCCGCAAACGCGATATGGATCGCGTGCTCTATTTCGCACAATTCATCATCATCGACGTGAACGAGGATGCACGTCAAAAAGCGCTCAAACGGCTCGAAGAGGAATTTGAGGAACAGAAAGAGCAACGAAACGCCATCGCTCAGGAGAGCATCAAGGCGCTGAAGCAACGGCTGGAAGAGGAGAAATCTCAGACCCAGGAAAAGATTGAGACGATTCGCAGCGAGCTCGATCAGGAGCTGGCCGATCAGACGGAAACAGTGATCGAAGAAGCCCAATCGCTCCAAAAGAAAATCGAAAATCGCCAGGGCGAGGTGTTACGCGCCCCGCTCGTCTTCAAAGCCACAGGCGAAATCATCGCCGAAAAGGGAGCCACACTCGGCAACGAGCACCTGACCGTCCTCAACAAGGTCGTCCAGGACCACATCAGCGAGCTGGAAGACGCGACGAAGAAACAGCAAGCTGAGCAAATTGAACCCTTGAAGGCCGATCTGGAGCACTGGCGAGGCGCCACCGAGGACCAAATCGCCCACATCAAAGAAGAGATGAACGATGATATTGAAGTCTGGCGAGCCGAATACGACGCCAAGCGAGAAGATCTGCTCGATCTGGCCCAGTACCAATGTATGGGAGAGCCGCGACTGCGCGAGCTCAAAAGCAAATGGGGACAGGTCTTCAAATCTGGTATGGGCGCCGAGGCTTTCTACGAGATCCTCACCAACCTGGATCTAGACGAACTAGCCGAAGAGCTCTGGCACGAGGTGCGCCACGGCACGTCGAAGACACGGCGCAAACGAGCCACACGACGCTTGCGCATCATTGAAGCCTTTCGCCAGAGCGGGAATCGCCCCGAGTGGATGATCATGACCGTCCTGCCCGTCATCCCCCCCGATCTGCGCCCGATGGTCCAGCTGGACGGCGGACGGTTCGCTACCTCCGACCTGAACGATCTCTACCGCCGCGTCATCAACCGCAATAACCGCCTCAAACGTCTGCTGGAACTGGGCGCCCCTAACGTGATCGTGCGCAACGAGAAGCGCATGCTCCAGGAGTCGGTCGACAGCCTGATCGACAACAGTCGGGGTAAAGCCCGCTCACGGCGCGGTCGCCGCGAGCTCAAATCGCTCAGCGATATGCTGAAGGGCAAGAAGGGACGCTTCCGCCGCAACCTGCTCGGCAAGCGCGTCGACTACTCCGGTCGCTCCGTCATCGTGGTCGGCCCCAAACTGAAGATGCACCAATGCGGCCTACCCAAGACGATGGCGCTGGAGCTCTACCGGCCTTTCGTGATCAGCAAGCTGGTCGATTATAACTACGCCACCAACGTCAAGGCCGCCAAGCGCTTGATCGAGCGCGAGCGCCCCGAGGTGTGGGAGGTGCTGACCGAAGTGATCAAGGATCGGCCAGTGCTGCTCAACCGCGCGCCGACGCTCCACCGCCTGGGCATCCAGGCCTTCGAACCGGTCCTGGTCGAGGGCAAGGCCATCCACATCCACCCCCTGGTCTGCGCCGCCTTCAACGCCGACTTCGACGGCGACCAGATGGCCGTCCACGTACCGCTCTCCGACCGCGCGGTCGAAGAGGCGCGCCAGTTGATGTTATCCACGCGCAACCTGCTCAAGCCGGCTAACGGTCAGCCCATCATCGGGCCCAGCAAGGATATGTGCCTGGGCATCTACTACTTGACGATGGAGGATCCCGATCAATCGGACGCCAGTCCCAATATGTTCGTCGATATTGACGAAGTCGAGCTGGCTCACTCAATGGGCCACGTCGACGTACATACCCCGGTCATAGTGGCTCAGGTCTACGACGAAAAGGACGCACCGGAAAAGCCCATCAGGACCACGGTGGGGCGCTGTATCTTCAACAACATCCTCCCCGATGAGCTGCGCTTCATCAACCAGACCCTGGAAAAGAGCGCCCTTCAAGACCTCGTGGCCCTCTGCTATCGGCGCATGGGCCCCGAGATGACGACAGAGGTAACCAATGAGATCAAGAATTTGGGCTTCAAGTACGCCACTCTCTCCGGTACCACCATCGCTATCTCCGACCTAAACATCCCAGATGAGAAGTACGATGTGATCAAGAAGACGGAGGATACCGTCGCAGAGGTCGAGCGACAATACCGCCGTGGCCTGCTGACGGAGGAGGAACAGTACACCCGCACCGTGGAGCTCTGGTCACGCACACGAGAGCGAGTGGCAGAGATCGTGGCCAAAGCGCAAGACCCCAACGGCTCAGTCTCTGTGATGGCCAAGTCGGGCGCTTCCAAGGGCGGCTTCGGCCCCATCTCCCAGCTGGCCGGGATGCGCGGACTGATGGCCGATCCCTCCGGGCGCATCATCCCGATGCCGATCCGAAGCAGCCTGCGCGAGGGGCTATCGGCCCTGGAGTACTTCATCAGCACGCACGGCTCGCGCAAGGGGCTGGCGGACACCGCTTTGCGCACGGCCGACGCCGGCTACCTGACGCGCCGCCTGGTGGACGTGGCCCAGGACGTGGTTGTCAACGCCCGCGACTGCGGCACCGTCGGCGGCATATGGATCCGCACCGAGGATGACATCGGAGGGCAGAGCATGAGCGAGCGCGTGCTCGGCCGAGTGGCGGCCGCCCCGGTGGCCTACCCCGAGACCGGCGAGATGCTCGTCGACCGCAACGAGCTGATCGACGAAGAGATCGCCAGCGCCATTCAGGAACAGGGCATCGAAGAAGTGATGGTCCGTTCACCGCTGACCTGTCAGCTCCGGCACGGCATCTGCGCAATGTGCTACGGGCGAGATCTGGGACGCGGCAAAATGGTGGAGACGGGCGCAGCTGTTGGAATCGTGGCTGCCCAATCCATCGGCGAGCCGGGCACGCAGCTCACGCTACGCACGTTCCATACCGGCGGCGTAGCCACCGGCGGCGACATCACCGTCGGTCTGCCGCGCGCCGAGGAGCTCTTTGAAGCCCGAAAGACGCCCAAGGGCGAGGCCCCCATCGCCAAAGCCGGCGGCACCGTCCACCTCCACAAAAGCAACAGCCGGCGGTACGTCATCGTCGTGGACACCAGAACCGAAAAATTTGAGCACGAAATTGAAGAGAGATGGGAGATCCTGATCGACGATGAAGACGAAGTAGAGGCTGGCGAGCCGATCGCGGTCCTCCACACCGAAGACGGCGACGAGGAGCTCAAAGCCAAGAAAGACGGTCGCGTCCTTCGCGATGGACGTCACATCACCATCATCCACGAGGAACGCCGCGAGGTCCGACATAAGATCCCTCAGACCGGCCGACTGCTGGTCGAGGAGGGACAGAAGATCGCGCCCGGTACGCAGCTGATCGAGGGCGTCAAGAACCCCCGCCACATCTTGCAGGTGCTGGGGCGCGAAGCGACAGAACATTATCTTCTCTCGGAGGTGCAGAAGGTCTACCGCTCGCAGGGCGTCAATATCAACGACAAACACTTCGAGATTATCTTCCGCAAGATGCTGAGCAAGGTCAAAATCACCGAATCGGGCGACACCGACCTGCTACCCGGTGAGATGGTCAGACGGTTGAAGTTCGAGGCGATCAACCGCGAGATCGTCGATCAAGGAGGCAAACCCGCCAAAGCCAAGCCGGTGCTGATGGGCATCACCAAAGCCGCACTCAATACCGAGAGCTTTCTGTCCGCGGCCTCCTTCCAGCACACCATCCGGGTGCTGACCGAGGCGGCGGCCCACGGCAAGGAAGACCCGCTCTTCGGACTGAAGGAGAATGTGATCATCGGCAAGCTCATCCCGGCCGGCACGGGCTATCGCGGCGACAACCCCTCCGCCGACGGCCCCATCGACGAATATGAGGGCATCCCGCTAAGAAGGGATGTGGAAAAAGAAGAAGCGGAACCAGAAGACGTTGAGGCCGCACCAGAGGCAGAGAAAGAAACCAAGGAAGCCACGGAAGCCGAAGACGCTGAAGAAGCTAAGGAAAAACCGAAAGCCAAAGAAAAGGTCAAGTCAGAAATATTGGGCATCGGCACCTAGGCACAACGTCTGATGGAGGCCCCCGCGCCTGATTATGCGGCAATGCTGACGCAAGCATTGCCGCATTTTTACTTATAGACCACATCGCAAGCCAACAAGCGGTTGACAAAGCCCCCTCACCGTGCTACCATACCGCGCCGGAAAGCGTTCTCATAAGGAAGGAGAAAGCACGATGCGAAGTGTCAAATGGCACGACGGTCAGGTGCAGATGATCGATCAGCGCCGCCTGCCGACCGAGTTCCAGCTGCTCACGTACGAGGACTATCACGCGGTCGCCGAGGCGATTCGCACGATGGTCATCCGCGGCGCGCCGGCCATCGGCGCCGCCGCCGCCTTCGGGATGGCCCTGGCCGCCCGACAGAGCCAGGCCCAGAGCCGAGACGAGCTGCTGGCCGATCTGCAAGCAGCGGCCGAGACGCTGGAGGCCGCCCGCCCCACGGCGGTGAATCTCTCCTGGGCCGTGGCCCGTCTGCTGCGCCGCGCTCAGGAGGAAAGCGACCCCGCCGCCATCCCCGATGCGCTGCTGGACGAGGCCCAGACGCTGGCCGACGAGGACGTCGAGACCAACAAGCGGCTGGGAAAGCACGGCGCGACCCTCGTCCAGGACGGCGACACCATCCTCCACCACTGCAACACGGGCGCCCTGGCCACCGTCGATTACGGCACTGCGCTGGGCGTAATCCGCACTGCACACGAGCAGGGCAAGAAGATCCACGTACTGGTCGACGAGACGCGTCCGCGCCTGCAGGGAGCCCGCCTCACCACCTGGGAGCTGCAGCAGATGGAGATCCCTTTCACACTCATCGCCGACAACGCCGCCGGGCATTTTCTGCGCACCAATCAGGTCGATCTGGTGCTGGTCGGCGCCGACCGCGTGGCGGCCAACGGCGACGTGGCGAACAAGATCGGCACCTACAAGTTGGGCCTCGCTGCGCAGGATAACGGCGTCCCCTTCTACCCCTGCGTGCCCACCTCCACCGTCGATCTCTCATTGCCGACCGGCGACGACATCCCGATCGAGGAGCGCGACGCCGACGAGATCAGAAGCGTCACCTACCAGGGGCAGCCGATCGCGCCCGAAGGAGTGCCGGTGGCGAACCCGGCCTTCGACGTGACACCGCACCGCTACGTCAGCGGCATCGTCACCGAGCACGGCATCGCCTACCCACCGTTCACGCTCAACCTGCGCCGGATGGTAAAGCAAGCCACTCCCAACGCCGACGAAGAGCCCACCTATGCCTGAGCCCTCGTTGCCCGTCGTCATCCTCTGCGGCGGCCAGGGGACGCGGATGCGCGGCGCCACCACCACCAAGAAAGAACTGGTCGAAATCGGCGGCCGCCCCATCCTCTGGCACGTGATGAAGATCTACGCCGCTTACGGCCACACGCACTTCATCCTCACGCTGGGCTACGAGGCCGAGGCGATCAAGCAATATTTCCTCGATTACGAGCCGCTGAACTACGATTTCACCATCCGCCTGGGCCAGCCCGACGCCATCACCTACCATCAGAACAACTCGGAGGACAAGTGGCAGGTCACCCTGGCGAATACGGGCCTGGAGACGGACAAAGGCTCGCGCATTGCCCGCGTGGCCCCACACATCGAAACCGACACCTTCTTCGTCACCTACGGCGACGGCGTCGGCGATCTCGACCTGGATGCGCTGCTGGCCTTCCACCGCAAACACGGACGGCTGGCGACGGTGACCGGCGTCCATCCGCGCTCGCAATACGGCATCATGAAGATCAACGCCAGCAACAAGGTGATCGACTTCGGCGAGAAACCGGTGCTCGATCATTGGGTCAACGCCGGATTTATGGCCTTCGAGCGCCCAGTATTAGATTATCTGGCCGACAGCGACGACGTCAATCTGGAACACGAAACGCTGCCCCGCCTGGCCGCCGAGGGCGAGCTGATGATCTATCGCCATCCCGGCTTCTGGCGCTCAATGGATACCTTCAAGGAGGCGCTGGAACTGGACAGCGTCTGGCGCGAAAGCGCCCCCTGGAAAGTCTGGAAGTGAGAGTGTAATGCCCAACCAACCTGATGCCTCGCCCGCTGCTGGTCATTTGGATGCAAGCTCCTTCTGGCTCGACCGGCCGGTCTTCGTCACCGGCTGCACCGGCTTCCTGGGCTCCTGGCTGACCATCGCCCTGGTCGAGGCCGGCGCCGACGTGGTCGGCCTGGTGCGCGATGAGGTCCCCTTTTCTCAGCTCCGCCGCTCGGGGTACCAGGACCGCATCGCCATCGTGCGCGGCGACGTCACCGACTACGAGCTGATCGAGCGGGCGCTCAACGAATACGAGATCGACACCGTCTTCCATCTGGCGGCCCAGACGATCGTCACCATCGCCAATCGGGCGCCGCTCTCCACCTTCGAGACGAACATCAAGGGCACCTGGACGGTGCTGGAGGCGGCCCGGCGCACGGCGACCATTCAGCGGATCGCCATCGCCTCGTCCGACAAGGCCTACGGCGCCCACGAGACGCTGCCCTACACCGAGGACGCAGCCCTGCTGGGCTGCTATCCCTACGACACCTCGAAGGCCTGCGCCGACATCATCGGGCGCACCTACGCCACCACCTACGGCCTGCCGGTCGCCGTCACGCGCTGCGCCAACCTCTACGGCGGCGGCGATCTCAACTGGAGCCGCCTGATTCCGGGCACGATCCGCAGCGTGATCCGCGGCGAGCGCCCGATCATCCGCTCCGACGGCACCTTCTTACGCGATTACCTCTACGTACAGGACGCCGTCAGCGCCTACCTGACGCTGGCGCAGCAGATGGACTCCCCGGACGTCCAGGGGGAGGCTTTCAACTTCGGGATGGACGCGCCGCAATCCGTGATGAAGGTCGTCCAGACCATCATCGAGGTCTCCCACGACCCGACGCTGGAGCCGGTCGTGCTGGACGAAGCGCCGAACGAAATCGAGGCGCAATACTTGGATAGCCAAAAGGCCAAACACACGCTAGACTGGAAGCCTCGCTACTCGCTGGAGGAAGGCCTACGCGAGACAACGGCCTGGTACCGTGAGTTCCTCAGGCAGTAAGCAATGGACTGGAGCAAGAAACGAGTGCTCGTCACCGGGGCCACCGGGTTCATCGGGCACCATCTGGTGGCGCGGCTGGCGGCGCTCGGCGCCACGATTTACGCCGGGACCTCGCCTTCGAGCCCGGCCCCCGCGTCCTCTTCGCCCTCCTCCCTCCGCTACCTGGCCTTCGACCTGCGCGAGCCGGAGGCGGTGCGCGCCGCGGTGGCCGAGGCCGCGCCCGACGTCGCGTTCCATCTGGCCGCCGTCGGCGTCACCAACCCGGACGCGACGCCGGCCGCGGCGCTGGCGGTGAACGCCGGCGGGACCATCCACCTGCTGGAGGCGCTGAAGGACCGCGCCAGCAATATCAAGCGGGTGGTGCTGACCGGCACCTGTCACGAGTACGGGGCCCGCGAAGCGATGGAGGGGCTAGATCCGTTCAACGCCTACGCCGCCTCCAAGGTGGCCGCCTGGGCCTTCGGGCGCATGTACTGGCGAGCCCACGGCCTGCCGACCGTCACCGTACGGCCCTTCCAGGTCTACGGGCCGGGCCAGCCAGAGGCGACGCTGATTCCAGCCGCCATCGACGCGGCGCTCTCGGGCGTGAACTTCACGATGACGCCCGGCGAGCAGGCCCGCGATTTTATTTACGTGGCGGACGTCATCCAGGGCATGCTGGCGGCGGCAACAGCGCCGGACATCGCAGGCCAGAGCCTGGATCTGGGCACCGGCACCGCCCGCCCGATCCGAGCGGTCGTCGAACGCATCTGGCAGCTGACCGACGCCTCAGGCCGCATCCAGGCCGGCGCCCGGCCCTACCGCCCTGGCGTGGTGATGCACCTGGCCGCCGATGCCGAACGCACGGCCCGCCTGACGAACTGGCGAGCCCAAACCACGCTGGAAGAAGGATTACGCACCACCATACGCCATCTGGCATCCGAGATTTGAAACGATGACATCAGAAACCGAAAGTAGCCAAGCCTTACGCCAACAGATCGCCGATCTGGTCGCCGAGTATTACCGCCAGGCCCACGCCGAACGCGCGTTCGTGCCAGGCGAGACGCGCGTCCACTACGCCGGCCGGGTCTACGACGAGGAGGAGCTCCAGGCCGCGACCGAGGCGGTGCTCGATTTCTGGCTCACCGCCGGGCCGCGCACCGAGGCGTTCGAGGAGGCGCTGGCCGACTTCCTCGGCTTGCGTCACGGGCTGGTGACCAACTCCGGCTCCTCGGCCAACCTGCTCGCCGTCGCCACGCTGCGCTCGCACCGGTTGGAGCGCCCGCTGGAACCCGGCGACGAGATGATCACGCCGGCGATGGGGTTCTCCACCACCGTGGCGCCCATCGTGCAGAACCAGCTGGTGCCCGTCTTCGTCGATTGCGAGCTAGGGACCTACAACCTGGACCCGACGCAGCTGGAGGCGGCGCTATCGGACCGCACCCGCGCGATCTTCTTTGCGCACACGCTGGGCAACCCGGTCGAGATGGAACCGGTGATGGCCTTCGCCCGCGAGCACGACCTCTACGTGATTGAGGACACGTGCGACGCCCTGGGCAGCACGTACGACGGTCGGATGGTCGGCACCTTCGGCGATCTGGGGACGATCAGCTTCTACCCCGCGCACCACATCACCACCGGCGAGGGCGGGGCCGTGGTCACTGACAGCGGGCGGATGGCCCGCATCGCCACCAGCCTGCGCGACTGGGGCCGCGATTGCCGCTGCACCCACGACAGCCCCCCGGAGGGCGAATGCGGACAGCGGTTCGAGTGGGAGATCCCGGGACTCGACGAGCCCTACGACCACCGCTACCTCTTCGTCGAGATCGGCTACAACCTGAAGATGACGGACGTCCAGGCCGCCATCGGCCTATCGCAGATCAAGAAGCTGCCGGACTTCATCGCCGCCCGCAAGCGGAACTTCAAGCGGCTGTACGAAGGGCTGAAACCCCACAAGGACTTCTTCTACCTGCCGGCCTGGAGCGAGCGGGCCGATCCCGCCTGGTTCGCCTTCCCCATCACCATCCGGGACGACGCGCCTTTTGGCCGCCGGGAGCTGCTCGAATTCCTGGAGGAGCGTAACATCGAGACGCGCCTGATGTTCGCCGGCAACATCACCCAACACCCAGGTTATCGGAACATCGCGTACCGCAGCGTGGGCGCCTTGCCAAACTCTGATACCGTGATGCGCTCATCATTCTTCATCGGCGTCTACCCAGGCCTGGACGACGCGCAGCTGGCCTACGTGCTCGAAGCGTTCGCCGACTTCTTCCGCTCGCTAGCTCGCTGACTCGCTGACTCGCTCATTCGCTATGAAACTATCGGTCATCATCTGCGTCTACAACGAACGCGAGACGATCCTGACCGTGCTGGATCGCGTCCAGGCCGCGGAGCTGGGGCCCGACTGGGAGCGGGAGATCATCATCGTGGATAACTGCTCCACCGACGGTACCCGGGAACTGCTGCAGGATCTGGAGCTGCCCAACGGCAAGGTGATCTTCCACCCGCGCAATCTGGGGAAAGGCAGCTCGGTGCGCACGGCCATCAAACACTGCACCGGCGACTACGCCATCATCCAGGATGCCGATCTGGAGTACGACCCGGCCGAGTACCACCGCTTCCTGGAGCGGATCACCAACGAGCATCCCGCCGCCATCTACGGCTCTCGCACGTTGGGCGGACAGGCCGTCTACGAGTACGCGGCGAACTACCTGGGCGTGCGGTTCCTGACCTGGCTGACCAACACGCTCTACGGGGCCTCCTTGACAGACGTAGCGACCGGGTCTAAGATGATACGGGTCGATGTCTTGAAGTCGCTCAATTTGACGGGCACGGGGTTCGACCTCGATTTCGAGCTGACGGACAAGATCCTGCGGGCCGGGCACGAGATCGTAGAAGTTCCCGTCACCTACCGGCCACGCACAGTCGCCGAGGGGAAGAAGATCCGCGCCTGGGACGGGCTCTGGGCGCTGAAGGTGATCATCCGCGATCGGTTCTTGCCGATGGGTCGCATTGTACGGAGGAGAGACGTATGAATATCGTCGTGACCGGCTCGATCTCTTACGACTATCTGATGCGTTTCCCGGGCCGCTTCGCCGAGCACATCATACCGGAGCAGCTCCACCGCCTATCCGTCAGCTTCCTGGTGGACGATATGCGTCGCCAGCACGGCGGATGCGCGGCCAACATCGCCTACAACCTGGCACTGCTGGGCGAGCGCCCGCGGCTGATGGGCACTGTAGGGCAGGACTTCGGCGAATACCGCCAGTGGCTCGAACAGCACGGCGTGGATACCAGCCTCGTGCGCCAGGAATCGGATCTATTCACAGCCTCGTTCTTCGTCAGCACCGATCAAGATGGCAACCAGATCGCCAGCTTCTACACCGGCGCGATGGCCCGCGCCCGCGAACTTTCACTCCACGAGATGGAATACGACCAGATCGACCTGGTGATCATCTCGCCCAACGATCCCCAGGCGATGGTCAAGTACGCCGAGGAATGTCAGGCGCTGGGCATCCCCTACCTCTACGATCCCAGCCAGCAGATCGTGCGGCTTTCCGGCGTGGAGCTGGAAAAAGGGCTGGAAGGGAGCGCCATCCTGGTGGTCAACGAGTACGAGTTCGAGATGCTGCAGGAGAAGACAGGCCTCACGGCAAAAGAGCTCCAGACAACGCCCAGCCGCGCTTGCGTCGTCACCCACGGCGTCGCCGGCTCCCGCATCTGGACCAAGCAGGGTATCCACGATATTCCGCCGGTCACCCCACGAGAGACCGATGACCCGACCGGCGTCGGCGACGCTTTCCGAGCCGGTCTGGTCAAGGGCCTGGCCCTAGAGCTGCCCTGGCCCCTGGCCGGGCGGGTCGGCAGCCTGGCCGCGACCTACACGCTGGAGCAGCCCGGCCCGCAGAGCCACGACTACGCCCCGGACGCTTTCATCGCCCGCTTCCGCCGACACTTTGAGGACGGCGGTCACCTCGATTCCCTGCTCCGCGACGGATAGCAAGTCCAACAACCCCAAGCGGCATAGAAACCGGCCCCGCTTTCGCGGCTATACAGTCGACGTATCAGTTTAGTCTCGTGAGCAAACTGCTCTCAGCCCTCGTCCCGAAGGCGGCCCAGGTGAGAAAATATCATCGTGGAAACAATTTTCTGCCCCAAGGCACCCCCGAGACGGTGGCTTGGAGCTCTTGCTCAAAAGACTGAAAGGTTACCAGTCAACTTTCCACGCCAGGGAGGTCGTCTAATGTCCCGCTACGACCGCTTACCTGCACGGGGGGTTGAATTTATTCCAATAACAGGCTAAAATACGTTAGCTTTATGAACGATCGCGACGCGCCTGGCACAATGTGCTGCAGCTCTTCGTCAGGCGCATCGCGCTTTGCTGTTGAGTATTGAACCGTAAAGGAGCTAACCAATGACCGAAGAAACTACCTCATACGACGTGACCGTCATCGGCGCCGGCCCCGGCGGCTACGTGGCCGCCATCCGGGCCGCTCAACTGGGCTTCCAGGTCGCCGTGGTGGAGAAAGAACACCTGGGCGGCGTCTGCATCAACTGGGGCTGCATCCCCACCAAAGCGCTGCTGCGCAACGCGGAAGTGATCGCGCTGCTGGACGAGGGGCGCGAGTTCGGCTTCTCCGTGGAGAACGTGAAGGTCGACTTCGGAGCGGCGGTCAAGCGCAGCCGCAAGGTCGTCAAGCGGCTGTCGAAGGGCATTGAGCTGCTGATGCGCCGCAACAACATCGACGTGATCGACGGGCGTGGGAAGCTGCTCGCCCCGGACACCGTCGAGGTGACACTGGACGGCGGCGACACCCAGACGCTAACCACCGACCACGTGATCATCGCCACCGGCGCTCAGGCCCGCACCATCCCGGGCATCACGCCCGACGGCGAACGCGTGATGACCTATCGCCAGGCCATCGTGCTGGATGAGATGCCAGAATCGGTGGTCGTGGTCGGGGCCGGGCCGATCGGGATGGAGTTCGCGCACGTCTGGAGCACCTACGGCGCCGACGTCACCGTGGTCGAGATGCTGCCGAACGTCCTGCCGCTGGAGGACGAGGAAGTCAGCCAGCGCGTGGCGGTCAACTTCAAGCGCCGTAAGGTCAACCTGTTGACGTCAACCCGGGTTCAGGCGATTGACACCACCGCCGATGGCGTGCAAGTCACCGTGGCGGACGAGGACCGCGAAGAAGAGATACTGGAGGCCGAGCGGGCCCTGATCGCCATCGGCGTCCAGCCCAATAGCGAGAACCTGGGGCTGGAGGAGATCGGCGTGGAGACGGAGCGCGGCAACGTGGTCGTCGACAAGATGATGCGCACCACCGTCGACGGCGTCTACGCCATCGGCGACGTGACCGGGAAGATGGCGCTAGCGCACGTGGCGTCGGCCCAGGGCATCATCGCCGCGGAGGCCATCGCCGACGAGGACCCTCAGCCGCTGGACTACGACGCCATCCCCCGCTGCACCTACTGCCATCCGCAGGTGGCCAGCTTCGGCCTCACCGAGGAACAGGCCGTCGAACAGGGATATGAGGTAGCGGCCGGCAAGTTCCCCTTCCGGCCCAACGGCAAGGCGCTGGCGCTGGGCGAGCGCGAGGGTTTCGCCAAGATCGTGGGCGACGCGGAGACGGAGCAGATCCTGGGCGCGCATCTGGTCGGCCCAGAGGTGACGGAGCTGTTGCCCGAGCTGGTGCTGGCCCGCACCTGGGACCTGACGCCGGAGGAGATCGCCCGCACCGTGCACGCTCACCCCACCCTGAGCGAGGTGCTGATGGAGGCCGCGCACGGCGTCTTTGGAAAGGCGATTCATATTTGATGGTGCCGGGAGACTACCACGTTCACACCAGCTTCTCCTGCGACAGCGAGGGGGCGATGGGCGCAGCCTGCGAGGCGGCCATCGCCCGCGGCTTACAGGAGATCGCCTTCACCGACCATCTCGATTTCGCTCCCAATGAATCGCGAGGCTACTTTCGACGCGAGGCCTACCTGGACTCCATCGTGCGCTGCCGCGAGCACTACGGCGATCGCCTGACGATCCGGGCCGGCGTGGAGGTCGGCGAGCCGCATCTCTTCGCCAAGGAAGCAGCCGCGATGATCGACAAGGCGCCATTCGACATTGTAATCGGATCGGCCCATTACGGCGATGGGATGGAAGCGGCGTGGAAACCGACCTACTTCGAGCAACCGCTGCACGAGGCCTACGAGGCCTACTTCCGGCAGGTGGTGGCCCTGGCCGCCGAGGGCGCCTTCGACGTGCTGGGCCACATCGACCTGGTCAAGCGCGACGCGCGAAAGTTCGACAAGCCCTACGACGGGCCGGGGCCGTATGCGGATATGATCCGCGCCGCGCTGCGCTCGCTGGTCGAACGGGGCAAAGGGCTGGAGCTCAACACCTCACCGCTGCGCCGCGGGCAGCCGGCCCCGTGCCCCTCAATGGAGATTCTACGCTGGTACCGCGAGCTGGGCGGCGAGATTCTCACCATCGGTTCCGACGCACACACCACGGACGCCGTGGGCGCCGACTTCGACGTGGCGCTGGAAATGGCAAGAGCCGCCGGGTTCGACCGCCTGGCGTCCTTTGAGAACAGACGTCTAGATTGGATAAGGATTTGACAATGAGCAATAAGCAGCAGGTAAAAGAAGTGAAGAGTAACCGGCCCCGGCGACGTCCGCCCTGGATTCGGGTGCGAGCGCCGGAGAGCGAATCGTACCACTGGCTCAAGCGCCTGATGCGCTCCAAGACCCTGCACACGGTCTGCGAGGAGGCCCACTGCCCGAACATCGGCGAGTGCTGGGGCCACCGCACGGCCACGTTCCTGGTGCTGGGCGATACTTGTACCCGCAACTGCCACTTCTGCGACGTCAAGACCGGCAAGCCCGGCCCGTTGGACCCCGACGAGCCGGAGCACGTGGCCCAGGCCGTGCAGGCGATGGACCTCAAGCACGCCGTCATCACGTCCGTCGACCGCGATGACTTACCGGACGGCGGGGCTTCCGTCTTCGCCGCCATCATCCGCCGCATACGCGAGCTCCAGCCGGGATGCACGGTGGAGGTGCTGATCCCGGACTTCCGCGGCGAGGTCGAGCCGCTGAAGACGGTGATGGACGCCCGCCCGGAGATCCTCAATCATAACGTGGAAACAGCACCACGCCTCTTCAAAACCATCCAGCCTCAGTGCCGCTACGATTGGTCGCTGGACGTGCTGCGAAACGCCAAGCAGATCTGGCCTGAGGCGGTCACCAAGAGCGGCATAATGGTCGGCCTGGGCGAGACGGTCGACGAGGTGCTGGAGGTGATGCGCGACCTGCGCGAGGTAGACGTGGACATCCTCACCGTGGGGCAGTATTTGCAGCCCTCGCGGGAGCACGCGCCCATTGAGCGCTACTATGAACCCGAGGAGTTCGAGATGTTCGAGGAGCGCGGCTATGAGATGGGCTTCCGCTGGGTGGAAAGCGCGCCTTTGGTGCGGAGCTCCTACAACGCCGAGGCCCAGGCACGCGAATTGTGGCAGGACAAGGAATGAAGGCACTTTGGGATTTGGCGTGATTGATAGCTTGAGATTGCTCAACGGGGGCGGCCCCCTCGCGCCTGGCCCAGCTATGGAGTGCGGGGTACAAACCCGTTCCGAGCACCACGCAAAGCCCCAGAGAACTGGAATGATAAAACGGGAGATAGAATGATCCGAGAGACATTTGATCAGGAGCTACAACGCCTTCAAGACGAGGTGATGGTGCTGGGCAGTATGGTCGAGCAAGCCCTCGTCGAATCCGTGGAGAGTCTGAAAGAGCGCGATCGGGAAGAATCTCAGCGTCTAGTCGATCAAGACCGGGAGTTGAACAAAAAGCGCTACGAACTTGAGGCTGAGGCGTTGACCCTCATCGCGACCCAGCAGCCGATGGCCCGCGATCTGCGCACCATCGCCGCCGTGCTGAGCCTGGCATCCGAGCTGGAGCGCATCGGCGATTACGCCAAAGGCATCGCCCGCATCAATCTGATGATGGAGAACGAGGAGCTGCTCAAGCCGCTGATCGACGTGCCCCGGATGGCGCTGAAGACCAGCGATATGCTCCACAAGGCCCTGGAAGCTTTCATCCAACAAGACGTCGATCTCGCCCGTTCGATCCCCCCGATGGACGACGAAATCGACGGACTCTACAACCAGGTCTACCGCGAGCTGCTCACCTACATCATCTCCGATCCCCGCACCATCGATCAGGCCACTTATCTGTTATGGGTGGCCCACAACCTGGAGCGCGCCGCCGATCGGGTGATCAACATCTGCGAGCGGGTCATCTTCACCGCCACCGGGGAGATGGTGGAATTCAAAGAGGGCAAGGAAAAGAAACAAGCAGGTATAGAGAGCATTAACTGAGACTCTCTCGCTCTCCATCCTGGTAGAGACCTGGGGTTTCGAAGCGAATCGCCTGCGAAAGTGCCTTCACTGCTACAGAGTGGGCTCAGATACGAAGAAGGCAAACGAAGCTGGGATTGATACGGTCGGTAGACGCGCCTGTAGGCACTCTAATGCGTCTAGGGTGCTTTGGAACTGCTTCGTTTGCCCGACCTCATTCAGGCACGAAGGTCAGCTGGACGACGCCCCCTCGTGCTGGCACAAATAGCCAGCCGTCCTCGACCCCTGTGCCGGGCGGGCCGTTGACCGCTGCCGGTGGCTGAGGTAACCGCCAGCGGAAGCCCTCCGGCGGACTCGCACCCGTCAGTGTGAGTGTGAGCGTCCCATCCCAGCCGGCCTCGGTCTGCTCTACCTTACTCTCGGTATACAGGTTCAAGGGGCCGAAAAGCGTCGGCGCTTCCTCAATGTTAATCGTCTGATCACCCCCCAGCCACCAGTCGGGAACGCCCTCGAACAGCATCAGAGATTCCTCACGCTCGACAAAGACCATCTCGCGCACCAGCGTGACCATACTGGAGGCGGCCCAGGCGTGGGGCATATCGCCGCCGGAGAAGCCATTGTTGGATGAGTTGACCTGCTCGGCCCAGGCGAAGGTGCCGGGCAGAGTCTGATGGCTCAGCGTCCAGCCCAGGATCTCGTGGAGTATGTCCCTTCGCCCCAGGCGGAGATAGGCGTGTGCCAGCTCCGTGCCGCCGTAAGGCCAGAACTGGCCCTTGCGATGGACGAAGCCACCCTCAGAGGGCGCCAACCACTGTCGGTAGTAATAATCAAACGAGCGTTCAATCAACGGCAGATCACGGGGCAGCACCTCGGCCGGCCAGAGCGCGGAGACGGTACCGCGCGCCGCAGCGGAGCTCTCGACCTCTTCCACCGAGCCGGGAATGTAGGGCGGATTCTCACCCATTACGGCCTCCACAGAA
Organism: uncultured Anaerolineales bacterium; assembly: GCA_964474655.1. GTDB lineage: Bacteria > Chloroflexota > Anaerolineae > B4-G1 > B4-G1 > CAYYTU01. The sequence goes on from CAYYTU010000010.1 coordinate 37,832, forward strand.
TCGAGGATGGCCTGGCGCAGTTCCTCGGCCTCGGCCTCCATCCATTCTGCATCCTCCTCTTGGCCCAGCTCCCGCGCGGCATAGGCCGCCTCCTCCAGGCCCACTACGGCCCAGAAGTCATCCCAATAGTAATGGCGCTCCTCGTCCCCCAAATCCTCCGCGCTCTTGCTGGGAGGAAGGAGGCCGCGCGCAGGCCCCTCGACGTCGGATTGAGAAGTGCGTAGATCGGCGATGAACTGGGCCGAGGATTGTAGCACCGGGTACCACTTCTTCAAAGTGGCGTAATCCTCCGTGTAGCGATAGTAGGAGGTCACCAGGAATATGGCTTGGCCCTGTGAATCCCACTCGTCCACGTCCCAGGGGATATCATCCCCCAGAATGGGCGGAATGCGTCCATCCTCCTCCTGCGCCTCCAGGATGTTGGGGATATAATCTCTCACCCGATCGGCGTGACCGGTCTGTAACAACGCCAACCCCACGTAAGCAGCGTCGCGAACCCAGAGCGAATCGTGGGCCAATGGGCCGGGCTCGGGGCCGGCGGGGTCAAGCGCAATCAGAATGTAACCGGTGGAGGCCCGCATCGCATCCGCGATCCGATCGTCGGGAAGCTCGAGCGTGATCCGCCCGGTCTCCTTCTCCCAGAGAGAGGTAGCCTCCTCAAGGCGCACATCACTCTCGACCGACACGTCGGGGAAAAACTCGCTCCCGCTATCCGGAAAGGCAAACTGGAAGTTGGTCTTCTGATCAAGGCCCAGGCGCAACGGATAGGCCAGTACGGCCGCAGCGTCCCCCGACTGGGCACAGGTGATGACCGAGCGGGTGGGGACGTCTCCCTGTAAGGCCGCGTCCATCGCCTCTTCCAGCGATCCCACCCCGACGCGTTCTGGCTCGGTGCCGACGGCCATAAACGGCTCTCCGTTGAGCTGCAGATGGGCCGGCGCGCGCCAGCCGAGAGCGTGGATCGGCGCGATGCCCTGGTGAAGCGCGAAGGGACGCACCGCGACCAGCAACAAGAGGTCGCGGTTGGCGTCCTGGCTCCCCTGGGCCGTCAGGCTCCACCGCAAGGCACCGGCCGACTGGTCGTGGAACAAGACGTTCTCCAGCGTCACTCCCAGACCGCCCCACCGCCACCGGGGGATGGGTAAGGCATCTTTCGCCAACGCAAACGAGAGGTCACCTTGCGGCGCGGCGATCAACCGATCACTTTCTGGATCGTAAAGCCACACCTCCACCGTCGGAGCCTGGGCCGTGGGCCCAACACCCCCGTCCACAGAGACCAACGCCTCGTCGGCGGCGTCCAGGTCGCCCGTCATCGTCCAGGCAAAGGCCCGATTCCGCGCCCACCCTGGCATCGGCCAATCGGGGTGCGCTTCGGCCAGGCGGGAGACGTACTGGGCCTCGGTTACCACCGCCTGCGGTTCGGCACCAAGCCGCACCGGCTGTTTGATCCCGCCGTAGCCGCCCTCATCCCAGATGCGAAAGGCCAGCTGGATTTCATCCCCGGCCTCACCAAATTCCAAGAGATCGATCACCACGCCCTGATCGTCGCTCCACTGGCCCACCCGCTCGCCGTCCACCCACAGAGTCGCCTCGTCGTCCACCTGCCCAAATCCCAGATAGACTATGGGCCACTCGGGCAACAAGAGCCGCGTGCGATACCAGGCCACACCATCGTACGTCACGTCGCTGGCCTCCCACGGCTCGCCCGGAGCGAGAGACCGCCAATCGGCATCCTCGAACGCCGGCTCGTGCCATCCTTGGGCTCGCCCCTTGTCATTGGGATCGGTGCGAAAGCGCCAGCTGGCATCAAGTACAGTCGCCTCTGGCTCGGAGTAACATCCCGGCGGGGGAGTGGGGAGCGGTGAGGGCGGCGAGCTGAAGCTACATCCCTGAAGCGCCAGCGTCAGCGTCAGCAGACACAAAACCGCGCTGCTCAGTCTATCTTTCAATCTCGGCCGCCTTTCCGATCAATATAAACAGCAAATCATTGACATTCGTCCCCGTCGGGCCGGTGCGAATGAGACACCCCAGCTCGTCGAAGAAAGTGTAACTGTCGTTATCCTCCAGCGCGGCCCGGGGGTCGAGGCCGCGCTCACGGGCGCGGGCGATAGTCTCGCCGGTGACGATCGCTCCAGCTGCATCGGTGGGGCCGTCGGTACCATCGGTCGCCAGCGCCATCACCAGCACGTTGGACCAGCCCTCAAGCGCCAGGGCCGCCGAAAGCGCCAGCTCCTGGTTGCGACCGCCTCTGCCCTCACCGCGGACTGTGACCGTTGTCTCGCCGCCCCAGACGAGGCAAGCCGGCGGCCGACAGGGATCGCCGTGAGCACGCACGCCCTTCGCCAACGCCGCCCCTACCTTCGCCACCTCCCGCGCTTCGCCCTCGACGTAGGTGCTCAAGAGGAATCCCGGAAAGCCCAACTGCCCGGCTCTCTCCACGGCCGCCTGCGCCGCCATGCGGTTGGAACCAACGATGAGGTGTTGAACGCGCTCAAAGGCCAAATCGCCCGGCTTGGGCGTCTCTCGCAACTCGCCAGGCTCCACGACCGTCACGCCATAACGAGCCAGCACTCGGCGAGCTTGAGCTACAGCGGTGGGGTCTGGCACGGTGGGCCCGGAGGCGATCACGTCAAGCGGGTCCCCGACCACGTCGGAGAGGACGAGGGTGGCCACCGTAGCGGGTGCGGCCAGGCGGGCCAGCTGACCGCCCTTGAGCTGCGAGCAATGTTTGCGCACAGCATTGATCTCGTCGATAGTAGCGCCAGAGCGTAACAGTGCGTCGGTGAGCGCCTGGAGGCGATTGAGCGTCAGGCCGGGCACCGGCAGGGTGAGCAACGCCGATCCACCGCCGGAGATCAAGCCGATGACCAGATCGCGCGCCGTCGCCCGACGCGCCAGATCGACCACGGCCTGAGCTCCACGCACAGAGTTCTCGTCCGGCACGGGATGACCAGCTTCAACAACCCGAATCGAAGACGGAAGGCGCAGCCCATCGGGGGTATGGCCGTATTTGGTGACCACCACGCCTTCCGTCAGCTGCCGCCCCAGGATATCCGCGATGGCCGTAACCATCGGCACAGCGGCCTTCCCGCCACCGAGGACGAAGACGCGCTCGTAGGCATCCAGCGCATAGCGGTGATCGCCCAAGATGAGCTCGTCATCCTCTCGGCGGACGCGACGCCGCACGGCCGCAGATGGCTCGACGGCCTCCAATGCAGCGCGCTGCAATTCAAAAGCCACCTCTCGCAGCTGTCCTTCCATCATTCGCCCTCCTCTACCCCCTCAACGGCCCTGGATGCGGCCTCCTGCGGTGACCACTGACCATTCAGCAGATTGGTCAGCGCCTCCTGCATCGAGGGGCCCACCGCCTCCACCACCCCGGGATCGGGCGGGGGGATCGCGCCCTCCAACAAATTACGCAGCACGTTACGCTCCTCATCGGATATGGTCCAGCGCCGAAGGGCGCTGCGCGTGGCGGGCAAGTAGCCGGCCGTCTCCGTCCAGGAAGCGTTCTGCTCCGGCGCCGTCAGCCAATCGAACAGCTCCATCGCCAACTCCTGACGCGCTGGGTCATCGGCCACCATCGCCAGCGCCCAGCCGCGAGCAATGGTAAACGCGTGCCCATCGGACGTAGGCAGCGAGGAGAGGGCCATCGTCTCGTCGGCCTCAGTCCAATAGCGGCAGGCCCGTACGGCGGACATTCCCCCCTCCCCGGCCTTAAATTGCTCCCAAGACTGATCGACGTGCGTGAGGGTAAGCACATCCGTGGGAGCGATGACCGTGTTGGTGACACACCGGCTATAAAAATCGAACACTTCCACCAGCGGCTCTTCGTCTAACGAAGGCTCTCCCTCGTTATCGGTCAACGTACCCCCGGCAGCCAGATATTGAATCAACGTGGCGTCGTTGACCACCCGATCGTAGCCTCCAGCGGGGAAGAGAAAATTCGTTGGCGCGGAGATAACATGGGTCCAAGAGACGGGCGGCGAGGCGAACAGATCGCGTCGATAGGCTATGTGCTGCATATCAGCACCCAGCACGACCCCCATCGTCTGCCCCTCCACCTCGCCCATTGCGTTTGCGAAGGAGAACCGCTGTTCGGCCGCGGAGGAGGAGAGGTGATCGTCGAGCGGTTGGAGCAACTCCGACCGGGTCAAGGCCTCCAGATCGGCAACGTCCAGGATCACCAGATCGGGCAGCACGTCGGGGGCAGCATCCCGCGCCGTGCGCATAAAGTCGAGCAGGCCACCCCGCCCGCGACCCTTCTTCACCACCACCACAACCTGGAGCTCGGGGTAAGCATCCCTGAACTCAGACAACTGACTGGCCAGCACTTCCGCCTCCGGACCCTCACCGTAAAGATCAAGCGACTCAGGAAGCCACAGCTCGAGCGTGACAATCATAGGCGTCGGCTCCGGCGCGGGAGTGGGTGAGGGCAGTGGCGAGCTCTCGCCCCCTGTATCGGGCGTCGGTGTCGAGACCACAGACGTGGCCTCACCGCCCCCCCTGCAACCGACCAACCCCGAAAAGGCCAACAAGCCCAAGGCAACGATAAGCACTACTACAAACCGATCATACTGTCGCATCTTACCTCCCGTCTCCATACTCAATTCTCATTATAACACGATCTACGTATGAATCCACTTGTCAACCGTACCCCCTCACGGTATGATTGAGCTGCTCGCAGGAGGTTCGGTCCACGGCCGGCCTCCTCACTTTGTCTATGAGCACAGCGAAAGCGATGATACCGGAACAGCGAAAACAGCCATCTACCCCTTCCCGCCTCCGGGCCTGGGAATGGTCGCTACTGATCATCATCCTGCTGACGGCCCTGACACTGCGGGGGTGGCAACTGGGCGCCATCCCACCGGGCCTTTCCCACGACGAAGCCAGCAATGGATACGACGCAGCCAGGGTGTTGGAGGGCATCCGCCCCATCTACTTCACCGTGGGATACGGTCACGAGCCGCTATACCCTTACTCCGTCTCCCTGGTGATGGTCCTGCTGGGCCCCAGCAAGATCGCACTACGCCTGACGACCGTGGGCTGGGGACTGTTGCTCATTCTGCTGAGCTACGCCCTGGCCCGCAAACTGTTCGGTCCTTCGACAGCCCTACTCACGGCGGCGTGGATGGCCGTCTCGTTCTGGTGCGTGATGACCAGTCGGGTCGGCCTGCGAGCCATCACCGCCACCGTCACCTTCACCGCCTCGGCGCTCTGCTTCTGGATAGCACTTTCAAGCCAGAAAAATCAGTCCCGGCAGTCAAACGCAATCAGTCCCTGGATTTGGTGGACGCTTTCCGGCATCTCTCTCGGCGCTTCGATCTATACCTATATGGCGAGCCGGGCGATGCCAGCCGTCTATATCCTGTTCGCGATCTACCTGCTGGTTTTGAAGCTGCTCGGCGTAAGGCGGACGCCGTTTCAGCGAGAGGCTACGGGAATCATCGTTCTGCTGCTGATCGGGGCCCTCGTGGCCGCTCCACTGGTCCGCTTCTTGATTATGAACCCAGGGATCGAGAGGCGGATTGGACAGCTGGACGAACCCCTGGTCAGAGCCACGCAAGGCGACTTTAGCCTCCTCTGGAAGAACATAACCGAAGCCCTGCCGATGTTCACCTTCCGCGGCGATCCGCTCTGGCTCTACAACATCCCCGGCCGCCCGCTGCTCGATGTGGCGCTGGGGCCCTTCTTCTACGCTGGGCTTCTGATCTGCCTGTGGCACTGGCGCAAACCGCGCTGCGCCTTCCTCCTGCTCTGGCTGACCGTCAGCGTCAGCCCGGCCCTGGTCACGGGGCACGACGCAACGACGCTGCGCGCCATCGTGGCTCAGCCGGCCATCTTCATCATCGCTGCGCTGGCCCTGACGACCGTACTGCGGTTCCTCCGGTCACGCCTGGGACGATGGGGAGACGCGACGGCGATTGGAGCCGTGGGCCTATTGATCGCATTGACCGGCATACGCACGGTAAACGACTACTTCCACGTCTGGGCCAATCAGCACGACGTGCGTACGCTCTATCACCACGCCCTGGTCCAGGAGGCAGATTACCTCGACGCGCAACCGGAAGGCGGCACCGTAGCCCTCTCGTCGATCTTCCCTGGACGCTTCCACGACCCCTACACGATGGAGATCGCCTTACAGCGCGAGGATCTGTCGCTGCGCTGGTTCGATGGTCGTTTTGCCCTCATCTTTCCGGCCCCTGACCCGGCGTCCGAGGACGGCCCCCGCGTAATCATACCCACGCTCGCCACCCTTGATGAGACGCTGGAGCCGATGTTCGAGCCTTACGCCTCTCACGTCCACACCGAACACTTCCGGCCCGACGATCTGGTGCAACGCTTCGACGTCTACCGATTCGAGGCCGCCGAAGCGTTCAAGGCGCTGCTGCCCTCGATGACGGAAAAGCCAGTCTATTGGAGCCCCGTCGAAGCGTTCTCACCGGACACCCCGACCGCGTCCTACCGCCCACTCTCGCTCCCGGTCAACGTCGACGACGTGGTCGAACTGGTCGGCTACGATCTGCGCACACCCAGCGTCGAGCCAGGCGATGAGGTGGAGATACTGACCGTCTGGCGCGTGCGCCAATCCTTCCAGCCGGAAGCCGTCCTATTCACCCACGTGCTCGATCATCACAGCCAGGTCATCGGGCAGGCGGATCGGTTGGACGTCCCCTCCTGGCACTGGGAGCCGGGCGACGCCTTCGTCCAGCTCCACCGCTTCCCCCTCCAGGCAGAAACAGCACCAGGGCGCTACAACGTAGAGGTGGGCCTCTACACCCGCGAGGGATATCCGCGCTTGCCCATCATCGTCGACGGCAACGAGATCGACAATCGCATCCTTCTCTCACCGCTCGACGTCACCGCCGATGGCTAACCCCCCTTCCCCGCCTCCTATGCGGGCTCGCCTGCCCGCTACCCCCAGGAGAGCCCTGCTCTTCACCATGGTAATCGTGCTCCTGGCGGCATGGGGGCTGCGAGTGTGTCGCCTGGAGACGGTCCCACCTGGCTGGCGCGACGACGAGCTGATCAACATTCACGCACTTTCAAATCAGCTGCTGAAGGGAGATTTCCCGCTCTACTACACCGGCGCCTCCGGACACGAACCCCTCTACCACCACCTGCACGCCGGCGTCCACGCCGTGCTGGGCTTCAACGTACTGAGCGGGCACATCCTATCGGCCGCGCTTGGCACGCTGACCGTGGCGTTGAGCTACGCGCTGGCGCGACGGCTCTTTGGCCCCACGACAGCCCTTGTCTCGGCATTGGGGCTGACCACCTCATTCTGGTCGCTGATGTACAGCCGCATCGCCCTGCGACACGTGATCCTGCCGCCGATGGCCCTGGTCACCCTCTACGTCTTCTGGCGCTTGTTGTCCGCCGAGACGCCGAAGCGTCGGCTCGGCGATTCGCTGATGCTCGGCCTGCTGCTTGGCCTCAGCCTCTATACCTACCCCGCCGCGCGGCTGCTGCCCGCGTTGCTGATGGCAATGAGCACTTATATGGCCCTGGTCCACCGCGAGCCGATCCGACACCGGTGGCGCCATCTGTCGCTGGCCCTGCTCGTGATGGTCATCCTCGCTACGCCGCTCGGCGTCGCCATCGCGCGGGGCCAGAGCCAGGCCGCCGCTGAGGGCATCGGGGCCGACGCCCGTCTGGCCGAGCTGGCATTGCCGCTGCGCAAGCTGAAAGCGGGCGATCCCCGTCCGCTACTCCAGACCACCTTGGGCACACTGGGAATGTTCCACGCCACCGGCGACCCCGAGTGGCTCTACAACATTCCCGGCCGCCCCGTCTTCAACCTGCCGGGGGGACTACTCCTCTGGGCCGGAGTTGCCCTCTGCCTGGCTCGCTGGCGCGATCCGCGCTACGTCCTCCTGCTGCTCTGGCTGGGACTGGGCCTGCTGCCAGCCTTCCTCAGCATCCCCCCCGCCAGCCTTAGCCATACGATTCTGGCGCAGCCCGTGGCCTACGTTCTACCCTCCCTGGCCATCCTGGCCCTGGTCCAGGTTCCTCAGCGAATTCCAAAGAGCAATCGAAAAGCTCTTGCAATTCTATTATGCGGCCTCTTTCTGATCACCAACGGTGTGCGCGACCTCCACGCCTACTTCATCAACTGGCCGCAACGGGGAATGACGCGCCTGCTCTATCGAGCTGACTACCGCGAGGCCGCCGACTACTTGAACGAACGCTCCGACATCAGCGATGTGGCGGTCTCCAGCGCCCTGCTTGGCCCCTGGGATCGGCTGGCGCTGGACGTGGACCTGACGAGGGACGATGTGACCATTCGTCTCTTCAACCCTGAGCGCGCGCTGGCCTGGACAGGTGATCAATCCAAAGCATCCGATGCAGGAGCAGCAGCTACGATCCTCACCTCCTGGCCAGCCCCCTCGCCCCCGATAGAGGCCCTGCTGGAAGCCACGACCGAATCAGCGATAGAGATACCGCCAGCGCTCACGCGCTACGCACCTGAGCAAGAGAGACCTCATCCGGCGCACATACTCTGCGGGTCGCGGTCGGCGACGCGCCCCCGAGCTTTCGCCAACGGACTGACGCTGATCGACGCCTGCTGGCAAGAGGGAAAACATCCCGAGCCCGGCGGCGAAGCGGCGCTGGTGACGGGCTGGCGCGTCGACCGGGCGCTGGAGCTGCCGCCGATGCCGATCGTGGCCAACCCGCCGCCGCCCGGCGTCTACAGCGGCCCCCGGCTGGCCATATTCGCGCACCTGCTGGACGCCGAGGGAGAACCGCTCGCCATCGACGATGGATTGTGGGTCGACCCGCTCACGCTCCGACCGGGCGATAGATTCGTCCAGATCCACCGCTTTACGCTGAAAGCGGCGCACTCTGAAGCGTCCTCTGCGCTGGCGATCGGCCTCTATGACCCCAAGACCGGTCAGCGCTGGATGCTGAAGGATGGGACGAGAGAAGATGATAATCAGGTCCTGCTACCTGTCGGAGAGGATTAGTACTACAAGGAGATTTCAACGAAGTTGATCCCTCGATAGTCATCCTGAGCCGTTCGGCTGAGCTCAGGTCGAAACCTATCGAAGGATGACGACTTGGTGAAAATCGCACCCTTCGACAGGCTCGTCAAAGTCTCGTTGTAGTATTAGAGGCAAATACAGCGTGAAGATCACAAACTAACTTTGCGCGGCTGTGTGCGGCAATGCTCGGCCCGGATGATGGCCAGCACGTCATCCACGGCCTGATCGAGCTGGCAGTCGCGGTTGACGACGGCATAATCGAACCGCGGCAGCTCCTTCATCTCCTCGCAGGCGGTAGCAATGCGCCTCCTCAGCTGCTCGGGGGAATCGCCGCCGCGATCGCGCAATCGCTGCACCAGCTCCTCCTCCGAGGAGGCCGTCAGAAAGATCAAGACGGCTTCCGGCGCCATCCGGCGGATAGTCGCCGCGCCTTGCACATCTATGCGCATCACCACGTCCTGGCCAGACGCCATCGCTTCCCGCACCTGCTGCTTGGGCACCCCCTTGTACTGCCCATAGACATCGGCGTGCTCCAGCAGTTCATCTTGCTCAACCATCCGCTCAAACTCATCGGTGGAGACGAAAAAGTAATCCTCCCCATGCACTTCCTCGGGGCGAGGCGGACGATCGGTGGCGGTGACGACGAAGTAAAAAGGACAACCTCGCTCCTCCATCCGCTGGACCAGACAATCCTTGCCCACGCCAGAAGGCCCGGAGATGACAATCAACAGGGGTTCAGGTTCAAAGTTATAGAGTTCTCGTTCTCGCACAGATAGCTCCTACTTGCAACATTGCCCGCAAATTGGTATATTGATAACCGCAACCACAAATAACGAGGGAGGTTAATATGCCAATTTACGAGTATTACTGTCACGATTGCAAAAAGCGCGTTTCAGTATTCTGGCGTACATTTTCCGAGGCGACCGAGGGCACGCCCACTTGCCCGGAATGTGAAGGGGAAGAACTGACCCGGCTCGTCTCTCGCGTGCGGATCGTCCGTTCCGAGGAGAGCCGTCTAGAGGATCTAGCCGATCCCAGCAATCTCCCCGACTTCGATGAAAACGATCCCAAAAGCCTGGGCCGTTGGATGCGCAAGATGAGCGACGAGGTGGGCGAGGATTTGGGGCCGGAGTTCGACGAAGTAGTGGGGCGGCTGGAGGCCGGCGAGGACCCCGAAGAGATCGAAAAATCAATGCCCGATCTGATGGGTGAAGGCGGAGAGGACTTCGGCGGCGAGATGGGCATGTGAGCACCTAGCTCGCGACGTCCAATCGCTTCGCCACCGCTGCCCTGATCTCGGCTTGCACGTCCTCCACCGGGCGACTGGCGTCGATCATCTCCCAACGGTCTCGGTCAGCTTCGACCAGCGCCAGGTAGCCAGCACGGACCCGGCGATGGAACGCCAACGCCTCGGCATCCATCCGATTCCACTCCTCACCGCCCAATCGACGGCGTTGCAGTCCCTCCTCGGGCAGAATATCCAGATAGAACGTCAAATCTGGCTTCAGGCCGCCGGTGGCGAAATCGGTGATGGCTCGGATCTTCGCCAGATCCAATGCCCGTCCATACCCCTGATAGGCCAACGTGCTATCGGCGTAACGATCGCTGATCACAATCTTCCCCTTCGCCAGCGCCGGTCGAATCAGCTGCGCCACGTGCTGCGCCCGATCAGCCGAATAGAGTAGAATCTCCGTCCGGGCGTCCATCGCCGTGTTAGCCGGGTCGTGTAGCACAGTGCGAATTTGATCGCCGATGTCCGTGCCGCCCGGCTCGCGGGTCAACACTACCTCGCACGCCCGCACGCGCAGCCACTTGACCAGCAGCCGCAGCTGAGTGGTCTTGCCGCTGCCGTCCGGCCCCTCAAACGTAATGAAAAGGCCCATCGCTATTCCCGAAAGATCCGCACGCGGCGATTAGGCTCTTGGCCCCGTGACTTGGAGGCCAGATCGGCGGAGCGGGCCAGCTCGTGTTGACGACGCCGCACGTAAGCGTTCTGAGGCTCGAGCTCCATCTCGACCGCGCCCTCCAATACCTGCTGAATGGCTTCCTCCGCCTCCCGCAAAGCACGCTTCAATGAATCCTCCGCTTCATTCTCCAGGTCGAACACGTCGCTGAGGCAAGACTTCATCTGGGGGACCGTGTTGGCCCGTAGGACGTAGATGGGCAAGTTGCGCTGCTCGGCATCCTTGATCACCTTGGGGCGCTTGCGATAGAATCGTTTGGTGGTAAACACTATATCGGCCTGGCCCAGATCCTTCACCAAATGGATGGGCACCTGCATACGCGCGGCTGCCTCCTCCAGGCGATCGCGCGTGATCCCATAGGGGAAGATCTGCACCGGTTCCGGGGCTGGTGAAGGGACCGGTGAAGGTGCCGGAGGAACGCGCGAAGGAGCCTGTGGCGGCGTCGCGGGGGGCGCTGCGGAGGTCCGACGCTGCCCTGTTTCCCGCTCTCGTAGCGATGTCGTGGCCGTTTTCTCGGTGTGAATCTCTCCTTCCGCGTCGCGATAGCGAAGTTCCACCTTGGAGGGCTGCTGACCGCGCAGCAAAGCATCGACTGAGCCGGCCACGCTGTAATGGACGATCAGACGCTGACGGGCCTCAATCTCGATCAACATATCGAACGTCGGCGGCGCACGGCGCTCCAGAATCGTCTTCTGAGTCTGACGCCGACGGGCCTCCTCGTCAGAGAGCGTGACGCTCTCCACGCCGCCCACCAGATCGGCCAGCGTGGGGTTGAGCAACAAGTTATCCAGCGTGTTGCCGTGCGCGGTGGCGATCAGCTGGACGCCGCGCTCGGCGATCGTGCGGGCGGCCACCGCCTCCATCTCGCGCCCTATCTCGTCGATGACGATCACCTCTGGATTGTGATTCTCCACCGCTTCAATCATCACCTCGTGCTGGAGGACCGGCTCCGCCACCTGCATCCGACGGGCCCGCCCGATCGCCGGATGAGGAATGTCGCCATCGCCACCGATCTCGTTGGAAGTATCGACGATGACCACCCGCTTCTTTTCCGCCAGGACGCGGGCAGCTTCGCGGAGCATCGTCGTCTTCCCCACGCCGGGACGTCCCAACAGCAAGATACTACTGCCGCTTTCGATTATATCCTGGATGATAGCAATAGTGCCATAGACAGCCCGGCCCACGCGGCAGGTCAAGCCAACAACATCACCCTTGCGATTCCGAATGGCGGCGATGCGGTGGAGGGTACGAGCGATACCAGCGCGGTTGTCAGCGTCGAACTCACCGACGCGCTCCACCACGTAGTCGATCTCGTCGCGCGTCACCTCCGTGCGACGCAACACGACTTCCTCGTCAGTATAACGCGCCGTGGGCACGCGGCCCAGATCCAGGATCACCTCCAACAGATCATCCCGGCGCCCAATCTTTTGCACGGAAGCCCGGATATCTTCCGGTAAGACCCTCATAATCGCATCGAGATCGTCGGTGATGTGATTATACAAATACTCTTTAGAAGATTCGTTCATAATGCTCGATTCTGCTCTGCCCGCTCGGTCATCACACTACGCGAAATTACAGCACGTCGACGGTAAAACAAACCGTCTCGTGGGTATTGTACCCCATTCAAAAGGAGCGTCAACGCTTGCCCTCTGGTCGATCAGATGATTTTTCCACCAAAAAAAGCCCAGCAGGTACCTGCTGGGCTTAACTGGCAGAGCGGGTGACGGGACTCGAACCCGTGACATTCAGCTTGGGAAGCTGACGTTCTACCGCTAAACTACACCCGCTTGATACTACTCAAGTCATCCTGAGCCGTTCGGCTGAGCTCACGCCGAAACCTATCGACTTGGCAAAAATCGTACCCTTCGACGGGCTCAAAGTGCTTGCCACGTCATAGTATTAGCGTCTATAATTATACTGCTCAGGCGCCAGATGTCAAATTAGACGAGACTGCGGGCAAACGAAGCGATTCTAGGATAGCCCAGACGCCTTAGATTGCTTACAGACGCGCTTACCGAGCGTATCAACCCCCGCCGCTTCGTTTGCCTTGTTCGCATCGGAGCACACTCCGGGGTATTGAAGGCACTTTCGCAGACGATTCGCTTCGGAAACTCAAGGTGACCATTAGTTGCAGACTCGGCCGGAAAGATTATAATGACTGGAGCTCCAGGTAATGCTAACTCTCCCACGACCTCGGCGCCGCAACGAGCGTCCCTACCTGCACAAACACTGCTCCCGTGCCATCAACACCAATAGTGCTGCCGGCACTCAGATCAGAGTCAGTTCAGAGATAGATCAGAGGAGAAAGGGAACCGAATGAGCATCTACATTGGGCTTTTTCTACTTTCGGTCGCCACTCTCGCCTTTGAGATCAACCTGACGCGTATCTTCTCCGTCGCGCAGTTCTATCACTTCGCCTTTATGGTGGTCAGCCTGGCGCTACTCGGCTTCGGCGCCAGCGGCACTTTTCTCGCCCTACGAAAGCGTTCCGATCCCGCCGCCAAGCCCCACAGGCTCCACCGAACGCTGAAATGGTTAAGCTGGGGCTTCGCCCTCACGATCATCGGCTCCTACGCGCTCACGCTTTACGTGCCCTTCGACTCCTTTCGGATCGCGCATAACTGGTGGCAAGGTGGTATCCTGGCGCTCCATTACGTGGCATTGGCGATTCCCTTCCTCTGCAGCGGGGCCGCTGTGGGCTTACTGATGGAGACCAGGCCCCAAAAAGCCAACCGCATCTATGCGGCTAACCTGACCGGCTCAGCTCTCGGATGCGTAATCGCCATCGCTGCGCCCTCCTCGATAGGTGGAGAAGGCGTGATCCTCCTGGCCGCTGCCATCGCCCTGCTTTCCGCTCTCGCTTTCCAAATAAACGTTCCCTCCCACCAGCGAGACGTTGCTCACGCCACCGATTGGGCTGCAAAAGCATCCACTTTGATCCTGCTGATGCTCCTATTGCTGGTCGCCTGGTACACGCCGTCCTTCCTGGAGATCCGTCTTTCCCCCTACAAGAGCTTGAGCCAGATCCTGCTCTACCCCGACGCCGATCTGATTTTCCGGCGCTGGAACAGCTTCTCGCGCGTGGACGTCGTCCGCTCCGCCAGCATCCGCGCCCTGCCTGGCAGCGGCTTCCGTTGCGACGAGGCGCCTCCGGCTCAGCTGGGCCTGACCGTCGACGGCGATGACCTGACCACTATCAATCAAGTCACCGGCGACTTCAGCGGGCTGGCTTTCACCGACTGCCTGCTGACCGCGCTGCCCTATCGGCTGCGGCCCCAGGCCCGCGCGCTGGTGCTGGAGCCGCGCGGGGGGCTCGATGTGTTGACCGCGCTGGCGGAAGGGGCCGCGTCGGTCACGGCTGTGGAACCAAACGCGATCATCGTCCAGGCCGTGCGCCAGCAAGGCAAATGGGCCGGTAACTTGTACGACCATCCACGGGTGCGCGTGGTGGAAGAAAAAGGACGCACCTATGCTCGCCGATCCCAATCGCAATACGATGTCTTGGCACTGGCGCTGAACACGCCCCAGCAGACCGTCACCTCCGGCGCGTACAGCCTGAACGAGGATTATCGCTACACCGTGCAGGCTTTCGTAGATTATCTGGCGCGGCTGGAAGAGGGCGGCCTGCTGATGGTGCCACGCTGGCTTCAGATGCCACCCTCGGAGTCGATCCGCGCCTTCGCCCTGGCGATAGAAGCCATCGAACGCACCGGCGGCGATCCAGCGACCAGCCTCGTGGCGCTGCGCAGCTACCGCCAGATGCTGATCTTGGCCCGACGCGGTCCCTTCACCGACCAGGAACTATCGGCAATCCGCAGCTTCGCTGAGCAGCGCGCCTTCGATCTGGTCTACTTGCCCAATCTCCAACCCGACGAGGTCAACCGCCAAAACGTCCTATCGGAACCGATCTATCACCAGGCATATGTGGAGCTGCTGGAGACGGAGGATCGTCCAGGCTGGTATCAGCGTTCGCGCTTCGACATCGAGCCGCCGACCGATGATCGGCCATTCTTCGGCCATTTCTTCAAGTGGGAACAAGCCTCAGAGGTGCTGGCGATGGCCGGTCACACCTGGCAACCCTTCGGGGGAGCGGGATACTTCGTGCTTCTGATCTTGTTGGCGCTGTCCGTGATCGCAGCAGCTGGGCTGATCCTGATCCCGCTGGCAAAAGTGAAGCGGCGCGGGGGGCCGCTGGGCCCGGTCTTGATCTACTTCGCGCTGCTGGGTATGGGGTTTCTGTGTGTGGAAATACCACTCTTACAGCGCTTCATTCTCTTTCTGGGCCATCCGGCTTACGCGATAGCGACCGTGTTGTTCGCCATTCTGCTCTTCTCTGGACTGGGTAGCATAGCCTCCGAACGTATAAACCTGCGCTTGGTGCTGATACTTTTGCCCGCGCTCGTGGGCGTCTATACGCTGGGGCTGCCGAAGCTGTTCGATCTGGCGCTGGGGCTGCCGCTTTGGGGGCGCTTGATCGTGGCGGTGGTCACACTGGCCCCGGTGGGGCTGCTGATGGGGATGCCGTTTCCCAAGGGTATGAGCCTTCTGGAAAGGCAGGCGCCGGGTCTGATTACGTGGGCCTGGGGGATAAACGGCGCCATCTCGGTCGTGGCCTCGGTCCTGGCCGCATTGCTGGCGCTTTCGTTCGGCTTCTCCACCGTGCTGGCCGTCGGCGCAGCCTGTTACCTGAGCGCGTGGGGCGCTGTAGCGCGCGTCCACAAGCCCTGACTCGCACGGCTAATTCGCCGCTATCCCCGCCGGGTAAGCGGGGGAAGGAAGTGCATACGCATCAGGCTAACCAGCGCGACGCACAAGACCGTTACGATCGCAGTCCAATGGCTAGCGGGTCGGCCGAGGGCGCTCCTCGGTCTCCTCAACCCCCTCACCAGTGAACGGGACGAAGGCCACCCCCCCCATATTGTAGGCCTTCAGCTCACCGTCGGGCTGCTTCACAAACTTCCACAGCGTCTGATACCCACCACGCGGCCCGATGGGAATCACCATCCTTCCCCCGACGGCCAGCTGCTCCGAAAGGGGCTGAGGCACGTGGTCGGGCGCAGCGGTGACGATAATCGCATCGAAGGGCGCTTGCTCGGGCCAGCCGTAATAACCATCGCCCTGTTTGCAATGGACGTCATCATAGCCCAGGCTATCCAGCGTCTCTTGCGCCCGCTCGGCCAGCTGGGGGATAATCTCAACCGTATAGACCTCGACGTCCGGCATCTCGGCCAACACAGCGGCCTGATAGCCAGACCCGGTGCCAACCTCCAGCGCCTTATCCCCAGGCTCTAACTCCAGCAGATCGGTCATCATTGCCACGATATAAGGCTGAGAGATGGTCTGACCAAAGCCAATAGGAAGCGGGAAATCGCCGTAAGCCTGACCGCGTTGATCTTCGGGCACGAAACGATGACGGGGCACAGTCTCCATCGCCTGCAAAACGTCTTCATCCGTGACGCCGCGGCTTTCAATTGTATCAACTACCATAGTTTCTCTCTGTTGAACGAACTTCTCATTCTCTTCTAGAGGCACGGGGGTCACAGTCGCCCCTCCAGTAGGCGCAGGCACAACATCCGATCGCGAGCATCCGATAAGCAAGACCAACACCAGACCGGCTATGTACTTGACCTTTCTCATACTTCCCTCGTATCACAACAGCTATGCCCGTGACGTTAACATTTTACTGCAAATGCCTCCACTTGCCAAACGATTCCCATGTTCGCATCTGAGCACACTCTGTGGCATTGAAGGCACTTTCGCAGACGATTCGCTTCGATAACCCAATCGCTCTGGTAGCCGGTAGTCAATCTTACACCCTTTCAATCTTACACCCTTATGGTATAATTTTTGTTCGTGCATTCGCTTGCGGTGTAAAATCACAGGCGATACTTTCGCCTGCATCTGCACCGCTTACTATAGGAGGATTGTGTGCGCAAAGTTGCGTTTTTGTTACTGAGCATTTCACTGGTGGGACTGATAGCCGGATGCAACGAAGGAGAAACGCCGATTGCCGAGCCTACGCCCACTACAGAGATCTCACCTACCACAGAAGTAGAAGCAGGCTCAGAGGACCTGGCAACGCCGGAGACGATCTCCGCCAGCCCCACGCCATCTGGCCCTGCTACCTGCGAGCCCTTCACCCTGACCGTCGAATCCGATATCCCGCCGATCACGGAGGATGACCACGTCTACGGGCCAGAGGATGCTCCCATCACCTTCATTGAGTACGCCGACTTCCAGTGCCCGGCCTGCTCCCAGCTACACACGATGCGCGAGTTCCTCGAGTCCCGATACGGCGACCAGATCCGTTTCGTCTACCGCCACCTTCCACTGACCGACATCCACGACAAAGCTCTCATCACCGCCGAGGCCGCCGAAGCGGCCGCCGCTCAGGATAAATTCTGGGAGATGCACGACTTGCTCTACGAGAGAATAAACGAGTGGAGCCAGCTCCCAGAGGAAGAGCTCATCGAGAAGATGATCGAATACGCCGAGGATCTGGAGATCGATGCTGATCAATTCGCCCAGGAGATGGAAGACCACGTCTACCGGGAAGAGATCCAGGCCGCATACGAAGCGTACCAGGAGTACGCGGGGCAAGAACAGATGGCGACGCCCACTTACGTGATCAACAACGTCTTCTACCCCACACGTCAGCTCGGCGGCTTCGAACGCCTGGAGGGATTCATCGGTTTGGTCAATATACAGGACAAGATGTACGAAACCGAGCCCTCGGAAGTAATCGACCCCGACAAGGACTACACCGCCACCATCCGCACCAGCAAAGGAGACATCGTGGTCGAGCTCTTCACCGAAGAAGCCCCCGTCAACGCCAACAGCTTCGCCTTTCTGGCAGAAGAGGGCTGGTACGATGGTCAAGACTTCTTCTTCGTCGACCAGGAAGCATTGGCCCTGACCGGGGACCCGACGAACACAGGAGCCGGACTGCCCTATTCAGGCTACCAGTGCGACAACGAAGTCTCCCCCAACCTGACATTCGATAAGCCAGGCATACTGGCGCTTGCCCCGTCCGGGCCGAACACAAGCAGCAGCTCATTCTTCATCACCTTCGCGCCTCAGGCGGAATTCACCGGCAACATCACCATCATCGGCGAGGTGATCGAAGGAATGGAGATCGCTCAGGAGCTCAACGAAGTCCAACCCGGCACCGACCAGGAAGCCGACACCCTGGAAACCATCGTAATCGAAGAACAGTAATCGCGCCGAGAGCAGTATGAAGCGGCATCTGTTCTGGCTCCTGATCGTACTGGAAGGAGCCACGCTCACCAGCTTGCTCTGTGGAGGAGCGCTGCTGGCGTTCGTCGTCGGACGCGCCAGTGGTGCTCCTCTGAGTGTGTCGGAGTCCCTCCCGCTGGTCAGCACATTGGCGCTGGGGCTCAGCTGGGGACCGCTGCTGATACTTTGGGGCTGGAGCGGCTACCGGGACGCCACTTCTCACCCATTCGCTCCCCGTCGAGGGCAGCTAACGCTGATGAGCCTGGCGCTGATAAGCCTGATCGCCTTAGGAGCACTGGTGACTACCCAAGCACTCCCCCCTGCATTGCTGTTACCCCCCATCCACGTGCTGACGATGACGCTGCTTTCGTTGATCGTCCTGGGCCTCGTGGGGCAATCGATGTCCAGCCTCGTAAGCACCCGGCGCGAGATCGGGGTCAGCACCATCGGCGGCGGGGCCATAGGCTTATTGGGATCGTTGCTCAGCGAGGCCCTGGCTGGCGCCCTGCTCGTCACGCTGGTCGCCACAATAGCCACACTCATCCCAGGAGGGCTGGAACACCTCTTCCAGCTAGCAAACCGCCTCCAGGACCCCACCTGGCTGTCGAATACGGACAATCTGGGCCGATTGCTGTTGCGCCCGGCCGTCGCCATCCCGGTGAGCACGCTCACCGTGGTCATTGTCCCTCTGATCGAAGAGCTTTTCAAAGTCTCAGGCGTGGCCATCATCGCCTTTTGGAAAAAGCCACATCCGGCCCGGGCCTTTCTATGGGGCGTAGCAAGCGGAGCCGGATTCGCGCTGGTGGAAAACCTATTCAACGGGGCCATCAGCGGACCGGAGGGATGGGCCCCTATGGTCATCACCCGCCTGGGAGCGACCGCTATCCACGCCCTGACCGGCGGGGTGGTTGGCTGGAGTTGGAGCGAGCTGTGGAGGAAGAGGAACCCCTTACCACTGCTGGGCGCTTACAGCGTCGCCGTGATCATTCACGGCCTATGGAACGCCGCCGCTATGGGCAGCCTCCTTTTAAGCGCTGCCACATTGATGAAACCGGAGCACACGTTTGGACTTACACAGGCAACGATGCTGATACTGGCGCTCATACTGGGCTCTCTCTCAATCGCCTGCCTGACCGCCCTCCCAATAATCGGGCAGCGGCTGACCAAGAAGAGAACAAGATGAGCCCATCCCCTTCAAGCGGAGTTACAAACACCAAAGCGCTTGACAAGGGTTATGATGCATGGTATCCTCCCTTCCGATAGAGAGTTCTCGTTAAGTACTTGAAAATGTTCTTGACCTCCCGTCCCAGGGGTTGCCGCGGGCAGAATCAAGCACGACAATTGCCCTAATACTAGACCCTGTCACACTAAGAGGCAGCGCTACCAGCAAGAAACTCGCTAAACATAAGTCCAGTGACCTGCACAATACCACTCTACCCAGAGTCAATAAACCAATCTAATATGTCCATCCAGTATCCTCTCATCAAGCAAGGAGGCAACAATGGCAAATAGATCCCGCACTGAGCGCCTGGTAGGACGGCTACAGGAACTCCAGACGAGCACGACCGACGTCGAAGCTGCGGCTGTGGTGAGCGTAGACGGCCTTACAATGGCATCTTCCCTCCCGGCCGGCGTCGAGGAGGACCGGGTCTCAGCAATGTCGGCCGCGATGCTTTCACTCGGTGACCGCATCGCCAGCGAGCTAGGGCGCGGTATGCTGAGCGAGGTGTACGTCAAAGGAGAAAACGGCTACGTCGTACTTCGCGCCGTCGGTGAAGAAGCTGTCCTAACCGTGCTGGCACGGCAAGAGACCAAATTGGGGCTGCTATTCCTCGACATGCGCCGGGCATCCGATGACTTGGCTAGCATCCTGGAGGCATAGCCTGAAGCACTGCAAGGAGACGATAACGTGGAAAAAATCGAACCTAGCGGCTACTATTACCCTAATTTGATCGCCCGCATTTACCTCGAAGCGATGGAAGAGGTGATGGGCAAGAACGGCCTAAACGCCGTGCTAAATCTGGCTGGCCTCTCTCATCTGATCGACAATTACCCGCCCGCGAATCTGGAGAAGGAATTCGACTTCGCGCACTATTCGGCCCTGAATGGCGCCCTGGACGAGCTTTACGGACCGCGCGGGGGCCGGGGGCTTCAGCTGCGAGCAGGCCGGGCCTCCTTCGCCCAAGGGGTCCAGAAACTCGGTGCTATGGTCGGCGTCGGGGATCTGGCCTTCAAGGTCCTCCCGCTCAAGGCCAAGCTCAAGGCCGGCATCCCGGCCATGGCCAAAGTCTTCACTCAGTTCAGCGATCAGCACAGCACCGTCGAGGACCAAGGCGAATATTATGCCTATATTATGGACCCCTGCCCCGTATGTTGGGGGCGCACGGCGGATCGCCCCATCTGCTTCGCCGGAAAGGGGTTACTGGAGGAGGGACTCCATTGGGTCAGCGGCGGACGCAAATTCCGAGTGGACGAGATCAAGTGCGTGGCCACGGGCGACGAAACCTGCACCTACGCCATCTACAAAGATCCAATAGGATAACCTCCCTATGATGAACAAAATTGCTCCCGGGCGCACCGGAACTGGGAGCATCCCTCCGCACATCCTCGTGGTCGAGGACCAGCCGAATACTGCCGAAATGCTCTCCTCGTACTTTGAGGCCCAAGGCTACGAGGTCAGCTCGGTGAGCTGGGGAGAGGACGCAATAGCATTTGTCGATCAAACCTCCCCCGATCTCGTCATATTGGATATCCGATTGCCGGATATTGATGGCTACGAAGTATGCCGCTACCTCCGCGAGCACGAACGCACCAGAAACATCCCCATCATCTTCCTGACCGAAAGGAAAGCACGGAGCGCCAAGCTGGCCGGGCTGGATCTGGGGGCCGTGGATTACATCACCAAACCCTTCGACATCCAGGAATTGCGCTTAAGAGTGCGTAACGCACTGCGCCGCTCATTTACGACCCAGCCCAGTGATCCCATCACCGGCCTGGCAATTGACTCACTATCCGACGAACGCCTGAATGACCTGCTGGACAAGCCAGATTGGGCTGTGCTATCAATAGGCATACAAGGCCTGAAAAGATTTTCCGAATCGTATGGCTTCGTGGCCGGGGATGATGTGGTACGAGCCGTGGCCAGGATGCTGAACCGCATCGTGGAGGAGAATCGGGACTTCGATACCTTCGTGGGGCACCTCAGCGCCACCGACATCTTCGTCATCATCGATCCCAAAAAAGTCCACACTGTAGCTCAGGCTTTGCGGACCCGACTGGACGAGACGATGTCATTCTTTTACCCTTATGCAGACCGGCAGAAAGATGAAGACCATCTGCCGCAGCTCCAGGTAGCAATGGGAATAATAAAATCCTCGGAGTATTCACCCGAAAGCCTGAACGATCTGAAACAAACCCTGATAGACGTTCAACACGTCCCCGCCGAGGGAGAATAGGGCCGCCCACAAACACACACCGGCCCTACATGAGAAAGATAACCACCGTCATCCCCACTTACAACGAAGCCGATAACGTCCAATCGATGGTAGAAACGTTGCTCTCCCTCAACCTCCCCACTCTCAATATCCTGATCGTCGATGACAACTCGCCCGATGGCACCGGCCAAATCGCAGACCGGCTGGTTGAGCGCCACCCCGACCGCGTCCACGTCCGCCATCGCAGCGGCAAGAAAGGCCTGGGTTGCTCTTACGTCGAGGGGTTCCAGTGGGCCCTGGATCACGGCGCAGACGTGATCGTCCAGATGGACTGTGACTTCTCCCACGCCCCCAACGATGTGCCCCGCCTCGTCTCCCACATCCCTGCATACGACGTCGTGGTCGGCTCCCGCTACGTGGAAGGCGGCGAGATCGACGAAGACTGGGAGATCGGGCGGGTGTTACTCTCCTGGTGGGCCAACCTTTACAGCCGCGTAGCTCTCAGGCTCCGCGTCCGAGACATCACAGCCGGCTTCAAAGCCTGGCGACGCGAGGCGCTGGAAGGTATCAACCTGGATCGCATCCACGCCCAGGGCTACGTATTCCAGATCGAAATGGCCTTCGTAGCCAAGCGGCTCGGCTACCGAGTGCTGGAAATCCCCATCTACTTCCAGGATCGCCGCATCGGCCAATCGAAGATGACCATCCCGATCAAGCTCGAGGCCGCCCTACGCGTGTGGGAGATCTGGTGGCGCTGGCGCCACCTGCGGCCCAATGACCGTATCTCCAAATGATTCGTAAGCGACTACCCGATCTGGGCCTCATTCTCCTCCTGATCCTTCTGCCGCTCCTCTTATTCGCCCCTGTCGCCCTGGGCAATAGAACGATTCTACCAGTCGATAATCTCTTCCTCTTCGAGCCGTACCGCTCCGCCGCCCCGAAGTTCGACATCTCCTATCCCCATAACCACCTGCTCTCCGACCTGATCCTGGAGAACTACGCCTGGAAGCGGTTCCTCAAACAAGCCGTGCAAAACCGCGAGATGCCACTCTGGGACCCTTACATCTTCTCTGGACACCCCTTTCTGGCCAACGGTCAGCACTCGGGACTTTATCCGCTCAGTCTCGTTTTCTACATCCTGCCGCTATGGCGCGCTTTTGGCGTTTTCGCCTGGCTACAGCTGGGTATGGCCGGCGTTTTCGCCTATCTCTTTGCGCGCGTGCTGGGCATCCGCCGAATAGGATCGCTGGTCGCAGGGATCACGTTTCAACTCAGTGGCTTCATGCTCGTCTCGGTCGTACATCCGATGATCATTGCCGGCGCGTCCTGGCTGCCCTTCATCCTGGCGATGGTCGAGTTGATCATCAAGCAGCGCCCGGCACTCGGCGGCCGACCGGCGACGCTGCCCTGGGCGTTGCTGGGTGCGCTTGGCCTGGGATGCCAGATGCTGGCAGGACACGCGGAGAACACCTACTTCGTGCTCCTGGTGACGGCGTTTTACGCTGCCTGGCGCCTTTCCAGCCACCTGACGAATCGGGACGCCGAAAGAAACACACTCACCGAGCGACTGCGCCGACTGCAAAGGCCAGTCCTCTGGCTGGCGGCGATGATTCTGCTGGGCCTGGCGCTGGGCACCGTCCAATTCCTCCCACTATACGAAGTGGTCTCCACCAGCTTCCGTGGCGGCGAGGAGGCGGCCAGCCTGGCACAAGTGCGAGGCTGGGCCTATCCCTGGCGGCGCCTGATCACCTTCGCCGTACCCAATTTCTTCGGTAACCCGGCGCATCACAGCTACTTCGATCTCTTCACCGGGCGGCAGATGCCAGCCCCGGTCCAACCCAACGGGCGTTACATTGATTGGGGGATCAAGAATTACGTCGAAGGCGGCGCCTACCTGGGGTTGCTGCCGCTTTTGCTGGCCATCATAGCAGTCATCGCGTGGCTGCGATCTTACCTATCACGCTTCAGAGCGCGTCCAATGCCCAAGACGCTGCACGCGATCGGCCGCCGAGAGCCCATCCCTCTCTTCACCGTGCTTTCGCTCTTCTCGTTGGGCTCCATCTTCGGCACCCCGCTCTACGCCCTCGTATACGCGCTGCCGCTGCTCAAGCAATCACACTCGCCGTTCCGCTGGGTCTTTCCACTGACACTATCCGTCGCCGTGCTGGCCGGCTTCGGCGCGGAAGTAGTCCAAAAGAGCAGGAAACAGATAGCAAGCATCGCAGAGCAGAGAGACAGAGGAGAGCTGCCCTCCGCACCACGCATCACGCATCGCGTAGCCCAGTTGGGGCGTAAGTTATTTCTCCTCAACACCGCTCCCTCGTTGATCTCCCTCGTAGCTGCCCTGGCCTTCTGGGGCGGAGCAGGAACGCTGACGGGGTTGGCGCTCAGCCGCGTCTTCTTCCATCAGCTTGAGCCGTCGGTAAGGCGGATTTTCCTCTCCCTGGCGAAGGCACCGGGCACTTTCTCCGACTATCGCGCATTCTACGCTTACGAATTCAAATGGCTGGCCCTATTCGGACTCTTGTTTACCGGCGCCGGGATCGTCTTGCGTGTAAGCCGCTGCCCGATCTACCTGAAAAAGCGGCCTGTATGGGAATTTCTGGCGGTAGGGCTGATTGTTCTGGATCTCGTCCTCTTCGGCGCGGGATTCCACCCCGCCATCGATCCAGCGCTGCTGGATTATACCCCGCCGGTGGTCGATTTTCTGAAGCAAGACGAATCGCTCTGGCGCTACGCCACGTTCACGCCGCCCGGTACCACCAAGACGATGAACGCCAACACCGGGATGTTTTACGACCTCCAATGCGTGGAGGGCTACGACTCGCTCTTCAGCGCTCAGTACCGCGATTATATGCGCTTGATCGAGCCCCAGGGCGAGACCCAATACAACCGTATCGCCTCGTTCCACCAGCGCTCCAGCCTGGATAGCCCGCTCACCGACCTGATCAACGTCAAATACGTGATCACCGAGGTCGAAATCGACAGTCCCAGGCACCAGCTCGTTTACGAGGACGAGGCCGTGCGCGTCTACGAGAACCAGGGCGCGATGCCACGCGCTTTCACGCTGCCAAATTCGGCGACGATGATGATCGACGACTTCGACACCGCGGTACAGGAGCACGACCCACGCAAACACGTGCTCATCGAAAGTGGAGAATGGCCATTCAGCGCCCAACACCTGCTGGATACGCCTCAACCGGCCTCTCACACCGCCCAGCCCGTCACCCGTTACACGCACAACGAGGTCTTCGTCGACGCGACCATCACGGAATCGAGCTGGCTCGTGCTGACCGACGCCTACGCCAGCGGATGGAAAGCCTTCGTCCGCCCGCAAGGAACCGGCGAGGAAGCCGAACGCGAAGTCGACATCACGCTCGTGAACGGGAACTTCCGCGGCGTCCTCCTGGAAGAGCCAGGCCAGTGGACCGTGCGCTTAAAATATACTCCCGACAGCGTCAAGATCGGCGCTTTCATCAGCTTCATCGCCGGTATGACATTTCTATTTATGACCGGCATCTACCTTTGGCGCTTCTTCTACCGCGAAGAGGACGACGCCAGCACCGTCAAGCGCGTGGCGAAGAACTCGTTGGCCCCCATCGTGCTGAACCTTTTCAATCGCGTCATCGACTTCGCCTTCGCCGCCCTTATGGCCCGCATCCTAGGCCCGACAGGCAACGGACGCTACTTCACAGCCGTCGCCATCTATGGCTGGTTCGACATCATCGCCAACTTCGGCCTGGATATGTATTTGATGCGCGAGGTAGCCCGGGACCGCACCTGCGCGCGCCGGACGTTCATCAACGCCAGCGGATTGCGCCTCCTGCTATTCATAGCGGTCATCCCGGCTTTAGGCAGCTTCTTAGCCGGACGCCAAGCGCTGGGCCAACCGTTGGTCAGTGAGACCATCTGGACCATCGCGCTGCTCTACGCCGGGCTGCTGCCAGGCACGATCGCCAACAGCCTGACTGCCCTCTTCCGCGCCTGTGAGAGACACGAAATTCCCGCCGCGACTCAAACCGTGACCACCATCGTCAAGGTTACGCTAGGAACGCTGGCTCTGGTGGGCGGCCTGGGCATCATCGGGCTGGCCGGGGCCTCGATTATGACAAACGTGGTGACGACCATCATCCTGACCATCCTGGCCTGGCGTATGATCTGGCCCACATTACCTCAAAAAGCACTCACACTCTCCTGGCCTCTCCAGCTGCGGATGCTAAACGCCAGCTGGCCGCTGATGACTTCGCTGCTGCTCCAATCCATCTTCACCGGGGCCAACGTGGTGCTGCTCCAATATTTTCAGGGCGACCAGGCCGTCGGCTGGTACAACGCAGCCTCCAAGTGGGTAATGAATATGCTCAACATCGTCCCCTCGCTCTTCACCTTCGCCGTCTTCCCCATTATGTCGCGCCAGGCGGACGAAGACCGAGGCCGTCTGCGCCGCTCATACGGCCTCTCGCTCAAACTTCTGACCATCGTCGCGCTCCCGACCGCCGTGATCGTGACGCTGCTGGCCACGCCCTTGGTCCAAATTTTGAGCGGCGCGCAGTTCCTGCCCCACGGCGCCATCGCGCTGCGACTGCTGGTCTGGTCGATTCTGTTTGGCTGGGCCAATAGCCTGACCAACTATGTGCTGATCGCCCTTAACCGCCAGCGGTACGTCGTGCTGGCGTCCGGCGCGCGCGTCCTTTTCGCCGTGACGGCCAACCTGCTGCTGGTGAGGCGCTTCAGCTACGTGGCCTCGACCTGGATCATCATCGGCGGGGAACTACTGCTGGCGATCCTCTTCCAGCTCGATCTGCGCCACCACCTGGAGGATATCAGGTGGAAGAAGACACTGGGACGCCCAGCTCTGGCCGGGCTGGCGATGATCATCACAGCCTGGGCCCTCACCTCCCACAGCAGACCGTTGGCGATCGTCGCCTCCACAATCATCTATGGCCTGGCGCTAATCTTGTTGCGCGCCTTGACCCCCGATGAGATCGCGCTGCTCATCCCATTGGCCCCCTGGTTGCAGAAAACACTTGATTTTATCTCCTGATTGGTCTATAATGGTTGTTGCTTCAGCATTCGAGCAACGATCATCCATTGATCGTCCGTCGTCCTCTCAAGAAATATTGCCTCCGTTCCCGGAACATATCGCGGTTTAGAACCATAGTCCAGGACGAACCAAGGCATCTTGAGAGACTTCCAAGCAAGTCACAGATCGAAAGGAGGTGGGGAGTATAGCGAGTAACCTACTGGTATCTCAATGTAAGTCGTTTAGGTTCTACTTATGAGGAGGAGAAAATGCGCAAGTTTCTAATTACAACCCTAAGTCTGCTGGCAGTTATCTCGCTGCTGGCAGCCTGCGGTCCACAGCCGACCGAAGCTCCAGAGGAAGTACCCACAGAAGCCCCAGTGGAGGAGCCGACGGAATTCAAGGTCGGGCAAGTGACCGATGTGGGCGGCATCGACGACAAGTCCTTCAACGCTATGGCGTGGAAGGGTATGCAAACTGCCGCCGAAGAGCTGGGCGTTGAGGTCGACTATATCGAGTCGCAGCAGCAAGCCGACTACGGCTCCAACATCACCCAGTTCATCGACCAAGGCTACGATATGCTCATCACCGTCGGGTTCCTGCTGACGGATGATACGGTCACATTCGCCGAGGAGTATCCCGACGTCTACTTCGCCGGGCTCGATCAGAGCTACGAGACAGAACTGCCCAACCTGATGGCCATCAACTTCGCCACGGATGAGGCGGCCTTCTTGGCCGGCTACCTGGCAGCTGGGATGAGCGAGACGGGCAAGGTAGGCACCTTCGGCGGGATCGAAATCCCCCCTGTGACCATCTTTATGGTCGGCTATGAGAACGGCGTCGAATACTACAATGAGCAGCACGACGCGAACGTCGAGGTGCTGGGCACCAACACCTACGTCGGCAACTTCGAATCAACCGAGGACGGCAAGAACACGGGCCTCGATCTGATCGCCGAGGGCGCTGACGTGATCATGCCCGTCGCCGGCCCCGTCGGCCTGGGCACCGCCGCCGCAGTGCAGGAGAACCCCGGCACGATGCTAATCGGCGTGGACGACGACTGGTGCGAAAGCGCCTCTGAGTACTGCGACGTCACGCTCACCAGCGTGATGAAGCGGATGGACCAAATGGTCCCGCTGGCCATCGAGAAGGCTATGAAGGACGATTATCAAAGCGAGCTAGTCGGCACGCTGGATAACGAAGGCGTCTCGCTGGCTCCCTTCCACGAGTTCGAGGACCAAGTCTCGGACGACCTGAAGGCCGAGCTGGATGAGGTCCGTCAGGGCATCATCGACGGCACCATCGACACCGGCTGGGGCACGGGCGAAGAAGCCGAGGAAGAAGAACCTGAAGCCGGCGGCACCTTCATCTTCGGGCGCGGCGGCGACTCGGTCCAGCTCGACCCCGCCATCGTGACCGACGGCGAGAGCTTCCGCGTCACCGGGCAATGCCTGGAGCCTCTCTACCAGTACGAGCCCGGCTCCACCAAGCCCATTCCGGCGCTGGCCGAGGAATGCACAGCCAACGAGGACAGCACCGAATGGACGTGCGAGCTGCGCGAAGGCGTCAAGTTCCACGACGGCACAGACTTCGACGCTGACGCCGTGGTCTTCAACTTCGAGCGTTGGCGCTTCACCGACCACCCCCATCACTATGACAGCCAGGTGTTCGAGTACTACGAGTACATGTGGAACGGCTTCGACGACGACAGCATGATCACCAACGTCGAGAAGATCGACGACTACACGGTGAAGTTCACCCTGGCCGAGCCGTTCGCACCCTTCCTGGCTAACATCGCGATGGATATCTTCGCCATCTCCAGCCCGGCGGCTTTCGAGGAATACGGCGAGGACTACGGCTTGCCCTCCGCCGGCTGCGTCGGCACCGGCCCATTCAAGTTCGTGGAATGGAGCGAAGGCGATCGCATCAAGGTAGAGGCCAACGAAGACTACTGGGGCGGCGCGCCCACCATCGACGAGATCATCTGGCGCGTAATCCCCGACGATTCGGCCCGCTTCTTGGCTTTGCAAGCCGGCGACATCCACGGCCTGGAGCAGGCTGTGGTCGAGGACCTGGAGGCAGCTGAGACGGACCCCGATCTCTACGTCGAGACCCGCCCGGCCCTGAACACCGGCTACCTGGCCTTCCCCTTCCAGACCGAGGAGTTCCAGAACATCAACGTACGCAAGGCGATCGTCCACGCCATCAACCGCGAAGGCCTGGTGGAGAACTTCTACGGTAAGTACGGTGAGGTAGCGAAGAACTTCCTGCCTCCGCTGATCTGGGGCCACAACGATGATATCGAGCCCTGGGAGTATGACCCCGAGCTCTCGCAAGAGCTCCTGGCCGAAGCCGGCTTCCCCGATGGCCTGAGTGAGCTGACTATCGCCTTCGATATCGAGGACGCCGAGGGCAACGTCGTCTACGAAGAAGGGCAGAAGATACCGCTCACGCTCTACTACATGCCCGTGACGCGCTTCTACTACCCCAGCCCGAAGGAGATCGGCGAGGCGATGGCGGCTGATCTGGCGCGAGCCGGCTTCGACGTCACGCTCGAGCTGGCCGGCGACTGGCCGACTTACCTGGGGCTGCGCCGCGAGGGGCGGCTACCGGGCCTGTATATGCTCGGCTGGGGCGGCGACAACGGCGACCCGGACAACTTCCACAACTACTTCTTCGGCGGCTTGAGCTCGCTGGATGACACCAAAGAGCCCGATCCGCGCGAAGGCTGGTACGCTAACCAGGAAGTAGCTGAGCTCTGCTACCAAGGAGCCGTCACGCCCGACCAGGCAGAGCGCGAGCCAATCTATCAAGAGATCGAGCAGATCCTACACGACGACGTGGCTCGCCTGTGGATCGCTCACAACAATACGCCGCTCATCTTCCGCAATGAGGTCAGTGGCTACGTGCCGCAGCCAGTTGGAGCTGACTACTACGAGTGGACAGTCCTCGAAGAGTAGACACACCCAGCTCGCGTGACTGTTCATCTCTGATGTGAGTATCACAGGGGGGGTGGAGCCTCTCCACCCCCCCTGCACATCCAAAGGAGAATAACCTTGCTCCGATACAGTGTACAGAGGTTTCTATCGTTAATCCCCACCATTCTGGGGGTAACTCTAATCATTTTCTTGCTGCTCCGCCTAATACCCGGTGATCCTGCCGTCGCTATGCTGGGCGAACATGCATCGCAGGAAAACGTAAAGCGGATCCGGGAACAGATGGGCCTCAATCGGCCCTTGTTTCTGGACAGAGAGGCATTAGAGCGGGGAGATATCTCCTCCTTTGTGGATAGCCAGTATCTGCGCTATCTCGGCCGGCTGGTAAGAGGAGACCTGGGCAATTCCATTCACCGGCGCGTCTCTATCTCAGAGGAGCTAAGCGCCCGCTTCCCAGCCACGATTGAGCTGGCATTACTTTCAATGTTACTCGCGATCGTGATAGGGCTGCCGGTCGGTATCGCATCGGCCGCGCGGCGCGGGACCCTGCTGGATAGTATCAGTATGATCGGCGCTCTTATCGGCGTTTCTATGCCCATCTTCTGGCTGGGACTGATGGAGATAATGCTCTTCGCCATCATACTAAAATGGTTGCCAAGCGGCGGTCGACTGTCGCACACCATTGAGGTGAAGCGGATAACAAACCTGATAGTCCTGGACAGTATCCTCACTGGGAACTTTGCAGCTCTTATAAACGCCCTGAAGCACTTAACCCTCCCCGCTCTGGCCCTTTCCACAATTCCGATGGCCATCATCACCCGCATAACCCGCTCCAGCATGTTAGAAGTCCTCCAACAGGACTACATCCGCACAGCCCACGCGAAAGGACTACGGGAATCAATCGTGCTGACGCGCCACGCACTTAAGAACGCCTTTTTGCCTGTTATCACTATCATCGGCATTCAGACCAGCAACCTGATGGCCGGCGCCGTACTGACAGAAACTATCTTCTCTTGGCCCGGCATCGGTAAATGGGTATACGATGCTATCTTGGGACGTGATTATCCCATCGTCCAGAGCGGTACACTGCTCATCACCATCGTCATCGTAGTCGTCAACTTACTGGTGGACTTATCCTACGCCTTCCTGGATCCACGCATACACTACGAGTGAGGTTATATGTCAAGACTATCCACTGAACAATTTGACACAGCAGCAAACCTACGGAAGCCTCGATCGCTCTGGGGAGATGCGTGGCGGCGGCTGATTTCTAGCAACACAGGACGCCTTGGGATCTTTATTGTATCTTTTTTCATACTCGCAACCGTTCTCACCCACTTCTTTTGGCCCTATAACCCCAAGACTGACCTGAACTATTCACTCAAGCTTAAGCCACCCAATCTGAGGCCCACCGAAGAGATCCCTTCTATCCACCCATTCGGCACCGACAAGCTGGGGCGGGATATCTTCCGTCGCGTCGCTCACGGCGGATGGAATTCACTCCGGGTCGGCATAGTATCCGTGGGAATATCGTTAGTAATCGGGGGGATCCTGGGCCTATTAGCCGGCTTCTATGAAAGCATGTCCCTCAACACCGGTGGACGTGCGATTCTCTTGGGCGTCATCGGGCTCTGCTTGGGCAGCATCGCATCCTGGGTAGCCGGGCAGTTTGTACAGGCTCCGCTCTTATGTTTGCTAGGCATCGCGGGTACCTTTTGGGGCAATCCTCCAATCCCAGGCAAACCTGACAAGATAGTGCCCAAGAAGTTACTGGCCTTTGCCGGCGCGGGGCTCTTGCTAAGCGGAGGGGCAGCCCTCTTAGTCAGCCCTTACACCGCCATGGCGTGTGGAATCCTGGGGCTGGTCAGCGGCGCTATCGTGGCCTTGCCGCTAGGCGGTGCCGTCTTTTCTAACATCGTTATGCGCATGATGGATATTATCCTGGCCTTCCCGGCCTATCTGTTGGCCATCGCCATCGTCGCTTTCCTCGGCCCGGGGCTGGATAAGGCTATGATCGCCATCGGGTTCGTAGGCATCCCCGTATACGCTCGACTTGTGCGCTCAACCGTGCTCTCCGTGATCCAAAACGAATACGTATTGGCTGCTCAGGCGATAGGCTCCAGTTACAGCCGTATTCTCCTGCGACACATCTTCCCCAACATCCTATCGCCAGTCATCGTCCAAATGACAATGGGATTAGCCAGCGCAATCCTCTGGGCAGGAGCACTTGGCTTCCTGGGCCTGGGCGCTATCCCGCCAAAGCCCGAATGGGGTGCTATATTGGGCGACAGCTACCGATTCTTGACCAGCGGAGCCTGGTGGGCAGTTTTGTTTCCCGGTTTAGCGATTATGTTGAGCGTGTTGGGATTCAACCTGCTGGGGGACGGCCTCCGCGACGCCCTCGACCCCAGCCTCACACGGTGATTTCCTAGAGCAACGCAAATGCCATTATCTAGCTACCTATCACTTTCACCAAGGGATTGAACACAAATAACTCAGTCTGCTATCGCGTCATTTCGAGTGAGCGGACGAATCGAGGAACCTCGCTCTTTTTGAGCTGAAGATCACCCCCAAGCAAGCAAGATTCCTTGGTTCGACGCTGTTCACCACAGGCAAATTCGTGTCCCTCGCTCCGTTCGGAACACTGCGCCTGGCATGACGATAGCCCTGAAAACCAAAGTGATAGGTGGCTAGCGTCAAACTTAAGCTGCCTGTGAAACTGATCATCGTCGAATCCCCGGCCAAGGCGAAGGCGCTCCAGAGCTTCCTGGGGCGCGGGTACCAGGTGATGGCCACCATGGGCCACATCCGCGACCTGCCTTACAAGAAACTGGGCGTCGACGTCGAGCACGATTTCGCCCCCACCTACTGGTTCCGCCGCGGCGGCAAGAAGGTGGCCGAACGCATCAAGGAGGCGGCCCAGGAGGCGGAGGCCGTCTACGTGGCCACCGACCCCGACCGCGAGGGTGAGGCCATCGGCTGGCACGTGGTCGAGGCCATCAAGCCCGCCCTGCGGGGCGAGGCCGCTCGGCGTATCACCTTCCACGAGATCACGCGCGAGGCCGTGCAGCGCGCCATCGCCGAACCCGGCCACCTCGATATGGACCTGGTCGACGCCCAGCAGGCCCGCCGCATCCTCGACCGCCTGGTGGGCTACCAGGTCAGCCCCGTGCTCTGGGACGCCATCGACGGCCCCACGGGCCTCTCGGCCGGGCGTGTGCAGA
>CAYYTU010000011.1:0-68885 GCA_964474655.1 uncultured Anaerolineales bacterium
GTAACTTAACTTCTATGATTACTGGTGGTATAATCCAGTGTGACGAGATGTTTCATCTCCAGCCTGGGATGGTGAGCAGTATGAATGAAAAAGGTAACAAGCACGAGATTTGCCAAGAGGGACCGCCCCCACACACTACAGCTACAAAAAAGCCTCAATGGGATGTCGCCACCAAGCGTATCGTCTCTATCGGTGTGTTGCTGGCGTTGGCGGTTACAGTTTATCTGTTCAGTGATTTGATCCTGCCTATAGCAGTGGCGATATTGCTCGCTTTCATTCTAAATCCTGTTGTGGATTCGCTGGTGCAATACCTTCACTTATCACGTGGTCTGGCCACGGGCCTGGTCTTCTTTGTATTGGTTATCATCTTACTGACCATCTTCGCCGCTCCTGTGACTGCAGTGCCATCCATTCGACGAGCGATTCTCTCCCTCCAGCTCGATCTCAATCGCATTATCAGTGATATTGGAGCTTTCTTTGAACGCCCAGTGGAGATTATGGAGTATGAGCTGGACTTGAGCCAGGTATACCAAGAGTTAAGCGCCTCTTTGCAGCGCTTTGTAAGTACGGTGGCTGAGAGAACGCTCGATTTTGCGCTGGGCATCGCATCCGGCGCCTTCTGGCTGATATTCGTGTTGATCACAGCTTTCTATCTGGTCAGAGACGTCGAGTTCATCACTAAGAAGGTGGATCAGTTAGCGCCGCCAGGTTATGGCGCAGACGTTAAGCGTTTGCGTCAACAGATTGCGGACGTCTGGGCCTCATTCATACGAGGCCAGCTGGTACTGGGACTAGCGATGGGTGTCGTGACCGCGATTCTAGGCATAGCAATTGGCCTTCCTTATGCCTGGGCTATGGGGATCTTAATCGCGTTGATGGAGTTCGTACCTAATATAGGGCCTTTCATTGCAGCTGCACCAGCTATCCTGATAGCCTTGATCCAGGGGTCCAGCCATCTGCCACTAGGTAACTTTTGGTTCGCGGTCCTGGTCGCGACTATTTATCTCATACTCCAACAAATTCAGAATAACTTTTTCGTTCCCCGCATCCTCGGTCGGAACTTAAATTTACATCCCCTGGTGGTGTTGATTGCTATCCTGGCTGGTGGCCAACGAGGCGGAATTTTGGGCATGTTGCTGGCGGCTCCCACTATCGGTACGCTGCGGGTTTTGGGGCGCTACATTCTTTGCCGGCTCTATGACCGCGAGCCATTTGTCGAAGACGAAGAAGCCCCAGAGGAGAAGCCTAAGCCGAGTTTGGTGAAGCAAGCAAGTAGAGCGGCATTGAATCGTTTCAAAAAGAAGTTAAAGCTCATTGATGAGAGCTTAGTCCCGATTGGAACTGGTCAAGGGAAAGCGCGTCCTCTCCGCGAGGACGCATCTCCTGAATCCAAACAAGTTAAGGAGAAGTGATATGGAAGAGCCTATTATTAAGACGCTAGCTGAGACTGAAAACTTCAATCTTTGGAAGGCTGAAGAGCCCGACGGCGAGGTGACCTACCACCTGGAGCTGGGGGTAGTCACTGTTCATCTTTTCCAGGAGGAATGGGAGGAGTTCCTAGCGCTGGTTGAGGAAGCAAAGGAGTGACGTTGTTGGCAAAGGATAACAACTCCGTCCCGCAGTTAAAAGAGTGGCTCGATCGGCTTGCCCCGGTAGTAGAAGATGCGCGAACCACGTTACAACATCGACCGCCGGGCAAGATTGTGATGTATAGCGGTTGCAAAGAGACGAAAGACGGCGATTTTCGCCTTCAGTTCTTTGGGAAGGATTATATCGTCAAGGGCGACGATTTCACCATCCAGCAAGCAGGAAGCGGCGAGGAGCCTTCCTCTTTCACGCAGAGCTTGATCTTATCTTACCTCGCCACCGCCAGCGGGACAACCCCCTCACGCCGCTGGATCGGTTTCCGAGAGCTGCCTGATGGGATGTTCTACACTCAGGCGTTCCGCGGCTACACCGGCATCCGGTTGATACGAGAGTTAGAAGGGGGAATCGAGGCTTTTCAGCGAGGCGCCGAAGCAATAGGCGGCCAAGCGATGGACGAGATTGGCGATGCGAGCTATAGGTTCGAAGTGTTGCCCCGAGTCCACATCGCGCTGGTCTACTGGCAAGGTGACGAGGATTTCCCCTCACAAGCGCGCGTGCTGTTCGAGGATACTGCCCCTGATTATATGTCAACCGATGGACTGGCCATCCTCGGCAGTCAGCTGGTGGGACGCGTCTTGGAAGCCGCCCAGCAATAGTCTACTCCACCTCATCCAGCTGATCAAAGGGCGGTTCACGTCGCACTACCTGGCTCTGCAAATCGCTCAGCGCCGATAGCGCCGCGTTCCGCTCTGTTGCCGAGATGGGCAAGCTGGCGAATTCGTCTTCATCAAGCACCTCTATTTCTCCCACTGGAGAGACCCACAAGTCGAGCGCCAAATCCTCGGCTGCCACCTGATCGGCGGTAATGACAGCAGGACGTGTGATATTGCAATACCACCCCTTCAACTGTCCATCACCAGCGTGGATCTCGAAGACGTTGTACCAACGATCAGGATAGAAATATTCAACCCATCGGTCACCGGATTCCAACACGACGAACCCCAGGTCCATCGGGGCGCGAGACCAAGTCGTGCGCAGCACAAGTACATCCTCGCTCCACTCAATAACCTGTCCAGGATAGGAGGTGACTTGACGTCCCCGGTGGTCGAGCTTGCGGATGGTGACCTGATCCATAGCACTTTATTGTAACCAGGTTCTCCCCAGGTGCAACACATCCCAAAGCCGAAACGGAGATAGCTGCTACGTGTTGTCATAGACGGTAAGCTAACCACGACAGTATACATAGGAGGTAGATATGAGCAGAAGCGATCTGAAAGGACGTTGGGCGCTGATTCTGGGCGCATCAAGCGGATTTGGAGCCGCCACGGCACGGGCGCTTGCCGGGGCTGGGATGAACATCTTCGGCGTCCACCTCGACCCGCGATCCAGATTAGCGCGCGCTGAAGCGGTGATCGCCGATATTGAAGCCGCGGGGAAGCAAGCGGTCTTCTTCAATACCAATGCCGCAGATGAAAGACGACGCAGACGCGTTCTGGACAAGATCGAAGAGAAGCTAGCGGACGACCCGGCCGACGGAATCCACTTTATGCTCCACTCGCTGGCGTTCGGTACCCTGTTGCCCTTCATCGCCGACGATCCCGAGAAAGCAGTGAGCGAATCGCAAATGGATATGACATTGCGTGTGATGGCTCACACGCTGGTCTATTGGGTTCAGGATCTCGTCATGCGAGACTTGTTAGCGAGCGGCAGCCGAGTTTACGCGCTTTCCAGCGGAGGCGCAGAGCGTATGGCCCCCAACTACGGCGCTGTATCAGCGGCCAAGGCCGCGCTGGAAAGCCACATGCGACAATTGACTCTGGAGCTTGGCCCGCAGAACATCGCGGTCAATTGCCTGCGGCCCGGCGTGACCGACACCCCTGCGCTCCGCGCTATCCCCGGACACGAAACGTACATCGAAGAAGCGCTCAAACGAAATCCACACGGCCGCCTGACAACACCCGAAGACGTGGCCACAACCCTCGTGACACTGGCCGACCCGGACATAACCTGGATCAGCGGGGCCGTCATTCCGGTCGACGGTGGGGAAAGCATCGTAGGATGATTTGACATTGCCCCATGACGTGATAAAATTGAGTCTCAACTTGAACCTTCGCTTGCGAGCTGACGTTGACACAGGAGGGCTAAAGCAAACAAATTTAATTTGTTAAGCCCGATGTCAGAGGTTTGCCAAACCCGGCATTGCCCGTGCGTCCGTTCGTGCAGGCGGTGTCGGGTTCTTTGCGAAGGAAAATTTCATTTTTAGGAGCAGTCGGAATTGATGAATAGAGAAACCTTATCCAACCAGGACTCAACCGATCAGGAGCTGGTCGAGCAAGCAGTTATCGACCAAGAAGAGAACGAGCCAGAAGCGCTCGAAGAGGAATTAACCCAAGATGAACTGGAAGCGTACTTAGAAGGCGGTAAGTACGATTACCAGCTCCCCAAACGAGGAGATATCCGTGAGGGAATCATCATTGAACTCAGCGACCACGGCGCGCTCGTGTCCGCTGGGTTCAAACGCGATGGCGTAGTCCAAGCCGAAGACCTAGACCGATTGGACGAGGAGACGCTAGAGAGCCTTGAAGTTGGTGCCACCATCCCGGTCTCGGTATTTAATCCTCACGATGAAGACGGACGCCTCGTCCTCTCCATCTACCAGGCCCTGGTACAAGAAGATTGGCGCAAGGCCGAGCAGATGATGGAAGATGGCGAGATATTCGAGGGGGAGGTCAGCGGCTACAATCGCGGCGGCCTTCTTGTTCCGTTTGGGAGAATTCGCGGGTTTGTACCCGGTTCACACGTCGTCGGCATGCCGCGCGGATTGAAGGGCGAAGAACGTCTTCAGCGCCTCTCCGAGATCGTCGGCGAGAAGAAAGGTCTCAAGATCATCGAGGTCGATCGACACCGCCGCCGTTTGATCTTCTCAGAGCGTGAAGCCCGCCAAGCCTGGCAGAAGATGCAGCGCAAGCGCGTGATGGAGGATCTGGCCGAGGGCGAAACCGTAGAGGGCGAAGTCACAGGCATCACCGACTTTGGCGCTTTTGTCGATTTAGGCGGCGCCGACGGCCTTGTCCACATCTCGGAACTCTCCTGGAAACAGGTCGATGACCCACGCGAGGTCGTTGAAATCGGCGATGAGGTAGAAGTCTACATCCTTGATCTTGATTGGAAGCGGAAGCGCATCGCCCTAAGTTTGAAGCGCCTCCAACCCAACCCCTGGACGCAGGTCGACGATCACTATCACGTCGGGCAGCTCGTGGAAGGGCGCGTCACCCGCGTGCTGGACTTTGGCGCTTTCGTCGAACTGGATCTGGGCGTAGAGGGCTTGCTTCACGTCAGCGAGATGTGCGGCACCTCCGAGCTAAGCCCCTCTGAGATCCTTTCAGAAGGGGACCGCGCGCTCACCAAGATCATCAACATCGACAGCTACAAAGAACGCATCACGCTCAGCGCGCGCCAAGTCCACCGGGATGAATGGGAGACCTGGACCATTGAGCACAAGATAATGCCGCAGGATGCCGAGTCGGAGGTGGAAGCAGAAGAGAGGGCACTAGCGGAAGAGAGCGCGGAAGCGCAAAGTTCGGCAGCAGAGGACGACGAATCTCAAGCCCCCTCTCCCGCGCCGACGGAAGCAGTCGAGGAAACTGAAGCAACAACCGGCGAGGCCTCTGAGGTAGAAGTAGCAAAGCCAGAAGAAGCAGAAGAACCAGAAGAAGCCAACGAATAATCCAATAGGACGCCAGGGGGGGGTCGCGTCGGCCCCGCGCTGATGTGATCCCCTCGAACGCTAGAGGGTATTTACCTCTCTCAGAGGATCGTTCAATACCACATCAATCTACGCTGTGTAATTATAATTTTAAGAGGGATTATGGGAAAAGAAGAAAAGGTATACGTCGAGGGTACTGTCGTTGAAGCATTACCCAACACACAATTTCGCGTCGAGCTGGACAATGGGCATGAGGTACTGGCGTACCTGTCGGGCAAGATGCGTAAGTATTACATTCGCGTCTTGCTGGGCGACCGCGTGCGGGTTGAGCTTTCCCCTTATGACTTGACGCGCGGGCGAATTGTGTATCGATACAAAGCTTCCGATCAACGCCGAGAAGAGTAGTCCCGCCTTGCCCGTAGGTTCACCCAATCTTCTTGCTGTCGACGACCAAGCAAGGTAAACCCACCCTGCTCCAAAGCAGCGCCTACATCCGCTTCTTGCTCCTCAACAATGCCAGAGGCGATGACCATCCCCCCGGGACAAACATGTTCCACCAGGCCTTTACGGGCCATCTCCTTGATCACACGCGCCAGGATATTGACCACAACCAGGTTGTAACATCCGCTCACCTTCGCAAGTGAGCCTTGCTCCACGCGGACGTTTGCCGCCACTCTGTTAGCCTTCACGTTATGTCGCGCAGCCCGGACGGCCTCAGCGTCGTTATCCACGCCTAGCACTTTATCGGCGCCCAGCTTAGCCGCCGCTATCGCCAGAATGCCAGAGCCGGTGCCCAGATCGAGCACCGTAAGACCAGGCCGAACCATCTCCTCCAGAGCGATCAGACAGAGCTGCGTGGTGGGATGAAGGCCGGTGCCAAACGCCATCCCGGGATCGAGCTCCACGACGATATCCTCTGGTTCCGGCGAATAGTCCCGCCACGAAGGTTGAATAACGATGCGTTTTCCCACGCGCAATACGTCCAGCTGATCTTTCCAGAGCTCGGTCCAATCCGATTCTACGATAGTTTCAAAGTTGGGCTCGGCGATAGGCTGAATCTGGCTCAGGTGCCAGATGCCCTCTTCGATGCCGCGCTTCTTATCCCAAACTTGATCGTCAACCGGCAGGTAAGCTCTAACGACGACCGGGCCCGCACTCCAGCCGCCGGGGCCAGATTCGATGACGACGCCTCGATGAGCGTAGCGCGAGAGGAGCTCCGCCACCGCCTCGGCCACCTCGTGCTCCACTTCGACGCTGACTACAAGCCATTCGGTTCGGGGTTTATCGCTATAGGCCAAGGAACTCCCGCACGTCCTCCACGAAACTTTTGCCTTTCTGCTTTACTACGCTCTCATCATTCAACGTCTCGCTCAATTCCTGAAAGAGATCTCGCTGCTTAGGCGATAGTTTATCCGGGATCGAGATCCGCACCAGCACCAGCTCGTCGCCCCGACCATTATGCCTCATATGAGGCACGCCCTCGTTTCTCAGACGAAGTACGGTATCGCTCTGAGTACCCGGCGGGATGTCGATCACTTCCTGGCCCTCCAGGGTGGGCACGCTAACTTCCGCACCCAAAACCGCCTGAGCGATGTTGATCTCCAACTCCACCAGAATGTCGTCCTCGTGCCGTCGGAAGATCGGATGTGGCTCCACATCCAGGACGATATAGAGGTTGCCCTCCCGCCCGCCGCGCTCGCCCGTACCGCCCTCACCTGCCAGGCGGATCTGCGTGCCACGGTCGACGCCTGGCGGGATGGAAATCGACAACTCCTTCGTCACGTGGACACGTTTGTCTCCTCCGCACCGCGGGCAAGGCTCTTCGATCCTCGTGCCCTCGCCCTGGCAAGCCGGGCAATCGGTAACGCTGACGAACGAGCCCAAGATGGAACGTTGGACTCGTCGCACCTGACCAGTCCCGTTACATTTGGGGCAGCGAGTGGGTGATGTGCCGGGCTCCGCGCCGGTACCATCACAGGCGGGACACGGCTCGTAGCGCGAGACCTCTATGTCTTTTTCGCAGCCGAAGACGGCCTCCTCAAACGTCAAGGTGAGGTCATAACGTAGGTCTGCACCTCGTCGAGGCCCTCGGCGGCGCCCGGTACGGAAGCCAAAGCCTTGCCCAAAGACCTCCTCGAAGATCTCGAAGGGATCGCTGAAGCCGAAGTCATCGAATCCAACACGACCGCCCTGCAGGCCGGCGTGACCGAAGCGATCATAGCTGGCCCGCTTGTCGGAATCCGAGAGCACCTCGTAAGCTTCGTTGATCTCCTTAAAGTGCGTTTCGGCGTCGTCGGCGTCGCTGACATCGGGATGATATTTACGCGCCATCTCTCGATAAGCCTGCTTGATATCCCTCGGCGTAGCCGAGCGATCGACACCCAACACCTCATAATAGTCGCGCTTAGCTGCCATAAACTCCTCAACACTTCTCCCGCTTGAAGCTAAATCCAAGCTCTATTACCATCTAACGACTAAATACGTCAAGACTACGTTTGAATAGGCGCATGCAAAACTTGGGAGATTACGAGCGTCAAGACTTCGGAAATCTACGATGACGATGTGCTCTAGCTTCAAAACCGCTCTTTTCAGCACAATTTGGCAAGCAAAATAGTATTCAGAGGCTTCCGAAGTCTGTCCTCCCCCAACTTGTAGATGTGTCCCGTTTGAATGTTCGATGTGAAACGCTGCACCACTATACTAGGCCTCGCTGAATTCCCCCTCAATGACGTCCTCATCATCCGGCGATCCTCCAGCGGGTCGATCGCCAGCAGTTGCGCCGGCGGTTGCGCCGGCCGGGGCCCCTTGCTGATACATCGAAGCACCCAGTTCTTGCATCACCTCTCCCAGCTCCTTGGTCTGGCGGCGGAGGGCAGTCAGGTCATCATCCTCAAGCACGCCCTTGAGCGCCGCGATCTTCGACTCTATCTTGGAACGCATCGCTTCCGGTATCTGCTCGCCTTGCTCTCGGAGCAGCTTATCGGCGGCGTAGGCCGTGCTGCTGGCTTTGTTACGCGCCTCCACCAGATCTCGACGATGGCGATCCCGCTCGCGGTATTCTTCTGCCTCGTCCACCATACGATCGATCTCCTCGTCGGAGAGTCCGCTGGAAGGGATGACCTCCATCGACTGCTCGCGCCCGGTGGCCTTGTCCTCAGCCGAAACGTTGAGAATGCCGTTGGCATCAATATCGAACGTGACCTCAATTTTAGGGACACCTCGCGGGGCCGGCGGAATGCCATCCAGGATGAACTTGCCCAGGCTCTTGTTATCAGCCGCCATCGAACGCTCGCCCTGCACCACGTGAATCTCTACCTGGGTCTGATTATCCGAAGCGGTAGAGAAAACCTGGCTCTTACGGGTCGGCACAGTGGTATTGCGCTCAATCAGCGGAGTAGAGATGCCACCCAGCGTCTCAATACTGAGCGTCAGCGGGGTAACGTCGAGCAGGAGAACGTCCTTGACCTCGCCGCCAAGCACGCCGCCCTGGATAGCTGCGCCCAGCGCCACCACCTCGTCGGGGTTGACGCCCCTGTGTGGCTCCTTGCCAAAGAAAGCCTCCACGCGCTCTCGGATGGCGGGCATGCGCGTCTGCCCCCCGACCAGGATGACCTCATCCATATCGGAAGCTTCCAGACCGGCATCAGAGAGGGCTTGCTTGCACGGTTCCAAGGTGCCATCGATCAAATCCCGGGTCAGTTGCTCTAGCTTGGCTCGTGTGATCCTCATCTGGAGATGCTTAGGCCCGGAGGCATCAGCAGTGATGAAGGGTAGGTTGATCTCGGCCTCCATCATAGTGCTCAGCTCGATCTTGGCGCTCTCGGCGGCCTCCTTCAAGCGCTGGAGCGACTGGCGATCCTGGCGCAAGTCAATGCCCTGCTTGCGATCGAACTCGTCGGCCACGTAATCAATGAGCCGACGATCCCAATCATCGCCGCCGAGGAACGTATCCCCGCTGGTCGAGCGGACCTCAAAGACGCCCTCGCCGACGTCGAGAATCGAGACATCGAAAGTGCCACCACCCAGATCGAAGACAGCGATGGTCTCATCCTTATCATTATCCAGCCCATAGGCCAACGACGAAGCTGTCGGCTCGTTGATGATGCGCAAAACCTCCAGCCCAGCAATTTTGCCGGCGTCTTTGGTCGCTTGGCGCTGGCTATCGTTGAAGTAGGCTGGCACGGTAATCACGGCCCTGGTGACCTCTTCGCCCAGATAAGCCTCAGCGTCGGCCCGGATCTTCTGCAAGATCATGGCCGAAATTTCCGGCGGGCTGTACTCATCATCCCCCATCCAGACGCGCACATCACCATTGATCGCCTCGGTGACTTTATAAGGCACTAGCTCAATCGCCTTCTGCACTTGAGGATCATCAAACTTGCGCCCCATGAAGCGCTTGATGGAGAAAATAGTGTTTTGGGGGTTGACGATGGCCTGACGCTTGGCGACCTGTCCGACCATCCGCTCACCCGAATCCGGGTTGATTGCCACAACTGACGGGAATAATCGTCCTCCTTCAGCACTGGGGATGACGGTAGGCTCCCCTCCCAGCATAACAGCACAGACCGAATTAGTCGTGCCTAAATCGATACCAACAATTCTGCCCATCGGTTATGACTCCTTCTCGTCTTCACTATCCACTTTTTCGCTCTCCTCTGGCTCGGCCGGCGGCGCCTTCGCCACTCTCACCAGGGCCGGGCGCAGCACACGCTCTCCAAGGACGTAACCACGCTGCACTTCGCCGATGATCTGACCAGCTTCATAGCCCTCCGTCACCTCGTGGGTGACCGCTTCGTGATAGCGGGGATCGAACCTCTCCCCCACCGTCTCAATCGGCTCGACGTTCTCCGAGCGGAGGATACCATCCAACTTCCGCTTGATCATCACGATCCCGTCAGTCCAGGTCAAAAGGTCCAAGACCTCCGGCATCGTCGACATAGCTCGTTCAAAGTCGTCCAGGACAGGCAAGAGTTTGCGCAGCAGATCTGCATTGGCCAGATCCCTCACCCGCGCCTGTTCCGCGCGTTGACGCTTCTTATAATTGGAAAACTCGGCCTGAGCCCGCTGCCAGCCATCAAGATACTCATCGGCCTGCGCCTCGGCTTCCTCCAGCGCAGCCTGCAACGCCTCCACTTCATCCGATCGCCCGACCTGTTTATCAACAGATTCTGTCTTGGTGGTTTCCACATCGCCCTGAGCGTCATTAGTCACCGGTTTGTCACTCATCATCTTGATCTCCTTGCAATTTCACGGTAGCGTCTCCCAACGATCCTCCATCTGGCACGTCCGTCGAATCGACGTACACATCGTACACAAGATCGGACAGCAGCTCCGCCATAAAGCTCACCGCCGAGATAGCACGACCGTAGAGCATTCGAGTGGGGCCTACGACACCCAGCGCCCCGGTGGAATGCTCGGCTACTCCATAACGCGCCAACACCAGGCTGCAGGTACGCAAACGCGCCCAGCGGCCCTCGCCGCCGACCAGCACGCGGACGCTGCCTACCTCTGAGCTCAACACCTCTGTCATCACAGCACGCAGGAAGCTCCGCTCTTCTATTACCTGCACAATGGCATGCGCCTCTTCTCCCTCCGCAAACTCGGGCTTCTGCAAGACCTCGCTCAGCCCATCGCTATAGATCGGGCTTGAAGAAGGCGTATCGACGCGGGACATAATATTCATCACCAGTCCGATGACGTCACTTTCAAAAGGAGAAAGGCCCTTTTCCCGCTCCTCAATCTCCTCAATGGTCAGACCATTGCATAGGCGATTGATCTTGCCGCTGACCTCATCGAGCTTCTCCTGGCTAAGTGGCTCGTTCAGCCGCAACATCCGCTGCTTGACCAAGCCGCCCTGCAACACCAGAATCAGCAAAACACCCACTCCTTGCGTGGAGATGAGTTGCAAATGCTTATAGCGCGATTGTTCAGCCTGTGGAGCGGTGACAACGGCGGCCTCACGCGCCGTACGCGCCAGGATAGAAGCCGCCAAGGGCATCCATTGCTCCAAATTATGACGGGCCTGATGGAACTGATGGACGATAGTCAGCCGCTCACGAAGCGGCAGGGTCACTTCACCCAGCAAGCGTTCGACGAAGTAGCGATAGCCCTCGTGTGTGGGCACCCGCCCAGCCGAAGTATGCGGATGCGTCAGATGCCCCGCCTCCTCCAGATACGCCAGCTCGTTACGGACGGTAGCAGAGCTGACCGGCAAATTATACTGTTCGACCAAAGCTCGCGAGCTGACGGGAGATGCGGTCTTCACATACTCCCGTACGGTCAGACCCAGGATCGTCTGTTGGCGCGTCGTCAATTCAATCTGTTCATCCATAACACACAACTTAGCACTCTATTGAACAGAGTGCTAAGTCTTAAATAGGTATGATACCACGCCGGGGAAGAGGTGTCAATTCAATCTTAACAAGACAGCAGAGATCCGCAGAACAAAGCCAAAGAATCACAGCCAGCCACGAGCAAGCTGACCGCGTTATGCCTCCTCCGCCTCCTC
Organism: uncultured Anaerolineales bacterium; assembly: GCA_964474655.1. Classification (GTDB taxonomy): domain Bacteria; phylum Chloroflexota; class Anaerolineae; order B4-G1; family B4-G1; genus CAYYTU01. The sequence continues at coordinate 11,802 of CAYYTU010000011.1, forward strand.
TGCGCGGTCGAGATGCCGAGGCTCAGGCGCCCCGGACGTATCGTCTTGCCGATGCTTCACCACATACTCCCCTTCAACCATAGCGGAATCGCTCTTATGATCGACCACACGCCATTCTTCGATCTGGGCCCCGAGCGATTCCAGATGCTCCCGCACTACCGTCGGGGGGGCCAGCTCAACGAAGAGCTTTAGCCCCAGCAACACGACGGCCACATCATCCAGCTGGCCTAACCCCAGCACCACATCCGGGAGAATATCAAGCGGAAAGAGCACATAAGCCACAGCCAGCGGCGGGATCAGCTTGGACCACACAGAGACTCGCTGATCAAAGAACAAACGCCACGCCAATCGCACCTGCCGCACGGCGTCATCCCACCAGGTTGGCAGGATACCTTTCTCCGAAAGCCGCTCAATCGATCGCCTTTTTTCGCTCATCACTCGCTCCTTATACCCATCAAGCCCAACGTTATCTGTCATGCTATTATAATGTCGCCCCCCGAACGCGCAACCGCTCAACCTCCGGATCAGAAAAAGCCTTGGAAAAGCCGAGAGGCGCTCCGATTGACATGCCCGCCTACTTCTGATATAGTCTCGTTGGGAATCCGCAAGCAAGAGATTCAACAGACTATGACTCAGGCTATGGCAAACACACACGGAAAGCGAAACTGGGAAACTTTAACTGCCGGCGCCCGCGAGCTGAATATCCCACTCACCGAACACCACTTGGCGGCCTTTGAGACCTGTTACCAAGAGATGGTGACGTGGAACGAGCGCTTCAATCTGACGGCCATCACCGATTGGGAGAACGTGCTGGTGCGTCACTTCCTCGATTCACTCTCGTGCCTCAAAGCATTGCCGCAAAATAAACTGGCTGCTGGTGCGCAAGTGATCGACGTCGGCAGCGGCGCTGGCTACCCTGGCATACCGCTCAAGATCATTCATCCCGGCATACGATTGACGCTGCTGGATTCGACCGCCAAGAAAGTCAACTTTTTGCGACACCTGACGGAGACGCTGGGCCTGGAGCACGTGCGTGCAATACACGCCCGGTCGGAGCAGCTAGGGCAAGACCCGGCTCACCGTGAACAGTATGATTGGGCTCTGGCCCGGGCCGTGGCCAAGATGCCAACCCTGGTAGAATACTTGCTGCCGCTCGTCCACGTCGGCGGTGCAGTGCTGGCACAAAAAGGCAGCGATGCCCCCTCCGAAGTCCAGGCCGCCGAGAGCGCCATCGAGACGCTGGGCGGTCGCGTGCGCCAGCTAGTGCCAGTGGAGCTGCGAGGGCTGGCCGAGACCCGCTATTTGGTAGTGATCGACAAGGTGGCCGCCACGCCAAGCAAGTACCCGCGGCGGCCCGGTATGCCGGACAAGCGCCCCCTCAAATGAGCATCCTCTTTCCGCTCCGCCCAAACAGGAGTAACGACTATGACACCAATCGCACTTATCACTGATACCGATGCCAGCCTACCGGCCGACGTCGCAGAGCAACACAACATCCGACAGGTGCCCATCGCCGTCCACTTCGGCGAAGAGACGTTCAAGACCGGGATCGACATCGACGATGCGGAACTCTTCGCCCGAGTTGACCGCGAGGGCACCCTGCCCAAAACATCAGCGCCGACGCCGGGCGACTTCCTGACCGCTTATCAAGACGCCTTCGCGCAAGGAGCGGAGGCGGTCATCTGCTTCTGCGTAAGTAGCAAGGTCAGCGGAACCTACAAGGCCGCTCGCACCGCCCGCGAGATGGTGCCAGAGCACGACGTCACCGTGGTGGACACACAGAGCATCTCAATGGGGCAGGGCTTTATGGCTATCGCAGCCGCCGAAGCAGCCCACGACGGCGCATCCAAGCAAGCGATCATTGAACACGCGATGGCAGTCCGCGAACGCACGGCCCTCTACGCGGCGCTATCGACGCTCAAATACTTGGCCATGAGCGGACGGGTCGGGCACCTCACTGCAGGGATGGCGAGCTTGCTGAGCATCAAGCCTATCTTGAGCTTACAAGGCGGCGAGCTGGCCCTGCTGGAGCGCGTGCGCACACGTCGCAAAGCATGGAGCCGAGTGATCAAGCGGACCGAGGAAACGCTGAATGGGCGGGCAGTGGAACGTATGGCTCTGCTTCAAGTCGATGCAGAGCGCGACGCCCATCAGATCGAGCAACAAGTGCGCGAACGCCTTCCCTGCCCTTCAAACATCCTCATCGCCGAGCTGACGCCCGGCCTCTCAGCTCACACCGGCGCCGGCCTGGTAGGCGTGGTGGTCGTGGCCGAAGGGTAGGCTTACCCGACACCGCGCCTTAGCGTTGCTCCAATTACCGATTGTGTTACAATAACAACCTTACGGTGGAAGCGGTGTCTTCAGCCTGGATCTATCCAGAGCCGGCTTTCACCTACAGAGAGACTGGGACCGAACCCCGTCTGTGGGAGGTAGAGCCGTGGGAAGTAATGACCAGAAAACCAACCTCATCGAAACAATCATCACCGGCAGCCTGGTCGTCATTTTGCTGACGGTAGCGGCTGTAGCGGGGATGTTCGTCTTTGATCGCGTGCGACAGCTTATCGCTGCCTCCGATTCGCCTCCCCCCTTCTCTTCCTCCAATGGAGGCGAGACGTCTGAAGGAGTAGATTACGAGAAAGGAGACCCACTGCCGGTCTGGCAAGGGACCGAGCGCGTCAACGTGCTGCTGATGGGCATCGATCAGCGCGAAGGCGAGGACGGGCCCTGGCGCACCGACACGATGCTGGTACTGACGCTCGATCCGGTCACGATGACGGGGGGGATGTTGTCGATCCCGCGTGACCTCTGGGTGCCGATCCCAGGCTACGAGGAGGGGCGCATCAACACGGCGCATTACCTTGGCGAGATCGACGATTACCCCGGCGGCGGGCCGGCCCTGGCGGTCAAGACGGTGCAGTATAACCTGGGGGTGACGATTCACCACTACGCCCGCGTCAACTTCACCGCCTTCGAGGAAATCGTCGATATGATCGGCGGAGTCGACATCTACGTGGAAGAAGAGATCAACGACCCGGCCTACCCCGACGAAAATTATGGCTACGATCCACTCTACATCCCGGCCGGCGAACAACACTTCGACGGCGAGATGGCACTCAAGTACGCTCGCACCAGACACAGCGGGGGCGGAGACTTCGACCGCGCCAAACGCCAGCAGCAAGTTCTCATGGCCATCTTCAAGAAAGTCACGCGGCTTGATATGCTGCCCCAGCTGGCCTCGAAGGCACCCGATTTATGGCGCACCTTACAAGACTCGATCGCCACGAACCTCTCGCTGGAGCAGATCATCGCTCTGGCCCGGTTGGCCAGCCAGGTTGAACCCGAAAATATCGAACACGACGTGATCGACGAGGACTATACTCAATTCTGGACCACACCCGAAGAGCAACAAGTATTGATCCCAGTGCGAGAAAAGATGCGCGAACTGCGAGACAAAATCTTCACCGCCGAATCCCCCCCACCAGAAGCAACGACAGAGCCAACAACCGAGGCCACCAGCGACCCCACCGCCAAGATGGAAGAGGAAGCCGCCATCATCGAGGTACTGAACGGAACGACGACAACCGGCCTTGCCAGTCGCACCAGCGAGTACCTCAAACGGAAAGGTGTGGATGTAGCTCACACCGGCAACGCCGATAGCACCAACATCACCGACACGCTGATCGTGGCCCATACAGACAAACCCCATACTGCCGGCTACGTGGCCCAGATCCTCTCCCTACCCGATTCAGCCGTGGTGAACGGGTCCGATCCCGCCGCGGAGTACGACATCTCCATCATCCTAGGCGCTGACTATCAGCCGCCAGAGGAATAGCTCGAGAGTCACAAACCCCAGATCTATGATCACCTGGACCAATATCAGGGCAGCCCTGCCCAGCCCAGTATGAAGCATAAGCCAACCAAGACACGTTCACGACGCTGGGCTCTGGTAATTGTCACGCTCCTGCTCGCAGCGCTGGCGGCATGGTTATGGCCCAGCATCCTCTCGCTCTACCAACAGGAACGCGGTGGGCGCTTACTCGACCAGGCCCTGGAGGCCGAAGGGCACGATACGCAACAAGAATCCTGGCCCTTGCTTTGGGAGACACTTGACGACCGAGAAGCACAAGCGCTGACGGAGCAAGCCGCCGCTCGATTCCACGCCGCCATCGCCGCCGCACCGCGGCACTCCCAGGCCCACCGCTGGCTGGGACGGGCATTGCTGCTGCTGGGCAAACCTCACTCTGCCGCCGAAGCCTTTTCCACCTACGTGAACCAACGTCCTGACAATCCTCTGGGCTATTGGGAGCTCGGCCTGGCCTACCATAGATTGGCCCAGCAAACAGAAATTAACGTTCACTGGCAATTTGACGCCGAACTCGACGTATCGCCCACCAGCCTCGTAACGGCTTCTAACAGGGGGACCGCATCGCTGCCGATGGCCGAAGTTGAAACACCGTACAGAGTAATAGAAACCCCCTACTGCGAACATGGCGAAGCACCCGCCTCCTGCTTCGTAAACACAACCGAGTGGGCGATGCCCAATGCACCACAAGAGCCGCTACGGATGCCGAATAGCGCAATGCGGCGCGAAGTCCTGTTCATGCATCCTCCAGCACAAGCCACCTTCACCACCACATTGCCGGTGACGCCGACGACGCTGACGTTCTGGATGGGCATCAACCCGGCGGTATGGACGGCAATGGGCGACGGCGTCGTTTATCACGTAGCAGTTGCGGATAGCACAGTCTTTACCCACGCGCTGACGATAGAACAAGCGCGGCAAGGCTGGCAACCGGCGCAAGTCGATCTAAGCACCCGGTCCGAGCAGACGGTACGCCTGACACTGGCGACGAACCCCGGCCCTGACGATAATGGCAGCGGCGACTGGGCCGGCTGGGCCGATGTACGGATAACAACAGGAGAAACAGCCACATTGGCGCTGCTTGACCCAGATCGGCTGGCGACAGCGACCTGGGAAGAAGGTGGATTCACCCGACAGGCATACGGTCATTTTGTCGAATAACTTTATGCTTCCGTCCAGATCGCCTATTTGCCCGCCCAGAGCTATGAACAACGACGTAAACAACAACCCAATCGTTCACCCGGCCGGAACATTGAGCGAACCACCTCGAATTGACAGAACGCCTTCCATCACGTATAGTTATAGCTCGAGCGACTGAAAGCTACCATGCGCCGAGCCATTCCCGTTCGCAGAAATCGATCACAGCTGAATACTGGAATGTCCCCAGCGCAATATTTTGAATCAATCTAATACCAGGAGGTTTGAATGCCCTATCGCGATAAGTGGGCCACGTGCGAAGAATGTGGAAAGCAGTTCGTATTCCGAGTCGAAGAACAGCGCCGGTTAGATGAGATGGGCTTCGACGTAGAACCGTCATTATGCCCAGATTGCCAACGCCAAGAGGACCTATCGAGCAGTGGGGGACACCAAGGCGTTGTCAAGTGGTACGATTCGGAAAAGCGCTACGGGTTCATCACCCAGCGAAGCAGCGAGGATATCTTCTTCCATCGCAACGACATTGCGGAAGGCGAAAAGCCAGAATTCCCCGAAGGTACACCCGTCACGTTCCGCGTCGAAGAGGAGGACAAAGGCCCCAAGGCCGTCGAGGTGGCGCGGGCCGAATCGTAACCCCCAACCGCATCGCTCCTCACGTTTGACCAAGAGCGCCGAGCCCAGAGGCAGCCTTACCTCTGCGACTCGGCGTTTTAGCTTACCTAACCCGTGCGTGGAGACAGACGCGTAGGAAAAAGGATGAGAGGTGACGAGATGACCATTTGGACCATTATTGGACGGCTGAGCCTGGCCTTTGTGCTGGGCGGCCTGGTCGGATGGGAGCGTGAGCACGAGGATAAGCCAGCCGGGCTACGCACCCTGATCCTGGTCAGCACCGGCGCCGCGCTGTTTGTGCTGGTGACGGAGCGGGCCGTCGATATAACCCAGGCCACCTACAAGACCGGGCCGGTGCGCGTCGATCCCGTCCGCGTCATCGCCAGCATAGCGCAAGGCGTGGGCTTTCTGGGCGCCGGCACGATCCTCATCACCCGTGGCATGGTGCTCGAGCTGACCACCGCCGCCTCCATTTGGGCTATGTCAGCCATCGGCGCAGCCTGCGGCCTGGGCTTCTGGCAGATCGCGCTGGTGGGCACCGTGCTGACATTCGTTGCGCTGCGGGTGTTAGGTCCTCTGACGCGCTTCACCGGCCGGAACCGCCACGAACGACGCCAGACCGTCGAAACTGACGAGCGATCGTAGAGAAGCTACGCTTCCGCTTCCGCCTCCACGTTCTCCACGTCCTCCTCCGCTGCCACCGTCTCCTCGCCTCCGTCGGCCTCCGGCTCCGCGCCGAAGTCCATCATCCCCCGCACCTGCGCTTCGATCTCCTCGGTCATATCCGGACTTTCGCGTAGGACCTGCTTGGTGTTCTCGCGGCCCTGGGCCAGGTAGTTGTCCGGATCGTCGTAGTAGTAATACGAGCCGCGCTTCTCCATCACGCCCAGATCAACGGCCACATCAAGTAAGTCGCCAGCGCGGCTGATCCCTTCGTCGTACATCAGGTCGAACTCCGCCTTGCGGAACGGCGGCGCGACCTTGTTCTTCGTTACCCGCACTCGCGTGCGGTTGCCGATCAGCTCCCCCTGCTCCTTGATCGATTGGATGCGCCGGATGTCCAGCCGCACCGAGGCGTAGAACTTCAGCGCCCGCCCGCCGGAGGTCGTCTCCGGGTTGCCGAACATCACGCCGATCTTCTCGCGCAGCTGGTTGGTGAAGATCAGGGCTGCGTTCGATTGTTTGATCGCCCCGCTCAGCTTGCGCAGCGCCTGGCTCATCAAGCGAGCCTGGAGCCCGGGGTGGGAATCGCCCATCTCGCCCTCGATCTCGGCGCGGGGCACCAGCGCCGCCACCGAGTCGACCACGATCACGTCGACCGCGCCGGAGCGGATCAGCGTCTCGGCGATCTCCAACGCTTGCTCGCCCGTATCCGGCTGCGAGATGAGCAGCTCGTCCACGTCGACGCCGCATCTGCTGGCGTAGGCCGGGTCGAGCGCGTGCTCCATATCGACGTAGGCCGCCACGCCGCCCATCTTCTGCGCCTCGGCCACGATGTGCTGGGCCAGAGTGGTCTTGCCGGCGCCGTCGGGCCCGTAGATCTCGGTCACGCGCCCGCGTGGCACGCCGCCCACGCCCAGCGCCCGGTCGAGCGCCAGCGATCCAGTGGGAATCACTTCCACGTCCATATGCGTGGCCTCGCCCATCCGCATCACCGTACCTTCGCCAAACCGCTTGGTCAGATTGTCCAATGCTCTCTCCAACGCCTTTTCACGTCCATTATCACTCATCACTACTCCCTCCAATTCGTGGTTATCACGACTTCACAGCCCCGTAATTGTGATCGTACTCTAGCACAGATGTTCTAAGTTGTCAAACCTGGAACATTTTCCCGTCTCAGCACGTCTTATAGGCGATACGCCAAAAGACGCTACCGTGACGACCATAACTATGATATACTGATGAAGAAGATTGAACGAGACCATCTCAAGCCCCAATCATAAGGAGGGAACCGATGCGCAGGCCAGTGCTTTATCGAGCTGTAACGTTGTTGGCGTTGTTCATTCTGCTGCTGGGAGCTTGCGGCCCACGACAGACAGCCACCCCCGAAGCCGTACCGACTTCGACCGAGGAGCCTTCACCCACACCGCCACCCTTCACACCCCCACCTGCTGGGAAGATAGCGCCTGTCGTCGTCCAGCGGAATCCGGAACGCGGCCAGGATCTCACCCCCGATGGGACCATCGAGCTCGTCTTCGACCGGGCGATGGACCGCGCGTCGGTCGAGTCGGCACTGCGGATCAGCCCGGGCATAGCGGGTGAGATCGAATGGGCCGACGACCGCACCGTGCGCTTCCGGCCGTCCCGGGCGCTCAAACGGGCCACCAAGTACGAGGTGACCGTCGACAAGAACGCCAAGGCCGCCGATGGCGAGACGCTTGCGGATGCCTACCGCTTCGACTTCCAGACGGTCGGCTACCTGGAGGTCGCTCAGGTGGTGCCGGCGCCGGATACACAAAACGTCGAGGCCGACAGCACGATCACGGTGATCTTCAACCGCCCCGTCGTGCCGTTGACCGCGGTCTCCGACCCGGCCTACGAGGAGCTGCCGCAGCCGCTCACGCTGGAGCCGGCGGTCGAGGGGAGCGGCGAGTGGATCAACACGTCGATCTACGCCTTCACGCCCGACGAGGCGCTGGCCGGCGGCACGACCTACACCGCTCGCGTCGCCTCGGGCCTCACCGACACTACCGGTGGCGTGCTGGAGCAGGATTACGTTTGGTCATTCACGACGCAGCCGCCGCAGGTCACGTGGGTCTCGCCGGAGGAGGACGGCGAGCTGATCGCGGTGGAGCCGACCATCACGGTCACGTTCAACATGCCCATCGACTGCGCGTCGGCCCGCGAGGCGTTCAACCTGAGCACGACCCGGGGCGCCGTTCCCGGCACGTTCGAGTGCGAGGGGGATACGCTTGCCTTCACGCCGGACGAGCGCTTGGCGTTCGACACCACCTACTCGGCGCTGGTCGACGCCGGCGTCAAGAGCGCCGGAGGCGGCGAGGGGATGCAGAACGCCTACGAGTGGCGCTTCACCACCGTCCCGCTGCCGCGCATCGTCGAGACGCGGCCCTACGACGGCCAGCAGGACGCCAATCCACACGCCCCGTTCGAGATCGTCTTCAACGCGCCCATCGATCCCGCCACGGTGATGCCAAACCTCGAGATGACGCCGCCGATCTCACCGGCGCGCGTCTACACGCATTTCAGCGCCTACGACAACACCTTCCGGCTCGACTTCGGCACGCAGCCCAGCACCGACTACCAGGTGCGCATCGGGCCAGACATCGCCGATCTCTACGGCAACACCATCGGCCAGTCGATGACGGTCGAGTACCGCACCGCCCCGCTCGATCCCTGGGTCCAGCTGGACGTGCCCGGGATGATCGGCACCTACGACGCCAACCAGCCGGCGCGGCTCTTCGTCGGCTACCTCAACACCGAACGGGTCGATCTGAGCCTCTACCGCATCACGCTGGACGAATTCCTCCGCGCTGCTCAAGACTGGTGGGAGTACCAGCCTCAGGGCGAGCTAGTCCGCGAGTGGTCGGTGCCGGTCGAGGCGCCGCTGAACGAGAGCCAGCACATACCGGTCGAGCTGGTCGAGGACGGCGGCACGCTGGAGCCGGGCCTCTACTTCGTGGAGGTGCGGGCCCCCGGCGTGGAGTACGAGGTCTGGCGGCAGCGCAAGGCGCTGGCCGTCTCCAAGTACAATGTCACGGTCAAGCGGAACCAGGACGAGCTCTGGGCCTGGGTGACGGAGCTGACCACCGGGCGCCCCGTCGATGGCTTCGACCTGACCGCGTACACCTACGAGGGTGACGCGCTGGGCACAGCGACCACCGACGACGAAGGGCTAGCCCGCTCCGCGCTGGCGGGAGAGGAACGCCCATCGCTCTACGTGGTGGGTGAGAACCCCTTCGTGCTGGGCGGGGCTGGCTGGGAGTGGGAGAACGGCATCGGCCCCTGGGAGTTCGGGCTGGAGGCGGCGTACGGCGACCAAGAGTACCGGGGACACCTCTACACTGATCGCCCCATCTACCGCGCCGGGCAGACGGTCTACTTCCGCGGGATCGTCCGCAGCGACGACGATGGCCGCTACAGCCTGCTCACCGAGCTGGGCGGCGTGCGGGTGCGCGTCTACGACGCCGAGGGCGAGCAGATCTACGAGGACGTCCACGACTTCGACGACTTCGGCGCATTCCACGGCGAGCTGACGCTGGACGAGGACGCGACGCTGGGCCAGTACCGCATCGAGGCCAGTCTCGGCTCCACGGATCGGATGTTCACCTTCAACGCCAGCTTCCAGGTCGCCGCCTACCGTCCGCCGGAGTTCGAGGTCGTCGTCACGCCAGAAGCAGAGGAACTGGCCTCCGAGCAGAGCAGCCGGGCCCAGGTCGACGTCAGCTACTTCTTCGGCGGCCCCGTCGCCGACGCCGAGGTCGAGTGGCGCGTGCTATCCACCGACTACCGCTTCGAGCCAGATCAGTTCGGACGCTACACCTTCACCGACGATGACGATCCATGGATCTGCCGCTGGTGCTGGTGGCAGGAGCCGCCCCAACCCCAGGGCATCCTCACCGGCGAAGACACCACCGATGATCAGGGCCAAGTGACCATCGAGCTGCCCACGGAGGTGATGACCGGTGGGCAGAAGCTGACCGTCGAGGCGACGGCCTACGGGCGCGACGGACAGGCCATCTCGGGTCGGAGCGACGTCGTCGTCCACCAAGGGGCCTTCTACGTCGGCCTGGCGCCCCAGCAGCAGGTGGGACAGGTAGGCGACGAGATGGGCGTGGACGCGGTGACGGTCGATTGGGAGGGGCAGCGGCTGCCCGATCGTCAGATCGACGTCGAGGTCTACCGCCGCGAGTGGGTCAACACGTTCGTCGAGAACGAGAGCGGCGGCGGGCAGTGGGAGTGGGAGACGGAGGACACGCTGGTCACCACCGATACCATCACCACCGACGAGAACGCCGGCGGCGTGGTGACCTTCACGCCGGAGGAAGGGGGCTCGTACCGCGTCGCCGTCAGTGGGCGCGATGAGCAGCAGCGGCTAGTGCGCAGCTCGGTCTGGGTCTGGGTCAGCGGTGCGGACGATATCGCCTGGCGGCGGGAGAACAACGACCGCATCACGCTCATCAGCGACAAATCGACCTACGTGCCGGGTGAGACGGCCGAGATCCTGATCCCCAGCCCCTTCCAGGGCGAGCAGTGGGCCTGGATCACGGTCGAGCGCGGCGGGGTCTTGCAGCAGGAGGTGCGACGCCTGGAGAGCAACTCCGCGGTCTATCGTCTGCCGCTGACGGCCGAGCACGCGCCCAACGTCTTCGTCTCGGTCGTGATCGTCAAGGGGCCGGACGCGAACGAGCCGGTGGCGACGCATCGGGTGGGCTACATCCCCCTGACGGTCGAGCCGGTGGAGCAGACGCTCGACATCAGCATCTCCCCCAGCGTGGAGCGGGCCGAGCCGGGCGACACCGTCACCTTCGACGTCGAGGCCCGCGATGCCAGCGGCGATCCGGTGCACGCCGGCTTCTCGCTCGACCTGGTGGACAAGGCCGTGCTCAGCCTGAAGCCGCGCGAGCAGGATGCCATCCTGCAGGCATTCTACGGGCGGCGCGGCAACGGCGTTTCGACCGGCAGCGGGTTGGTCATCTCGATCAACCGTATCCTGCTGGAGCAGATGGAGGCGTTGGACAACATCGCGATGCGCGGCCTGGGCATCGGCGGGGGCGGCGGCGCGGAGGAAATGGCCGAGGAGGAGATGCCCGCGAGGGCCCCAGCCGAGGATCGCGCACAAGATGGAGCCAGCGCCGAGTCCGACATCGAGCTGCGGGAGCGGTTCGAGGACACCGCCTTCTGGGACGCCACCGTGGTCACCGATCGGAGCGGAGAGGCCAGCGTCGAGATCGAGCTGCCGGATAACCTCACCACCTGGGTCTTCCGCGCCGTCGGCGTGACGGCGGATACGAGACTCGGCGAGGAGACAGCGGAGCTGCTGACCACCAAGCCGCTTCTGGTGCGGCCCGCGACGCCGCGCTTCTTCGTAGTCGGCGATCGGGCCCAGCTGGCGGCCCTGGTCAGCAACAACACGGGCCAGCAGCAGGAGGTCGAGGTCACGCTGCAGGCCGAGGGACTGACGCTGGAGGATTCGGCGGCGCAGACGGTCTCCCTCGACGACGGCGCCGAGGCGAAGGTCACCTGGTGGGTCGAGGTCGAGGATGTGCCCTACGCCGACGTGGTGATGAGCGCCGAGGCCGGCGCGTACAGCGACGCTGCCCGCCCACGCCTGACGACCGGCCCCGATGGGACGCTGCTGGTCCACCGCTACGTCGCGCCGGAGATCGTCGGCACCGGCGGGCAGCTGGTGGGCGAGGACAGCCGCACCGAGGTCATCGCGCTGCCGCCGAAGTACGACCAGCGGCAGGGCGAGCTCGCCGTCCAGCTCGATCCGTCGCTGGCGGCCGGTATGGTCGACGGGCTGGACTACCTGGAGCACTTCCCCTACGAGTGCACCGAGCAGATCGTCTCGCGGTTCTTGCCCAACGTGCTCACCTACCGGGCGCTGCAGGAGCTGGGGCTTTCCGACCCCGAGCTGGAGGAGAAGTTGCCCAGCCTGATCGAGGAGAGCCTGGCCAAGCTTTACGAGCGTCAGCACAACGACGGCGGCTGGGGCTGGTGGTACAAAGGGGAAGGCGAGAGCAATCCGCACCTGACGGCCTACGTCGTCTTCGCGATGACGAAGGCCCGTGAGGCTGGCTTTGCGGTCGAGGGGAATGTCGTCGCGCGTGGCCTGGGCTATCTGCGGGGCGAGCTGGTCGCTGCCCGCGAGCTCGAATCGTACCGCGAGGCGAACCGGCAGGCGTTCATCCTCTACGCGATGGCCGAGGCCGACGAGACCGCGCAGGCCAGCGAGTACACGGACGCCCTCTACGAGAACCGCGACAAGCTCAGCCACTACGGACGCGCCTTCCTGGCCCTGACGCTGCACCAGATTGATGAGGGGGATGATCGCATCGACACGCTCCTCTCCGATCTGCAGAACGAGGCTATCCTCAGCGCCACCGGCGCCCACTGGGAGGAGGCGAACTACGACCACTGGGCGATGAACACCGACACGCGCTCGACGGCCGTGATCCTGGACGCGCTGGCCCGGCTCGACCCGGAGAACGAGCTGATCCCCAACGTGGTGCGCTGGTTGATGGTCGCCCGCCGCGACGGGATCTGGGAGACGACGCAGGAGACGGCCTGGACGCTGATCGCCCTCACCGACTGGATGCGGGTCACCGGCGAGCTGCAGGGCGAGTATGACTACGCCGTCTGGCTCAACGAGCAGTTGCTTGAGGGCGGGCGCGTCACGCCGGAGACGGTCGACGAGCCGATCAAGACGCAGGTGGCGGTGGCGGAGCTGCTGCAGGAGACGAGCAATCGGCTCATCATCGGGCGTGGTTCCGGCGAGGGGCGGCTCTACTACACCGCGCACCTCAAGGTCTATCTGCCGGTGGCGGAGGTGGAGCCTCTGGATCGCGGGATCATCGTCTCGCGCCAGTACTGCGCCCCGGTCACCGATGGACAGGCGTCGGATGACCAGACGCCACGCTGCCAGGACGTGGACGACGTGGCGGTGGGCGACGTGGTTCAGGTGCAGCTGACCGTGATCGCGCCGCACGACCTCTACTACGTGGTGGTCGAGGATCCGCTGCCGGCCGGCGCCGAGGCCATCGATCCCACGCTGGCGACGACCAGCCTGGTGGAGCAGCAGCCTGCGCTGTTCCGGGACGAAGGCCCGCGCTCGCTCTATCGCTGGTGGTGGAACTGGTACAGCCGCAGCGAGATGCGCGACGATAAGGTGGCGCTCTTCGCCGACTACCTGCCCGCCGGAACCTACGAGTACACTTACACCTTCCGCGCCACCCATCCGGGCGAGTACCAGGTCATCCCCACCACGGCCCGCGAGTTCTACTTCCCGGAGGTGTTCGGGCGCGGCAGCGGGCGGTTACTCACCATCGAGCCCGGCGAGTAGGCGGACGACACGCCGGCAGGACGCAGATCGGCCCCAGGCGACGAGCGTCGCCTGGGGCTTCTTTTGTGAAAGGGGATGTTTGTCGGGGAGCTGTGGTCAGGCTATAATCGCTGCCACTGGATTGACCCGAAAACGACTTTTGGGCGTCAGTTTAACTTGTGAGCGCTGCTCGGGCCGGTCTCCCCACCGAGCCCGGGGGCGGCGTGGATGGAGCCGGACCACCGCCCCCTAACTTACACTTCGAGGAGGCTTATGACGACCATTCTGCTCAGCTTCAGACCCGGTACGCTGTCCGACGATCAGATCGCTCGCGTGAAGGACGCCGCGCCCGACGCCAACCTCATCATCACGCGTGACCGTGATGAGATCGCGGCTGTGCTGGACGAGGTCGAGATCATCGCCGGCTGGAGCTTTCCTTACGAGTTGTTGCCGGAGGCGGACCATCTACGCTGGTTCCAGCAGTGGGCCGCCGGCGCCGATTGGCTGCTGCGTCACCCCGCGGCCGCCGAGATGGACTTCGTGCTGACCAACGCCTCGGGCGTGCATCCGATCCCCATCGCCGAGCACGTCTTCGGCCTGCTGCTGGCGTTCGCCCGCGATCTCCATCAGGCGGTGCGGGCCCAGGAGCGTCACGCATGGGTCCACCAGAGCGAGCAGGACGATCTGTTCGAGCTCCACGGCAAACGGATGCTCCTGATCGGCGTCGGCGCCATCGGCGAGCGCATCGCCGAGGTGGGCGCGGCGCTGGGGATGGAAATCTGGGGCGTGCGGCGCGATCCCACCGTCGGCGCGGCGGGGGTGACGGCGATGTTCGGGCCCGATCGGCTGCTGGAGCTCCTGCCGGACGTGGACGTGGTGGTGCTGACGGTGCCGCTGACCGACGAGACGCGCGGGATGATCGGCGCACGGGAGCTGGAGGCGATGCGACCCGACGCCTACCTGGTCAACATCGGGCGCGGCGGCACGGTCGATGAGGACGCGTTGGTGCGGGCGCTACGAGAGGGCCATCTCGCCGGGGCCGGGCTGGACGTCTTCGAGGAGGAGCCGCTGCCGGAGGAGTCGCCGCTGTGGGCGATGGAGCAGGTGATCGTCACCTCCCACTACGCCGGGATCACGCCACGCTACCACGAGCGCGCGCTGGTTATCTTCCTGGAGAATCTACGGCGCTACCGGGCCGGGGAACCGCTCCAAAATGTGGTGGACAAGACGCTGGGCTATTGAGATTGGAGATAACCTGAGGGAGGCGGGATGAAGATCTACTTTGCCGGTTCGATCCGCGGCGGACGCGACGACGCGGCGCTCTATGCTCAGCTCATCGCGCTGCTGGAGGACTACGGCCAGGTGCTCACGGAGCACGTCGGCGCGGCCGAGGTGGACCAGATGGGCGAGCAGCAGCTATCCGACGCGGCGATCTACGAGCGCGATATGGATTGGCTGGCCGAGGCCGATGCCGTCGTCGCCGAGGTGACCGTGCCCAGCCACGGCGTCGGCTACGAGATCGCCCGCGCCGAAACGTGGGGCAAGCCCGTGCTCTGCCTCCATCGCCCCGGGGCGGGGCGACAGCTTTCGGCCATGCTCGCCGGTGCGCCCGCGTTGCAGTGCGAGCGTTACGAGCGCGTGGAGGATCTCCCGCCCGTGCTGGATCGGTTCTTGCATCGGTGAGGGTGACCTTGCCCGGCGACGGCACGCCTCCAGGGCGCGTCGTGGCGCTCTACCTCCACGTCCCCTTCTGCCGCTCGCGCTGCGCCTACTGCGACTTCAACACCTACGCCGGGCTGGACGAGCTGATCGCGCCCTACGTGCCGGCGCTTGGCCGCGAGATTGCGTGCGCCGGCGCGCGGCGGGAGCGGCTGTCCGTGCCGACCATCTATCTCGGCGGCGGCACGCCCTCGCTGCTATCGCTCGACGCCCTTTCCGATGTATTCCGTGGGTTACATGCTGCGTTTGACCTCGTCCCCGAAGCGGAAATCACGCTGGAGGCCAACCCTAGCACCGTGACGCCGGGCTATTTGCGCGGCCTGCGCGAGCTTGGCGTCAACCGGCTCAGCCTGGGCGCCCAGTCGGCTCACGACGACGAGCTGCAGCTGCTGGGCCGCATACACACCTGGGCCGAGGCCGTGGAGGCGGTGAGCTGGGCGCGGGCGGCCGGCTTCGACAACCTCAATCTCGATCTGATCTTCGGCCTGCCGGAGCAGTCGGTGGCGCGCTGGCGGCAAACCTTGGAGGCGGCGTTGGCGCTGGCGCTGGAGCACCTTTCGCTCTACGGCCTGAGCGTCGAGGAGGGGACGCCGCTGGCGGAGCGGATCGCGTGCGGGACGCTGCCGGAGCCAGACGAGAATCGCGCCGCCGCGATGTACGAGCTGGCCGAGGAGGTCCTGACCGCGGCCGGGTTCTTCCACTACGAGATCTCCAGCTGGGCCCGCGCCGACGTCGGCTCGCGGTGGTGGCCCGACGCGGACGCCGAGGCCAGCGAGGCGGTCAGCCCCTACGTCTGTCGGCACAACCTGACCTACTGGCGGAACGAGCCGTGGCTGGGTTTCGGCGCCGGGGCGCACTCCTGGCTGGGGCCCGATGGGCCTGACCTGTCCGAGGGGCGCCGCTGGGCCAATCCGGCCCATCCGCGCGAATACGTCGCCTCGTGGCGCGAAACAACTCCCTCTCGGACCGGCGAAGCGATTGATCGGCAGCTGGCGATGGGGGAGACGATGATGCTGGGGTTGCGGCTGGCGGAAGGCGTGCGATCTGAGCGGTTCGAGCGCCGATTCGGGGCGTCCTTGGAGGAGGCGTTCGGCGCGACGATGGAGGAATTGACACAGCTCAGTCTGCTGAGCTGGGATGGCGCGGTGGCCCGGCTGACGCGTCGCGGGCGCCTGCTGGGGAACCGCGTGTTCGCGCGGTTCCTGTGATCGCGATGAGTGCGCTCACCGTCGGCCTGCTCGCCGATACGCACGTCCCGTACCGGATAGCACGGCTGCCCGATGCGCTGTTCGAGGCCCTGGCGGGCGTCGACGTGATCCTCCACGCCGGCGACGTCGACGATCCGGCGGCGCTGGAGCCGCTGCGGGCAATCGCGCCGGTCCACGCCGTGCGCGGCAACATCCACGTCTTCGATTTATCCGACGGCGGCGCCTCCTTGCCCCGGACCGTCGAGATGGAGCTGGCCGGCTATCGGATGGTACTCACACACGGGCATCCGGCCGGGTTGCTGGGCTTGTGGCTCAAGGGCCGGGACGTGACCCTCCGTCTGCTGGGCTACGACGACAACGGCTACTTCAATCGCCGCGCTGCAAGCCGTCTGGCCCGTCTCCACCCCGAGGCCGACATCGTCGTCTTCGGACACTCCCATCGCGCACACGTCGGCTGGTACGATCAGACGCTGATCGTCAATCCAGGCGCAGTCTGCCCCACCCCGCGACGGCGACCGACGGTAGCGCGGATGGAGCTAGACGCAGGCAATCCGCGCGTCAGGATCATCCCGCTGGATACGTAGAGGAAAGACTGCGAACGCGACTACACCTCTAAACATACCTTGCGGACTTCCTCGCTCTGACTATAATGGCCTTACTATGCGCACGCTCCGCCAATGCCTGCTGGATACATACCTCGTTCACTTGCGAACCATCGCCCGCTTCTGGGACGTGGATTTGGGAAACACACGCCAGCGGGATGTGGCCCTCGAGCTGAGCGAGGCGCTATCCAACCCCGAAGCGATCGACCGCGCCTGGCGAGACCTTCCGGATGAGGAGCGGGAGGCGTTGGAGGCGCTACTGGCAGAGGATGGACTGATGCCACGGCGTGTCTTCGCCCGCCAATGGGGGGAGATCCGCGTGATGGGGCCCGGTCGCATGGAACGTGAGAAGCCCTGGCGGGAGCCGACCTCGCCGGCTGAGGGGCTCTGGTACAGGGGGTTCCTCTTTCGCGGCTTCGCCCAGGGGGCAGAGGGCGCTTACGAGGTCATTTTTGTGCCGCCCGAGCTGCTCAAACACCTGCCGAAGCCGGACAAGCCACCGCCCCAATTCGCTCTAGAGCCCATCCCCGCTCCGGCTAATGTCCACGCGCCCGGGGACACCCTGCTCGATGATGCCTGCACGCTGCTGGCCTACATCCAGAACGAACATCCACGATTGACGGTGGAGGACGATTGGCCCCAGCGCCACAAAGATCGACTCCTTCAGCGCTTGCACGACGCCGATGGCGAGCGTTTCGCATTCCTGCGCCACCTGGCGCGGCGACTTGGCTGGCTGCGGACGGATCAATCCCGCCAGCTGAGCCTGGACCCGGAGTCAGTGACCACTTGGCTTCAGCAGCCCTCGCACGAGCAGAAGCGAACGCTCTTCCGGGCCTGGCGCGATGACCCGACCTGGAACGACCTGTTCCACGTCCCGTCGCTCCGCCCAGATAACCTCGACGCCTGGCAGAACGCGCCGCTCCCGACGCGCAAAGCGCTCCTGGAGCACCTCATCGCCGCCCATCAGGCGCTCGACGAGCCACCTGGCCCCTGGTATCGCATCGCGAAATTCATCACCGCCGTCAAGGCGGTCGACCCCGATTTTCAGCGCCCCGACGGTGATTATACCACCTGGTACATCCAGGACGTAACGACCGGCGAGTACTTCTCCGGCTTCGAAAGCTGGGAGGCCATCGAGGGACGGCTCATTCGCTACCTGGTCACGAAGCCGCTGGCGTGGCTGGGTCTGGTCGAGGTCGGTTACGACGACGAGGGAGAACCGGCGGCGTTCCGACTGACCGCCGGCGGCGCCATCGCCCTGGAGCTGATCGAGCCGCCCCCCGCCCCTGCGCCGCCTCCCCTGAACCTGCGGCCCGGCTTTCTGCTGCACGTGCCGCCAGACCAGCGCTACGAACGTTTCCAGCTGGCCCGCGTCTCCCGCTGGGAGCGAACCGGCGCCCCTTTCGTCTATCGGTTGACCCCGAGCTCGTTGAAGCGAGCGCGGCGGCAGGGCATCTCGGCTGAGCGCGTGCTCGAGTTCCTGACGGAGGTGACCGAACAGCCAGTGCCTCAGTACGTCGAGGCGGCTGTGACGCGCTGGGAGGCCCGCGGGGCCGAGGCGCGGCTGGAGCAGGCGGTGATCCTCCAGCTGGCCGACGAGGATCTGATGAACGAGGTCAGCTCGTCGCCACACACGCGCTGCTTCATCCGCAAGCGTGTGGGCTCCAGAGTCGCGCTGGTGAAAGCACACGATTGGCCACGCCTCGTCGCAGCGCTGGGCCAGATGGGATTATTATCCGACATCGTCACGCTAGGATAAGATCGTGAGTGACGCAGAGCATGAAGTTGTGGCCCTCTTTCAGGCATGCCATGTTCAACCGCCAACCGCCATCGTACGCGCGCCGGGCCGAGTCAACCTGATCGGGGGGCATACGGACTACAACGAGGGCTTCGTCTTGCCGCTGGCAGTGGAGCGCGCGGCGTGGCTGGCGGTGGCACCCACCGACACCCAAGAGTGCCGCGTCTACGCCCACGATCTGGGGGCCGAGGTCAGATTCTCGCTCGACGAGCTCCCGCCGGCCGATGGCACGTGGGCCGATTACCCGCGCGGCGTGGCCTGGGCGCTCCAGGAGCGCGGTCTGACCCCGATCAGTATGGCGACGGTGTTGACCGCCGACGTGCCGATGGGTATAGGGCTGTCGTCATCGGCGGCGGTGGAGGTGGCCTTCGCCTACGCCTGGCAGGTACTCGGCGGGCTCGACGTCAGCCGGCGTGAGCTGGCGCTGATCTGTCAGCGGGCGGAGAACGCCTACGTCGGGACGCAATGCGGCGTGATGGACCAGATGGCGAGCGCGTTGGGAAGCGCGGGGCACGCGTTGCTGCTCGACTGTCGCACGCTGGCGATGGAGTCGGTGCCGCTGCCCGAAGACGTGGCCATTATGGTAGCGGATTCCGGCCTGCGCCGCGAACTGGCCTCCTCGGAATACAACGTGCGCCGCGCCCAGTGCGAGGAAGCAGTGGCGATCCTGCGCCAGCACCGACCGGACGTGCGGGCCTTGCGGGACGTGACGCCGGACGACCTGGAGCAGCTACGCGATCAGCTCCCGGCGGTGATCTATCGCCGCGCCCGGCACGTGGTCACAGACAACGCACGTGTGTTGCGGGCAGCCGAGGCGTTACGGCGAGGCGACGTCGCGACCGTGGGCGAGCTGATGCACGCCTGTCACGTCAGCCTGCGCGACGACTACGAGGTCAGCTCGCCCGAGCTGAACGCGCTGGTCGAGGCGGCACTGGCGGTCGAAGGGTGTTACGGCGCACGGCTGACGGGCGGTGGGTTCGGAGGGTGCATCGCGGCGCTCGTCGACGAGGATAGTGTACGGGATTTCGAGTGGTATGTTTCGCAGCGTTACGAAGCTGCGTTCCACTATCGTCCAAGGACGTACATTTGCCAGCCGGCCGATGGCGCGTCGGTCATCAAGAAGACTTGAATGCATGGCGCGTAATGGACTCAAGAAGCCGTTAGGAGCAACGCATCGCTTCTCGCACGACCTCCAGCACCCGGTGGAGCGGGACGTCCTGCTCGCGAGCAATGGCGGCGCAATCCTCGTACTCCGGCGAGAGAGCGTGCCGCTCACCATCCAGCCACTTCTCCTTGACCTGCACCGGGCCCCACGGCGTCTCAACCGTCCGGATCTGGCGCTGTGCCACGATGCGCTCGACCGGCTGGATGCGCACGCCTAGCGTCGGCGTCTCGCGGAGCATCAGCCGAGCTGTCACTTCGGCTTGATCGGGGCGCACCAGGGCAGAAAGCACCACGCCGGGGCGGTTCTTCTTCATCTGTACCGGGGTGAACCAGACGTCGAGCGCGTTGGCCTCGAACAACCGCTCCATCGCATACCCCAGAGCTTCGCCGGTGGCGTCGTCGAGGTTACAGGTCAGCAACGTGACGTGATGAGGCGTTTCGTCCATCGCGCTTTCATCCACTTCGACTTCGCCCAGCCAGGCGCGTAGGGCGTTGGCCCACGGGAACGTCTTGTCGCCGAAGCCGTAGCCGATGGCCGCCACGCGCATCGGTGGGCGCTCGAACGTGGCCAGCTCGGCCAGCAGGGCCGCCGCCGTCGGCGTGACGATCTCAGTCTGAGCGTGATGCGGACGGGTGGGAGCGTCGACCTCGGCCAGCAGGGCCAGCGTCGCCGGGGCCGGCGCGGGGATCAGCCCGTGCTCGATCTCGATGGTGCCACTGCCCAGCGGCACCGGGGAGGCGAAGACCCGCGCAACACCCAGGTGCTCCAGCCCGGCGACGAACCCCACGATGTCCACCAGGCTGTCCACCGCGCTGATCTCGTGAAAGTGGACCTCGTCGATGGAGGAGCCGTGAATGTCAGCCTCGACGCGCGCCAAGCGATCGAAGACAGCGAGGCTCGTCTCCTGGACGTGCTGCGAGAGACTGCTCCCCTCGATCAGACGACGCACGTCGGCCAAATGCCGCGCTGGATGTTCCTGTCCCACGTCGCGCACGTGCAGATTGACGCCGCTAAGCCCATGCCGGAGCGTCCGCTCGGCGTCCAGCTCGTAGCCGGTCAAGTCCATCTTCTGCAGATCGGCCCGGAGAGTCTCCATCGAGAGCCCCAGGTCGAGCAGAGCGCCGAGCAGCATATCGCCGCCGGCGCCGGAGAAGAGATCAAGGTAAAGGATCGTCTGTGTTTCCGTCGTGCTGATGCCGGTCATCGCTAATCGTCCTCCCTGATGTTCCGGGCCTCAGCGACGCGGTTGGCGATCATAGCTGCCATCGCACCGGCGCCGATGCCGTTATCAATGTTGACCACGCTCATCCCAGGGGCACAGGTCTGCAGCATCGAGTAGAGCGCCGCCACGCCCTCGCCGCCGACGCCATAGCCAACGGAGGTAGGTAGGCCAACGACGGGCACGTCGACCAGGCCGGCCACCACCGACGGGAGCGCGCCGTCCATTCCAGCGGCCACGATCAACACGTCGACCCGCTGGTCGTCCAGCATTTCGCGCAGCGGCTCGAACAGGCGATGGAGCCCGGCGACTCCAACGTCGTAGCCGGTGAGAACCTTGCAACCCATCTCGCGACACAACAGCGCCGCTTCTTCGGCCACGGGGATGTCGGAGGTGCCAGCGCTGATTACGCCCACACGCCCGCCGGTGTTGGGGCGCTCGACGCCAGGCCGACGCAGGACGGCGGCACGGGCAGGCGCGACCCACTCCATCGTCGCTTCTCCCTCGAAGCAAGCCTGCAATTGGTCTTTCAGCGCCGGGCCGACCCGGCTGAGTATGGCACGCCCGTTCCGCTCCAAGAAATCGCGAGCGATGGCAAGCGTCTGCTCTGGCGTCTTCCGGTCGACCAGGATAACCTCTGGCACGCCCTTGCGTTGGGTACGCCCAAAATCTGGATTGGCAAATTGGAATCGTTCGTTCATAAGTCCTTCGTGATGCGTTATTTCAGAGTCTCGTTCATGCTGCCGCTGCGAAAGCCGCTCAGGTCGAGTGTCACGTAGCGGTAGCCCAGGGATTGCAGCGCGGCGACGATCTCGTCGCGCACGTCCGGCTGCGCCAGATGCACGATGGTCTGCTCGGGCACTTCGATGCGGGCGCTTGGGAAGTGATCGCGCACGCGCAGCTGTCGCAGCGAGAACCGTTCGCGCAGCGTAGCCTCGGCGGTTTCGACGCGGCTGAGGGTCTCGGCGGTCAGGGGAGTCTCGTAGGGCACGCGAGAGGCGAGGCAGGCCATCGCTGGCAGGTCCCACGTGGGCAGCTCCAGCTGGCGGGAAAGCGTCCGCACATCGGCTTTGGTGAAGCCAGCCTCCAACAACGGGGCCCGGGCGCCCAGATCCTCGGCAGCGCGCATACCGGGGCGGTAATCGCCAGTGTCGTCGCGGTTGGCGCCGTGGACAAGGATTTTCACCCCCTCGGATGTAGCGATCGCCTGTAGCTGCTCGAACAACGCTCGCTTGCAATGGTAACAGCGGTCCGGGCGGTTGGCGACGATGTCTGGCTGGCTCAAGGCATCGAAGGAAACGACCCGATGCGCCACACCCAGCCGATCGGCCAGCGCCTTCGCGCGTTCTATCTCCGCCTGCGGTGTCAACGCCGACTGCGCCGTCAGGGCCAGCACGCGCTCGACGCCGAGTTCCTGCCAGGAGAAGGCAAGGAGAAGCGTGCTATCCACGCCTCCGGAGAAAGCGACGCCTACGCTTTTCAGCGAGGCCAGGATTTGGCGCAGATTGGTCACTTTCTGCTCGATCGTTTTCTGTTCAGTCGCTTTTCGCTCGAAAGTGGAATAGTTCATGGAGAAGATCATACCAAAAGAGCAAAGCCCCGGGTGTGAACCCAAAGGGCTTCGCTCTGGTAGATTCAATTGTTGGCACTCACGGCCACGCTAGACCTCCATCACAGCCGCCGTCACCACCGGATCGCGCTGCGTTTCGCGGTAAAGGAATTGAGAGAGCGCATCTTCGATCTTCTTCTCGACGTCCTCCGGCCTGGTGCCCCCCTCGACCGAGGCCGCCGAACGCACAACGTCCTGAGCGCGTTTGAGCAGATCCTCCGATGCTGGCTTGAAGACAAAGCCGCGGGTGACGATCCGCGGATGGCCGATGGCTTTGCCCTGCCGGCGCTCATAACGCACGACGGCGGTCACGAAGCCGCTTTCGCCCAGGGCATCGCGCTGCCGCATCACCTGCGGCCCGATCTCGCCCACGAGGGAGCCATCCACGAAGATGTAGCCGCCGGGCACGCGTTCTCCAACTTTCATCTGGCCGTCCTCGAAGTCCAGGATGTAGCCATTTTCGATCACGGCGACATTTTCATCCGGGATACCCAGCGCTCGTGCGATCTTGCCGTGCTGTTTGAGGTGTCGCAGCTCCCCGTGGATGGGGATGAAGTAGCGCGGGTTGAGCATATTGATCAGCATCTTCTGCTCTTCCTGGCCGGCGTGACCTGAGACGTGAACCTGGGCAATGGGGTCGTAGTAAACGTCGGCGCCTCTTTGGAAGAGGCGGTTGATGACGTTGTGAATCATCTCCTCGTTGCCTGGAATGGTATGCGAGGAGAGCACCACGGTATCGCCTTCCTTGATATTGAGCGAGTAGTGGCGCCCAGTCGCCAGGCGGTTCAAGACGGCCATCGGCTCGCCCTGCGCCCCGGTTGCCATAATGACCACTTCGCGGGGCGGGACGTTATCGACCTCGTGAAGTGGGAGCATCATCTCCTCGGGGATGTCGAGGTAGCCCAGCCGTCGGGCCATCTTCGTGTTTTCTACCATGCTACGGCCAGCGACGGCAATCTTGCGGTTGTGCTCCGCCGCCACGTCGACCACCTGCTGGACGCGAGAGATCAAGGAAGCGAATGTGGCGATGATCAGCCGCCCCGGGGCCTCGCGCATAATCTGATGGAAGGCACCGTTAAGCACAGCCTCCGAAGGCGTCTTGCCAGGCTGATCGGCGTTGGTGCTATCGGATAACAGCGCCAGCACGCCACGCCCGCTGAACTCAGCCAGCTTGGCGTAATCAGTGGGCCAGCCATCCACTGGCGTATGATCGAACTTGAAGTCACCACTATGAACAATCAGGCCAGCCGGGGTTGTTATCCCCAGGCCGACTGTGTCGGGAATAGAATGGCAGACGTGGTAGGGCTCGACGGTGAAGGGCCCAATATCTATCTCGTCGCCAGGTTCAATAGTGTGCAATGTGGACTGGCCCAGCATGTGCTTCTGTTCCAGGTTGACCTCAATCAGACCTCGGGTCAGCTTGGTGGCATAGACCGGCACGTTGAACGCCTCCAGGAAGTGCGACAGAGCGCCGATGTGGTCCATATGCCCGTGGGTGATGATCACCGCACGGACCAGATCTTGTTTATCTTGCAAATAGTTCCAATCGGGGATGATGTAGTCGATTCCCAACATCCGCGATTCGGGGAACATCATGCCAGCATCGATGATGAGTATATTGCGACCATACTCGATACTCATCATATTCTTGCCGACTTCCCCCAGGCCGCCCAGGGGAACAATTCGTAAATTAGCCATAATAGTCTCCTACTTCTCAATGGTTAGCGCATTGCCATAAAAAAAGCACCTACCGGCCCTGCGCCTTCGGCTCGGTGGTGCTTATCATCCGTTCCAACGACGTTTACGTCCAATTGCATCAAGTGAATAGTAACATAGGCTAAGGGTAGTGTCAAGCACATTTGAGAACCAGCCAGGACTTTATCATCTTCGAACCAGAGGTGCAACACACTTACGAGGACGTTAGGCGAGAAGCTGACGCTTTCTGGTTTTTGGCGCTTCTCGCCCGCTGATTTCAAGGCGAAAATACGTTACACCTGGAAAGTACCCCTTTAGGGAATCAACACGATCTCACGGCGTTTCCGTTACCGCTCTACTCGCCAGGGCCTGTAGCCCTTCAATAGCTTCCGTCCCGTCGGGATTGACCGCCAGCGCCTCGCTGAAGGCAATCTTGGCCTCTTCCAACTTCTTCTGGGCAACCAGGCTGTAGCCGTAATTGACCCGGGCGGCATAGAGTTTCTCAGTGACGGCATCGTAGCGGGGGGCGATAGCCTGAATCTCCTCAAGCAGCTTAATTGCCTCGTTCCAATCTTGCTCCTCCCAGGCCGTATCCAGCCGCTTCATCAGCTGCTCCAGATGAGAAGGGGTTGGCGTAGGCGAAGCGCCGATGCGCTCAAGGGCGGCCCGCGCCTCCTCTCCCTCCGGCTTGAGGCCCAACGCAAGATCGAACTGAGTCCTCGCCTCGGACGTTTCTCCCTGCTCCAGCTGCTGATGCCCGTAGTTGACGTAAGCCTGGTAAAGCGTTTCACGCCACTCTCGATCTTCGGGGGCCAAATCCGCCAGCTGGAAGATGAGGTCAATTGCTTCTTCCCAATCTCCTCTGGCCCAGGCAGAATCCAGGGCGTTATTCAGCTCTTCCAAGACCGCTGGCGTACCTTCCGGCGTTGGGACCGGCGTCGGGCGGACGACCACACCGGAGGAGTAAGGAGAGGTATAGAGATCGACCTGCATCGTCAGGGCGTGGTGATCCCGCTCCCCCACGATAGCCAGGTTGTGCACGACGAAGCTCGGCGCCGAGGCCTCGCTGATGCTGGCGACGAAGTCGATCAGAGCGGCGATAGAGCCCACCGCTTTGAGCCGAAACGATTGGATGTCGTAGACCTCGCTGGGCTCCTCCAAAGGAGCGGCTTCGCTTTCCAAGTTGACAATCGTTACTTCATTCGCGCTGGCATATTGATACAATCGATTCAATACCTCGGTCACTTCATCTTCGCTGAAGAATAACCGGGGCGATTCATCCAGCATAGCCTGGAACTTTTCCAAATCCTCTCGCAACTCCTCTTCCGTCGGTTCATTCTCCCGGTCGACGATCCGACGCCGGGCCGTGGTCAAATCGTTGGCCCGCCTGCGACGATTGCGCGCCTCCGGCAAGACGAAAAAGGCGCTGAAGAAAAACCCCAGCAGGAGAGCGCCGGCGATGGTCACCCCAGCCCACCAGCTGTAGCGCCGGTACAATCTGGCATACCGATGAAGAGACGGTCGAGCGGTCATTGCGCTCCTTGTGCCAGCTCTACCACGATCACGAACCTGATCGCCTGGGCAGCCGGAGCCGATCTAAGCTCCCCCGCCAGGGAGTCGTCAGGGCCTAATAACCGGACAGCAAGCCCAGGCAACCGGGACGTGCCAGTTGATTCCGAGGTAGGAGTGACGGTAAGCGTGGAAGTGGGAGTAAGTGTAGGGATAAGTGTGGACGTGGGCGTGGACGTGGGCGCCGTCGCGGTCGGCGTCGGTGTATCTGTCGCTGGCGATGGCGTGCTCGTCGGGGGTTCCGGCGTCAACGTCGGCGTTGGCGTGGATGAAGGTGTCGGCGTCTCTGTAGGCGTGGGCGTGATTGTGGGCACGAACTCCTCTATCACGACGCTATACTCCTTCTCCGGCCCATAATGCCGGTGGTTGGTGATCTGGATACGAACGTCCGTCTCTTTACCTTCAGGGGCCTGAAAAGTCACCTCAGAACCAAGCTCGCCGGGCTCGCGATCGTCGTTGGTATAAGTCTCATCATCCACGATCACGGTGAGAAATGTATCCACACCCAGCGCCAAGTCAAAGGTAGAGACGCGATAGTAACGTCCCGCCTTGGCCAGGAAAGTGAGCTGATCCACGTCGTGGATGGGGTAGAAGTTATGGGTCTGGACCTGATTCAAGAAGATGGGCTGGGGCTCGAAGTCGTCAACCTCGTATGGATCGCTGGGATCGGGGGTAGGAGTAGGCGTGATAGTGGGCGTACCGGTTTCCGTCGGTTCCAGCGGCTCCATCGGCGTGGAAGATGGGGTCACAAACGGCGTCGCGACCGCCTTCAGGGACTGGACGGTGACCTCGGCGAAAAGGGCGTTCTCCTCAAGGCGGTTGCTGTAGGCGATGACGACTGTATCGTCGACGGCGTGCCCTTCCAGAATGATACGCCCCTCAACTTGTCGCACGCTATCAAGCGTGAGCTGGATGGGGTTGTAGCGCTCAATGGCGTCCATCACCGCCGGCCAGTCGACGTTTTGATCTTCCAGCTCCGAGGAAGCACCTTTGACCAGAGCGATCGCACGCTGCACTTGCGTCAGCTCTTGTTTGAGCGCCTGCTTCTCTGGATCTGGCGTGCCCATAGCAGTCAAAGTCCGCTGGACGATCTGGTAGTCGGCATCCAGCCGGTCTGCATCGTGCTCTATGCCGAGGTAGACGAGGTAAAGAGGAATAAGCGAGAATGCGAGAAGCAACGCCGCTGCCCAGAGGACAGTCGCACGGCGACGCAGCTGCCGCCTTGAAGGGCTATCGTGACGGAGCGATCTTCGAGTGGTCATGGTCGATTGACCATACGCTAAAAGAGATATCCCCTCCTGGTGCCCGCGGCGCGACCAGGGAGAGATACATACCGATGGCCGAGACAGTAACGCCAGATAAACTGAGCGCTACCGGTAAACGCGCAACGTAATCTTATAGTATCACATCTAGCCGCCGATGGCAAGCCTTTTGGCACCTTTGCCCCATGCTTCCACACCCAAGTCGCCTAGTGCAGCGGCTCGAAGCGGGCCGTGAAGTGGCGCAACAGCTCCGGCGCGTAGGTAAAGCGCAACCCACCGATCTCGTCGCGGCGTTCGTACAGCCTGGCACACGTCCGCACCACATAATCCAGATGCGTCTGGGTGTAGACCCGCCGTGGGATTGCCAACCGCACCAGCTCCAGCTCAGGGTAGACCACTGTACCCGTCGCCGGATCCTCGTGGGCGAACATCACGCTACCGATTTCCACCCCGCGGATGCCATCTTCCCGGTAAAGCTCACAGACCAGCGTCTGACCGGGCAACTCGCTCTGCGGGATGTGCGGTAGGAAACGCCGCGCGTCCAGGTAGACCGCGTGGCCGCCGGGCGGTTCCAGGATGGGAACCCCTTCCTCTCGCAGGGAATCGGCCAGATACCGGGTGTGAGCAAGGCGGTAGGAAAGGTAGTCCTCGTCGAGACCCTCCCAAAGCCCGCGGGCGATGGCTTCGAGGTCGCGCCCGGCCAGCCCGCCGTAGGTGGGGAACCCTTCACGGATGATCAGCTCCTGACGCACGTGTTCGAACAGATCGGCGTCGTTCATGGCCAGGAACCCGCCGATGTTGACCAGCGCGTCCTTCTTGGCCGACATGGTGCAGCCGTCGGCATAGGAGAACATCTCTTGCGCGATCTCCAGCACCGGCGTCCCGGCGTAGTCAGGATCGCGCAGCTTGATGAAGTAGGCATTCTCGGCGTAACGACAGGCGTCCAGGAAGAGGGGAATGCCGTGCCGATGGAGTATCTCGCCGGTAGCACGGATATTCGCCATCGAGACTGGCTGCCCGCCGCCGGAGTTGTTCGTCACCGTCAGCATGCCCAGCGGGATGTTCTCCGACCCGGTCTCCTCGATAAACGCCTCCAGGCGCTCCAGATCGATGTCGCCCTTGAAGGGAGCGTGCGTGACGGGGTCGAGCCCCTCCTCGGCCACCAGATCGACCGGGGCGCCGTCCCGCGCGAGGATGTTAGCCCGGGTGGTATCGAAGTGCATATTGCTCGGCACCGACTGGCCCGGTTCGATGGTGCAAGCGAAGAGCACGTTCTCGGCAGCCCGTCCCTGGTGGGTAGGAACGAAATGCTGGAAGCCCGTGATCGCCTCGATCGCCTCCTCCAGGTTGAAGAAGTTACGACAGCCGGCATAGCTTTCGTCGCCCTCCATCATACCGGCCCACTGCCTATCGGACATCGCCGCGGTGCCGGAATCGGTCAACAGATCAATATAGACGTCCTGGGCTTTTATAGCGAATAGATTGTAGCCGGCCTCCTCCAGGATACTCTCGCGCTCAGCGCGGGTCGTTTGACGGATCGGCTCGACGACTTTGATCTTGAATGGTTCGACGGGGAACTCTGCCATAGGTGTACAATTCTCCTTTTGGTGTCTCTCTGCTGCTGCTTGCCCGATGGGGATAGTGTACTATCGTTTTCCGCAAAGGGCAATTGACAGAGAGGCTTTTCTCGTTTAGAATATCCTACTATCATGTATCTCGGGAGATAGCAAGCGTAAAACGTGAAACGAAGACGTAAAACGTAATCCTCTCAATTATCTTGCCACGTTTTGCGCGTTTCGCATTACGTTTTACGCACTAGTAGAGGGAGTCACAATCTCGATGAAAGACTATCACACTGACCAACTGCGAAATGTCGTTCTGCTCGGCCATGGCAGCTCCGGCAAGACGTCGCTGGCAGAAGCGATGCTCTTCACCAGCGGCGCGATCAACCGGATGGGAGAGATCGAAGAAGGGTCCACGGTGGCCGACTACGACGAGGAGGAAAAGAACCGACAGATATCGCTCAACCTGTCGCTGATTCCGGTCGAGTGGAAGGATTGCAAGCTCAACGTCCTGGATACTCCTGGCTATACCGACTTCATCGGAGAAGCGAAGAGCGCAGTCCGGGTTGCCGATACGGCGATTATCGTGGTCGACGCCGTCGCAGGCGTCGAGGTGGGCACGGAGCTGGTCTGGAAGTTCGCCGACGAGCAATCTATTCCCCGTATGGTCATCATCAACAAGATGAATCGGGAGAACGTCGATCTGGATCGAACGCTCCAGGCATTGGAGGAGTCTTTCGACCAGAATTTCGTGCTTTTCACCTTTCCCATCGGCAGCGCGACCGATTTCACTGGCGTAGTGGACCTGACGCGGATGGAGGCGCTGATTGGTCCCGAAGGTAAGGTAGAAGAGATCCCGGGAGACGTCGCCAGCCAGGCGGAGGAAGCACGCGTGCCCTTGATCGAGGCGGCCGCCGAGGTCAACGACGAATTGTTGATGAAGTATCTGGAAGGTGAGACGCTGACCGAGGAGGAGATTCAGCGCGGGCTCAGGATCGCGATCGCCGAGGGCTCGGCCGTGCCGATCTTCGTCACGGCAGCGACCGAGAACATTGGCACCAAAGCCCTGCTGAGCAACCTGGCGAATTACGCCCCTTCGCCGATCGACCGTGGCGCAGTCGAGTCAGAAGAAGGAGAGATGATCGAACCCGATCCCGAAGGGCCACTGGCCGCGCTGGTCTTCAAGACCACAGCTGACCCCTATGTGGGCAAGCTAACCTACTTCCGCGTCTTCCGAGGTACGATCAAGTCCGATACCCGCGTCTACAACAGCCGGGCCGATGAGGAGGAGCGCCTGGGCCAGCTCTACCTGATGCGAGGGCAGGAACAGATCCCGGTACAAAATCTCCAGGCCGGCGATATAGGCGCCGTCGCCAAACTGGCGGAGACACTCACTGGTGACACGCTGTGCAACGAGGAAGAGCCGGTGACTTTACCAGGCCCCATCTTCCCCGATCCGGTCTTCGCCCTGGCCGTAAAGCCAAAGAGCAAGGCCGACCAGACGAAGCTCGGCCCCACGATGTCTCGCATCTGCGAGGAGGACCCCACACTCCATTGGCGGCAGGAGCCCAGCACCAAAGAGATGATTCTAGAGGGAATGGGTCAAGCCCACGTCGATATCGCCATCCGCCGGATGTCAAACCGCTTCGACGTCGAGGTAGAAACGTCCACGCCCAAAGTCCCTTACCGCGAGACGATCACCAAAACTGCCTCCGACAAGTACCGCCACAAAAAACAATCCGGCGGGGCCGGGCAGTTCGCGGAGGTATATATGCGGCTGGAGCCGCTGCCACGCGGTACGGGCTTCGAGTATGAGTGGGAGGTGACCGGCGGCGCCATCTCGACCGGTTTCCAGACATCGATCGAAAAGGGCATCAAGCAAGTGATAAAGGAAGGCCCCCTGGCCGGCTACCCCGTGGTCGACGTGCTGGCGGCGGTCTATGACGGTAAGGAGCACCCGGTCGATTCGAAGGACATCGCTTTCCAGATCGCCGGGCGAGAGGTGTTCAAACGGGTGATGCAGCAAGCAGGCCCGTCGATGCTGGAGCCAATCTACAAGGTCCAGGTCACCGTACCCGAGGAGTACACGGGGGATATCATCGGCGATCTGAACACCAAGCGGGCACGTGTGCAAGGAATGGACCAACGCGCCGGGAAGACCATCATCACAGCGCTGGCGCCGCTGGCCGAAATGCAACGGTACTCCACTGATCTGCGTAGCCTGACGCAAGGGCGCGGCCTCTTCTCAATGTCGTTCGATCATTACGAGGAGGTCCCCTCTCACATTATGGAAGAGATCATCGAAGCTCATCGGCAACAGAAGGATGAGTAGTAATCCACGAATGTAAACCAGGCCGGAATAAAAACGGGGCTTGCTCCTACCATTGAGGAGTGAGCCCCGTTTTTGGAAAGGCGCCATCAAAACTTTATGAGCGTAAGTCTTTCAACCCAATCCGATGAGCCGACCGCAGCTTCGATCCAGGCCGCCGTCTGGGTGCTCGCGGCCTACGTCGCAGCGCAGATGTTGGCCGACGTGCTCAGCCTCAAGATCGCCTGGGTGGCCGGTTTCAGCATCGACGCTGGCACCGCGATCTACCCCTTCACGTTCACGCTGCGCGACTTGGTCCACAAGCTGCTGGGCCGCGTCGCCGCGCGGACGGTGATCGTGGCCGCCGGCGCGATCAACCTAGTGATGGCCGGGCTCTTCGCTCTCGTGGCCTGGCTGCCCCCGGACCCCAGCTGGGGATTGCAACAGGAATTCGCCGCCGTACTCACGCCCGTATGGCGCATCGTCATCGCCTCCATCGTCGCCGAGCTGGTCAGCCAGCTGGTCGATACCGAGATCTACCACCTGTGGGTCACCCGGGTGACGCGCCGCTACCAGTGGGGGCGCGTGTTGTGCAGCAACGGCGTCAGCGTGCCCCTGGACAGCCTGATCTTCGCCTGGGGCGCCTTCGGCGCCCGCCTTCCCACCGCCACAGTCTGGTCGATCTTTTTCTCCAATGTGATCGTGAAAGGGATTGTGACGCTAGTGAGCCTGCCAGGCATCTACGTGGTGCCAGAGAAGACAGAGGAAAGACGTTAGATAAGCTCAGCCCGAGAGCGCAAAAAGGTAAAATGACTGAACCAAGTGCAGAGATCGCAGAAAATGCCGCCGATCCCTTTGCCGTCCCGGAGGATCATAAGTCCGGCTTCGTGGCGGTGATCGGACGGCCCAACGTCGGCAAATCGACGCTGATGAACCGATTCCTGGGCCAGAAGGTCGCCATCGTCTCGTCCAAGCCACAGACGACGCGCAATCGTATCCTGGGCATTCTCACACGGGAGGAGGTGCAGGTGATCTTCGTCGATACGCCGGGCATCCACAAACCGCACCATCGGCTGGGCAAGGCGATGGTCGCCACCGCTGCCAGCGCCATCCCAGACGCCGATGTGGTACTGTTTATGGTTGACGTCTCAGAGCCACCCACCAAAGAGGATCGCCTGATCGCCGACATGCTGGAAAAGCAAGCCAACGCTCCCGTCATCCTAGTGCTCAACAAGATGGACCTGCTGCCGCCGGAAAAGGTCGAACGTCACACCGAGCTCTACTGGGAGCTGGCGCCGTTCTATGAAGAATGGATGATGACCATCGCCACCGAAGGGGTAAACCTGCAGAAGCTGCTGAAGCGGATCGTGGCACTATTGCCAGAAGGCCCGCGTTACTACCCCGGCGAATACATCACCGACCAGACGGAGCGCCAGATCGCGGCTGAGCTGATCCGCGAGCAGGTGTTGCACTTCACATACCATGAGGTGCCGCACTCGGTGGCCGTCATGGTGGAGTCGTTCGAGGAGAGAGAGAACGACGTGACGTACATTGCGGCCAACATCTTCGTGGAGCGCGATTCGCAGAAAGGCATCATCATCGGGAAAGGCGGCCGTATGATCCGCAAGATCGGCAAAGCGGCCCGGAAAGCGATCGAGCGGATGGTCGGCGGGCAAGTTTACCTCGATCTGTGGGTCAAGGT
This sequence comes from uncultured Anaerolineales bacterium, assembly GCA_964474655.1. Lineage (GTDB taxonomy): Bacteria > Chloroflexota > Anaerolineae > B4-G1 > B4-G1 > CAYYTU01. The sequence continues at coordinate 44,851 of CAYYTU010000011.1, forward strand.
CCGCAAGGGATGGCGCGAGGACGAGCGCGAGCTGCGCCGCTTCGGCTATGAGAGCAGCTAGCGAAACGCCGCCCCATCCGACAAATCTGCTTGTAGTCTAACCCCCTTTGTGGTATAGTAAGATTACTGGACGTGACGGCCCAAAATTCAATTAGGAGGAATGGGGCTATGAAACGCACATTCTCATTGGTTCTGGCACTGGTGGCAGGCCTAGCGCTTTCACTCGTGTTGCTCTACGCTAACCTGGGGGACTCAGATCGGACGCTGGCAGCTCCACAACCAGACCACCTCGCCCATCCTCAACCGTCCAATCTCTACGTGACCGATACGCTAGATATCCTCGCCCAATCCGCGATCACCTGTTCCCTCACTGTCACCACCACCGACGACGGCTTCAACAATCACGATTTTTCCGACGCTGCTACCCTGGATGATTACACGGATTTGGCGCTCGTTTTCGGAGACAAGGGAGAGAAAAAGACGCCAGAGGAAGACTACTTTAAGCTGGTCGTGAGCGAGGACCAGATCGGCCGCACCTATCGCGTCAAGGCACAACCGGAGGGGGACAACTATAACCTTGGTATAGGCGTCTATGATTCAGACGAGGTGACCATCACCGTCGACGCCAATCAGGTCGACAACAAAAGCGCCACTGTGTCACTGGTACCAGACGAAGCCGACACCTACTACTTCAAGGTCTATCAGCTTACTGAAAACTGTACTGGAGGCACTTACGATCTAAGCGTTAGCGTCTCCGATGCTCCCTGGGACAATTACGAGCCCAACGACAACCCCGACGAAGCCAAGTCGGTCACTTCGGCCTCCAATCTCAACTTCTATCCCTATCAGGACCGAGACGGCCCCGACGAAGACTGGTTCAAGATCTGGGCCAAGAAGGACCGCGCTTACGAGGTCCGGACGAGCAACCTGAACTGGAGCGGGGTGGACACGTACATCGAAGTTTATAAGGATCCCGAAGACGACCCCATCGCGGTGGATACCAGTGATGGCTATGAAAGCTATGCCGATTGGACCCCCAACGAGGACCACTACTATTATATCCGTGTCGAGAACAAGACCGGAGGCGACGACCCAGACTACACCTATGATCTGACCGTGGAGCAGAAGACCGAAGACGACGAAGAAGTGGTAGGCGATCGATACGAGCCCAACAACAGCTTCGACGAGACCTCGAACAGCACTTTGCCGGTCGCTACCTCAGTAAACCTGAACAGCTTTAAGGGCAAAGCCACCTTTCACGACACCGGGGACGAAGATTGGTTCAAGTTCTGGGTCAAGGACGGCAAATGGTATCAAGTCACCACCAGCGACCTGAACGGCATCGACACGAAACTAGAGGTCCGCAACAGGGATAATGAGGTGGTCAAAAAGGACGACGACGGCGGCGGCGGATATGCCTCCCAGGCCAAATGGAAAGGCAGCTACGACGGCTACTACTACATCCGCGTCATCAACAAAGTCAACACCACTGGCAGTTACGATATGACCATTGAGGAAACCGCAGCCCCGGAATCGGAGCCCGAACCCACCGCCGCGCCGCCTAACCAGAACGCCGACCGGTGCGACAAGAACAACCTCGGCAACAGCTTCGAGGACGCCTGCATCATCGCGCGGGGCAAGGCCGAGACGTTCAACTTCATCCCGCCCTACGACGGCGTCGATAACGACTTCTTCAAGCTCTGGATCAAGCCAGGCTTCACCTATCGGTGCGCCACCTCGGACCTGGACCCCGGTGTGGACACGAACATAATCCTCTTCAGCGGCCCCTCCTGGGACGAAGGGATCGGCGGCAACGACGACGTAAAACCAGGGGAGTATAGGAGCGCTTACACCTACACCGCCACCTACGAGGGATGGCTTTACATCCTGGTGGGCTACGGTGAACGCACTCCCAGCGACATTAACAACAGCAGTTATACACTCCGTTGCAGCATACCCGGCGATCCGGCCTCCACGCCGGCTCCAGAAGCCACCAACACCCCCCAGCCCGATAAAGACGAGCCCACGCTAACCCCCACGCCGACGGCCACCTCGGCCAGCTCGCCGGTGGCCACGCCCACCCCCAACAACGACGAATCCAGCAGCAACTCCCAAAACCTGACGGTCCGAACGTTGGCTACGCCCACGCCCGCTCCGGACGACGATGGATCCGCCTCGCGCTTCGTGCCCATCACCTTGCTGGTCTACTACGACGCCAACGACGACCATCAACCTGGTGCTGGCGAAGGCATCGCCGGCGTCTCGGCGCAAGCGTACAGCGTGACGGACAATCAGCTGCTGGCCCAAGGCTTCACGGGCGAAGACGGTCAGGTGGATTTCACCGTTTCGGCCAAAGGGTCCATCAGGATCAGCGTGCCATTCCTGGGCTTCAACCAGCTGGTGACCGGCGAAAGCGCCAGCATCTACTTACGGATACCGCCGCAGTCCTCTCCAGGAGAGACAGCCAAAAATGAGTGACTCCTCGGAAGCGCTTAAGCGGAAAAGCGATAGCGCTCCCTCATCTCCTCCGCCTCCCCGGCGCCAGATTGCAGCCGTGGCCATCGTGGGGGTCGGGTTGATCTTAATGGTCTCCCTGGGCTTGTTTATCTTCCTGGGACTGCGCAACTTGCTCAGGGAAGGAGAACCCAGCCCAACCCCGACAGAGATGGTCGTGTCGGAGCCAACCGTCTCCGGCTCCCCGCTGCCCTCCCCCAGCTGCGAAACGATCATCAGCAGCGGTGACGTCGAGGTAGCAGTGCCGCTGCCCACCACCGTCACCGTGGGAAGCCAAGCCTTTCCCGTCGCGCCGACGGGCGCTTCTGAAGAAGGATGGCGCTATCCGCCGGACCAAACGGAAGTAACGGCCTGGGCATGCGGCACAGTGATCAATTATGTCTTGACGCTGGAACCGACGGCGGAAAATCGGACACAGTTGAACAACTTACGATCTGGAGATGAGATCAAACTCCGGCTTTCCAATGGGGTGGGGCTTTCCTTCCGATTTGCCGAGCGAGAGGAGATGCCATCCGACGATCCAGGCGTCTTCAGCCAACAACGCCCCCGCCTGACGCTGATCGTTGAACAGGAATCCGGCACCTGGCTGGTCGCCACCGCGGACTATGCCAGCGAGGAGGAAGCGATCGAAGCGCCGGCCGGCGATATCGCTCAAATGGGACAACCGGTAGAGGTAGGCGATGCCCAGGTAACGGTCGTCAAAGGCTATACCAGCCAGGAAGGAGCCGCATCGGCCGAGAATTCTATGTACTACCTGGTCGAGTTCTCGGTCAAGAATACCGGAGACAGCCCGCTTGTCGCCGACGCCTTCTCAGCCCAGCTGGAGGATAATATCGGCAATGTCTATCTCGTCTCGCCAACGGCCAGCGAGGCAGGAGAGAACGGCTCACTCAAAGGAGATATCGCGCCTGGGGCCAGTGCCCAGGGCACAGCCGGCTACCTGGTGCCAGACCCACTCGTGGGCCCGCTGACTTGGACCTTTAACCCGCGTCCGACCCGTGACGTGAAGGCCAAGGTCCGCATCCCCTATGAATCCGAAGGGGAGACCGGAAACACCACCGGAACCGGCGTGCTGAACGCCACCATCACCGACGCATTCCTGAACAACGCCGGCGATATGCTCATCATCGAGGGCGAGCTCCACAACAGCGGAGAGGCTCCCCTCACAGTGGACGTAGATGAAATAAGCCTCACCTCCAGCGCTGGCCTGAGCGCCCTGGTCAGCGCCGCCCCTCAGCTGCCCTGGACGATCCAGCCCGATCAGTCGCAAATCATTGAGCTCCAGTACGAGAAACCAGACGCCTCGACCGCGTTGCTGGAGCTACGCGGGTTCTCCTTCGAAATCGACGGGCTTTAGGTCATCAAATCTCGCACCCGGGCGATATCCCTCTCCATCTGATCCACCAGCGCGTTTAAGGTGGGATAAACCTGCTCCCCACGCAACCGGGCCACGAAATCCAGCGCCATCTCCCGACCATAGAGCGAGCCATCAAACCCCAACAGATGCGCCTCGACGACCAGTGATTCGCCCGCAAAGGTGGGACGAACGCCAACGTTGACCGCCGCCGGATGGGTCCCCCGGCGTTCGACGTGCGCTTCGCAGGCGTAGACTCCTCGGGCAGGAATTAGTCTGTTGGGCGGAAGGTAGAGATTAGCCGTCGGCACGCCAATGCTCTTGCCCACGCCGCGACCGTGGATCACGGTGCCGGTCAAGCGATAGGGACGACCCAGGCAGCCGGTAGCCTCGTCGAGATCACCAGCCTTTAACGCTGCGCGGATCCGGCTACTGCTGATCTCCTCCCCCCGCCACATCAAAGGCTCCACAATGTGAACGGTAAACCCGTGCTCGCGCCCCAAATGACGAAGGGTGGCGATATTCCCCTCGCGCTGATGACCAAGCGTAAAATCTGGTCCTACCCACAGCTCGATCAGATGGAGGCGCTCAACCATTTGCCGGACAAACGCCTCGGCGGAGAGACCGGCGAGATCGGGCGTGAAGGGCACCACGACCAGCAAGTCCAGATCCAGAGACGCCAATACCTCCGCCCGCTCCTCTGGGGTCGTCAGCAGCTCACAGGGCTCATCGCTGAGCACCTGCGTCGGGTGGGGATCAAAGGTGATGACCACTGAGGCGTGGTTCTGCCCGTACGCTGATTCAATTGTATTGTTGATCAGGCGGCGATGACCGCGATGAACGCCATCAAAGACGCCGATGGTCACACACGAGCGCCGATCAATTGTAACGCGATCCAAGCCTTCGATAACTCGCACTGCAGGATCCTTCGCTAAGTAAGCCCACAAAAGTTACTTGTGATTGATAACCCTCCCAAAATCTGAAAAACAGTCACCGGCGAGTTAAAAACACGTCGAACAACTCAATTTTGGACGAAAACTAACCGTCGTAGCTTTCGGGAAGGTAAACCCAGTAAAGGCACTTATTTGACTTCACTTAGCTTTCCGAATGGTCAATACAGTCCAACCGTTGAGGGAACAAAACCTTGCGCGGGCGCCAGCTATCAGCCTGAGGGTCATAGGAAGCGAGCGCCACGAAAGTCTCCCCCGGCCCGTAGGCACGTACTATCTCCGCCTCCTGAGGATCGGGGCCATTCGGCACATCGTCGACGGCGATCATCTGACCGGAGCAGAGCCGAACGGCTTGCTCCCCGGTCACGTATATAGCTGGGAAGCGGTCGGCGAGGGCCTGGTCCACCGCGAGGAGCAGGCGAGGCCACCGTCCCTCCGCCACCACCTGGGCCAGCGCGGCCAGGGTGATACTATCCTCCAAACGAAAGGGGCCGCTCGCCAGCCGGGAGAGGGTAATCACGTGAGCGCCACAGCCCAGGCGTTGGCCCAGATCGTGGGCCAAAACACGCACGTAGGTGCCCGGCGAACACGTCATCTCCAGTCTACACGTCGGCGGGGTCCAGCCGGTCAGCTCCAGGCGGTAGATCTCCACCGGTCGCGGGTCCCGCTCCACCTCGATGCCGCGCCGAGCCAGGCGATAGAGGGGTTTCCCGTGATGCTTGACGGCTGAATACATCGGGGGCAGCTGCGTGATTTGCCCCCGGAAGTGGTTCAACGCATCTTCAACCTGAGCGCGATCCACGTCGACGGAGGCCTGGGTCACAACCTCCCCTTCGGCATCGTAGGTGGTGGTGGTGACGCCCAAACGCACCCGCGCAGTATAGACCTTCTTCTCGTCCATCAGGTACTGGCTCACGCGAGTGGCAGGACGTCCGACGCAAATCACCAGCACGCCGGTCGCCAGAGGATCCAACGTGCCAGCGTGACCCACGCGGCGAACGCCGGTCAGAGAGCGCACGCGCTCCACAACACCATGAGAGGAAAGCCCCCGCGGCTTGTTGAGGTTGAGAATTCCGCTAGGCATAGTTCCGACGCTGGCGATCCAGACTGACGCGAAGCGCGGACAGGAGATGCCTCTCGGCTTCCTCCAGTGGGCCGAGAAGGCGACAGCCAGCAGCCAGAGCGTGTCCACCGCCACCGAACGCGAGCGCCACCTCCGTGACGTCGAAACCTGGTTCGGCCCGCATACTGACATCGACGTCGCCATCGTCCCGCTCGGCAAAGACGACGGAAACGTCAGCGCCGTCGGCACTGAGGAGGAAATTGGTCAGCCCTGCGTTACTGTTGCCTCGATAGCCGGCCTCACGCCGCTCCGCCAGCATGATACTGGTCCAGATCACCCCATCAGCGATGTGTACGTGCCTCAGCGCAGCCGCCCACAAGCGGATTGCAGCAGTGGGGCGACGGTCGAGAACCCGCCGGCTGATGTCCGGCAGCGAAGCCCCGGCTTCCATCAACCGCGTCGCAGCTCCCATCACCTGGGAGGTGACGTTATTGGTGCGGAAGCCCCGCGTATCGGTCACGATACCAACCAGCAGCGCCGTGGCAATCTCGGCGTCCAGCGAGACACCCATATGCTCCAACAACCGCAACACGACCTCGGCGGTGGAGGATGCTTCTGGATCCACGAGGTCGACGTCCCCGAAGCCCTCATTGGTGATATGATGGTCGATGTTGATCAAGGGGCGGTCCTCGACGTTGAGAAGGTTCGCGAATTCGCCCAGCCGATCGGGAGCAGAGCAATCGAGCGTGATTACCAGATCGCAACGGGTCTCTACGTGATGGACGACGTGCTCAACGGCGGGAATAAAACCGAAGTGAGAGGGGATGGCACTCGAACAAGCTGCTACAACGTCCAGCCTCATCTGCCGCATGGCCAAAAACAGGCCGATCATACTGCCGATAGCGTCTCCGTCGGGATCGACGTGACAGACCAACAGTGGATGATGCGACGAACGAATGAGTCGGCTAACGCGTTTCAGAGTCTTCTTCTTTCTCTGCTGTTTCTTCGTCTTCTTCACCAAGCCCCAAGTCATCAAGGATATTGGCGATGCGCTCGCCGCGCTTCAGGGAAGGGTCATAATGAAAGAGCAGCTCAGGGGTGTTTCGCAAATCCAGGCGGCTGCCCAGCTCGCGCCGCAGCCATCCGGCGGCGCTCTTAAGGCCTGCCTCGGCCTCCGCTCGTTCTTCTTCGCCGCCCAGCACGCTGAAATGAACATCGGCCCGCGAAGCATCCCCTGTCACTTGTACGTCGGTGATCGTGACCATCTCCACCCGCGGATCCTTGACTTTACGCTCCAACAGGCTGGTCACATGGAACTGGATCAATTCAGAAATTCGCTGGCGATATTTTCTACCCATAGTAATTTATCACCCCATGCTGGTCTGTTACCATCTACACCGGCTTCTGCTCTTGTCTAACGTAGAACTGAATGGTATCACCAACTTCGAAGGCCTCAAAGCCGCCCACGCCCACGCCGCACTCAAATCCTTTCCGCACCTCGCGCACGTCCTGCTCATACCGTTTGAGTGAGGTGACAGGGCCGTCGTGAAGTTCATGACCATCCCGAATGACGCGAGCTCGCGCATTGCGCCGCGCCTCGCCCTCCTGGATGTAGCAGCCGGCTATCGTCCCCACATCGGAGATGTGGAAGGTGGCACGCACCTCGGCCTCGCCGATCGTCACGTCAGCGTATGTGGGCTCCAGCAAGCCCTTAAGCGCCTTATCGACGTCCTCAATCAGCTTATAGATGATGTCATAGGTGCGAATGTCGACCCCCTCGCTTTCCGCCAGACGGCGCGCGGCCGGGTCAGGAGAGACCTGGAAGCCAATGATAATGGCCTCCGAGGCGATAGCCAGATTGACGTCCGATTTGCCGATCGTGCCGGCGGCGGCGTGCAGGATGTTGACCTTCAGCTCCTCGTCGCCCAAGTTCTCCAACGAGTTGAGGATCGGCTCAATCGAGCCCTGCACATCGGTCTTGAGGATCAAGTTGAGCTCCTTGGCCTTACCAGCCTGGATGCGGCTGGCGAACTCGGCCAGCGTGAAGGCCTCCGAGGGAGTTGCTCTCCTGACCTGACGTTCCTCTTCGCGTTCCTCGACAATCTCCCTGGCAGTGGAGATATCGGGCACTACCTCAAAGACCTCCCCGGCAGCGGGCACGTCAGAAAGCCCAAGCAGCAGAACCGGCATCGAGGGCAGTGCTTCCTCGACAGGATTCCCGTCCTCGTCGATCATCTGGCGCACGCGCCCGTAGGCTAAGCCGGCAACGATATTATCCCCCACGTGCAAAGTTCCGTTCTGGACCAGGACCGTGGCGGTCGAACCACGCGCACAATCCAGGCAGCCCTCCAACACGGTTCCCATCGCCGGGGAGTTCGGGTTGGCCTTAATCTCCACTGTCTCCGCCACGAGAAGGATTCCATCCAGCAGATCCTCCAATCCCTTCTTCTGCTTGGCCGAGACCGGGATGCACAACGTGTCTCCCCCCCAATCGTCGGGGATGAGATCGTGCTCGGAAAGCTGCTGCTTGGCCTTCTCCGGTTGAGCGGTACGGAGGTCCATCTTATTCAGGGCTACCACAATGGGCACCTGGGCCGCGCGGGCGTGGTTAATGGCCTCGACGGTCTGCGGCATGACGCCATCATCGGCGGCCACCACCAGCACGGCGATGTCGGTGGTATGCGCGCCACGAGCCCGCATAGCGGTGAAAGCTTCGTGTCCTGGGGTGTCGATGAACGTGATCGTCTGCCCTTCATGCTCGACTTGGTAAGCGCCAATGTGCTGAGTGATGCCCCCGGCCTCTGAGGCCTGAACTTCGGTGCGGCGAATGGCATCAAGCAGCGAGGTCTTGCCGTGGTCAACATGTCCCAGGGTGGTGACGACCGGTGGACGTGGCACCAGATTGGCGGGGTCTTCGTCGGCGTAAAAACGCTCCCAGAGCGGCGTTGGCCCTTCTTCTACCTCTTCCTCGGGCGCAGATACGGATTCCTGGCGCGCCTCGAACCCCATCTCCTCAGCCACGATGGCGGCAGTCTCGTAGTCGATCTCTTGATTGATGTTGGCCATCACGCCTGCGCCCATCAGCTCCTTGATAACGTCAATGGGGCTGACGCCCATTAAATCGGCCAACTGACGCACAGTCAGGAATTTTGGAATCTCGACAATGCGTTCTTCTTGTACTTTTGCCTTCTCACTCATCTCCACCCTCTCTTTGTCACTCACTACACTCGTTGTTCAACTCACCTGGGGCATACTGATCCGAACATATGGACCTAAACAGACTCGGGCCCCCCGAGGTGTTAAAAACTCGTAACCGTTCAGATGGTTATGCTTTTTTCACCGCGGAGGGCGCAGAGATCGCTGAGACAGGCTTTTTTCAAAATTTTGACCAGCTTGACAAAGCTTTTCCTTCAGTTTCTCTGCGCTCTCTGCGTCCTCGGCGGTTATATCGACCGCTACCTGAACGGTTACAAAAACTTTAAGCTCTTTGGGATTTCGCGTGGTCGATAGTTTGAGATTGCTCAGCGGGGGTGTCTCATCCCCGTACCTGGGGCCGAATTAATCCTGAAGCCAAGGTTACAAACCCGCCCTGAGCACCACGCAAAGTCCCAGAGAACAAACTTTAGAAGATTGTGTACGGATCAGTAAAACAATCCAGCAGACTGCCGATCAGTCATTCAGTCGCAGAACCATCCAGCGTTTCATCTTGAGGCAGATCGTCCGCATACTCCCGCAGTCGTGCCTTGATCTCGGACGTCAATTGCTTCCGCAGAGCGCGTCCCAGGCGATCTTTCTGCAACGCTAACTCCCAGCAGGACCGTTTGGCGCAAAGATATGCCCCTCTCCCACTCCGCTTGCCGGTCGGATCAATCACCACCTCGCCTTCAGGCGTGCGCACGATGCGAATCAACATGCGCTTGGGGTGGACCGTACGACAGGCGATGCAAGTCCGCCGCGGAATATGTTTCTGCCGTCCAGATCGCTTGCCCATCGGGCTAATAATCCAGGAACTCTTGCCAGTCCTCGTCCTCTCGCTTGCGTCGGCGACGCGGAATCAGCTCGCCGGTCTCTTCGTCGTAGACGAGCTGGACGCGGCGACCGCGCTCGCGCTTGAGCTTGTCCTCGCGACCAATCGGCTCTTCATCCCCCTCGAATAAAATGAATTCTTCTTCCTCTTCTTGAGCTTCTTCAGCCTCTCCAGCATCTTCAGCCTCTTCGACTGCTTCGTCCACTGCCTCAGACGCCTCGGCTGGAGCGCCCTCTGGAGCCGCGGCCACTGACTCTGCTATGTCCTCTGCCGCTATTACCTCTTCGGCCTCTTCTTCCTCTGCGACTTCCTCGACATCATCCGTCGGTTCAGCCTCAGCGACGGCCTCGCCGGCCTCCGGTTCTTCGATAGCGGTCTCTTCCGGAGCTTCTTCTTCCAGGCCTTTCTCTACCTCTACGATCTCTTCTTCTGCGACCGGCTCAGCGACCTCACCCGCAACGACGGGCTTCACCGCTTCGGCTGCTTCCTCAGCCACCTCGGCCTCGGGCGCTACTTCTATCTCCGCCTCGGTCTGCTCGACCACCTCTTCGGTCTTGGTGGCGATCTTTTGTACAGACGGCAGATCAAGGGCCTTAATGCTCTCTTTGATGGAACTTACCGTCTTGGGGCCCAACCCCTTCAGATCCAGCAACCCCTCATCACCGTCAATGGTCAGCCGCTCCATAATCTGGCCCACATTTTCAAGATCGAGCTTCTCCAGGCGAGCCAGGGCCCGAGCGCTGACGTCGAGCTCGGTGACCGGCGTCTCGTAGGCCTGAGGGATAATCATCTCGCGGGCTTTCTCGATCGCGACCTGACGCACCTTCTCCTGGGCCTCACGGTGCTCCCGCTTGGCCTTGCGGATAGAAGCGTAATGGCGCCACACCGCCTCGATCACCTGGCGCATTGCAAGCAGCTCATCGCTGCTGTAAGGGCTGTCCTCCTCTTCCTCGTGAACTTGTAAGATGTTGGCCACCCGAGGAAGCAGGTCGGCTGCCGGGCCCATTGAAGGCAGGACATCGGGGTCCTCATTCACTCGCTCCATAGCCCAGGAAGCCGCCTCGGTCACGCCCTGGATGTCAATACGATGATCGCTCAGCTTGGCCGCCAGCCGGGCATTCTGCCCGGAGCGCCCAATTGCCAACGAGAGTTGATCGTCGGGCACCACGACGCTGGCCGACTTTCGCCCGTCGGGATCTTCGTCCAGCTGGACACTCAGCACCTTGGCCGGGCTGAGTGCCTTGGCGATAAAAGTGCCCATATCAGGACTCCACTCAATGACATCGATCTTCTCTCCGCCGAGCTCGTTCACGATCGACTTGATCCGCACGCCACGCATACCCACGCAGGCGCCGACCGGGTCCACACCCGGTTGGCGAGCGATGACTGCTACCTTGGATCGAGAGCCGGCCTCGCGGGCGATGGCTTTGATCTCCACCGAGCCGTTGAATATCTCCGGTACCTCCAGCTCCAACAAGCGGCGCAACATCTTGGGATGGCTGCGGGAAAGAACGATCTTGGGGCCGCGGTTCGTGTTGCGCACCTCCAGCACGTAAGCGCGCAAGCGTTGGTGAATGTGATACCGTTCGCCAGGCACTTGCTGGCTGCGCGGCAGAATCGCCTCTGCGCTACCCAGGTTCAGCAAGACAACGTTAGAGCGGACGCTCTGAACGGTGCCGTGGACAATCTCGCCCTCCTGCTCGACGTAATGCTCGTACTGAGCGTCGCGCTCGGCCTCCCGAATCCGCTGTAGAATGACCTGCTTGGCGGTCTGGGCTGCAATGCGGCCAAAATCGTCTGGCGTGTCGTCGATGACCAGGCTATCCCCGAGCTCAGCATCGGGTTTGATTTCCCGCGCATCCTCCAAATCAATCTCATATTCCGAGTCACTCACATCCTCGACCACAGTTTTCTCTATAAAAACACTGACCTCACCGGTGCTGGGATCAATTTTAGCTGTGACGTTGTCCGTATCGTCAATATCGACGTTGCGGCGATAGGCCGATACCAGAGCAGATTCGACCGCACTCAGCACGATCTCTCGGGGTAATCCGCGATCGCTACAAACCTCGTTAAACGCCAACAAAAATTCCGATTTCATCGCCCTTCTCCCACCAAACCAACCCCACTCTCTTATCCACACACACTTGAAACCGCCGAGTGTTTTCTCTCCGGCAATACAGAGCCGAAACTCGGCGGGTCAGCTTGCTTTAGCCTAATATGAAGAAAAGTGGGACTTGCCCACTTCTCTCGACGCGCCTATGCAAGTGGTATTATAACACAGGCGGGTCCAACCTGCAAGTTTACGTCCCGAAATCAGGGTTTATCGTCTTCCAAGTGGAACGCGCCTTCGCTTTGAACTCAGCGAGAAACGTCAAAACCAGAATGCGCCAGCTCCCCGGCTGACGTTTTCGTAAGTGCGCTGCACCTCTGGTTCGAAGATGATAAACCCTGCCCGAAATGTGCGCCGTCTTGACATCCCCAGCCCATTGTGTTATCCTCAGTAAGCACTCAATACTAAGGACGGAAAGGCTAATGGCATGCCCGGAAGATGTGATCTTTATGATGACAACAACCACACATCCCTCACCGCCTTCAAATGAGTGATCCACGCTTTTTGACTCTTGCCCTGGCTCAAATGGATATCCAAACGGGCCATCCAGAGGCAAACCTGGCCCAGGCTCGTGAGTTCGCCGCTCAGGCCCAAAAAGCCGAGGCCAACTTGCTGCTGTTGCCCGAGCTCTGGCTCCACGGCTACGACCTGGAACGGGCCGAGCAGTGGGCAACCCCGCGGGGAGAAGGCGGCTTTGCCGCGATGGCCACGATGGCGCAGATGTTCGATCTGCACATCGTCGGATCGCTGCTAGAGCGACACGCTGGCGGCATCTCCAATACCGCCGTGCTCTTTGGGCCCACGGGTGAACCATTGGGCGCTTACCGCAAAGTCCACCTCTTCCGCCCTATGCAGGAGCACCAGTATTTGACTCCGGGCGATCATCTCACGCTCTGCCCGACGCCCTGGGGGCCGACCGGGCTTTCGATCTGTTACGATCTGCGCTTCCCTGAGCTCTACCGCACGCTGGCACTGGCCGGCGCTCGGCTCGTTGTCGTGCCAGCTCAGTGGCCGGTGCCCCGGCTCGACGCGTGGCTGTTGCTGGCCCGCGCTCGCGCCGTGGAGAACGAACTGATCGTCGCAGCCTGCAACCGCGTCGGCGTCAACGAAAACGTGACGTTCCCAGGCCAGTCGCTCGTGGTGGGACCGCTGGGGGAGACGCTGGCGCAAGCAGACGATCAAGAGCGTCTGTTGATCACGCGAGCCGACCTTAAGGAGATTCGCAAGGCGCGGCGCTACCTCACGGTTTATGAGGATCGCCGCCCAGAGGCTTATCACCTGGAAGAGTAGATGATGTCTCATCTACTCTTTTTTCTTTGACGAAAGGGAGACGGTTTTGAACGACGATCTAATGCTCGAAACGGCGATTGAGATTGCGCGGGAAGCCGGCGCCATCGTGCGCGATGATTTCCCGCGGGCCGGGCTTGACCACGTGCACTTCAAGGGCGCGGTCAATCCGGTCACCGAGACGGACACCGCCGCCGAGTCGCTGATCCTGGAGCGCTTGAGGGAGGCCTTTCCCGACCATCGCATCCTGGCCGAGGAGAGCGGCGGTGATGAGTGGCGCGAGACCAGTTCGCCCATCTGGCTGATCGATCCGCTGGACGGCACCAACAACTTCGCCCACGGCTTCCCGCACGTCGGCGTCTCGTTGGTGCTGCTGGCGGATGGAAAGCCGGTAGTAGGCGTGATCTACGATCCGCTGCGCGACGAGCTCTTCTCCGCTGCCGCCGAACAGGGTAGCTACCTCAACGGTGAACCGATTCACGTCTCCGGCGTCGATGAACTGGCGGACGCTTTTCTCGCCACCGGCTTCCCCTACGACCGCCGCACAGCCGAGGACAACAACGTTGAGCGCCTCGATCATTTCTTGCGACGCAGTCAGGGGGTACGACGGGCCGGAGCGGCCGTGCTCGATCTGGCCTACGTGGCCTGCGGGCGTCTGGACGGCTTCTGGGAGATTCGGCTCCACCCCTGGGATGTGGCGGGCGGGATCTTGCTGGTGCGGGAGGCCGGCGGCGCGGTGACCGATTTCGAGCGCAACTCCGATTGCCTCTCCGGCGAGCAGATCGTGGCTTCCAACGGTCAGCTGCACGGGCAAATGGTGCGCGTGATCCAGGAGGGCCAGGCAGCGCCGCGCCCAACATAGTCGACAGTCGCGATAGGCCCCATCACAAAAGAGCTCAATCTCTCACTGGTAAATGTACAAGTTTATGGCACAATACAGCGTTGGAGCTCGTAGTGCCTGATCGTGTTAGTGGAGAACTACTTTTGGACAAGGACGCTTTTTGGAGCAGTAGTAAGGAGAAGACGCTATGACAAAACTGACTGAAATTCGTTGGCACGGGAGAGGTGGACAGGGCGTGGTCACCGCTGGCAAGTTGCTGGCCGAGGCCGCGCTGGGCTCCGGCCAATACTTCCAGGCCTTCCCCGATTACGGCCCGGAGCGGATGGGAGCGCCGATTCGTGCCTTCACGCGGCTCAGCGACGAGCCGATCAAGATCCACTCCCAGATCGAGCAACCGACCGTCGTCCTGGTGCTCGACCCCACACTGCTAGGAGCCGTGCCGGTGACGGAGGGATTGGTGGAAGATGGCACCTTATTGGTCAACAGCGCGATGAGCCCGGCCGAGATCCGCGATCTCACCAGCTTCCAGACCGGCAAGGTCTTTACCGTGGACGCCAGCCACATCGCCATTGAGGAGATGGGCCGCGAGATCACCAACACTCCAATGCTGGGCGCATTCGCCAAAGCAACCGGAACTGTCGCGCTAGACGATTTGGCCAAGGAACTGCAGGCATGGTTCGGCAAGAAGCTCTCGCAGGAGGCCATCGACGCCAACGTGCGGGCGATGAAACGCGCGGCTGAGGAAGTGGAAGAAGGATAGTCGACAATAGATTGCAGCGTTGAACCTGCAATAGCAAGTTTTGAGCGTGAACTGAAGGAGAAAACGTTATGTCAGAGTTGAAAGGATGGCGAGAGATCCCGATTGGCGGGATGATCTTGGAGGCAGGAAATGCCGTGGAGTACAACACCGGCGACTGGCGGGCTTTCCGTCCCGTCTTCGGTGAGGCCGAGTGTATCCATTGCTTCACCTGCTGGCTCAACTGCCCCGATTCCAGCATCCTGGTGGATCCCGAGAATGAGGAGATGGTCGGCTTCGACCTCGATCATTGCAAGGGCTGCGGCATCTGCGCCGCGGTTTGCCCCGTCAACAAGCGGGTGATCAAGAAAGCCGAAGACGACGTCGAACGGGATGATCCTCGCCTTTGCATTCGAATAATTGAGGAAGGTAAGTTCCAGGAGGTAGGCGATGAGTAACTTTGAAGCACTGACCGGCAACGCCGCTGCTTCGACAGCGATGCGACAGATCAATCCAGACGTGGTGGCCGCCTATCCCATCACGCCGCAGACGTCCACCGTCCAGACCTTCTCCGAGTACGTGGCGGATGGATTGGTGGATACGGAATTCGTGACGGTGGAGAGTGAGCACAGCGCGATGAGCGCCTGCGTCGGCGCCTCATCGGCCGGAGCGCGGGTGATGACCGCGACTTCCGCCAACGGCCTGGCGCTGATGTGGGAGATCGTCTACATCGCCGCATCCAACCGCTGCCCGATCGTGATGAGCCTGGTCAATCGAGCCCTGTCGGCCCCCATCAACATCCACAGCGACCACTCCGACGTGATGGGCATCCGCGATAGCGGTTGGATCATTCTCTTTTCCGAGAATGGTCAGGAAGCCTATGACAACCTGATCCAGGCTGTGCGCATCGGCGAGCACCCCGACGTGCTGCTGCCGGTGGCGGTCTGCCAGGACGGCTTCATCACCAGCCACGCGCTGGAGCGTGTGGAGGTCTACGACGACGAAGACGTTCAAGATTTCATCGGCACCTACGAGCCCGAATGGCCACTGCTGGATCTGGAGAACCCCAAGACCTACGGTCCGCTGGACTTCTACGACTACTACTACGAGCACAAGCTCCAGCAGGTTCAGGCGATGGAGAACGCCCAGGGCGCGATCTTAGAGGTGACCCAGGAGTTCAACGAGCGGTTCGGGCGCGATTACGGCCTGTTCGAGCCCTATCGGCTGGACGACGCTGACGTGGCCGTGATCGTCGCGAACTCGACGGCTGGTACGGCCAAGACGGTCGTGGATCAGCTGCGCAGCGACGGGCTGAAGGTGGGCTTGCTCAAGTTGCGCGTCTTCCGCCCCTTCCCCGCGAAGGAGCTGGCCGAGGCGCTGAGCCACCTCGACGCGGTGGCGGTGATGGATCGCGCAATTTCCTTCGGTGCGATGGAAAACGCCGGCCCGCTGTTCTCCGAGATGGTTTCGGCTTTGACGCTTCACGGGGTGGATGTGCCGGTCACCGATTACGTCTACGGCCTGGGCGGGCGCGATATCCGCCCCAGCGAGATCGAGCGGGTCTTCCGCGAGACGCTCGATGTGGCCGAGACGGGCGAGGTGAAGCGCAACGTGACGTTCTTGAGCGTGCGAGAGTGAGGTAAGAATGGCGACGAGATTAGTACCCAAAGAATTAGCGAAGAAAAAAGACCTTTTGGCTCCGGGGCACCGGTTATGTGCCGGCTGCGGCGCCTCAATTGTCGTGCGGCAGATGCTGACGGCGATCGACGATCCAGTCGTGATCTCCAACGCCACCGGGTGCCTGGAGGTAGCGACGACGATCTATCCTTACACCGCCTGGCGGGTGCCGTGGATCCACAACGCATTCGAAAATGCAGCCTCGACCATCAGCGGCGTCGAAGCAGCTTATCGTTCTATGGTCCGTCAGGGCAAGATCGAAGAGGAGAACGTGAAGTTCATCGCCTTCGGCGGCGATGGCGGCACGTACGACATCGGTCTGCAGGCGCTTTCGGGCGCGGTCGAGCGCGGGCACCAGTTCCTGTACGTCTGCTACGACAACGGGGCGTATATGAACACTGGTATCCAGCGCTCCAGCGCCACGCCCTTCGGCGCACACACCACCACCTCGCCGGCCGGCAAGAAGATCCCCGGTAAGCAACAGCACCGCAAGGATCTGACCAAGATCATGGCTGCCCACGACATTCCATACGTAGCGCAGGCAGCCCCCAGCCGCTGGCGCGACTTGATGGAAAAGACGCGCAAGGCCGTCAACTGCGGCGGACCGGCCTTTATGAACGTGCTGTCGTCCTGCAACCGCGGCTGGCGACACCCCACCGACACCACCATCGAGATCACGCAGATGGCCGTGGACACCTGCTTCTGGCCGCTCTATGAGGTGGAGGACGGCGAGTGGAGCCTGTCCTACAAGCCGAAGGAGAAGCTGCCCATCGAGAAGTGGCTGGAGCGTCAGGGTCGCTTCCGCCACCTGTTCCGGCCGGAGAACCGGCACCTGATCGACGAGTTCCAGAAAGAGGTCGACCGGCGCTGGGAGGAACTGCTGGAGCGCTGCGGCGAGGCGTAGTTACTGAGTTCGAGACGTGAAATGAGCCCCGTGATCCGCGCGGATCACGGGGCTTTTTGCATCAACGGTCAGTATAGCGGAAGGGTGGTCCCCAGAAGCATGCACAGCACGAGTAGCGTGAGCAAACCGACGACGGCAAAGAAGTTCACGATTCCTTGGAAGCCGTTGTTTCCGCCAGGATTGGGAGTGTCCAGGCGTTGCTGCGCCTCTTGAATTCCTTGCATCCGGGCCTTGAGCAAGGCGATCTTGAGAGTCAGGCCCAAGATGATCGCCAATGCCAACACCATCACCGGGATGGACATCTGATTCTCCTTTCGCTCTCACGGGCTTGAACGATTGAGCGTCGTTACTCCATGCGCAGTGCTCGGATCTTCCAGCGCAGCCACCAGGGGAAGATCGTCGCAATACTCTCTTTCACCCCTCGCAAAGCCCGGGTATAGTGAAGAAGTGAGTAGATTGTCAGAAAAGGCCAACGGTCTAGAAGATGTGCAATCTTGGGCATATGAGCCTCCTTCCAATACCTTACTTTCATCCAAACTCACCGAAATTATAAGACTTCTGAAAGCGCGTGCGCGTTCAACCTCAGAACAGATCTCTAGCCAGTGTGGCACAGAAGGTTGACGGAAATCTCACGAAAACCTCACAATACACTTTGTCTTTTAGCGAGAGTTATAGTAAGATAAAGTAGGTTTTCGGCTTTCCACGAAAGGAGGGGCTATGGAATTCCTGCAGCCCAAACAATGGGGCCAGTCCGTTTGGAATAGTATATGCTCAGCTGTCCGCTTCTTCCGGCAAAAAATCTGGTGGCGATGGTCGGAGCGATGGCCTCTTTCTTCGATAATAATATTCATCAAAGCCCTATTATTGCTGGCGCTGTGGCTGGCTGTAGCCCTTCTCGTGTTTGATGTGATTATATCGCCGCGCATCCAGGCGCCAGAGGAGAAAACGCTTTCCCTGCTCGGGGTGTTGATCACGGCCCTAATCGGCTTTGGCGTGCAGCAGTGGAAAAGTCAAACGGAGGAAGCGGCCAAGAGAAAGCAAGAGGTGAAAGTTGCGCTGCAAGAAGTTAGCGGGTTATCACCTGCATTTCGCGACAATCTCTCGGACGGAGCTCGCCTCTATCTGGAGTTGTCAACGCGAGGTGGTGGGGTGTGGAAAACCAGTCGAGTACAGTCTGCACTCGAGGAAGAGCGAAATGTTATCAAGCCGACAGAGCTGCAGGACGCACTCAGACTCTTTAAACTTGCTCCCAGTGACGAAAGATTCTTTAGGGAGGCTGAGACTATCGGCTATCAGCGCAGCGTGGAAGCGCTTGAGTGGGTGTACAAAGAACTAGATGATGTTTGGCGGAAGGAAGCGTCGGATAAGCTTATATTTCTCAGTCAACAGCCCGAGTATAGAGGATATATCACCGCCGATACGTTGCGCGACCTGGAAGAAGCATATCAGTGGGCCACGCTACGTCTCTGGCCCCACCTCTCGCTCTGGCGCAACTTTCCCCCATCTGTTGATCCTGGTGTAGCAAAGGGACTGGAATACTTCGGCCGCGAGGACCCCCCTTTTGGCTCTGGTCAAGCAGAGACGGATACGCTACTACTGACACGTCCAGTCACGGTTCCGCTACCTTGGCGGGAATCCTTGCAAGAACCTCGGCCTACGCTGCTTATCGGCCCCTCCGGTTCCGGCAAGACAGCTTTAGCGTTGCTCACAGTTTACAATAGCTTCAGAGAGCAAGAAGGTTCGAGTAAGAGGGGGTTTCCCATCTATTTTCCACTCACCTCTTCCATTCCTGAACTGGATGAGGTCGCAAAAGTAACGGCGAAGACTTTGCTTTACCATCTGGCTGCCGTTCCCTCGGCTTTTCTAAAACGCAGTACGGACAAAAGAGGTGGTATCGCTCATCTTTTGGCCCGTTATGCACAACCCAACCTCGCGCTCCGTTTTTATCAAGCCGGCCTGCCACGCGGGGGGAAGGGCAACAAACTGCTTGAGGAAATCGAGAACTTAACTCAGAAAAGCTCGTTTCAAGAACAGTTGACAGATTCTGGGGTGCTCACTCTACTGAGCCAGGCCCGCCCCCGCAGCTTCCGCTATTCGATCATCCTGCTGGATGTGCAGGAACAGGCAGGGAAAGAGTTGACCGGCCCGGAAGTCGGCACACTGATTAATCTGAGTGACGAGCTGGCGCGAAATGGGGTCTTCGTCAAGAGCTTTCTTCCCGATGTGAGACCTGTAAGGGAACAGATCGACCAATCGTCCACAGCGGTTGTGGAGTTAGAGTGGCCCGACGCCCTGTTGTTCGAGCTACTTGAGAATTACTTGAGGCACTTTGGTGATGATTCACTGGCCGCGTGGTGCGATCCCGAGTTAAAAGGCGAGAGTCTAAAGCGTGAGGATCCTTCCTCGCCCGATAGCCGCTTGGTGCGCGCAGCTGGAGGCACACCGCGAGGTCTAATTCGCAAGGGGAATGAATTACTTCGCCGTATTGGTCAGAAAGGACAAGTACTGGAAGCACAGGACCTGGACGATATATTGGGACCGCTGCCCGGCGAAGGAGAATGATGAATACGCTGGATCGGAAAGAGCAGCAAGCCCCCCTTGGCCCCGATGCCTTCGGCGGGCTCCGCGCCGAGGAAGAGCCCTGGCTGCACCAGTGCTTCGTGCCCCCCCCGGAGTTCGAGCGCATCGCTGCCCCACGCTCGGTGATCGTCTTCGGCGGGCCGGGATCCGGCAAGACAGCGCTGTACCGCGAGCTGCAGACTCGAAGCCTACGCCCCGCGGGCAAACCCATTCGCCTACTGGTTGATTGGCAGCCGAGACCACTGCCTTCAGAAGCTCAGCCTAACCTGGTCTGGGTAAAGCGTCAGGTGGCACGTATCTTCGACGCATGCGCCCACAAGCTGGTCGGTTATTTGGTCCGCTATCCTGAGGATTATGAACACGCCCCCGAATGGACACAGGCTCGTGTGACCTGGTTCGTCCGGCGCTTCACCCAAGGAGATCCCGCCTTGCGCCTGGCGCCTCTGGCAGAAAGGCCGTCGAAAGGCGCAGAAGTCATTCGGCGAATTCTCGCAGCACCGGTGCGCGATGTGCTCTATGAAGATGCGCCTCCCAATCAAGTGGCCGCGGAATTGGTCAGCACCCTGAAAGCGCTAGGGGTGGATGGCGTATGGGTGATGAGCGATGGCCTGGTCGGCTGGGCCGATCTCAATACTACTCAGCTGACAAAAGCGCTCAGCGCCTTCTTATCCACACTCTCGCTGTTTGAGCAATCGGGAATGGCTTACAAACTGTGGATGCCGGCTATACTGGAACCCGCACTCAGTCATGCCGGTGGCGTGGCCCGTCGTCGTGTGGATAGTGTCCATATTAGATGGAACACCGAATCGCTTCGACGGGTGGTCGAACGCAGGCTGGCTTTTGCGATGGGGCGGGAGGGGTTGGGGCTGGAGGATCTGTGTGATGACGCCCCCGCTTTGGGAGAGTGGTTGGAGAGAGTGGGAGGAGGGTCACCTCGAGTGTGGTTAGATCAAGTCACGCCTCTGGTGAGACGCTATGCGGGGCAATCCAGACCGATAGATGAAGCCTCCTGGCGTCAAATTCGCCATAAACATCCGCCACGATTGTATCTAGACGAGGACAGGCGTAAAGTGGCCGTTGGCGGACAGGAAATTGATCTGGAGGAGATACCGGCGAAAGCGTATGATATGCTGCGCTATCTTTATCAGCGAGGCGGGCAGGTGGTGACGAAAGCTGAGTTGTACTTTCTGGCCTATCGTGGGCTGGATAGCGTGCCCCGCTCACCGGCCGATGAGCACTTCGAAGGGCGCAAGGAGTACGAAGGGCTGGTGGATACAAACATCTGGCGGCTGCGCAAGGCCATTGAGCCAGATCCGTCCAACCCGGTTTTACTAATCACCAAACGGGGCCACGGCCTGGTACTGCAAGTACGCTGGTGAGAGAGCTGTGAGGTATATGTAAGAAAGTTGAACGCGCATATCCTTACGGTTTTGGGATAATTTGGGATATATAGGCGGCTATGCTTGGCGCGGCGTAATCAATCCTCCATTTCACTTTTTGCTCTTGAGTCAACCAGAAATGTCTCTTATCTCATTTGCCGATCTCAATGGTGTAAACTCCTCACGGCAGGGCGAGTTACTTCTCTCCTGGTTAAAGCAGCTTGGCTTACACTTTGACCCCTTTCGTCCCCTGGATGCGGCTTCGGATCCTCGCTTAAGTGAGTACCTGGTCGGTCATCAAGTCTTCTCTCGGGTCTGGGGGGATTGGGTTTACTGGCTTTTTGCGCCCCCAGGCGGTGGAAAAACGGCCCTGCGCAGGCGCACCGCCCAGGCCTGCTGGGTGGGACAGGAGACCAATCGCCCTTTTCCCATCTCCTATATTCCTCCGCTCCTATCGTGGGAGCACGCCTCGCCATCTCTCGATGATCACCTCAGCGCTCTTTCCCGCGCCGGCGCGATAGCTCTGTTCCTCGCCCTGGCCCATCGTCCTCATTGGCTTCTCCGGCTGGACAGCGAGGCACGCCAAAAGGTGCGAGACGTCCTCAACTGGAGTCTTCCGGGGCCACTGGACAGCTATTTGGAGCGTTGTCGTCAGTCTGAAAGCCTCCAGCCTTTGCGCGAGACATTGGATCCCACGTTTGTGTTGCCGGATCCTCCTGACGGCCCCACGCTGCGGCGTTGGTGCGATGCGTTGGCGACGGCATCCTCCAGCGCCTCTCCTCCCTCCCCGGCTGTGAGGTGGGAGGCTTTATGTGATTTAGTCTTGAACACCCTGGAGTTCAGGGCAATATATATCCTCATCGATGGCCTCGACGGCGCCCCGGAGACGAATTCCGACCCACAAGCCATCGTTGACGTTCTATCCCCTCTTATGCCGCTGGTCAGCAATTGGGCTGTCCGCCGGATATTTTTTAAGGGCTTCTTGCCGCTTGAAGTACAACCCATTTTAGACATTCCTGAAGCTCGCGTGGCGACCATCCGTTGGGGGCTGGCCCAACTGGCCGAGGTGATTCGGCGCCGCGTTTACGCTGCTAGCGAGGGCGAGTTTGGCAGCCTGGACGCCATCGCCTCGCCCGCCCTGCGCGACGTGGAGACGATTTTAGCAAGGGCTACTCTGCCTTTGCCGCGTGAAATCCTGGTGCTGACACGTCGGGTATTGCAGGAGCACGTCGAGCGGGAAGGGAGCGACGGGAGAATCCAGGAAGAAGATGTCAGGAAAGCCATAGAATGGTATAATCAGCATCGTCCAGCGATTGAGGTAGATTAAAGCAAGGGGCCGAAAAGGCCCCGCTCTTTGTTATGGAAGGAGAAGAACAATGGCACGGCAATCGATTAAATTGCCCGACTACTCACCGGATAAATTTGTTGATCGTGATACAGAGATCGAATTGGTGATGGAGAGGGCACGTAAACTAGCGGAGGGAGAAGCCTCTGACAGGCGTACCATCATCTTCACTGGGGAACGAGGCACCGGTAAGTCGTGGCTGCTGGCCCATTTGGAAGAAGAGATCAACGCACTTCCTGGCATGCAGACGTTCTCCTTCAGTCTAGGAAGATATGCCGACTGGGAACCCGTTTTGGCTGTGGCGGATATCCTTAAATCCCTGGATAATCAATTAGAGGAGGGAGGAGAGGCGCTGGGGGCGACGTTGGCCGAGATGAGCCGCAACTTGATGGAAGAAGTGCGTCAGACCCTCGATCAAGAGGCTCTGGCTTTGTTGGTCGATCACGTTTATGAGTCGGATTGGAAGCTGCTCGCTGCGCTGGAGGATTATCTGCTGGGGCCATTGGCGGTAGAGCCACGGGTGTTGGTCGTGATGGCGGGGCGCGGACGCGCTTACCCCTGGAAGACGCCGGAGCTACGGCTGAAGGCCCAGCCTAAGAACCTGGAACCGTTCTCCAAAGAGGAATATACCACCGAGCAGCTCAAGCGCCAGCAAAATAAAGCGGCAGACAGAGCAAAAGAAATCCACAAACTCAGCGGAGGTAACCCGCTGGCTAACTATTTCCTGGCGACGAAGGATGATCCAGCGGATGCGTTGGATCAAGTAGTGGAGGGGATGTTGGAGACAGTGCCAGATAGAGAGCGCCGGAAGGTGCGTGATTATCTGGAAGCGCTGTGTGTGCTCCGGGCTTTCGACGAGGAGCGCATTCCGACGATGTTGGCGGCCTATTATGGTGACGAGAGTTACAAGGATTGGTCCTACGCCCGGGCCCGCCAGGTGCGCGAGGAGCTGGTGAAGTGGGCCTTCGCCCATTGGGACGCGGACAAAGGCGGGTACGTCTTGGACGAGTTGACGCGCAAGTTGCTGGAGCGTTATCTGAAGACGGCTAAGCACGAAATATGGGAGAGATTGCAAAAAGCGGCCTCTGATCTTTACGAGGAGTGGGCAGAGGAGTACACACGCACCCGAGATCGCTGGCAGAATGAGGAAAGCTATCACAGCCAACGACTGCAGTCAGAGCCAGGTCGATCGTTTGCAGCCACATCACTTTAGCGGAGGGAAGGATACTATGGCCCAGGAGAGCATTTGCGTTCCCGGTGAGACT
>CAYYTU010000012.1:0-30668 GCA_964474655.1 uncultured Anaerolineales bacterium
AAGCCCCAACCCATGCCCTTGGGAGCGAATCTGTTTGAGCTTAGTGAACGGCGTGAAAAGTTGCTCCTGCTCTTCCTCCGAGAGACCCGCTCCATTGTCACGCACCCAGAAGTAGACCCGACCACTCGGAGCCACCGTGGCCCCCAGCTTCACGCGCGGAGGCTGCCCCCCATACGTGATACCGTTGTGAATGTAGTTGATCCACACCTCTTCCACCCAGGGACCGTAACCCCGCACTGTGGGCCACTCATCGGGCTGGATGATCTCGGCCTGGTGTTTTTCGATGTCGTAAGCCAACCGCTCCAACGCCGCTTCCACAATCTCGGCCATATCCAGCGGATATGTCTCCACATCCATCTTTCGCACCTGGGCAAGCAACAAAAGCTCGTCAATGATCGTCTCCATCCGGCGACTCATCTGCGCAATTTTGCTCAAATACGTATGCACTTTATCCGCTGGCAAATCCTGATAGTCAACCTCCAACGCCTCGGAATAGCCGAGGATGAGACTTAAGGGATTCTTAAGGTCGTGAGCCACCGTATGGGCGAAGGCATCCAGCTCCTCGTTATGGGCCTGCAGCTCGATAGTGCGCCGTCGAAGCGTTTTGAACAATCGGGCGTTGGCGATGCCGGCCGCGGCCATCGGAGCTAACACCTCCATCCAGGCCAAATCAGCAGAGGAAAACGTGCCCTCCTGCTTGTTGACCGCTTCCAGGACACCGATGCCTTGCTCCCTCAAAAGGAGTGGGACAGCGACGAGATCGCGCGTATGAAATCCGATCTTCTCGCTCACCTCTTGATAGTAGCGTGCGTCAGATTCCACATCGGACACGAGCGCAGGTTGTTGGTGCTCAATCGCCCAACCGGCGATACCCTCTCCCGGAGGCAAGCGCGTGTTCAAGAGCCGCTCGGCCGAGCGGCCGGAGACCGCCGCACAGACCAATCCCCCGTCCGCATCTCGCATCCAGATGGAAGCACCCTCCGCCTCAAGCCCCTCCATTGCGATGCCCATGACATGCTGGAGCACACGATCCAGATCAAGCGTGGAGAGTAGAATCCGCCCCGCTTCAATGAGATAGTCGGTTCTCCTCCGCTGGGAACGCTCGGCCATGCGCCAACTGAGGAAATTCTCCACCCGTGTTACCAGCTCGACCGTCTGGAATGGTTTAGTGATGTAATCGTTCGCCCCGGCCTCCAACGCCTTCAACATCACGTCAGATTCATCCCGCACAGTGAGGATAATCACCGGCATCCGAGAAAAACGCTGGTCAGATCGCACGCGGCGCAAAATCGTCAAACCATTGAGACCGGGCAACATCAGATCCAGCAGCAGGAGATCCGGCGTGACCCCTTTCTCCGCGACTTGCTTCACGAGATGATTCCAACACTCCTTCCCGTTATCACAGGAGGAAACCAGATACCCTTTGTCAGATAAAACTCGGGTCAGAATATCGACGATGGAAGGATTATCGTCGACAACCAGAATACGAATCTTCTCCTCGTCCAAAGGCAATCCCGCCATCTTCTCTTATCCTCTATGCTCTTAAGCAGCTGCTTCAGCTTGGGGGGGAGAGATTCTACTTCGAGCGCCAGCAAAATCCTAGAGACCCGCCAAGATCAGGCATTATCCGACACGGGCAGTATAGTCCAAATTTGGCCCCCCGTCAAAGAAATCGCTCAGCGCGACCTTTTCGTCCAAGCCCTGGGCAGGAATTATTCCTAACGCTAAGTAACTCCAAAATGGTTCCTGGTGAAATCTCTGCTACTGGCACGGTCGGAGGACCGACCAGAGCACTTTTTACCCGCTGGGGCCGATCTCCTGACCGTCCCCCACTGGGACGCACTTTAACGATACTTGCTGGACCTGCTTAGCAAAAGTCATTCTGAGCCGTTCGGCTGAGGCCCTCGGTTGAGACTTCAGCGTGAGCTCAGCCAAACGCTCGGTCGAAGCTTCACGACGAAGCCTGTCGAAGAGGGCCCATATGCTCACAATCACCCTCCGATGCGCTCAGGATGATTGCTCGCTCGTCTCATCCCCCCCACAGATAAACCGCTGCGCCGGTCGCCAGAGCAATCACGGCAACGAGCGCCAACCCGTAGCGTATCACCACGCGCAGCACTGGACCTTCTTCAACGTCCACCGTGCTGCACCCCACGATCACTTTGGCCGGAGCGAAAGCCGACCCCAGCGCCCCGCCGGTCGTCTGTGCCGCCAGGATAATGAAAGGACTGACGTTGATCAAATCTGCTGCACTCTGTTGTAACTCTCCGAAGATAACGTTGGAATTGGTATTGGAGCCGGTCATAAAGGTGCCCAACGCGCCAATGAACGGAGCCGCCAGGGGAAAGGCCGGCCCGACCAGATGCGCCACGCCTTCGGCCAGTAAATAGGTCATCCCTGCATGTTCCATCGTGACCGCCATTCCCACCATCGCTGCTGTACCCAGGCTGGAGCCGACTGCTCGCTCTACCACCCCTTGCACGATGCGTCTGGCTGCGCCGGGAGCGTAGTGGCCTCGCTGACGATAGATGCCATAGGTAAGCAAGGAAGCATACACCAACAAGGCCCCGGCGTGACCAAAGAGATCAATAGTGCGCCCCGTCTCAGCTGGCGTGACCCAGCCACGGGCAGTGACCAGCTCGGGGAACTGGAGGCGGATCACGACTTGGCTCAAGAAATCGCGTACCGGAGGCACCAGCCGCGCCGCCAGCACGATCACGACCAGCAAAGCATAGGGAGTCAGCGCCCAACCGAGCGATATGCCGCCAGGAGAGACCTGCTCTCCTTCTCCGAGGAGCCCATCGTGAGGGCCAGAAGCGCTCCTCCACCGCGCCCATGCCACGCCGACTACCAATCCGACTAACCCGGCCATCATCGCTCCGATCGGCCACATACCGTTAGTCACTATCAGATACTGCGTTCCAGCCATCGCCAGCCCGATGACGAGCAATGACGCGAACCCCGAGCGCAACGTGCGCCTACCGCCGGCGGCCCAGAGCGTCGCTGTGCCGCAGCCGAAGCAGGCCAATCCCAGCAGGGCGGCGCTCCAGGGGGCCAGAGCTTCGCCACTCCGCCCGGTCGCGGCCATCAGGGCGAAGAATGACGATCCCAGCGAGCCGAAGGTGACGGCCCAGGGATGACCCACCGCGGGAATCACAATTGCGGCCAGGGGCGGGAACCCTAACCCCACCAGTAGCGGTGCCACGACGGCCACCGGTACGCCGAAACCACCAATGCTCTGGAGGAAAGTACTGAATACCCAACCCAGAAGTAACACCTGTAGTCCCCGGTCAGGCGTGAGCCGAGGCAGACCGGCGCCGATGGCCTTCACCGCGCCTCCCTCCTCGGCGACGTGGTAGAAGAGCAGCGCCCCCCAGATGATATAGAGCACGAAGAGGGTGAGAAGCACCCCCTTCAGCTGAGCGTAGGCCAGCACGTGCCATCCAGTGCCGAATCGGAGGACGGCGATAATCAACGCTACAAGCCAACCTACCGCCCCAGCTTGAGCCCCACTCCAGCGGAAGCGTAACATCAGGATCAGCACAGTCAGCAGCGGCAAGAGGGCCATAAGCCAATCAACGAGGTTGAAGGTAGAAGTTAGCAACGTGGATTCCTTTCGTAACGTATGCAAATGTAGATTCTATGACTCAAACGGAGATATGATACACCAACACGTCAGCCAGACAAGCCGGCGAAGGACACAGAGCCCTGGTGACGCCAAATGAGAGTTCAGAAGATATGGAAACAAAATCTGTCGGGGATAACACTACAAGGAGGCTGTCGAAAGGTACGATCTTCGCCAAGTCGTCATCCTTCGAGAGGCTTCGGCGCAAGCTCAGCCGAACAGCCCGGATGAGTATTGAGGGATCAACTTCGCTGAAATCTCGTCGTAGTACTATCGCGTCATTCCGAGTGAGCGGACGAATCGAGGAACCCCACTCTTTTTGAACTGAAGATCAACCCCAAGCAGGCAAGATTCCTTGGTTCGACGCTACTCACCACAGGCGACTTCGTGTCCCTCGCCGCGCTCGGAACACTGTGCCAGGAATGACGATAGATCTGAAAACCAAAGTGATAGGTGACTAGAGTCAGAGATGAAAAGACGCGACGCCCGACAGGGGGATATCGGGCGCCGCAAGCCAGCTGAGTGCTGGTTTTGGGGCTTCGGCTGCAGGGGGACCACAGCGTTTCACCCCGTTATTCATGACTTACTAACGAAAACTCCCTTCTAGCGTTACGGGTAAATCCGAAAATTCCCTGAATTCGTCAAAAGTCGTCAGGGAGCGGCGATGGTGATCGCCCGCAGGACAAGGGCGTTGTCCCGGCTGCCCGCGATTGGAAGCCGTGCGCCGGTCTCGCCGTCATACATCCCCACCACCAGCCGATGGTCGCCGGACGCGGCGTCCGCCCGGACGGGAATCTCGTAGACGTCGGTGATCACTTCGCCAGCCATCCACAGACTCGTCGGATAGGTGCCGCCGACCGGCTGGCTGTCCTTCTGCCCGCTCATCGCGCCATCGGGCGCGACCAGGTGCGTGAAAATGGTGTAGTCCTCCTCCATCTCGGTCAGCGCGCGCCAGTACAGCGTGAGCGTGAGCGTCTCCCCAGGGGCGAACTCCTGCGCCGAAAGGTCATAGCCCAGCAGCGCGATCTGTCCGCCGAGCGTGGCGCTGATCGGGTGCGCGACGGGCGGCGGTTCGAACGAGCGCTCGGTGGCCTCGACAGCGACTGAGCCCAGCTCGACCGATGCCCCGGCGACGTGCACCCGCAGCGGCTGATCGCCGGCCGGCATCTCGCGCGGTAACCGGGGGTTGTAGCGATCGGCCACGATCTCGCCAGCCGTCCAGCGGTCGGTCGGGTAGCTATCGTGGACCGGCGCGCCTTCGTAGAGCGTCGCTTCTCCCAGGGTGAGCGTGACCGTATGGTCTTGGCGCGGCGTGTCGTCGGCCCGCCAGAAGAGCGTCAGGTAGAGCCGCTCGCCGGGCCGGGCCGCACGCGTGTCCAGGTTCGCGCCCAGCAGCGTCAGATCGCCGAGCGGGACGTCCAACCGCTGGCGGATATCCAGCGCGGCGAGCGCCGGGGGCGAGGGCGCGCGTCGGAGGCGCACGGGCAGCTCAACGTACGTGCCGGCGTAAGCGCCGCTTTCGTCGAGCACGGGCAGGCGCTGGTCGGCGCCGGGGGAGTAGAAGCCAAAGCGGAGGGCATAATCGCCGGGCGGC
Organism: uncultured Anaerolineales bacterium; assembly: GCA_964474655.1. GTDB lineage: Bacteria > Chloroflexota > Anaerolineae > B4-G1 > B4-G1 > CAYYTU01. Next base: position 5,220 of record CAYYTU010000012.1, read on the forward strand.
GCACCCGGCGCGATCGGGAGCGAGAGATGATCCACGATCACCTCGCCGGACGTCCACTGTTCCGAGGGATAGTGAAACGGCTGCGTCTCTCCCCAGGTAAAGGCCCACGGGTCAGCGAGCCGCACAATCGGCTTGTAATCGCCTTGCGCCGGAACATTCAGCACGCGCCACCAGACGGCGACCTCGACGCTCTCGCCGCTGCGAGGCCGGTTCAGGATCTGGTAGCCGAGCAGATCAGCGGCGTGGCCGAAGTCGGCGGTCACGGCGTGGGACGGCGCCGGAACGTCGGTGCTATCGACGCGATAGGCGTGGAACGCGGGGCGGAAGTCGGGCCCGACCCGTCCGGTGAAGAGCGCATCCTCCGGCAACATCGCCTGAATCCAGTCCAGGTCGTCGGACGCCGAACGGGGGATGAAGAGCAGGCCCTCGTGCTGGTCGGGGAAGACGATGGTGCGTCCGCCCGTGAGCCAGCGGATTTTGGCGTAGTCCTGAGCGAGGAAAGCCATCGTGGGATGGCGATAGTGCACGCTGGCCACGTAAGGCGTCGTCTCGTCCAGCTCGGTCCAGTTGAGATAGGTGGCGATCTGGGCCAAGTCGCCGTCGGCGGCGTAGTAGAGCGGGGCGGAGGGCGCCCAATCGCGGAAGTAGGCGATGGCGGTGGGCACCGCCGAAGCAACCAGGATCAGGAGCCCGGCGCCGGCAAGCAGGATATGGCGCTGGACGCCGACCAGGATACGGCGCAGGCCGTTAACGATGGCCACAAGACCCAGAGCCGGAAGCACGTAGACGAACGGGAGCAGCCCGACGGCGCGCAGGTTGCTGGGAGCCAGGCCACCGACGGCCAGAGCACTGGGGAGCAGCATCACGGGCAGGACAGCGAGCAGGAAGACGCGGGCGGCCAGGAGCAGATGATGCGAACCTTTCCGCCTGGTGGCGTCTCGCGTCGATGGGGCGAAGATCATCCAGACCAGAATCGCCAGCCCCGCCAGGAACAGGCCCGCAGTGAGCGGATCGAAGAGCGGGCGGTGCGGCAGGTTGAAGCGGATGGTGGGATCGCCCTTGATGAAGAACATCTGCAACGAGGCGCGGATGCCAGCCCAGGTCTCGGCCTGGTTGTCGGCGGCGACCTGCTCCATCCGCGTGGAGAAGCTGCCCGGATGGGTCAGCCAGTAGCGGGCCAGCGGGGCCAGCACGAGCGCGGCGACGCCGACGACGAGCGCCATCTGCCCCAGCCGCTCTCGGCGGCGGTCGGCGTCGGCGACGAGCAACGTCAGCAGGGCCGCGGCCAGCGGGACGGGGAAGGCACGCGCAGCCAGGTAAGTGTAGGCGGTCAGCCCGCAGAAGAGGCCGGCGACCAACAGCCAGCCGTTCTCGTCGCGCCGCAACCCGCGCCACAGCGCCGCCACGGTCAGCGCCTGGAGCAGCGGTTGAGTAATGGCGCGGAAGCCGTAACGGCTGAGGATCAGGTGCCAGAAGGAGGTGGCAACGAAGGCAGCGGCGACGAGGGCGATCCAGGGCGCGTCCCGTTGGTCGTGCAGCAGCTCCCGCACGGCCCAGATGGTGGCGGCGACGGTCGCCACGCCGACCAGCGCAGCGCTCATCCGCAGCGCCAGCGGCGTGATGCCGAGCAGATTCATCCACAGCGCGGACCAGTAGAAAAAGAGCACTTCTTTGCCGGTGTAAGCGGGGATGAAGATCGGCCTCTCGGCGCTGCTGGCGATCTCCCCGGCCAGGATGCCGTTGGCGGCCTCATCGTAATGGAGCCCCAGCGGCTGATTGGGCAGGCGGTAGAGCCGCAACCCCATCGCGACTAGCAAGATGAGCAGCGCCGTAAAGATAAAGGCTCGTCGCGCGGTCATCTATCGGATGGTGATGGTCTGGAGGTGTAGGACGTCGTCGGGCGCGTCGGGGACGGCTAGGCGCTCCCCGGTGACCGGGTCGTACATGCCGGCGATGAGCTGATACGCGCCTGGCTGTGCCGCCGGATCGACCGTCAGGGTGTGGCAATCGCGCACGATCAGGCCGGCGGGCCAGCGATCGGTGGGGAAAGTGCCATCAACCGGCGGGCCGTCGTGCTGGCCCCAGAGCGAGTTGCCCGTGGCCGGGTTGTGTGGACCGATCAGCTGGACGAAGGCGGTGTAAGAGGTATCAACGGGCGCGGGCGCACGCCAGTAAAGATTGAAGGTCAGGTCGCTCCCGGGCCTGGCGCGTTGGCGCGAGAGATCGTGGCCCAGGAACTCAATCTGTTGCTCTGATTCGCCCATCAGGACGGAGGATGAATGGTCTATGGCCTGCTCGTCAGGAACGTGGTCGGTGCCCTGCATCGTCATCGCGGCCAGCACCGTGCCGTCGGTCAGCGTGAACCGGTAGCGCCCGGGCGGGCCGTAGGCGACGGGGAACTGGAGATCGTAGCGGTGCGTCTCGCCGTCGCCGATCAGCGTCACCGGCCGCTTCGCCATCTCCAGACTGTCGGGCCCGATCCAATGCACCTCAAATTGGCCCGCGCCGCCTGCGACGTAGAGCCCCAGGCGGGCCGTGTCGCCGGGGCGAAACTCGCGGGTGGGCAGATCGACGCCGACCAGCTCGCCGCCGCCGAGCGGCTGATCGAGCGATATTTGCGGCTCCAGATAAGTCGCGGCCGGCGGCTGCTCGCTTTCGGCGTAAAGTGCCAGATGGTTGTAGTCGATCGGCACGTTCAGCGAACGGGCGTAGCGTTCGGCCAGCCATGATTCCGCCAGGTTGTCCGGATCCTCCATCTGATGCTCGAAACTGGCGAGCCACAGCCGCTCGTGATCGGCGGCGATGGGGGATAGCAGCGCGTCGACGTTATCGGGCGTCACGGCGTCGATGCCGGACGGCGGTATGCGGTAAACCGTCGGCTGGCGGTCGTCGGGGAGGTAGCGCCGGTAGTAATACGCGAAGACGGGGTAGCGGCTGCCGGATACCAGCAGCACGGCGTCGTCGGGTGTAGCGTACGCTCGCAGCGTCAGCATGGCGGTCTGGTAGTCGTCGCGCACGTAGCGAGCGGCGTGGTAGTCCATCAGCAGCCAACCGTTCAGCGCCAAGAGCAGGGCCAGCAGGGGCTCCCGAATGCGCGCCAGGCGCTTCCAGGCGACGCCGCAAGCCACCAGAATGTAGAAGAGCGGCGCGAAGAGCACCAGATAACGAGCCTCAATGCGAGGCGAGTAGAACAGCCCACGGTTCAGGCTCAGCAGATAGATCAAGATAGGCAGCAAGAGAGTCGGAAGCACTAATAACGTTGCCGCTTGCCATCCCGCCTCTTGTCGCTCCGGTGCATCATCCAACACGTCACCGCGCCAGAGGGCGACGACGCCGACCAGCGCCAGCAGCGTGACGACCAGGGTCGGTGCCAGCCAGCGCCCGATGTGCGTGGAGATGCCAGTCGCCAGCACGGTCACATAGAGCTGGGCGAACGCACCGGGGGCGAAGGGTGTGCTGGTGGACCAGGTGGACATCCTGCTGGTCGCCAAAAGCATCCAGGGCAAGAAGGCCGCCACGACGGCAAGCTGGGAACCGAGCCATTTATAGGGAAATCGCTGGTCGTCGGCCAGGCGACGGCGCAACGTGAGGAGAACGAAGAAGTTCTGGGCCAACAGGGCGACGGCAGCCGGGTAGAAGACATACGGCACCAAGATGGCGCCGAGGGTGTAAATGAACCAGGAGCGCCAATCGCCCCGGCGCAGCAACGTGATGAACAAGTACAGCGAGAGCGTCACGATCAGGGTGGCGAAGGTGTATTGCCGCGCTTCCTGCGACCACCAGACGTGGAAGCGGGCGGTCGCCGTGAGCAGCGCGGCCAGCACGGCGGTCCCGCGGCCCGTGACCTTCCGCGCCAGGGCGTAGATCAGGGCCACGGTGAGCAAGCCCCATATCAGCGAGAGAAACCGCGCGGCGAACTCGCCAGCGCCGACCGCCCCCACCCACCCGTGCAGGGCCCAGAAGTAAAGCGGCGGATGGACGTCCGAGGCCATCCGGAGCGTCAGCTCGCGGAGGGGCTCCTGGGCGGCGTTGATGGTCCACGCTTCGTCCCACCAAACGTTGTTGTGGCCCAGGTTGGCCGTGCGCAGCGCAAAACCGCCCAGCAGGACGACAACAAGGATCAGCAGGGCGCGAGTTCTGGAGAGATGAATGGTCATTGGTCGCTTCTCCCGGCGGCTTTATTCCAGAAGCGAATCGCACACCGAGAGGGGGCGGCGATCATTCGACGGTGTCGGAGATGGGGATGTCGAGCGAGCCGATCTCCTTGACTTCGGTATGGAGAGACAACTCGTGGTGACCAGGAGGAAGCGGCTCGTCATCCACGCGCAACGTGATGGTCACTCCCACAGGGAAATCGAGGGGGCGATTCTGCTTAATCTCCTCTATCGGGATAACGTTGCCGTTAGGGGGCACGACGGTCACTTGCTGAGGGTTTACTGCTTCACCGTCCACCTGGAGCGTATTGAAGCCGACGATGGTCGCCGGAGCGACAAGGTTTTTGAGATCGAAAGTGAAGCACGAGGATTCGGCCCTTAGCGAGCCTTCGACGTATAGCTTCTTCAATACACTTGGTGGAATCGTCGCCATATATCTCCTTTATGGCGTTATTTTTAACATAGAGTTAACGAGTTGACAAGTAGGGGCCTCGACGGGAAATCGTAGCGGTTCCAAGGCTCTCCAGAGGTGCTATGTGGCGGTCGGGCAATTCATCAACCCCAGGCAAATCTGCCCTACGCCCTTGGTGGGGCTGGAAAACCTGTCCAAGGAGCATAGAAAGCCTTTCCAAACTGCATGGGCAACTTGACTTTGCCGAAAAGCCCCACTGGGTTTGCCCAAAAGCCCCCAACACTGTTCGGTTTAGGTATCAGTTCAGTTTGGTGAGCGCTGCTCGGGCCGGTCTCCCGACTGTGCCCGAGGGTGACGCGTCAGGTCAGCAGCAGGATGGCGGTGGCGACGGCGGCAACGCTGAGGACCGACGGCGCGATGCGGCGGTAGATGGGGCTCCATTCGGCCTCGAAGTAGAGGCGGGTCAGGCTGAGGCAGAGGTGAAGCGGGGAGAGCAGGACGCCCAGGAAACCGCCGGCCATCAGCCAGACGGCCCAAGCGGGCGCGACCGCGCCGCCTCCGGCGGTCACGAGCGGCATCACGACGGGAAAGCCGATACTGAAGGCCGCCATCGAAAGCCCGGTCAGCAGCCCGGCGATGAAGGGGACCGTGAAGGCCACCAGCGCCAGCGGGATGTGCAGCGCGATCAGGGCGTTGGAGACGGCGACGACAGCGCCGCTGTTATCCAGCACCCGCCGGAAGATGAGCGCCCCACAGAGCACGACGATCGTCTCCCAGGGGATGTGATGACGGAGGATCGTCCCCAGGTCGTCCAGCGGGACGTGTTTGGCCGCCATCGTCAACGTGATGGTCACAACTAGGCTGACGACCAAGCTGACACGCTCGTCGATGGGCAGGGTCAGCGAGAGGATGATGACCAGTGCGATGGGCCAGATGCTGGAAGCCAGGGTGCGAGCGCTTTCGGCGCGGGAGGTAGCGGAAGGCTCATCGTCCCTCGGCTCCTGCGGCGCGCCGATCAGCCCGAACAGAACGCCGCTCGTCGCCGAGGCCACGGTCAAAGGCCAGGTCGCCTCGGCCAGCTGTCGGGGGGTGAAATCGAGCAGGGCTGCTCCCAACATCATTGAGGGGTAGACCGGGAAGACGTACTCCCAGATGTGGCGGAACCAGTAGTTGATGAACGTCTTGCGCTCTTGATTGAAGCCGATGTGATCGCCCACTTCGTCCACCATCGGCGCCGAGAACATCGCCTCGCCCACCATCGGCAACAGGCCTACCAGCGCCGGCAGCGCAGCGATGACGATCCGTCCGCTGGGGACCAGCGATTGTAGTCCTTTCACCATATCCTCGAGCCCGGCGGTCTGCTTCAGGATCTCGCTTAGCGTCATAATCAGCACGATGGCGATGGACAAACGCAGCGTCAACGGGCCGATTGTAGCAAGCAACGTGTCACGCCCGACGTGCGGGAGCGGATGACCGAAGAGGAGCCCGACGGCTACCGAGGCAAGCACGAGCACCAACCCCAAGTTCCATCGACGGCTTAACAGGGCGACGATGCCGATGAAGACGAGAAGCAGCTTTAGCAAAGGATTCAACGCTGCTCCTGACGGGATACTGGGGGTACAAAGAGATGGAGCCGATGCATAATGCTCCCAAGTATACCGCGAAATCGCTTCAAGTCCAGCGGAAATCCCAAGTTGCAACCTGACAAGCGATTTGTTCTATGGTATCATAGCCTCCGCGTTTGGAATGCTTTCGTTATAAATGAAAGAGAGGTCAATGTGGTTCACGTTGTTACCGATACGACAGCTGGTTTGTCCGCCGAAGTAGCAGAGCGGTATAATATTCCTGTCATCCCCCAAGTGATTATATTTGGCGAGGATTCGTACTTAGAAGGCTCGGAGATCGACCACGCCTCGTTTATGGAGCGGCTGCAAACGTCTGATGAGCTCCCCAAGACCTCAGCGCCTCCGCCGGAGCTCTTCACCCAGGTTTTCGAGCGGCTGGTTCCGACCGGCGAGCCAATCCTGTGCATTCACCCTTCCACCGAGGTGAGCGGCACCGTGCGCTCGGCGACGGTGGCGGCGCAGGACTTCTCGGAGGCCGATATCCGCGTGATCGACACGCGCGTCATCGCCAGCCCGCTGGCGACACTGGTCACCCTGGCCGCCGAGTGGGCAGCGGAGGGGCTCGACGCCGATGCCATCGAGGCTCGCCTGCGCGATCTCATCCCGCGCTGTCGCCTCTACTTCCTGGTGGACACGCTGGAGTACCTGGCGAAGGGCGGGCGCATCGGCGGCGCGGCAGCGCTGCTGGGCAGTGTGCTCCATATCAAGCCCATCCTGACGATGCGTGACGGGCAAGTCGATCAGTTCGAGCGGCAGCGGACGCAGCGGCGAGCCGTGGCCCGGCTCAAGGAGCTGGTGCTGGAGCAGATCTCAGGGGACGGCAGCGGACACCTCTCGGTGATGCACGCCGACGTGCCGGAGCAGGCCCAGGATCTGGCCGACGACCTATGCGCGCGACTCGGCTTGGAATCGGTGCCGATCTTGAACGTACCGCCGGCCATCGTGACTCACGGCGGGCCGGGCATTCTGGGCGTAGCCTTCTTCGTCCGGGAATAGATCAGCGGAAACGGAACTATGCAGATCCGCCGGGTTGAGACGGAGGACCGCCGCGACGTCAATCGGTTCGTCAAGTTTCCCTTCGATCTCTACCGTGATTGCCCTCAGTGGGTACCGCCGATGGTGACCGATATGAAGATGGTTTTGAATCGCGACGAGTACCCTTTCTACCGCCACTCCGAGGCCGATTTCTTCGTCGCCGAGCGCGACGACGAGGTGTTGGGCCGCATCACAGTGCACGAGAATCGGCGCTACAACGCCTATCACAACATCCAGGTGGCTTTCTTCTACTACTTCGAGGTGATAGAGGAGCTGGAGGTAGCACGTGCGCTCTTGGAGGCTGCGTGCGATTGGGCGCGTCGGCGCGAGTTGGATACGCTGATTGGCCCCCGCGGCCTCCTCCGCGCCGATGGACACGGCATGCTGATCGAGGGCTTTCAGCATCGGCCGGCCATGGGCATCCCCTACAATTACCCCTATTACCCCGCGTTTATGGAGACGATGGGGTTCCAGAAGGAGATCGACTATCTTTCCGCCCATCTAAGCGGAGATTACGAGCTGCCCCGGCGCTTTTACGACGTCGCAGAGAAAGTTAAAGAGAGACGCGGGTTCTGGATCAAGTCATTCCGCAGCAAGTCCGAACTGCGCCGCTGGGTGCCGGAGATCCAACGGGTGAATAACGAGGCTTTCACCGATGTCTGGGGCTATTATCCGGTGGGGGATGCGGAGATTGAGGCTATCGCTGAACGACTGTTGACCATCGTCGATCCTCGACTGGTCAAGCTGGTGATGAAAGGCCAGGAGGTGGTAGGCTTTGTGCTGGGCTATCCGGATATTTCCGCGGGCATTCAGCGGGCCAACGGGCGATTGTGGCCCTTTGGCTGGTTCCATATTCTGATGGCCTTCCGGCGCACCAAGTGGGCTAACTTCAATGGCGTGGGGTTGCTGCCGGTGCATCAGGGGGTGGGCGCCAATGCCGTGCTCTACACCGAGCTGACCAAGAGCGTGTCTGAGTTCGGGTTTGAGCACGCCGATCTGGTGCAAGTAGCGGAGAATAACGTGGAGAGCAGAGGGGAGGTGGAGGCTCTCGGCGGCGAATGGTACAAGCGCCATCGGATTTACCGGCGCCAGGTGTAGCCTCCTGTGCGTGCTCCGAGCTAGGTTTCAAGCCCCTCCGGATTCACGATTGCACTGCCTGGGCGATAGCAGCGATATGCTCTGGCGTCGAACCACAGCACCCGCCCACGACTCGCGCGCCTAGCGCGACGAACTTCTGTGCATACTCGGCCATACCCTCCGGCGTGGCGTCGTAGACTACCTCATCGCCGACCAGGCGCGGCTTCCCCGCGTTCGGCTTGGCGATGAGGGGTGTGGCTGGCGCTGTGTCGTGCATAATCTTCACCGCCTTGAGGGACATGTCCAGCGTTGCGCCGCAGTTAGCGCCCAGGGCGGGCACCTCCAGCTCGGCCAGAATTTGGGCGGCCTCTTGCGGTCGGACGCCCATATTCGTCCGACCGTGTGTATCAAAGGAGAGCGTAGCGGTGACGGGCGTCCCGTTCGCAACCTGGAGTGCTCCCTCGACTGCGGCTTTCACCTCTTCCAGAGCGGCCATCGTCTCGATGTAAAGGACATCGACGCCAGCCTCCGCCAGCGCCGAGGCCTGCTCGGCGAAGATATCGACGGCCTCGTCGTAGGCAAGCGTGCCCAGCGGTTCCAGGAACTCGCCCAGCGGGCCAATGTCGCCGGCCACGTAGGTCTCGTCGCCGCCGGCCTCGCGAGCGATCTCGACCGCTCGTCGGTTTACCTCCACCACACGGTCGTCAAGCTCATACTGGGCCAACCTCGTTCGTGACCCGCCGAAGGTGCAGGTCAAGACCATATCGGAGCCCGATTCAATGTAGGCGCGGTGGACATCGTAGACCGCCTGGGAGTTCTCCAGCAACCAGCCTTCCGGGGATTGGCCGCTGGGCAAGCCCGCTTGCTGCAACATCGTGCCCATCGCGCCATCGGCTACGATGACAGGACCTTCTTTCAACCTGGAAGTAAAATCTCTCATCGTTTTCCTCCAACCACAATCACGGAACGAAAGGCAGTTTAACACAGGACGATGTATGTGTCAATGAGAGGGGGAGAAGGTCGTCTTGACTGCCGGACCTATCTACTGGATACTTGGGATTTCGAAGCAGGTCGCTCAGCAAAAATGCCCTCAAGACCACAGAACGTCCTTAAAGCGCAAACAAGGCAAACGAAGCTGGGGACGATACGCTCGATAAACGTGACTTTAGGCAATCTAATGCGTCTGGGCTACCCCAGAACCGCTTCGTTTGCCCAACATCTCAGGATGACTTTCGCTGTCCTCTGGCCTGGAAAATCATATCCGTTACCAAACTGCCTGATAGCTAGCAGGTGCCGACAAGTTACTCCAACATCATATCCACGCCCTCGTTGATGCTTCTGAAGCCAGCCGTCATCAGCTGCCGGGATTGACCGACCTTTTCAACATCTTCCTCCTCGAGCGCCTGCTCCAGTAAATCGAGCCCCTGGTCGAAGTAGTCCGCCGCCTCGATCACCTCGGCATGCCCCTCGTCCCACACCTCCGGCGGCTTCAGACCTCTCAACTGACTGTTGCCCGATCGCATCGCAGCGAGCACCTCGTCCATCTCGACCTGCCACGCCTCATCCGAGGCCACCTCCGGATCCTGCTGCGCTTCCGCCACCAGCGCCGACAGATCATCAAACTCGTCCTGATAGTTCTGCAGGATAGCCCGCAGTCCGCTCATGTACCTGGCTTTATGATCGTCCTCGCCCGAAAGCGCTCCACAGGCAGAAATCGCTACCATGACCACAAAGGCCGCGAAGATAAGCCTCAGTCGATTCTGACCTCGCCGTCGAAACACCAATAAACCTCCCAATACTATCACAGGCCCAGCTGACGCCGGGCCCAATCCCTATTCGCCCCCGTTCGAGGCTCCTTCCTCCTGTTCCGGCGGTTCATAGCCAGGGCCATAGCGATAAGCGGCGCGGCGCGGCTCATATTTACTGACGAACGTATCGTGATACAACAACTCATCGTCTCCATCGTAAACTCGACGCTCAATAGTGGCCGTCAGGCCATCCACCGCCGACTGCCACCTGGTCACCGCGCCGGGCGCCATGTCCTCATCCAGCTGATAGATCGGCGGGCCGGGCTCAGTCTCAGCGGTGATTTCCGGCCCCTCTATCTCCACCTCGCGCCCATCGTCGGTGGAGTAGAAGCGGAAAGCCAAGCGGTGAGCCGCCTCGTTGATCTCGGTCTCAATCAACAGCGGGAAAGCGCGATCGTTGGTAAACTTGAAGTCCACCCTTGGAGAATAGACGGTGGCATCCAATCCCACGTCGCCTCCGCGCAGCTCGTAGTAACCGATGCGCTGAGTGTGCGCCCAACGCTCGTCGATAGGATAACCACCCCAGAAGGCAGCGCGGAAAACGGTGGTGGAAACCTGACAGATGCCCCCACCCGGCTCGACCGCCAGCTGCTCGCCCGCGGTAATGTAGGATTCCTCGTAGCCCTCCTCGGCGCTCACCTCACCCAGGTAGTGATTGAAGGAGAAGGTCTCCCCCGGTGGGATAATAATGCCATCGAATTTGGTCGCTGCCAGACGAATGTTATGATCCCGCCCCGACGGCGAACCGATGAAGTAGGATTCGCCCTCGGCCACCAGATCCACGATACCCGCCTCCTCGGCCGTGATCGTATCGGAATAGGGAGGCGAGACAGCCTTCACCAGGAGTGGCACCTGTCGCTCGCCAACCTCCGTCGCCTGCACGATCTCCGCCACACTGGCCTCCACGTCCAGCACGCGTCCCTCTTCGCTGGGCTCAACTGGCACCAGCTCGCTGGTCGCGTCGTCGAAGTGGAAACGAGCATTGACCGGGTCAACCGCCAGCGCGGGGGCCTGCTTCTGGAGGAAGCTGCGCAGCGCATCGGCGCTCAAGCGCGTGTGCAAAGCTTCACCCACAGCGTAAACCTCCAACATCGTGACCAATTGCTCCGGCGGAAGCTCCCAGGGCCCGGGATCATTCTCACGCGGGTCAGAAAGCTCCAGCGTGAGCGGACCACTGAGCAGCGCTTGAGCTTCGGAACGGGCCGGGGCAGCATCCGTCACCGGGGGCCGGAGATCGCGCACGACCAGATCCACCTCGACCGGTTCCAAGCGCCTCAACGCCGGCATCAACTTCTCCAGAGTCCCCGCCACATCCAGCTGACGACCAGAGGTCGCCGGCTCAATCACAGGCCTGAGGCCTTCGAACGTAAGCTGCGCTGCGGTGGGAGATTCGTCAATCTGCTCGGCCAGCGTCTCCAGATAGGTTCGAGCCACTGATTCGTCGTAGACGAGCACGGGGGCGATCTCCTCACCGCTGACTAACAACACCAAGTGGGATACCAACTTCTCGATTCCCGATCCACCACGGCCCCGACGATGGGCCGCTTCCAGCGTGGCCTGCACATCGACGCTCAGACCCAGATCGTATGGTCGCACTTGCCAGGATCGGCTTGGCCCCTGCAGCGTCACCAGCGGCTCATCAAGCCCGAGAGCATTCGCCAAATCGGAGGCAACTTTTTCGGCAGGCCAGCCTCCCACGTCCGCGCCCCTCACCCAAACGCCGGGGTAGATCGATTCGGCGTAATAAAACTCAAAGGCCAACACGGAGCCCAACAGCAAAAGGATGAGGATGAGAAGAAGAACCAGGAGGCCGGTCGACGGGTGCGCTTTCATAGGAGAGCGAAAGAGGATAAACGAAGCGAATTACCAGCGATCATCATGCCAGGGATGATACCGACCGGCATATTCGTAGGAGTTACGGGAAGCGACAAGCCGAATCACAACCACGCCAAAGACAAAGCCGCCAATATGCGCCCACCAAGCCACCCCACCGCCCTGGAAGACATCGACAGCAGTCAAGGCAAAGAGACCATTGAAGAGCTGAGAGATAAACCAGAATCCCAGATAGATCATAGCCGGAATCTCTACCATGCGCAGGAAGTAGAAGACAGGCACCAAAGTGAGAACACGAGCGTGGGGGTAAAGCACAAGATAGCCCCCCAACACACCGGCGATAGCGCCGCTGGCTCCCACCGTCGGGATTGGCGATTGCGAATAAACCACCAGATGAGCAGAGCTGGCCGCCAGCCCACTGAGGAAGTAAAACACGATATAAATAACGTGCCCGACGCGATCCTCAATATTATCGCCAAAGATGTAGAGCGCGAGCATATTGGAGATCAGATGCCACCAGCCGCCGTGCATAAAGATCGAACTCAACAATGTGACCCAGTTGTGCAGCCCGCCTTCCCGCCAGAACCTGGACGGGACTAGCCCCCAGGCAGTGACGAACTCCCGCTGTTGCTCCGGCCCCAATAGCAAACCTTCGAACAGGAAAACCGACACGTTGAGGGCGATCAAAATCGTATTGACGATGGAAAAACGACGGGAAGGGATGTTATCCCTTAATGGGATCATACGTTGTCTCCTTACCACAAGCGCCAGTCCCGTACCTCGAGTCTGGTTGCCACCTCATTGTACCCCGAGAGGGACAAGATGCAAGCCGAGACGCAAGCCGGGCAAACGAAGCAGGTCCAAAGCACCCTAGACGCATTTGCCTACAGACGCGCTTACTGAGCCCGCTTCGTTTGCCTTGTTCACATCTGAGCACACTCTGTGGCATTGAAGGCGCTTTCGCAGGCGACTCGCTTCGAAACCCCAATCTGGGTGCTGATCTTTGACTTTCGACGGGGAATAGCCTATACTGACCAACGCATAAGGCAGAAGACAGATGCTGGAGGTAAGATGAGAAAAAGCACCTTTTCCCCTTCCGAGTTAGTTCACACATTCTCCATCGTCGCCCGCGACCCCGAAAGCGGCGAGATGGGCGTAGCGGTCCAATCGCACTGGTTCTCGGTTGGCTCGGTAGTGACCTGGGCCGAGCCTGGCGTCGGCGCTGTGGCTACCCAGGCGCTGGTTGAGGTCAGCTACGGCCCGCTGGGGCTCGACCTGATGCGCGGCGAGAAATCCGCGTTCGAGGCTCTGAAAGCGCTCCTGGCAACCGACGAGAACCGCGAGGTCCGCCAAGTAGCGATGATAGACGCCCAGGGGCGCGTGGCAGCCCATACCGGTGCACGCTGCATCGCCGACGCCGGGCACGAGATCGGCAAAAACTTCTCCGTACAAGCCAACATGATGGCCTCGCCGGAGATCTGGCCCGCGATGGCCCACGGCTATCGCAACGCCCGAGGCGACCTCGCCGCGCGTATGCTGGCGAGCCTGGAGGCCGGTCAGACCGCCGGCGGAGACATCCGGGGGCGACAGAGCACGGCGCTTCTGATCGTGAAAGGTGAAGCCAGCGGTCGCCCCTGGGCGGACACGGTGATGGATCTGCGCGTGGAAGATCACGCCACGCCGATCCAGGAGCTGCGGCGGCTGATCACCCGCCATCGGGCCTACGAGCGCATGAACCGGGGCGACGAGCTGCTGGGAGAGGGCCAGACGGAAGAAGCATTACGCGAGTATCGCGCCGCCGCCCAAATGGCCCCCGACGTCGAGGAGATGCCCTTCTGGCACGCGGTCACCCTGGCCGATATAGGACGTGTCGATGAAGCATTGCCCATCTTCCAGACGGTATTCGCCAAGAACGCGGCCTGGGCCACGCTCCTCGAACGCCTCCCGTCAGCCGGCCTCCTGAGGGACGACCCGGCGATGGTGGAGAAAATCCTATCGGTGGCCTGAATCGACGCGCTGAAAAGACAGAGCTTATCGTCTTCTAACCAGAGGTGCAACGCACTTACAAAAACCTGGGAAGCCGATGCGTTCTGATTTTGGGCGTCTCTCGACCGTTGGCTTCAAAGCGAAGTGCGTTGGACGTGGAAAAATCAACCCCTAGGGGATTCTTAGGGAAAGGGATAGCGGTCCCAACTATATCGTCAGGATCGCCGCTTGTTTGGGATCTATCCTTTGACCGAACCAGCCAGGATGCCACGCACGAAGTACCGCTGCATACTGAAGAAAACCAAGAGCGGCAGGATCATAGATATGAAAGCAGCTGCCGGCAACAGATGCCAATCGGCGCCGAGAGAGTTCACCAGGTTCGCCACTCGGACCGTCAGCGGCGCCACGTTGGGCCGTCCCCCCAGGTAGATCAAAGCCACCAGCAGGTCGTTCCACACCCACAAGAACTGGAATATCGCGAGTGAGGCGAGCGAGGGCACCGAAAGCGGCAGCGCCAGGCGGAAGAACGCCGTCAGGTAAGAGGCGCCATCCAGGAACGCCGATTCGAAGAGGTCTTTGGGAAGCGAGCCAAAGAAGTTACGCAGCAGATAGATCGCGAACGGCAGGCCGTACCCGGTGTGCGCGAGCCAGATGGCGATGAAGGTTCCATTCAGGCCCAACTTGTTAAACATCGAGAAGATAGGCACGAACGTCATCTGCAGCGGCACCACCAGCAGGCCCACCACGATTGAGAACAGGACCCGTCGCCCGGGGAATTTCATCCAGGCGAAAGCGTAGGCCGCGAAGGCGGCGATCATAATGGGGAAGATGGTGGCCGGGATTGCGATCAGCAAGCTGTTGCGAAACGAACGCGCCAACCCCTCGGTCGATAGAACCGTGGCGTAGTTTTCCATCGTCCATTGTGTGAAGTCGAAAGGGGTGCGGAACACGGACCACCAGCCGCTCGACTTGATTGCCTGGGGGGGGCGCAAGGAATTGATCAGTACGCCCGTTGAGGGCGTCATCCAGATAAAAGCAATGGTGATGATCGCGACGTGGAGAGGGAAACTGGAAAGAAGATCAGAAAACTTCTGTTTCATCGTCTGGCCTCCTGGATCTGGAAGCGGCGGATATTGACCAGCATAACCGGCACGATTGCCGCCAGTAACACCACTGCGATGGCGCTAGCCCGGCCGTTCTGCCGGTTGATGTAGAGCTCTTTGTACATCTGATTGGCGATCACGTTGGTCTCGTAGCGCCCGGCTGTCATCACGTAGACGAGATCGAAGACCTTCAAGACGTTGATGACCATCGTGGTGGTCACGACGGCGATGGTGGAGCTGATCATCGGCACGGTGATGCGCCAGAATATCTGCCACTCGTTCGCACCGTCGACCTTAGCCGAATCGATGATCTCGTCCGGTATGCTCTTGACCGCGGCCGAGAGGATAGTCATCGCGAATCCGGTCCACATCCAGATGCCGGTCACGATCAGGGCATAGGTCGATATATCGGAGTTGACCAGCCAGCCGATCGGGTTCTTATCGGGAAAGATAAATGTCAGTAGAGCGTTCAGTAGCCCCACGTTGGAGTTATAATCGTAAACAAACTTCCAGATAACGCCTGCTCCCACGAAGGATATCGCCTGGGGCAAGAAGATGATCGCTTTGGCTAACGGCTCATAGTCCACTTTGTCCACCAACACGGCGATGATCAAGCCCCCTACCACGGTGAAGAATGTGAATAAGATCAGCCAGATTAAGTTGTTCTTGAAGGCAGTTTTCATCGGATCGGCGGTGAAGGCGTAGATATAGTTCCTGAGCCCCACAAACGCCTCCGAGTTGGGGCCTAGCAGGCTGCGCCGGAAGGTGTCGAGTGAGGGATAGATCAGAAATACTATCAGTAGCAGCAGCGCCGGGATGATGTATAACCAGGGGCGAATACCACCCTTCTTCGTCAGCATAGATCCTCCTTGGTTTTGGACCTTCCCGAAAGCGCCAGGAACCGTCCTGGGCTTTCGGGAAGCTCGCTTGAGGTTTAGTCGGTTTGCTCCTCCTCGTAGGCTTCCTGAGCAGTTGCTTCGATGTCCTCCAGTATCTGATCCAGCTCGTCCGGGTTCTCGACGTATTTCAACACGCCGGCCCAGAAGGCGTCGTTGACTGAGGAAGGCATCAGGTCCGAGGCGTCGAAGCGCACGACCTCGGCCGTGGTCAACAGCTCAGCCGCCTGCCCGAGGATTGGATTGGGGTAGACGTCCGGATCCACGTTCTTGTTGGGCGAGATGAAGCCACCGCGCTCCGCCCAGATCTGCTGCGCCTCGGCCGAAGCCAGCCACTCCATCAGCGAACGGGCCGCCGGCGTATCGTTGAACATGCCGAACAGGTCGCCAGCGCTCAGCACTGGCGTGCCGTACTCCTCTTCCACCGGCGGGAAGCCGAAGTAGTCATAGTCCTCCTCGGCATCCAGATCCGGATACTGATCGGTGATGAAGCCTTCGATGAAAGTGGCCTGCCGATGCATGTAACAGCCCGGCGGATCCTCAAACATCGGATAGGGGGATTCGCCGAAGTTCGTCGCCAGGACGCCAGTCATGCCACCGTTGACGTACTCATCGTTGGTCACGATCTGCCCGAACATCTCCCAGGCATTCTTGACCGCCGGATCGGTCCACGGAATCTCGTGCTTGCGCCATTGGTCATATTTTTCAGGCCCGGCAGTGCGCAGCATAATATCCTCGATCCAGTCGGTGCCCGGCCAACCACTGGCGGCGCCGCTCTCCAGCCCAACACACCATGGCGTGGTGCCATCCTCCACCATCTGATCGGAGAGATCGATCATCCCATCCCAAGTCTCGGGGATCTCGTAACCGGCATCCTCAAACGCCGGTGGATTGTACCAGACCAAGCTCTTGACCGCTGCCTTGGTGAAGAGGCCGTAGAGCCCACCTTCGTGACTGGCGAGCTCCAGCCAGGACTCGTCATAAGCCTGGCGCATCTCGTCCATATCCATAAAGGTGCTCAGGTCCACCAGATGGCCTTCCTCGGCGTACTGGCGTAGCTGACCCGGGCCGGGTAGACCGGCGATGTCGGGCGGGTTGCCGCCCTCGACGCGCGTGGTCAGCACTGCGTTGAGGTCGCGGGTGCCCTCATATTCCACTTCGGCTCCCGTCTCATCCTCCCACGGCTCGATCATAGCCCTAAAGCTCTCCTGCTCGTCGCCGCCCCAAACTGCGATGACGCTGACTGTCTCGCCTTCGAGGGGCTTTTCTGGCTCCTCCGTGGGCTCTTCTGTGGGTTCCTCGGTTGGCTCTTCTACCGGCTCTTCGGTCGGCTCCTCTATCGCTTCTTCTGTTGGTTCTTCAATTGGGACTTCTTCTGGTACGCCTGGCCCGCAAGCTGCCAGTAGCATACTCACGGCTACCAGGGCACCTATCATAATCCTGCTTGTTCGCTTGAGCATTTCTTAATCCTCCTTTTAATGATTCTAGCCTTACGCATTGGCCTCTGTGTGCTCGTTCGACGCCTGGGCGAGCGCCACTAGAGGCTCAATGCATGCACCTACCGCTTAGAATACCACATGTGTTCAGATCTTGGTATGGAGTTCCGTTGGGTTTCTCTTTGGGCCGGGTTGAAGAAGGTTGGATTTGCGTTGGGTAAGCGGATATCACTCCCGCCAGCCAGCTGCTAACCCAAGTCCAACATTCTCCAACGAAACTCAAAGCAGTTCCCCACTTGGTCCGTCATTGATACGCCCCGCTTTTCGTTATAGTTATATGATGTGTTGATCGTACGCTTGCATAGAGGGAGGCAGTATGTTCAGAGATAGAAAGGATGCTGGCGAACAGTTAGCCCGTGCCCTGGAACATTACAGGGATGAAGAAGTGCTCATCCTCGCCATTCCGCGCGGCGGCGTCGAGGTTGGGTATCAGGTCGCTGACTATCTGGACGCGGACTTCTCGCTCTTGATCGCGCGGAAGCTGCCCTACCCCGATCAGCCGGAGGCCGGGTTCGGGGCCGTCGTGGAGGAAGGCAGCACCATGATCCTGGAGGATGCCCGCCGTTGGGTTTCGCAGGAGACCGTTGACCGCATCATCGAGGAGCAGCGAGCGGAGATCGAGCGCCGGAAAGCTGTGCTCCGGCAGGGTGAGCCACTGCCGGACATCGCTGGCCGAACCGTGATCTTGGTCGATGACGGCATCGCGATGGGCTCGACAATGCGGGCCGCGATCAAGTTGTGTAAGCATCACGAGGCGGATACCATTGTGGTAGCCGTGCCCGTCGCCAGCGGAAAAGTAGCATCGGAGATCGACGCTAAAGTCGACGAGATAGTGGTTCTGGAGACACCCAGATACTTCCGCGCCGTGGCCCAGGTCTACGAGAACTGGTACGACGTGCCGGATAGCGAGGTGATGGCGCTGATGGACCAGTGGCGAAGCGAGCACCAAAGCGAGCAAGCGTCCGTTTAGCTGGATAAGCACCGACCGTGTCCAAGGCACACAAAAGCAAGCCTCAAGGAGGGTCAGAGCCTAATATGAACACGCTAGCGAAGATATTGAAGCTTTTGACCGTTGTGACGCTATCATTGATCGTGGTGAGTTGCGCTGGCATCCAGAGTGAGCCGACGCCCACGCCCACGCTCACATCGACGGCAACCCGTCCGGCGCCGACAGCCACACCAACTGCCACACCGACAGCCGCGCCGACGGAGACACCGAAACCTTCGCCGACGCCGATGCCCCCGTCGGTGTCGATTGCGCCCACGAGCGGGCCGCCAGGCACCGAGATCGAGGTCACCGTCAAGGGGTTCCCGCCCGACAAGGGGATCCAGCTGGGCGTGGAGCAGGAGGGCGGTGGATCGGGCATCGCGTACAGCGAGCGGACCGGTGACACGGGCCACTTGACCACCACGCTCGCCATTCCCACCTACGCCGAACCGGAGCAGCGCTGGATGGTGACCGCAGCGACCGGCGAACCGCTGCTGGAGGCCACCTCCAACGTCTTCACGCTACCAGCTGCCGGCGGTCGAGACGCTGCAGCGCTGGCGGGCGACCGCGCCGGAGGACTTCGTCTTCGCGGTCAAGGCCAGCCGTTACATCACGCATATGAAGAAGCTCAAGGACCCGGAGGAGCCGGTGGCGACGTTTATGAGCCGCATTGAGGCGCTGGGCGACAAACTGGGCCCGATTCTCTTCCAGCTGCCGCCGAACTGGCACTTCAACCGCGAGCGTCTGGCCGCTTTCCTGGCGGTGTTGCCGCCGGGGCATCGCTACACCTTCGAGCTGCGCGATCCGGACTGGCTCAACGACGAGGCCTACGCGCTGCTGGAGGCGCATAACGCCGCGCTCTGCATCTACGACTTCAAGGGCCGGCAATCGCCCAGGCGCGTCACCGCCGACTTCGTCTACGTGCGGCTGCACGGCCCCCACGGCGCGTACCGCGGTTCCTACAGCGACGAGACGCTGGCGGGATGGGCCGGGACGTTTTCCACCTGGCGGCGGCAAGGGAAGGACGTCTATTGCTACTTCGATAACGACGAGGCCGGCTACGCCGTCCAGAACGCGCGGACCTTGCAGGCGATGCTGGCGTGAGAGATTCCGAGCGGGTAGCCTTGGCAGGTATGGAAACCCGCCCTACACGTTGGCGAGAGGGGCTATCTATACTTCATCAGCACGCTTGAACGATGTAGGGCAGGTTGGCTGCGGCGAACACCAAGGAGCTGACGGGGGAAGAAGGACGCGCTTGCAAGTAATCCTCCGTCGTAGAGACAATGAAGCAGCCTACCCGCCATTGCTGGCTACGAGCATATACTCGTCTTGTCGAGCGTAATGGAACTCAGAGTATTTAGTTCTATATGTTCGGCTCGATAAACGTCGAAAGTAAAGCCTTTCGTTTTGGGCGACCCCATACGTATTGAACCGATGAGAGCCAAGAGGTCACCTAACGTGAAGTACGATAACCGATGAACCAGCAAACCCAAGAAAAGGACCAATCGACAGAGGCGCAACGAGAACCGAACAAGGGGCTAGAGCAGCCCTGGACGCGCTCCAGCGAGGCGATCCTGGAGGCGCTGGACGTCTCGCCCGACGAGGGGCTCAGCGCTGCGGAGGTCGAGCGGCGACGCCAGCGCTACGGGCACAACCGCCTGCGCGATACCGAGCCCCGAAGCGCCTGGGAGATCCTGATCGAGCAGTTCAAGAGCGTCATCGTCGCGCTGCTCGGCGCGGCCGCTATCCTCTCCTTCGCCTTTGGCGAGGTGGTGGAGGGCGTCGCCATCGCCGTGGTGATTCTGATCAACGCCGCCATCGGCTTCGTGACGGAGCTGCGCGCCGTGCGCTCGATGGAGGCGCTCCAGCAGCTGAGCAGCGTCAGGGCCAAGGTCCGCCGCGACGGCCAGGTGGAGGCGATCGACGCGGAGGCCATCGTGCCCGGCGACATCGTGGTCGTGGATGGCGGCGACGTGGTCACCGCCGATCTGCGCCTGATCGAGGCGTCGAAGCTCCAGGCCAACGAGTCGGCCCTCACCGGCGAATCGGTGCCCGTCGGCAAGCAGACCGCGCCGGTTGAGGGCGACATCCCGCTGGCGGAACGGGCCAGTATGCTCTTCAAGGGCACGGCCGTCACCCGCGGCGCCGGCAAGGGCGTCGTGGTGGCGACCGGGATGGACACCGAGCTGGGCCACATCTCGTCGCTGGTCGAGGAGGCCGAGGACGAGATCACGCCGCTTGAGCAGCGCCTGTCCGAGCTCGGTCACCGCCTGATCTGGGTCACGCTCGGCATCGCGGCCCTGGTCGCGGCGATGGGCGTGGTATCCGGGCGGGAGCTGCTGCTGATGATCCGCTCGTCCATCGCTCTGGCCGTCGCCAGCATCCCGGAGGGGTTGCCCATCGTGGCGACCGTCGCGTTGGCGCGGGGCATGTGGCGCATGGCGCGCCGCAACGCCGTGGTCAACCGCCTTTCGGCCGTCGAGACGCTCGGCTCGACCAACGTGATCCTGACCGATAAGACCGGCACGCTGACGGAGAACCGGATGACGGTCACGCACATCGCGCTGCCCGCTTCTGACGACACCTCGTACCAGATCGACGTCAGCGGGGAGGGGCTGGAGCTGGAGGGCGCGTTCAGCCGCGAGGGTGAAACCATCGATCCCGCCCAGCACGACGTCCTCCGGCAGGCGCTGGAGGTCGGGGTGCTGTGCAACAACGCCGCCCTGCCCGAGCACGAGCCGGACGATGAGCAGGCGGCCGTCGGGGAGCCGACGGAGGTGGCGCTGCTGGTCGCCGGGGCCAAGGCCGGCATCGATCGGCAGGACCTGACCGACGAGCTGCCGGAGGTGCGCGAGGTCGCCTTCGACCCGGAGGTCAAGATGATGGCCACCCTCCACGAGCGCCGGGAGGACGCTGGCTACCGCGTGGCGGTGAAGGGTGCGTTGGAGCCGGTCATCGCGGCCTCCTCGCACGTCTTGACCGCCGACGGGCGGCGCGAGCTCACCGACGAGGAGCGCCAGCGATGGATCGAGCGGAACCAGGCGATGGCCGAGCAGGGGCTGCGCGTGATCGCGGTGGCGTCCAAGACCGCCGAGACAGAGGACGCCGATCCCTACGACGGGCTGACGTTCCTGGGGCTCGACGCACTGCTCGATCCGCCGCGCAGCGAGGTGCGCGATTCGATTCGGGGCGCGAAGGGCGCCGGCGTCAAGGTCGTGATGGTCACCGGCGACCAGGCGGCCACGGCCCGCAACGTGGCGCAGGCCGTCGGCCTGGTGGACGATGATGGACCGCTGGATGACGACCAGGTGATCCACGGCGGCGACCTGAAGGACCTCAAGGTCCTGAGCGACGAGGAGCACGAGCGGATGCTTCGCTCGTCCATCTTCGCCCGGGTCAGTCCGGAGCAGAAGCTCAATCTGATCGCCATTCACCAGGAGAGCGGCGCCATCGTGGCGATGACGGGCGACGGCGTGAACGACGCGCCGGCGCTCAAGAAGGCCGACATCGGCGTGGCGATGGGCGAGCGCGGCACCCAGGTCGCCAAAGAGGCCGCCGATATGGTGCTCAAGGACGATCGCTTCTCGACCATCGTCGCCGCCATCGAGCAGGGCCGCGCGATCTTCAACAACATCCGGAAGTTCGTGCTCTACCTGCTCTCTTGCAACGTGGCGGAGATTATGATCGTGGGCCTGGCTTCGCTCGTCAGTGCGCCGCTGCCGATCCTGCCGCTCCAGATCCTGTTCCTCAACCTGGTCACGGACGTCTTCCCGGCGCTGGCGCTGGGCGTGGGCGAGGGCGATCCCAGCCTGATGGAGCGCCCCCCGCGCGATCCCGACGAACCAATTCTGACCCGGCAGCATTGGCTCTCCATCGTCGGCTACAGCGGCGTCATCACGGTCTCGGTGCTGGGGGCGTTGGCCCTGGCCCTGCTCTGGCTGGGTATGGACCAGAGTCGAGCGGTCACGATCTCGTTCCTGACCTTGGCCTTCGGTCAGCTGTGGCACGTGTTCAATATGCGCGATGCCGGTTCGCGGTTCGTGCGCAACGACGTCACGCAAAACCCGTGGGTCTGGGGGGCGCTGGGGCTCTGCACTGTCCTGCTGCTGATCGCGGTCTACGTGCCGGGCCTGGCGGACCTGATGCAGGTGGAGAATCCGGACGCCGCGGGCTGGGGATTGGTGCTCGGCATGAGCTTCATTCCCTGGGTCGTCGGTCAGGTGCTGAAGCAGATCGACGGGTTACCCGCGTGATTGGCGAGACGCATTAGAGCTTAGTTCCCACTAATGTAGCGATTCTAGACTTCGGAAGTCTGTCGTCGAGGATTTTGGACGCGAGATAAACTCGCTTTGCTTCCAAATTAGGCTCGCAAACTACATTTAAGACTTCCGAAGTCTCTGCTCCTCGAAAATTTGAAAAGTGCAGGAGACGCGTTAGCGAAAGGGAGAGATGATGACGATAGCAGACGCTGTACAGCTGTTGACGGAATATGCCCAGAGCGACGACGATGCGTTCCAGGCCCACTACAACGAGCGGGCTTTGATCGCCGTGCGCGATATGACCGAGGTGCTGGAGACGCAACTGGAGGACGATCTGCGCTACACCGCGGTGTGGGAGGAGTTCCAGCAGAACCCGCAGGCCGACGCCGCCGATCTGACCGGCATGCTGGAGGCGCTGGTCGAGGCCGATCCCGGCTTCGCCGAGCAGATCGAGACGCTTATGGCCGAGTTTCATACCGCCGTGCGCGATATTCCCGGCCCGACGGCCCCCGTGGAGGAGAAGCCGCGGCCAGAGACGGTGGTCACCCCGACGCCGAGCCAGCCCATCGAACCGGAGGACGTCAAGCCGCGCGACTACCGGGACGACGCCGACAGCGGGGCGTATCTTTACGGCAACGTCCCGGCCGGCGACGTGACGGTGGAGCCGGACGTCGAGGATGTCCCCGGCCTAGAAGAGGAAGAGATTGCCACTCCCGCGCCGCCTGAATCGTTCCCGGAGGAAACACCGCCATCGGATGAGCCGTCCGATCAAGAATCTCAAGAGCAGTGATGGAGACGAAGCAATGCCCTTTCAGTTTGGACTTACCAATGAGTGAGACACACGAGGAGGTTGTGTAACATGGCTGCCAAATATCCTGTTCGATACAGCTTGAGTCCGCGGAGTGTGGAAAGTGGTGATAGCTGGTTGACCGTTACCATCGAAAACCTCGGTGACGAAGCGCTGACCGAGCTGAATGTGCGGCTGAACAGTCTCGATACGTACAGCATCGACGTTCAAGAGCCGGAGAAGTACCTGGCGGAACTGGAACCGGGCGAGGAAGCGCAGCTCCATTATCGCATCACGGCCCAGCAGGCTAGCAGCGTCTATGTCTCGCTGGACGGGCGATGGGGTCAAGAGCCGTTCCACTGGGAATCCCCGGCTCAGCGGATCGTCGTCGGCGAAGAGATGGTCGAGCTGGTCAGTCTCTTCGCGTTGACTGAACCGTATCCACAGATAGGAGAGCCAATCACGTGCGAAGCTACGTTGCGGGGCATCGTGCCCAGCACCGGTTTGATTTTGGAGTTCTGGCTGGAAAAGCCGAGTGGAGAATCAGTCTCGCTGGATAAAGTCGCTACTGCGCCGCTCGGACCTGGTGAAACTGCCCAGTATACGGCTCATTTTACTCCAGAGGAAGAAGGTTTTTACGTTCTGCACGCTTACCTTTTTGACGATCTCAGGCGCATTGGCCACGCGACCGAGTACGTCAGCATCTCGCTATAATCCCCCGACGCCCATCCCGATAAGCGAGCAATGACAGACTGGCAACGCATTTTAGCACCTCCGATCAGGGCCATAGAGAAGCGGTACGACGCCCTGAAGTATCGGTTGTACTACCTGTTGGGCGGGCCAGGGCCGATCAAGGTCGTGCCTTACCACAGTTATGGGCGGCGCGATCGGTTGTATCTCAAGGGCCGCGTGCTGGAAGACCGCGGCGTCCGGCCGCCGAGCGAGGAAGACAGCTGGTGGGACAACCTGGTCAATATGTATAAGCGCGTTACCAGCTGCGAGGTTCCGCACGCGCGGCTGGTGGCCCGGTGCCAGGGGGCGGAGCGGGCGGTCGAGGCCGACGAGGAGGGGATGTTCGAGCTCTGGATCGAGCCCGCTCGGCCGGTGTCCAACGGGCGGATGTGGCAGCCGGTGGAGATCGAGCTGCGGGAGCCGTTATCGCGGTGGCAGGAGGGGCCGGTCCGGGCCACCGGGCAGGTGCTGATCCCGCCGTCCAGCGCCCGTTTCGGCGTGATCAGCGACATCGACGACACGGTCATCCAGACCGATGTCAGCAACTTCCTGCAGATGGTCCGCACCGTCTTCCTGAGCAACGCGCAGACCCGGCTCCCGTTGCCCGGCGTGGCGGGCTTCTATCGTGCGCTGTACGCCGGGCCGGACGGGGAGACGCGGAATCCGCTCTTCTACGTCTCCAACAGCCCCTGGAACTTCTACGACCTGCTGGTCGATTTCTTCGCCATCAACGAGATTCCCGTCGGGCCGGTGCTCCATCTGCGCAACTGGGGGATCTACCGGGACGAGCTGTTGCCGACCCGGCAGCGCCGCCATAAGCTGAAGCACATCCGCCAGATCCTCGATCTCTACACCGACTTGCCGTTCATCCTGATCGGCGACAGCGGGGAGGAGGACCCGGAGGTCTACCACGAGATCGTTCAGCAATACGGCGAGCGCATCCAGGCGGTCTACATCCGCGACGTCGACGGCGACGCGAAGCGACGGGCCGTGATCCAGCGGCTGGCGGCGGAGGTCGTCGATGCTGGTAGTACCCTGGTTCTGGCCGGCAACAGCCTGGCGATGGCCCAGCACGCCGCCCGGCAGGGCTGGATCGCTCCCCGGGCGCTATCTACCATCCGAGACGAGATGTGGAGACGTGAAGCCCTGCCCGGCCCGCTGGAGCAGCTATTGGGCGAAGAGGTCGAGCTGCCGCAGATCTTCGAAGCCAACGACGGATGAGGGATGACGTGTGAGAGACGACGTGTGAGAGACGACG